>PMSU01000161.1 GCA_003168255.1 Actinomycetota bacterium
GTGGTGCGCCGCGCCCACGCCGTTCATCCCGCGGGCGCCCGGATGGACCACCAGCCGGCTACCCGCCCACCAGCCCAGATCCGGGCCATCGCCAGCGGGCCCGAGCCGGACCCCGCCGATGACCGCGCCGCTCTGGGCGTCCCTGGCCACCAGCACGACCGTGCGCGGGTCGTCGTCGCGGGCGTCGGCGTCGTGGCCGCTGAACAGGCCCTGTTCCTGCACGAACACCGCAGTGCGCAGCGCCAGGTAGCTGGCCAGTGCGGCCGGGTCGGCCTGCTCGATCCAGAGCCGCGGCCGCCGCTCGATGCTGCTGCGATCACCCAGCAGGACCAGCACATCGGTCTCCGCACGCACCGGCCTCACCCGCCCGCAGCTTGCAGCACACTACAGCCGCCGCACGCGGCGCAGCCTGCCCGCTGGTCAGCGCCGGTCATCGCCGCCGCGCGCAGCAGGCCGGCGACCGCCTCGGTGACCCGGCGCAACAGCGCCGCAGGCGGCGCGGGCACGCCGTCCCGTCTGGCCAGGGTGCCGAGCAGCGGCCGGAACGGCACGACGAACGGATACACCCCGCGACGGATCAGCTCCGCGGCGCCGGTGATCAGCTCGTCCGGGTCCTCGCCCAGGCCGACCAGCAGGTAGGTGGAAACACGGTTGGCACCAAACACCCGCACTGCCTCGTCCCAGGCCGCGTAATAGCTCGCCAGCGGCACGCTCGACTTGCCAGGCATCCAGCGCCGCCTGACCTCGTCGTCGAGCGACTCGACGTGGATGCCGATGGCGACCGCGCCGGCTTCCCGCAGCGCGGCGAGCACGGACAGGTCAGCCGGCGGCTCGCACTGCACCTGGATGGGCAGCCCGGGTACCGCTGCCAGCACCGCCCGCACACACCGGGCCAGGTAGCGGGCGCCCCGGTCGGGCCCGGGCGTGGTGCCGGTGGTCATCACCATCTGGCGCACCCCGTCCAGCCTGACCGCCGCCTCCGCGACCTCGGCGAGCTGCGCCGGTGTCTTGGAGACGACGGTCGAACCCGACCGCAGCGACTCCTCGATGGCGCAGAACCGGCACCGGTCTTGCTCGGCGTACCGGACGCAGGTCTGCACGACGGTCGTCGCCAGCACGTCGGCGCCGTGCAGCCGCGCGATCTGCTCATACGGCACGCCCTTGGCGGTTCTGAGGTCGTAAAAGGCCGGGCGCCGGACGGCCTCGATCCTCAGGCCGGTGTCAGCATCGCCATCCCACAGCTTGCCCCCCCGCACCGCATACCGGCTGCGAGGGTTGACCGGCAGGGCGGCGTTGGCGCCGTTGACCAGCACGTGACCGTCGTCGCTCGGCCCCGCGCCGCCCCGGCGCTGCACCGGCACGTCCATCGCGACGCCCTGCAGAGCCACATCCGCTAGCAGCGCCGCCGGTGAGTCGCCGGCCGGTGACCGCGTCCCCGGCGGCCCCATCGCCGGCGAGTCCGCGGCCGGGCGGCCGCCTCGTGTCCTGGTATCCGTCCGCATCCAAGGTCCCTAGAACATGTACGTGGAGTTGATGATCGCGCCCTTGCGCGCGTAGTGGATCAGCGCGTCCTGCACGTCCAGCGGATGCGTCGGGATGACCCCTTCGATGAGGTCCTCCTCCCGCGCGCCGTGCAGCGACAGGCCGAACCGGCAGCAGTACACCTTGCCGCCCTCGGCGATGAACGTCGCGAGCTGCTGGTTGATGTTGAGCTCGCCGGGGAACGCTGAGTTTCCAGTGGTCGGGAACCCGCGGGTGGCCAGGCAGTTCAGCGAGCCGGGGCCGTAGAAGTAGATCGCCGCCTCGAAGCCCTTCCGCAGCGCGCGGGTGGCCTGCAGGATCGCGACGAAGCTCACCGACGACTCGTGCGCGATGCCGTGCACAAGGGTGAAGTAAGACTCGCCGTTCTCGGCCCGGTAGTCGGGAAATACCTTCGTGCCGCCGTAGATCGTCGATCCCTCCGGCAGCGACGGATGCTGGATCTCCTCCATGCTCGTCTTTTCCAGGTCGGTCAGATCGGTCATGTCCGGTCCTGCCTTTCGTGCGTGATGGTCTGATTACCATTCGTTCGGACTGATGGCCTTTCCGCCTTCAGCCGTAGAGTTTCTCGAAATTGCCCGTGAACATCAGCCGGCCCAGCTCGCCGTCGCCTGCCGCGGCCGCGAGCCTGGCCAGCTCGCCGGGATAGTCGCCCCACGGCTCGTCGCTGGCGAACAAGACCCGGTCATGGCCGATACCGCGCCGTTCTATCTCGTCGGCCAGCCACCGCGGCGCGAAGCCGATCGCCCAGGACAGGTCGGTGTAGACCCGCTTGCCCGCCTCGATCCAGTCGAAGAACCGTGACCCGCCGAGCTTGATGTGACCGCTGACGCCGCCGCCGAAGTGCACCAGGTGCACCGGCACCTCGTCGGCGTACCAGTCGACCAGGTTGCCGACCTCGTCAATATCGGACGCGGCACCGGGGGAGGTGTGCACGTGCACCACCAGGCCGTGCCGCCGGGCCACGGCGAAGATCTGGTCCAGTGCCGGGCGGCATGCCGGATCGGACGGCCTGCCGCCTAGCAGGAAGCTGAGCTTCAGCACCCGGACGCCCGGCTCGGCCGCCATTGCCAGCGCGGCCGCAGTCAGCTGTGCGTCCTGCGGCCGCGGCGACACCCACAGCCCGCACTGGATCCGGTCATCGGCCGCCGCGGCTTGCAGACACAGCTCGTTGAACGAGAACGCGATTGCCGCGTCGGGCACGCCATAGTTCGGCAGCACGATGGCGCGTTCGGCGCCGTCGGCGTCCAGGTCAGCGATGAGCTGCCTGACGGTGGCAGGCGCCCGGATGTCCGGGCGGACGGCCGGCCCGGAGTAGAACGGGAACTCCGGCAGCACCCCCAGGTGCCGGTGCGCATCAAAGATCCGCTGCTCAGCCACGGTCGCACCGCCTGGCAGAACTACGTCGAGCAACAAACCGGTTTGCCGTCATGCCGGGCTCGCTTCCACCGTCTGGACGGGAGCCCGGAGAGCCGGGCCGGCCGGGCCCGCCGGGACAGCAG
>PMSU01000185.1 GCA_003168255.1 Actinomycetota bacterium
ACGATGACTGCCTCTCCCTGGCCTCCGGCGCCGGCTGCCAGGTCGTGGGCTGACGGCCTGGGGCCGTCGGCAAGCGCCGGGCTGAAGGTGACCGAATAGCGGCGGTCCCGGACAGGGAACAGGTACTGTCCCGCCGTAGCCAGCGGAATGCGCCGACGGGTGAACTCCGGCGGGGATGTAAGCAGGTCCTCGAACTTCTCGAACCGCCCGGCGGCTCTTGCCGGTGACCGGGGTGCGGGCACCTCGTCAAGGCCTGCTAGCAGGTAGCCACGCAACTCCGGGGGCACCGTAAGGTACCGCTCCAGGTGTGTGAGCCAGACGCGGCGCCGGCGCATTGTCCACAGGTAGTGTCGGGCTCGGCGGATCGCCATGCGCGGCTCGTCCGTCCGGACATGGCCGGACGCCTCCGCGTACGGGTAGCCGCCGAAGAGAGTCCACGCGTCCCTGGCCGGGCGCCCCGGCATCACCCGTCCCAGCAGGTAAAGGCCGAGCTCAACGGCGAGCATCGCGGCGGGCGGGAAGCCGCCGAGATCTTGCGGCCAGACGTCGGTGAGCTCCCTGCTGAGGGCCAGGTGCCAGCCGTTGCTGCTACGCATGGTCATTCCCTCCGTTCGTCGTAGGGCCGCTGCTCGTGGCCTCGTCCGCCGTGGCCCGCTTGATCCGGCGGAGTTCGCGCCGGGCGAGCCTGGCGAGTTCCTCGTCGGAGCAGACCGTGATATGGCCGCGTAGCTCCTGTGCGAGGGCGTGGCGGAAGGCTCGCGCGTAGTCCTCCCGGACCCGGAACCGGTAGGCGGGCACGACGATGAACNNGTGTCCTGACGGCGAGCAGCGACGGGTTGGCCCAGTCCTTCACGTCGATGGCCCACGCGGTGCCGTCCGGGAACGGTATGCGCAGGTCGTAGGAGTCGAACTGGGGCCACATCTCGGGGCGGAGGCCGGCGCTCCGGAGCGCTGCCTCAAGGTCGGTCTCGGCGAGCCCGGGGCTGGTGACGAACACCCGCAGCGGACGGCTGAGCTGGAGCACCCCGGTCGTGGCAGGCAGCACAGCACCCAGGGTGGTGCTCCCGTCATTTCTGCAGCGGTCAAGCTCGCAGCGGTAGCCGCCATCGCGCAGGGGCACGAGGAGGCAGCCGCACCGCCCGCAGAGCTGGAAGCCCTCGCGGGTGAGGTAGGAGGCGGGGGCCGGCTCGTAGCTCCGGCGGATCACCTCGAAGACGGGCATCAGCTCGACCTCGGCGGCGAGGGCGGCCAGTTCGGTGGCGGTCAGCACGGGCCTGGTGATGAGCAGCCTGCGGAACGCGGTGTAAGAGCGTGGCGAGCGTGCGGCCCGGCACGCGGCGATCGCGTCCTCGATGATCGAGTTCTCGAACAGCTCCGACGCGGCGTCGGCGACGGGCATCGCCCATTCCAGGCAGGCCTGCGTGGGAGTGCGCGTCTCGTCGTCCACGAGGACCTCGCCCCCGTCGATCGCGGCAGCGCTCAGGTCAGCGGGCCACTCCGCTAGCGGTGTCCGGGCGGCCCAGGCGATCATGTGCGGGACGCTTGCCGGCGGCTCGGCACCGCTGTGCATGCAGTGGAGGACCAGGTGGTTGTAGGCCCGCTGGATTCTGTCCTCGTACACCGGGTCCCCTGGCGCCGGACGGCGGGAGAGCACGACGATGGCGGTCGCCACCGTTCGCAAGAGCGCCGTGCCGTCGAGAACTGCGGGGCTTTCTGGCCGGGTTGTCATGCCGTTTCTCCCACCTGAACGTCCGGGCACCAGCGGCTGACCGGGCAGGACTGGCAGTGCTTCCCCGGCCTGGCCGCAGCCGCCTTGTCGGAATGCCACGATGTGGCGAGATCGTGGACGGCCGTCCGGGCCTTGGCGACCTCGGCCGGGTCGCTCGGGTCGATAAGAAGGACATCGGCGGCGTCGGAGGTGAGCAGCTCCAGCTCGATGCGAGTGCCAGCCGGCTTCCCGCCGAGCGCGTTCTCCGCCATGAGCACGGTCGCGAGCGCGAGCTGCGGAAAGTCGTGGAACAGGTCCGTCCCTGGTCGCAGTGGGCGCTGCCTGGTCTTGGTCTCGCGGTAGACCCAGGAGCCGTCCTCCTTGTAGAGCATGTCGGGCTTGGCGATGACGATGACGTTCGCGTCGGTGTCGTGGAACGCGAGCGTCGGCTCCAGGCGGACCTCGGTGATCTGGTCGCCTCGCATATACGGGCACAGGTCGGCGTGGTTCGCAAGCATCCGGCTGCCCGCGAGTGCCTCCTCCCCTGTGATGCGCCACTTCCCGGCGGTCCAGTCATCAGGCTGGAGCGGGATGTCCCAGACGGTGCATGCGGCATGGATCGGGTTACGGTGGTTCTCCTCCAGCCAGGCATGGACGGCGTGCCCGCGCACGGCACTCTCGCTGTACTCGTTCTGCTTCGGGATGTGCAGCCGCAGAAGGTGGTCCTGTGCCGGGCACACCTGGTAGGACCTCCCGTTCGAGACCGACCATGTGCGCTGCGGGGCAGTCGGGTCAGCGACTCCCAGCAGGCCCGGAATCCTGGGAAGCGTGTCGCAGGCCGTAT
>PMSU01000103.1 GCA_003168255.1 Actinomycetota bacterium
CGAGGAGGCGGTCCAGGACGCCCTGGTGGAGGCCATCGCCCGCTGGCCCGCCGAGGGCATTCCGGAACGGCCCGCGGCGTGGCTCCAGGTGGCGGCGAGGAACCGGGCGATCGACCGGCTGCGCCGCGAGGCCAAGGGCCGCGAGAAGCTGGCCATGATCGCCGCCGACCCGCTCCTCGACTCCGGCGCCATCCCGCAGCCGGAGCCCGACGAGCGGCTGCGCCTGCTCTTCCTCTGCTGTCACCCCGCGCTGGCCGCCGACGCCCAGATCAGCCTCACGCTGCGGGCCGTCGCCGGCCTCACCACCCGCGAGATCGCCAGCGCGTTCCTGACCAGCGAAGTAACCATCACGCAGCGCATCACGCGGGCCAAGCGCAAGGTCGCCGCCGCCCGCATTCCGTACCGCATGCCCGACGATCAGCTATCCCGGCGGCTGCCGTCGGTGCTGGCCGTGCTCTACCTGATGTTCAACGAGGGCTACCTGAGCAGCCACGCCGCCGAGTCCGAACGGCGCTGGCTGGAAGAAGAGGCTGAAGAGCTGGCCGAACTGCTGACCCGCCTCATGCCGCGCGAACCCGAGCCGCTAGGCCTGCTCGCCCTGATGCGCATGCACCTGGCCAGGTCCCGGGCCAGGTTCGACGACGCCGGGGGAATCGTGCGGCTCCGCGATCAGGATCGCAGCCGGTGGGACGCGGCGGCGATCGCCCGTGCCATCCGCCTGCTGCGGCGCGGGGCCAGCCTGGGCAGGCCCGGCCCCTACCAGATCCAGGCGGCGATCCTCGCCGTGCACGCCGAGGCGCCGAGCTGGGAAGTCACCGACTGGCCGCAGATCGTCGCGCTCTACGACCTGCTCTTGCGGTACGAGGACACCCCGGTGGTCCGGCTCAACCGCCTGATCGCGGTCGCGGCCACGGACGGCCCGCAGGCTGCCTTGGCGGAGGCTGAACCGCTGCACGACGCGCTGGCCCGCTATCACCTCTTCCACGCGACCCGGGCCGAGCTACTGCGTGCCGTGGGTCGCGGGTCGGAGGCGGCGGCCGCCGACCGCCGCGCCCTAGAGCTGGCCGGCAGCCCCGCCGAACGGGCGCTGATCACCTCGCGTCTAGCCGGCAGCTGAGCGGGTGCGGCCCACCTGAAGCACGCCGCGCCGGGCCGTTATTGACCGGTGGAACTTCGCTCGTTAGGGCGTCGATGTGGCAGCGCCCACCACCGGTGGTAGGCGCTGCCACATCGACGCCAATCACCGGGCGGGGCAATAGTGGGCAAACGCAGACATTCAGGGCCCAGGGCGACGGTTGCGCCGGGTCGCCTGGCAGCTAGGCTGCGGCAAATGCCAGACGAACTCCGACAGCGGCTGCCGGCCGCGCGGCTTTACCTGTGCACCGACGCCAGGCAGCGCCAGGGTGACCTGCCGGATTTCCTCGACGCCGTGCTCGGCGCGGGCGTGGACATCGTCCAGTTGCGGCAGAAGGGTCTCGAGGCCGCCCAGGAGATGGCCTTCCTCGAGGTGTTCAGGCGCAAGTGCGACAAGCATGGCGCGCTGCTCTCGGTCAACGACAGGGCCGATGTGGCCCGGGCGGTCGGGGCGGACGTGCTGCACCTCGGCCAGCAGGACCTGCCCGTCAAGACGGCCCGGGACATCATCGGGCCTGCGCCGGTCATCGGGCTGTCCACCCATAGCGAGGCGCAGACTGCCGAGGCGGCCGTGCGGGAAGCCGTGGACTACTTCTGCGCCGGCCCGGTGTGGGCAACGCCCACCAAGCCCGGGCGCCCAGCAGCGGGACTCGGGCTGCTCAGCTACGCCGCGGCCATAGGCACGCCAAAGCCCTGGTTTGCCATCGGCGGGATCGACCTGGACAACCTGAGCCGCGTCCTCGATGCGGGAGCACGGCGGGTGGTCGTGGTCCGGGCGATCACGCAGGCCGCCGACCCGGCGGCTGCGGTCAGCGAATTCGTCCGCAGCCTCGGCTGACAGCCGGTCCTGTCCTAGCCGCGAGATGCACGGTCAGTCGCTGCGGGCAGTAGTGGTGATGGCGAGCTCGGCCAGCGCGGCCCTCGCCGCCGCGGTCACCGGCGCGGATTCCAGCGCGGCGAGCGCCTCCGTCACGTACCGGTCGATCATCGCCTCGCATTCGGCGACCGCGCCGGTCTCGGTGAGCAGTTGGCGGAACTCGGCGACCCCGGCCTCGCCGATTGACGGGTTGCCGAGCAGCCGGTCGAGCGCGCCGGCCTGTTCCTGCGTCGCCTTTGCTCGCGCGACGGCGGCGAGCACGGTGCGCTTGCCCTCGCGGATGTCGTCGCCGGCCGGCTTGCCCGTCTCCGCCGGGTCGCCGAATATCCCGAGCATGTCGTCGCGGAGCTGGAAGGCAGCGCCGAGCGGCAGTCCGTAGCCGGTGTAACCGCGGATCAGGCCGGGATCGGTGGCCTGCGGTCCGGCCAGCGCGGCGCCGAGGTGCAGCGGCCGCTCGATCGTGTACTTCGCGGTCTTGTACGTCACGACGCGAAGCGCGCCGGCCACGCTGCCCGACCCCGTGGCCTGCTCCAGCAGGTCCAGGTACTGCCCGGCCATCACCTCGGTGCGCATCACGTCGAGGACCGGCCGGCCGCGGCTGAGTGCGGATGTCGGCAGGCCGCTCGCGTGGAACAGTTCGTCGGACCATGCGAGCAGCAGGTCGCCGAGCAGGATCGCGATTCCTTTTCCGAACGGCGCTGCCGATCCCCGCCAGCCCGCCGCTGCATGCAGTGCGGCGAAGCGCCGGTGGATGGTCGGCTTGCCGCGGCGGGTGTCGCTGTCGTCCAGCACGTCATCGTGCACGAGCGCGCTCGCGTGCAGCAGTTCGAGTGCGGCGGCGGCCGTGAGGATTTCCGTGCAATCGGCTTCGCCGGCGCCGCGCCAGCCCCAGTAGCAGAACGCTGGCCGCAGCCGCTTGCCCCCGGCCAGCACATCCGCAACGGCATCGATCGCGGGCAGCATCTCATCGGTGATCTCGGCGGCCAGCGCCCGCTGCCTGTCCAGGAATCCGGTCAGCGCACGGCCGACCTGGTCACGAACGTGACCAAGCGCTGCCGCCGTTTCCGCCATGGTCGCGAGGATAACCCCGGGCACCGTCACGGCCCTTCCCGCTGACTGGCCGCCAGCTCGCCGTCCGCCGCTCGCGGTCCGCCGCTCGCGGTCCGCCGCTCGCGGTCCGCCGCTCGCGGTCCGCGGTCCGCCGCTCGCCGTCCGGCGGCCAGCTTGGGCCGCCAGCGGCGCTGCCCGGCTTGGCCGCCCGCTGCGCCCCGCTAACCTTGACGCCATGCCGCGGTATCGCATACAGCGTGCGCCGACGATCCGTGACCTGCTGGCGGCCGGCGGCGAGTCCTTCTCGTTCGAGTTCATGCCGGCCCGGACCGAGGACGAGGAACGCAAGCTCTGGCTGGCCATCCGCCAGCTTGAGCCGCTCGCGCCGACGTTCGTGTCTGTCACCTACGGCGCGGGCGGTTCGACGCGCGACCGCACGGTACGGGTGACCGGCCGGATAGCCGAGGAGACCACGCTCACGCCGGTCGGCCATCTCACCGCGGTCAATCATTCAGTGGCGGAGCTAAGGCGGGTCATCGGCTCCTATGCGGCCGTCGGCGTGCGCAATGTGCTCGCGCTCCGCGGCGACCCCCCCGGCGACCCGAACGGCGAGTGGGTACCCCACGCACAAGGGCTTACCTACGCCGAGGAGCTTGTCCGGCTGATCAGGACATCGGGCGACTTCTGCGTGGGCGTGGCGGCGTTTCCTGAAAAGCACCCTCGGTCGCCCGACGTCGATGCCGATGCCGCCTATTTCGTGCGGAAGTGCCGGGCAGGCGCCGACTTCGCGATCACGCAGATGTTCTACTACGCCGACGACTACTTCAGGCTCCGTGACCGGGTAGCGGCGCTGGGCTGCCACGTGCCGATCATCCCCGGTGTCATGCCGGTGACCAGCGTGCGGATGATGGAGGTGTCGGTGCTGCTGTCCGGCGCCAGGTTCCCGCCCGAGCTAGCCGATCAGCTGCGCGCCCACGCCGAGGACCGGGCCGCGGTGCGGCAGATCGGGGTGGAGTACGCGGCCCGGATGTGCGAACGGTTGCTGGCCGAGGGGGTCCCCGGGCTGCACTTCTACACCCGTAACGGATCCCGGACGACCAGGGAGGTCTACCAGTACCTCGGGCTTGGCGGCCGGTCGTTGAGCAGCGGCAGTGCGGCGCCCATGACGGCGTAGGCATCGGTCGCCGCGGCGAACCGGTAGTTGGTAAGCAGGTCGGAAAAGCCGAGGCTGCGGTACAGCCGCCGCGCCGGGGAGTCGGCGTCCATGGTGGAAAGTACCGCCGTGCGTTCGGTCAGGCCGTCGGTCAGGCGCAGTAGCAGGCGCCGGCCGATGCCCCGCTGCTGATACTCCGGGCGGACGTGCAGCTCAGCGACCTCAAAGGAGTCATCCAGCCACGCGGTGGCGATCGCGGGCCCGGATCTGGCAAACACCGCCCAGCGCACGAGGTCGTGCCACCACTGGCCACTGTCGCCGTGGAATCCATAGCCAAACGCGATGATCGCCCCGCCCTCGCTGCCACGGCCCTGGCAACCACGGCCCTCGCTGCCACGGCCGTCGCTGCCAGGGCCCTGGCTGCCACGGCCCTCGCTGCCACGGCCGTCGCCGGGCGGCGCCGTTACCGCGATCGCCCGGAAGGCCGGATTGACCGCATGCGCTTCCATGATCGCGCGCCGCCCCGGGAGTTGCATGTCGGACACGTTCATCGCCGCCGCGTACACATCTATCAGCGCGTCCAGATCCGTGCCGAAGGTCGCCGGATCTAGCTCTTTCATCCCGGGCCACGGCTCGCAGCGGTCGGCTTCACTCCGCACCCGCGTCAGCCTAGGCCATGCGGCTGCGGGCCCGGCAGCCGCGCCCGGTGCCGGCAATTTTGTCGGACCCCTCGGCTAGTTTCGAACTCAGGTCCAATCCGGCTAGACACTCAAACGAATCTGTGTTCGAATGGAAGTCAGGCGGAGCTACCGGGCCCGATCCGCAGACCCCTCCGGACGGGCCCGGTACGGGCCAGGCGGGGCGAGGGGAAGTTGCCCCGCCTGGTCATCAGTTCCGCTCACCGAAGGAGGTGGACATGAACACGGTCCTGTCAGCGCCTGCGAACCGGTCACGGTGCAGGGTCGCGCCCTCGGCGCTCGCGCTTCTTGAGTCCGCTAGGCACGGGCTGGCGGATGCTGGCGGCGCGCCAGACCCGGGTGGGAAGTATGTCGCGGCCCATCTGGCAGCCCTCAGAGCCGCCGCGGCGGTCGTGACAGCCAGGGCAGACCCTGGCAAGGGAAGGCGGCGCAGCGCACCGCGTAGCGTCTGGGAACTGCTTCCGCGGGTGGAGCCCACGCTTGCCGAGTGGGCCGCGTTCTTCGCTGCTGGGGCGGGGAAGCGAGCAGCGGCCGAGGCGGGACTTTCCCGGGCGGTCAGCGCGAGTGAGGCAGAGGACCTGCTGCGGGACGCGGAGACCTTCCTGTCCCTAGCCGAATCAGTGCTTGGCGTGCCGACGACGCCGCTGCTTCCGCTGCGTTCGGCGGGATAAGGCCAGGCGGCATCGTCTGTGCAGCGCCGTACGGGATACGGCGCTGCCGTGTCAGACAGCGAGGGTCAGAATGCCTCGACGGCGCTGCGCGCCTCGGAGTCGAGCACACCCCAGCCGATCAGTTCCTCGGTCAGGTCCACCGGCGACTTGTCGTAGATGACCGCGAGCGAGCGCAGGTCTTCCTGCCTGATGGACAGCACCCGGCCGTTGTAGTCGCCGCGCTGGCTCTGGATGGTGGCCACGTAGCGGGCGAGCGGTCCAGCCTGGTCCTTAGGCAGCTGCCCCATCCGCTCGAGGTCGATGACCAGCTTGGGAACAGGCGCGAGCGGGGTCGGCGCGGCGTCGCCCGGCAGCAGTTCGGAAACCGGCACACCATAGAACTCAGCCAGCTCGGCCAGCTTCTGTACGGTGACCGAGCGGTCTCCGCGCTCATAGGAGCCCACCACAACGGCCTTCCACCGGCCTCGTGACTTCTCCTCGACACCGTGTAGTGAGAGTCCTTGCTGCGTGCGGATGGCGCGCAGCCGCGCGCCGAGGGTCTTGGCATATTCAGATGGCATGGTCTTCGGCCCCCCAGCCGGTCGGCATTAAAGGTTTATGGTTACGGACAGTGACGGTAAGCCGCGAGCGCGGCTAGGTCAAGTCGAATGCCCAAAAGTGGTTCAAGTTGCCCGCCCGCACCAGGGCGTGCGTACCGCCTGCCGGCGGCATCAGAGGGGGCCTGCGAGCCGGCCCAGGAAGCCCGCGGCACGGCCGTGGCGTGCACCGAAGCAGCAGTGAGTTCCTGCTACGGTTGCCTGAACAGGCGTCCTTTAAGCCCGTCCGGTGAGGCGGGGAAGGGGGTCACGATTATGCCTGCAGGCCTATCGGCCTCGGTCGGTCACAAATCCGGCCACAAGCCCGTCCTCGACGCGGCCGACATCGGCCGTGCGGTCACCCGGATCGCGCACGAGATCCTGGAACGGACCAGGGGCGCGGAAGACGTCATTCTGCTCGGCATCCCCACCCGCGGCGTCCCGCTCGCCGGCCGCCTCGCCAGGTGCATCGAGCAGGTCGAGGGGCGTCCGGTTCCGGTCGGCTCTGTCGATATCACCATGTACCGCGATGACCTGAGGCTCCGTCCGGCCCGTGCGCTCGGGCACACGGATCTGCCGACAGCGGGCATCGAGGGGAAGACCGTAGTGCTGGTCGATGACGTGCTCTACTCCGGCCGCACCGTCCGCGCCGCCCTGGACGCGCTCAACGATCTCGGCAGGCCGCGGGCGGTCCGGCTCGCCGTCCTGGTCGATCGCGGGCACAGGGAACTGCCCATCAGGGCCGATTACGTGGGCAAGAACCTGCCGACCTCACAGCGGGAAGTGGTGCGCGTGCTGCTCGCCGAGGTGGACGGCCAGGACGCCGTGCTGCTCGGCGCGAGCCCGGCGGCGGGCACGCCAGGCCGCCAGGAAGGAGCACGGCCATGAACCGGCACCTGATCTCGGCCGCCGACCTGTCCAGGGACGAGGCCCTGCTCATCCTGGACACGGCCGATGAGCTCGCCCGGGTCGCCGACCGGCCGATCAAGAAGCTGCCCACGCTGCGCGGCCGTACCGTGGTCAACCTGTTCTTCGAGGACTCCACCAGGACCAGGATCTCCTTCGAGGCCGCGGCCAAGCGGCTGTCCGCCGATGTGATCAATTTCACGGTCAAGGGCTCGAGCGTGGCCAAGGGCGAGAGCCTCAAGGACACGGCGCTGACCCTGGAGGCGATGGGCGCCGACGCGGTCGTCATCAGGCACAGCGCGGCGGGCGCGCCGCACCGGCTGGCGCGCTGGGTGCGGGGGAGCGTGGTGAACGCGGGCGACGGGTCGCACGAGCACCCGACGCAGGCCCTGCTGGACGCGTTCACCATCAGGCGCAGGCTCGGCGGCGGCCGCGAGGCGCCGGCCGGCGCCGCCGACCACCAGGCCGACCACCAAGGCGAGGGCCTGGACGGCCTGAAGGTCACGATCGTCGGCGACGTGCTGCACAGCCGGGTGGCCAGGTCCAACGTGCTGCTGCTGAGCACCCTCGGCGCCGAGGTGACCCTGGTGGCGCCGCCGACCCTGTTCCCGGTCGAGCTCGGCGGCTGGCCGTGCACGACCGGATACGACCTGGACGCCGCGCTGCCCAAGAGCGACGTGGTGATGATGCTGCGGGTGCAGCGGGAACGGATGAACGCCGCGTACTTCCCCAGCGAGCGGGAGTACAGCCGCAGGTACGGCCTGGACAGCTCCCGGATGGCGCTGCTGCCCCAGCACGCGATCGTCATGCACCCCGGCCCGATGAACCGCGGGGTGGAGATCGCGGCCGAGGTCGCGGACGGCCCGAGGTCCACCATCGTGGAGCAGGTGGCCAACGGGGTGAGCGTCCGGATGGCCGTGCTCTACCTGCTGCTCAGCGGCCTCGATCCGGCCAAGGCGACGACGGGGGCGGACAGATGACCGGCTGGCTGATCAGGGGCGCCAGGCCGCTCGGCGGCGATCCCGCGGACATCCTGGTCCGCGACGGTGCGGTGGCGCAGGTGGGCCCGCGGCTGGCGGCGTCGTCGGCCCGCGGCACCCAGGTCATCGATGCCGGCGGCCTGATCGCCCTGCCCGGCCTTGTCGACCTGCACGCTCACCTGCGCGAGCCGGGCCGCGAAGACGCCGAGACCGTGCAGACGGGTACCCGGGCAGCAGCGCTCGGCGGATACACCGCCGTGCACGCCATGGCCAACACCGACCCGGTGGCCGACACCGCCGGCGTGGTGGAGCAGGTCTGGCGGCTTGGCCGCCAGGCAGGGCACTGCGACGTGCAGCCGGTCGGCGCCGTCACCGTCGGGCTTGGCGGCACCAGGCTGGCCGAGCTCGGCGCCATGGCGGACTCGGCCGCCCGGGTCAGGGTCTTCTCCGACGACGGCAGCTGCGTGTCCGATGCCAGGCTCATGCGCCGTGCGCTCGAGTACGTCAAGGCGTTCGACGGGGTGATCGCGCAGCATGCACAGGAGCCCAGGCTCACCGAGGGAGCGCAGCTCAATGAGGGCGAAGTATCGGCTCGGCTCGGCCTGACCGGCTGGCCGGCGGCGGCTGAGGAATCGATCATCGCCCGCGACTGCCTGCTGGCCGCGCACGTCGGATCCTCCCTGCACGTCTGCCACGTCTCCACCGCAGGCTCGGTGGAGATCATCGGCTGGGCGAAATCCAAGGGATGGCAGGTGACCGCCGAGGTCACGCCCCACCACCTGCTGCTCACCGACGACCTGGCGCAGGACTATGACCCGGTGTACAAGGTCAACCCGCCGCTGCGCACCCAGGCCGACGTGACGGCACTCCGCCAGGGCCTGGCCGACGGGACCATCGACTGCGTGGCCACCGATCATGCCCCGCACCCGCTGGAGGACAAGGAGACCGAGTGGGAGACCGCTGCGTTCGGCATGACCGGCCTGGAGACGGCGCTGCGCGTGGTCCAGCACGCGATGGTGGACACGGGCCTGCTCGACTGGGCTCAGGTCGCCGACCGGATGTCGCTGCGGCCGGCCAGGATCGGGCGGCTGGCCGGCCACGGAAATCCGCTAGCCCCAGGCGCGCCGGCGAACCTGACGCTGTATGACCCGGCGCCGACCGAAGCGGTCGACCCGGCCTGCCACGCGTCCAAGAGCCGCAACAGCCCGTTCGTGGGCATGGTGCTGCCAGGCCGGGTAGTCGCTACTTTCCTGCGCGGCGTGCCCACGGTGCTCGACGGGAAGCTGGCCTGATGGCAGCGACCGGGCCCGCGGTGCTTGTGCTGGAAGACGGCCGCACGTTCACCGGAGAGGCGTTTGGCGCCGACGGAGAGGCGTTCGGCGAGATGGTCTTCAACACCGGCATGACCGGCTACCAGGAGACGCTGACCGACCCGTCCTACTGCCGCCAGATCGTCGCCATGACCGCACCGCACATCGGCAACACGGGAGTCAACGACGAGGACGCCGAATCGCGCCGGATCTGGGTGAGCGGCTATGTGATCCGCGAGCCGTCCAGGATCACCTCGAGCTGGCGCTCGCGGCGCAGCCTCGACACCGAGCTCAGCAACAACGGAGTCACCGGCATCGCGATCAGCGGCACCCGCGCGCTCACCAGGCACCTGCGCGAGCGCGGCGCCATGCGCGCGGTGATCAGCACGCTGAGCACCGATCCGGATGAGCTGCTGCCCCGGGTGCTGGCCAGCCCCGGGATGACAGGAGCCGACCTGGCCCGCGAGGTCACGACGCCCGAGCCGTACACAGTCCGGCCGCCAGACGGAACAACGACCCGGTACCGGGTGGCCGCGGTGGACCTGGGCATCAAGACGGCCACCCCGCGCGCGATGGCAGAGCGCGGCTGCGAGGTGCTGGTGCTGCCGGCCGACTCGACCGCAGACCAGATTCTGGCCGCCGGGCCCGACGGGGTGTTCTTCTCCAACGGCCCTGGCGACCCGGCGGCGGCCGGCTACGCGGTCGAGGCCATGCGCGGGGTACTGGAAGCAGGCAGGCCCGTCTTCGGCATCTGCCTGGGCAGCCAGATCCTCGGCCGCGCCCTCGGCCTGGGCACCTACAAGCTCCGCTTCGGGCACCGCGGCGTGAACCAGCCGGTGATGGACCTGCGCACCCGCCGGGTGCACGTCACCAGCCACAACCACGGCTTCGCGGTCCAGCCACCCGGGAAGAATCCCGACGAGCAGCCGCCCGCCGCGCGCACCGCCCCGGTGCCGTTCGAAACCGCCTACGGGCGCGCGATCGTGTCGCACCGCAACCTCAACGACGGCGTCGTCGAGGGTCTGCGACTGCTCGACGCGGCAGCGTTCGGAGTCCAATATCATCCCGAAGCCGCGCCGGGGCCGCATGACGCAGACGGCCTGTTCGACGAATTCTGCGCGCTGATGGAGGCGGCCAAGTGACCGCCGAATGGCCTAGGAGACCGCATGCCGCGCCGCGCTGACCTGAGTTCGGTCCTTGTCATCGGGTCCGGCCCGATCGTCATCGGCCAGGCCTGCGAGTTCGACTACTCCGGCACCCAGGCCTGCCGCGTCCTGAAGGCCGAAGGCATCCGGGTCAGCCTGGTCAACTCCAATCCGGCGACGATCATGACGGACCCCGAGTTCGCCGACGCCACCTACGTGGAGCCGATCACCCTGGACGTGCTCCAGAAGGTGATCGCCATCGAGCGCCCGGACGCGCTGCTGGCCACCCTCGGCGGCCAGACCGCGCTGAACGCGGCACTGGAACTGCACGACGCGGGCACGCTGGACCGCTACGGGGTGGAGCTCATCGGCGCCAACATCGAGGCGATCAAGGCCGGGGAGGACAGAGAGCGGTTCAAGGAGATCGTCATCGGGCTCGGCGCGGAGGTCCCGGCCAGCCGGATCTGCCGCTCGCTCGACGAGTCGCTCGCCACCGCCAACAGCCTCGGCTACCCGATCGTGGTCAGGCCGTCCTACACGCTCGGCGGGTCCGGATCCGGGATCGCCTACGACACCGAGGATCTGCGCCGGATCGCGGGCGCGGGGCTGGATGCGAGCCCGGTTTCCCAGGTACTGCTGGAGGAGTCGATCCTCGGCTGGAAGGAGTTCGAGCTCGAGCTGATGCGCGACCGCGCCGACAACGTGGTGGTCGTCTGCCCGATCGAGAACATCGACCCGATGGGCGTGCACACCGGCGACTCGGTCACCGTGGCGCCGGCCATGACGCTCACCGACCGCGAGTACCAGGCGATGCGCGACACGGCGATCGCCGTGACCCGTGCCGTCGGCGTGGATACCGGCGGCTGCAACATCCAGTTCGCCGTGCACCCCGGCACCGGCCGGATGGTCGTGATCGAGATGAACCCGCGGGTATCGCGGTCCTCGGCGCTGGCGTCCAAGGCGACCGGATTCCCGATCGCCAAGATCGCGGCGAAGCTGGCGATCGGCTACACCCTTGACGAGATCCGCAACGACATCACCGGCGAGACCCCGGCCAGCTTCGAGCCGGCCCTCGACTACGTGGTCGTCAAGGTGCCGCGGTTCGCGTTCGAGAAGTTCCCCGGCGCCGATCCCGTGCTCACCACGCACATGAAGTCGGTGGGCGAGGTGATGGCCATCGGCCGCAGCTTCCCTGAGGCGCTCCAGAAGGCGCTGCGCTCGCTCGAGCGCCGCGGCGCGGAACTGAGCTGGGCGAATCCGCCCGGCGACGCGGCGGCGCTGGTGCAGCGCTGCGCCGCGCCGCACGACGGGCGGCTGGCCACCGTTCACCAGGCGCTGCGGGCCGGGGCCACCGTGGCCGAACTCGCCGCCGCGAGCGGGATCGATCCGTGGTTCATCGACCAGGTCAAGTTCATAGAAGAGATTGCCGAACGGCTGGCGGCCAGTCAGTCGCTCGATGCGCCAGCGCTGCGCGCGGTCAAGGCCAGCGGCTTCTCCGACGCGCAGATCGGCCAGCTCCGCGGCACCACCGCGACGGCGGTGCGCGAGTTGCGGCACCGCCTCGGCGTCCGGCCGGTGTTTCACATGGTGGACACCTGCGCGGCTGAGTTCGCCGCCCGCACCCCGTACCTGTACTCGACTTACGACGACGAGACCGAGGTCCCGTCCGGCGACCGCCCGAAGGTGATCATCCTGGGCAGCGGGCCGAACCGGATCGGCCAGGGTATCGAGTTCGACTACGCCTGCGTGCATGCTTCCTTCGCTCTCGCCGAGGCGGGCTACGAGACCGTCATGGTCAACTGCAATCCCGAGACCGTATCGACCGACTACGACACTTCGGACCGGCTGTACTTCGAGCCGCTGACGCTCGAGGACGTGCTGGCGGTGGTGCACGCCGAGCAGGCGTCAGGACCGGTGGCCGGAGTGATCGTGCAGCTTGGCGGGCAGACCCCGCTCAGGCTGGCCAGAGCGCTAACCGCGGCCGGAGTACCGATCGTGGGCACCAGCGCGGAGGCCATCCACCTGGCTGAGGACCGCGGCGCGTTCGGTCAGGTGCTCGCCGCCGCCGGACTGCTCGCACCGCGCAGCGGCATGGCCTCGTCGTACGCCGAGGCTAAGGCGATCGCCGACGAGATCGGCTACCCGGTGCTTGTCCGGCCGTCCTACGTGCTCGGCGGCCGCGGCATGGAGATCGTCTACGACGACGATGCGCTTGCCGCTTACGTGCGGCGGGCGACCCAGATCAGTGCCGAGCACCCGGTGCTCATCGACAGGTTCCTCGACGACGCGATCGAGATCGACGTGGACGCGCTCTACGACGGGACCGAGCTGTTCGTCGGCGGGGTGATGGAGCACATCGAGGAGGCCGGCATCCACTCCGGCGACTCCGCCTGCGCCCTGCCGCCGATCACCCTGGGCCGCAGCGACATCGACCGGGTATGCGAGTCCACCGAGAAGATCGCCGCGGGCGTCGGCGTGCGCGGGCTGCTGAACGTGCAGTACGCGCTCGCGGCCGGGATGCTCTACGTGCTCGAGGCGAACCCGCGCGCGTCCCGCACCGTGCCGTTCGTGTCCAAGGCGACCGCCACGCCGCTGGCAAAGGCGGCCGCCCGGATCATGCTCGGCGCGACCATCAGCGAGCTGCGAGCCGAAGGGCTGCTCCCGGCCACCGGCGACGGCGCGACGCTGCCGCTAGACGCGCCGATCGCGGTGAAGGAGGCGGTGCTGCCGTTCGGCCGGTTCCGTGATGCCCGCGGCGAGGGCGTGGACACCGTGCTGGGTCCCGAGATGCGCTCGACCGGCGAGGTGATGGGGATCGACGAGGTGTTCGGCACGGCGTACGCCAAGTCGCAGGCGGCTGCCTACGGGGCGCTGCCGGTCAAGGGCCGTGCGTTCGTCTCGGTGGCCAACTCCGACAAGCGATCCATGATCTTCCCGGTGAAGCGCCTGGCCGACCTGGGCTTCGAGATCTGGGCCACGGCAGGCACCGCGGAGGTGCTGCGGCGCAACGGGGTCCGTGCCAGGATCGTTCGCAAGCACCGCGACGGGCCCGGGCCTGACGGCGAGCCCACGATCGTGACCAGGCTGCTGGACGGACAGGTGGATCTCATCGTTAACACGCCGTTCGGCGCCGGCGGCCAGTCCGGGACGCGGGTGGACGGTTATGAGATCCGCACCGCCGCCGTCCGTCGCGGCATCCCCTGCGTGACCACGACGGCGGGCCTTGCCGCGGCGGTGCAGGGCATCGAGGCGATAACGCGCGGCGAGGTAGGGGTGCGGTCGCTGCAAGAGCACGCGGCACGGCTCCGGGGCGCAGCGCCAGCCCCAGCGCCAAGCCCAGCCCCAGCCCCAGCCCAAGCCCCAGCCCCAGCCCCAGCCCCAGGCCCAGCCCCAGCCACAGCCCCAGGCCCAGCGCCCGCGCCACCCCCAGGCCCAGACCCAGGCGCGCGGCCATGACCGCAGCAGACGATGCCGCGGAGCTGGCTCCCGCGCAGGTAGCCGGGCCGGTGCTGAGCGTGCGCCAGGTAGACGCGTATCACGCGATGGCCGTGGTGGCGCCGCGGATCGCCAGGGGGTTCCGGCCCGGCCAGTTCGTCGCGGTCGCGGTGGGCGGCCCAGACACCTCGATGCTGCTGCGCCGGGCCTTCTCCATCCACGACGTGCGCGCGGACCACGGCGGCACGGTGGAGTTCGTGTTCGCCGCGCGCGGCCCGGGAACCCGCTGGCTGGCGGACCGGCGGCCCAGGGACGTGATCGACATCACCGGGCCGCTCGGCCGTCCGTTCCCACTGCCCCGTGACTGCGTCAGTTGCCTGCTGATCGGCGGCGGCTATGGCAGCGCGCCGCTGTTCCCGCTGGCCGGCAAGCTGCGTGCCCGCGGCTGCCCGGTGGATTTCCTGCTCGGCGCGGCGAGTGCGGACCGGGTGTTCGGCTCGCTGACCGCCCGCCGCACCGGCCGCAGCGCCACGATCACCACCGAGGACGGCTCGCTGGGCGTGCGCGGCATGGTGACCGATGCGCTGGCCCGGGTCATCCATGAGTCCCGCACCGACGTGATCTACGCGTGCGGGCCGATGCCCATGCTGCGCGCGGTGACCGGGTTCGCTGACCGGTACGAGATTCCGGTGTTCGCGTCGGTCGAGGAGTCCATGGCCTGCGGCATCGGGGTCTGCATGACCTGCGTGCTGCCGGTGACCGGCGACGACGGCGTGACCAGGATGGTGCGGTCCTGCGTGGACGGGCCGGTCTTTCGCGGGCAGGCGGTGCGCTGGGACGACGTGGGCACGATCCCGTTCGATGCCCTGGGCGCACCCGGCTGGCGGCCGCCCGAGCCCGCTGACCCGCCGCAGGCTCAGCCGGACGCACAGGACGGACGCCGTCATGCCGGCTGACCTGCGCACCAAGCTGGGACACGTGGACCTGCCTAACCCGATACTCACCGCTTCGGGCTGCGCGGGTGCGGGCCGGGAGCTGTCCCGGTTCACCGACGTGGCGAAGCTCGGCGCGGTGGTCACCAAGTCGATCATGCTGGCGCCGAGAGCCGGACGGCCCACGCCGCGGATGGCGGAGACGCCGAGCGGAATGCTGAATTCGATCGGCCTACAGGGACCGGGAATCGACGCGTTCCTCCAGCGCGACCTGCCCTGGCTGCTCACCCGCGGCGCCCGCGCGGTGGTATCCATCGCCGGGAGCAGCGCGGGAGAGTACGCCGAACTGGCCCGCCGGCTCTCCGACGCACCCGGGGTCACCGCGATCGAGGTGAACATTTCCTGCCCGAACGTCGAGGATCGAGGCACCGTGTTCGCCTGCGACCCGGCGGCGGCGGCCTCCGTGATCGAGGAGGTGCGGGCGAACACCCGCTATGACATACCGGTCTTCGCCAAGTTGTCGCCAGACGTCACCGACATCGTGGCGATCGCGCGGTCGTGCGTGGCGGCCGGCGCCGACGGCCTCTCGCTGATCAACACCCTGCTTGGCATGGCCATCGATACCGCGACCATGCGCCCGGTGCTGGCCGGGCTCACCGGAGGGCTGTCCGGGCCGGCCATCCGGCCGATCGCGGTGCGCTGCATCTGGCAGGTGAAGCAGGCGCTGCCGGATGTCCCGATCATCGGCATGGGCGGTGTCCGCACCGGCCGGGACGCGTTCGAGCTGATCCTGGCCGGCGCCGCGATGGTCAGCGTGGGAACGGTGATCTTCCATGATCCTGGCGCGTGCGACAGGATCCTCCGTGAACTCGGCGACGAGCTTGCCCGCAGCGGGCTGGAGCGCCTTACCGACGCGATCGGGCTCGCTCAGCAGTCTGCCGATGCTGTCCGGCTCGGCGCCCGACCTAGGATGGGAAGTCGTGACTAGTCCTGCACCGATCGCTGTGGCGCTTGACGCGCCTGACCTGGAAACCGCCGCGCGGTGGGCTGGTCTGGTCACTCCGCATGTCAGTACCGTGAAGATCGGCCTTGAGCTGTACTTGCGGTACGGGCCGGAGGTAGTGGCCTCGATCAGGGGCGCCAGCAGAGTGCAGATCTTCCTCGACCTCAAGCTGCACGACATCCCGGCCACCGTGGCGGCCGCCGCCCGCTCGGTCGCGCGGTTGCGGCCCCAGTTGCTCACCGTGCATGCCGCAGGCGGGCCCGCGATGATCCGGGCAGCCGTCGAGGCGGCACCGGGCACGCCCATTGCCGCCGTCACCGTGCTCACCTCGCTCAGTAACGAAGATCTGGACCGGATCGGCGTAACCGGCACGACGGCGGACTGGGTGCTCCGCCTCGCCACGCTCGCCGTAGAGGCCGGGGCAAGCGCGCTGGTCTGCTCGCCGCGCGAGGTGGCCGCCGTCCGGGCCGAGGTCGGCCCGGAGATCACCTTGATCACGCCGGGCGTCCGGCCGGCCGGTACCGACGCGCACGACCAGGCGCGGGTGGCCACGCCGGAGGAGGCGCTGGCCGCCGGGGCCGACCTGCTGGTGATCGGCCGCGCTATCACGAGCGCACCAGACCCCGGCGCTGCTGCCGCGGCCATCGCAGTTTCGCTGCGCAGGCACGTCCCCGCCGTCCGCTTATCAGGCTGACCGCCCGCTCACTCGGCTCACCGCTCGCTTAGCAGGCTGACCGCCCGCTCACTCGGCTCACCGCTCCGCTTAGCAGGCTCGCCGCAACCCGGGTGTTTCCCCGGTCCGCCAGCATGTCCCTATAAATCAGGCAGAAATTAACGTCTCTGTAACTCAGTCACCTGACCTGACGTTCCTGCTCAGCTCTATCCGAGTTTACCAGTGGAATATATAGACAATAACTCGTTGAAGTTTCTAGATG
Organism: Actinomycetota bacterium; assembly: GCA_003168255.1. Lineage (GTDB taxonomy): Bacteria > Actinomycetota > Actinomycetes > Streptosporangiales > Streptosporangiaceae > PALSA-505. The sequence continues at coordinate 16,805 of PMSU01000103.1, forward strand.
GAATAAATGGGAAAATGCCTTATTCTCTATCCCATACCCGCACAGGGGGGGAACGACGTGCGGCTGCATCCCGGCAGCTGCACGCCCGAGCGACACTCGCGCGGAGGTTTCGTGAGCCTAGACATCGTCTTCGCTGGTCTGGTCGTAGGTTTTCTCGTCGGCATGACGGGTGCGGGCGGCGGCGCGCTGATGACGCCGATTCTCATCCTGATGTTCGGCGTGACGCCGAGTGCCGCGGTATCCAGCGACATCGTGGCTTCGGCGATTATGAAGCCGTTCGGCGGAGCCATCCACTTCCGGCGGGGCACCGTGCACATGGGCATGGTGGGATGGCTGTCGGTGGGATCGGTCCCGGCCGCGTTCGCGGGGGTCTTCATCGACCACGCGCTCGGTTCCGGCAAGGTCATGCAGCAGAACATCGAGTACGCCATGGGTGCCGCGATCATACTGGCAGCCGGCGCGATGGTCTGGCGGCTGCTCCAGGACAGCACCGGGCGGCGGAAGTCCACCGAGGACGGCGAGGCCGAGCCTGAGATCATCGTGAGGCGGGTCCTGACCATCGCCATCGGCGTATTCGGCGGCTTGCTCGTCGGCATCACGTCGGTCGGCTCGGGGTCGCTGATGCTTGTCCTGCTGATGATCGTCTACCCCAAGCTCTCGATGCGGCGCCTGGTCGGCACCGACATCGTGCAGTCGATGCCGCTGGTCGCCTCGGCGGCGCTGGGCCACGCGCTGTTCGGCGGCCTGGAGTTCGGGCTCACCGCTTCGATCACGGTCGGCAGCATTCCCGGCGTCCTGCTGGGTGCCTGGCTGTCTTCCCGCGCGTCCAACATCCTGCTCCGCCCGGTGCTCGCGTTCGTCCTGATGGCGACCGCGCTCAAGCTCCTCGGACTGAGCGCGACGACGCTGGCGATCACGATGGGAATCGTGGCCCTCGTGGGCCTGCCGCTGTGGGCCTTCATCGACGGATACGTCCGCCCGGAGACGGCCTGGCGTGCCGCCGGATACCAGCGGCGACAGACGCTCACCCTGATTGCCCTGGGCGTGCCTGTGGTCGTGGGGTTCGTCACCGCCGCCGTGTACTTCGGCCGCATACGCCCCAGGATCGTACGCGCGTCCAGTGCGGACGCGGGCACGATCCCGGAGCCGGCCCAGGAGCTGCCTGCAACGGCCAGCCGCGTCGGCTGACAGCCGCTGCTACAAGCACTTGGGGCTACGGCGCGGGTGGGAGGCTCACGCAGCGGGGCACGCGGCCGGTGATGATGCCGCCGGCGCCCAGTGAGGTGCTGCCGGGGCCGCTGTTGCCCAGCGCCATCACCGCAGCGGTGGTGACAGCGGCCACCAGGACTGGGCGCGGCTCCGCTGGAGTGACCACTTGCCGGGCTGGGCGGCGGCTGCTGCTGCTGCTGACATGGGCCGGGCCAGCGGGGCCGCCAGCAAAAATGAATGCGGAGAGGCCTACCAACGATGGGGGGTAATTTCACATTCACGTCGCCGTC
>PMSU01000084.1 GCA_003168255.1 Actinomycetota bacterium
CCCTTGTTGGTGAACTCCAGGTGGACGACGTCGACAGGCGACTCCTTGAACAGCGGCATCATCGAGGCGGCGTGGTTGTCGAAGATGTCGCGCTGGCCGTCGACGCTGCCGTAGCAGACGTGCCAGAACTTGATCGCGTCCACGCCGTCGAACATGATGTTCTGCATCTCGATCTGCCACATGTCATTGGTGTAGGGCGGCAGGACGTCGATCAGCTGTACCGCTTCCAGGCCCATGCTGACCAGGTACTTGAGCTCTTTGTTCATCGCGATCGCCAGGTCCCTGGCTACCGCGACCTGGTCGCCGTAGTGCTCGTCCTTGACGATGACGCTCTGCTGGGCCGGGCCGAGGAACGCCACCTTGAACGGCTTGTCGGTGGCATTCTGCATGGTCATGACGACGCTCTCGAAGATCGGCCGCACCCAGGTGATCTTGTCCTTGACCACTGCCTGATAGAACGGCCGGTACTTCGCGCCCTCACCGGGCGGCCCGTACGGGGCAAAGCCGCCGAGATTCTCCGGGATGAAGTGGAAGATGGGCTCGAGCTGGAAGCCCGGTGCCTCCCACTCGTAGTACTGCGCGCCGTCGCACAGGATGTCCAGGCCTGCCTTCTCCTGCTCGTGGGCGCAGATCTTGCAGGCGTCCTCGTAGGCGATCCGCAGGTTGTGGCTGCGGTAGACCGGCTCGCTCAGCGACCCGAGCACGCGCCCCTGTAGCCAGTGCGGCCGGGGGAACGCCGACACCGCCGACAACGGGAGCAGAACGTCCTGTCCGCGAATCTCCACTGATCTCACCTCTCCTACTGGTAGGTACTGCTGCTCAGCGCGTGCTTAGCCTGTGCTTTGCCGCAGCTGGCCGAGGAGGGCGCGCACCCCGGCGACAACGCGCGGCACCGAGACGTCCACCTCCGCCTCGAGCGAGGCTGCGACGGGCAGCGGCACGTTGCCGCCGCTGATCCGGATGACGGGGGCGGTCAGGTCGTAGAACGCCTCCTGCGCGGCGATCGCCGCGATCGAGGCGCCCCAGCCGAGCTGACCGGGGTTCTCTTCCACCACCACGAGCCGGCTGGTGCGCGCCACCGAGGCCAGGACGGCCGCGGCGTCCAGCGGCACTAGCGTGCGCAGGTCGATGACCTCCGCCTCGATGCCGTGGGTGGCGAGCTCGTCGGCCGCCGCCAGGCAGATCCCGACCGTGATGGACAGGGCCACGAGCGTGCAGTCGCGGCCGGGCCGGACGACGGCGGCGCGGCCGAGCGGGATCACGTGCTCGTCGTCCGGGCACTGCTCCTTACGCGAATAGAGCGCCTTGTGCTCGAACACGATGACCGGGTCGTTGTCGCGGATCGCGGCCGCCAGCAGGCCGAAGGCTTCGGCCGGGGTCGCGGGTGAGGCGATCTTGATACCCGGCACGCACATCGCCCAGTTCTCCACCGACTGGCCATGCTGGCTGCCGAAACCGAGGCCGCCCGAGCCGTTGGCGCCGCGCAGCACCAGCGGCATGCTGAGCTGGCCGCCGGTCATGTAGCGGACCTTGGGGATCTCGTTTGCCACCTGATCCCAGCAGGTCGCGTAGAAGTCGGAGAACATGATCTCGGCGACCGGCCGCAGGCCGGCCATGGCGGCGCCCATGGCCGCGCCCGCGATGGCCTGCTCGGAGATCGGCGTGTTCCAGACCCGATCCGGGCCGAACCGCTCGCGCAGCCCGGTCGTTGTCTTGAACACCCCGCCTGAGGCCACGTCCTCGCCGAGCAGCACGACTCGCTCGTCCCTGGCCATCTCCTGGGCGAGCGCGGCGGCGATTGCCTGCCGGTAGGTCAGTTCCGCCATTGCCAGCCTCCGTCATCCCACACGTCGGTCCAGGCAGTGGCGGGATCGGGCGCGGGCTGCGCGAGCACGCGCTCGGTCATCGCGATGAGGTCGTCCCGTGCTTGCCGGTCGATCTCATCGAGTGCGGCCGCCGGGAGGCCGGCCTGTAGCAGTCCTTTCCTGGTGCGCAACAGCGGGTCGCGTTCGCGCCATCGCGCCACCTCATCGGCTGGCCGGTAGGCACCGCCGTCGGCAGCGGAGTGGCCCTTCAGGCGGTAGGTATGCGCCTCGATCAGGCTTGGTCCCTGCCCGCCGCGGGCCGCTGCGACCGCGCTGCCGACGACGCGGCGGACCGCCTGCACGTCGTTGCCGTCCACGATGATCCGGTCCAGCCCGTATGCCGCGGCCCGGTCGGCCGCGGGCAGCGCGACGGGGATGACGTCAGCGATCGGCGTGTACTCCATGTACCAGTTGTTCTCGCAGACGAAGACGACCGGCAGCCGCCAGACCGCTGCCAGGTTCACTGCCTCATGGAACGCGCCTATGTTGGTCGCTCCGTCGCCAAAGAAGCATGCCGTGACCTGGCTGGTGTGGCGGATCCTGGCCGCCCATGCGAGGCCGCAGGCGATCGGCAGGTGGGCGCCGACAATGGCGTACGACCCGTAGTACCCGTGCTCGGTGCTGGTGATGTGCATAGAGCCGCCCTTGCCCGCGCAGATCCCGCCGGCCCGGCCGAGCAATTCGGCGAGCACTGCCTCGGGCGGCGCGCCGCGGGCGAGCGCGTGGGCGTGGCCGCGGTAAGTGCCGATCGAGTAGTCGTCATGGCGGAGCACCGAGGCCGCGCCGATCGCGATCGCCTCGTGCCCGAGCCCGAGGTGCACCGGCCCGTGGATCATCCCCTGGCGGTACAGCGAGTCGGCCCGCTCCTCGAAGGCACGCAGGTAGCTCATCCGCGCGTAGAGGTCCGGCACGTCCGGGTCCGACGGCACGTCCGGGTCCGAGGGCACGTCCGGGTCCGACGGCACGCCCGGCGGGCCCGCACCGTCGCTGGCGCTTGCTGCCTCGTGTGACACACCCAGCCTCTTCGCATGTGGTGCCGGCATCCGATAGCGAGGACGTTATGGCGCCGATGGCCCCGGTTACCTCGTCCTGGCAGGGCCAACTGCGGGCCTTCGCTGCGCGCCTCGCGGGGCAGTTTCGCTGGCCGGCGGTCAGCCGCGCATGGCTCGCAGCGTCACCCAGGCCCGGGTGGCGAGCTGTAGGTTGAAGTGCGTCTCCGGGTCGGTCAGGTCGAAGCCGGTGAGCTCGCGGATTCGCTGCAGCCGGTACTTCAGCGTGCTGCGGTGCACCGACAGGGCGCGGGAGGTGACCTCGTAGCCGCCGCCATGCCGCAGGTACTGGCTGAGCGTGTTGAGCAGATCGGTGTGCCTGCGGCGATCGTATTCGGCCAGGGTGCCGAGCCATTTGTCCACGAAATGCTCGATGTCGCCAAGATCGTCTACGGACGACAGCATCCGGAAGACGTCGAGATCGGCGAAGACCGATGTCCGCTCCACCGCCGATGATGCCTTTTGCAGCCGCAAGGCGAGCTGGGCCTCGCGAAGCGAGCGCGGCAGCTCGGACGGCCGCGGGTACGCGTCCCCGACGCCCATCCGGCAGTGCCCGCCGCCTAGCTGGGCCATGGTGGCCTTCCGCAGCATTTCCCAGTCGATGCCGTGCTCGGGCGCCATCACCACCACCGAGCCGGCCAGCATGCCGGCCAGGACGGTCAGCCCCTGCTCGCGCAGCGCGCGCCGCAGCGCGTACAGGACGTCGTCGTGCGGGCGCCCGGTGACCTCGACCACGACTACCCGGTGCGGCCGGCCCAGGTCATAGCCCAGTGCTTCCGCGCGCAGGTAGGCGCTCTCGTCGTCGGTCCCGGTAAGCAGATCCTGCACGAGCTCCCGGCGGACTCGCAGCTCGCTGTCGGCCATGCCGCGCAGCCGGGCAAGCTCGACGGCCAGGACGGTCGCTCCGTGCTCGAGCGCCATCACGTCCATCGTGGCGGCGCGCCGCTGCGCGTCCACCAGGGCGAGCACGCCGAGCACGCCAGGGCGGGGTGAGGCGAGCGCGACCACGCGGTCACCATCGCGGACCGACCGGCCTTCGACCATGAGCCGGCGGAGCAGCTGTTCCCTGTCGTACGCGGCCGCTTTCGGGTAAGGGTCCGGCCTGCCGGGCCCGGCCCAGGCCGACAGGTTGCCGTACCGGTCCTCCACCGACACCGCCAGGCCGGTCAGGTCATGCAGCGTCTCGGCGATGCCGACGGCGCCCTCGCCGGTCACCGCGATCCGGGTGAGGCGCTCGTGGATCAGCATGCCCCGCTGGAGGGTGGCCACCGTCTCCTCAAGTGCCGCGTTCGCGACGGCCAGCTCCCGGGCCGTTCGGCGCTCGCTGGCATGCAGCTGGGCGTTGGACACCGCGACGCCGGTTTGCTGGGCCACCACCTGGGCGAGGAACTGCTCCTCGGTGGCCGGCTCGCGCTCGGCGCAGGCGATCATGTACCCGACCGGGCCGGTGATGCTGCGCAGCGGGTACGCCCACGACCAGCTGGCGTCCGGGATGGCCACCGGGCCGCCGGCCTCCGGCAGCGCCTGAAGCTGGCCGGTCAGATCCGCGGCCACAGCCGCGGGATCCTGGGCGCCGTTCCACCACAGGTCCCCGACCACGAAGCCGGCCACCCGCCAGCCGCCGAGTGACGAGGCCGCAGATGCGGCCAGCCGGAGTATCTGCTCGTGGTCGGCGCTCTCGGTCATCAGGATGGACAGCACGAGCAGGGCCCGGAGGTTGGTCAGCTGCCCCCGGAGCGAGCCGAGGGAGTCACTGCGCGAATCGCCGGTCACTGCGATGTCATGCCGCCGTCCGCCGTGATCACGGAGCCGGTGAGGAACGACGAGTCGTCGCTGGCCAGGAACAGGGCCACCTGGGCGATCTCCGCCGGGGTGCCGAGCCGGCCGATCGGGTACTTGGCCACGGTGAGCGCCAGCCCGGCCGCCATGTCACCATTCCCGCGGGCACGCAGCATCGGTTCCATCAGCGGCGTGTACACGGTGCCGGGGCAGATCACGTTGACGCGGATGCCGCGCGGGCCCAGGTCGACGGACATGGATCTAGTCAGCGCGACCACCGCGCCCTTGGCCGCGCAGTAGGAGGCGAAGTTGGCCACGCCGACCAGCGCCGCCACCGATCCCTGGTTGATGATCGACCCGCTGCCGGCCTCCGCCATCGACCGGGCGGCTACCCGCGAGCACAGGAACGTCCCCTTGGCGTTGACGGCGAAGCTACGGTCCCAGTCGTCATCGGTCGCATCGAGGACCGACCCGCCGCTGTTCACCCCGGCGTTGTTATAGAGCACGTCAAGGCGGCCGAGCTCGGTCGCGATCTGGCTGAAGGCGGCGGCGACCTGCTCGGGGTCGGAGATGTCGGCGGCGAAAGCGAGGGCTCTGCCACCTTCCCCGGCGATCTTTTTTACGGTGTCGTCGGCGGCCTGGGCGACGAGGTCGACCACCGCGACCGCCGCCCCCTCGCGGGCGAACAGTGTCGCGGCCGCCCGCCCGATGCCGGAGCCAGCACCTGTCACCACAGCCACCTTGCCGGCCAGCCTGCCTGTCATCGGGTCTCCTCGCTTGTCACCACTCGCTTTTCATCCTGCGCTTTCACCACGCGGACATGCCGCCATCGACCACCAGCGGGTGGCCGGTCATATAAGCCAGCCGGCCGGAGGCGAGCAGTGTGACCGCGTCGGCGATCTCCGCCGCCGACGCGACCCGGCCGACCGGGATCCTGCTCTCCACCTCGGCGCGCAGCCTCGGCTGGTCCAGCCGCCAGCTCGTCATGGGCGTGTAGACCATCCCCGGGCACACGGCGTTGGCGCGGATGCCCGCCGATGCGTAGTCAACGGCGATCGACCGAGTCAGCATCAGGGCCGCCCCCTTGGATGCGGTGTAGGCGCACCGGCCGGGAAACGCGATCAGACCCGCCACCGACGCGATAGTGATGATGTGCCCCGATTTCCGCGCCAGCATGGACGGCAGCACGGCGCGGCTGCACAGAAACGGGCCTCGGACGTTGACCGCCTGGACCATGTCCCAGTCCTCCACCGGTGTCTGGTGGCAGACGGTGGCGTCCCGGGACCCGGTGATGCCGGCGTTGTTGACCAGTACGTCGATCTCGCCGAGACGTACGGCAACGGTGGCCATCGCACTGGTGACAGACGCCTCGCTGGTGACATCGCAGCGGACCGTGAGGTCGGCTGCGCCTGCCGCGCCGTCGGGCGACAGGTCCAGCGCCGCAACGGTGAAGCCGTCCTCGCGCAGCCGGGCGCAGGACGCGAGCCCGATGCCGGACGCACCGCCGGTGACCACCGCCACCCGGTCCGCAGTCACGGGCGCGGCGTCACAGGTTGACTGGGTTGAGCTGGCCCGCGCGCAGCCGGCAGAGCTGGATGAAGTGCTCGGGGTTGAGGAAGAGCTCGTTCAGCTCGGCCATGTCGTCCATTGTCCAGCCCTGCGGCTGGCGGATCAGGTAGTCGATGTACTGGAAGGCGTCCTTGGCGCCGAATCCCACGTGGTGGGCGCCGAGAATCTTGCGCGAGTCCGCGTCGATGACGAGCTTGAGCCAGCCGGAGAGTATCGGCCGGGTGAACGCGTACAGCATCGACCCTTCCGCGGCCGGCAGGGCGAACGACTCGGGGTCGGCGTCATCGGGCGGCATCTGGATCTTGATCACGTTGCTGTACCGTGCCCGTGCCTCGGCCTCGGACAGGCCGCACCAGGTCACCTCGTAGGTGGTGTGCAGGAAGTCGGGGTAGCTGGCGTAGTCGAACTCGTAGTGCTCGCCCATGATGTTGCGGGCCGCGCCGACGCCGCATTTACGTGCCTTGAACATCTCCATCGGCGGGCCGACCAGGTCGCCGGCCGCGTAGACGGACGGGACGGAGGTCCGCATGGTCGCGTCGGCGACCACGAACCCCCGCTCGTCGACCTTCAGCCCGAGCGGCTCGTACATGCTCAGGTCGGGACGCTCTCCGGTGCCGACGAACAGGAAGTCGGTATCGATCTGCTGTATGTCGCCTTCCGCCGTCCGGTACCTGACGCCGGTGACACGCCCGTCGCCGAGCACCTCGACCAGTTCGGTACCCACCAGGATCTCGATGCCCCGGTCGGCCATCATCGCGACGACGTACTCGCGCAGGCCCTCGTCGACGTGGTGCAGGCTGGCCGTCTGCATAAGCGGGCTGCGGGTCAGGATCGTGGTCTTGCACCCGGTCGCGTGGAAGAACGACCCGTATTCCAGCGCGACCTTCGAGCCGCCCACGATGACGCAGCGATTCGGCTCGTAGTCGAGATCCTCGATCAGCGAGGCGAAGTCGTAGATTCCCTTCTTGCCCATGCCGGGGACGTCCGGGTAGATCGTGGTGGCCCCGGTGCACAGCACCAGGTTCCTGGCCCGGAACCGCTGCCCGTCCACCTCGACGGTGTGCTCGTCGATGATGGTGGCCGGCGTGTTCACGATGTACTCCATGTCGAGCTGTTCTTTCGACTGCCAGTTCATGATCGCGTGCGGCAGCGCCCGGCCGGCCTTGAACAGCTCGATGATCTCCAGGATGCTCGCTTGCTTGTCGTCGAACGGCGGGTACCACAGCCGTCCCTGCATGTGCCGCGCCAGGTCGAGCTCGCGGGCACATTCGGAGAACAGGTGATGCGGTACGCAGGCCTGATGCGGGCACGAGCCGCCGAGAAACGGCCAGGCGTCGATGGTCAGCTGGCGTCCGCCGCGGGCGCGCAGGTAAGCGGAGCCGAACCGGCCGCTCGCGCCGCCGCCGACGAAGATGGCGTCGTATTCGCGGTCATCCTCGCCGGGCGCGGCGACGTTCCACAGCGCTTCGGTATTGTCGCCTGGACTGGCGATCATGTCATCGAGCAGCAGCGCCCACTCGCCCACGGTCAGCGGAGCACCGTCTGCGCCGCGGTCGCCGTCGGCCAGCGGCCCGAGGGAGCTGATCCGGGCGCGCAGAGACTTGAACCCGTCGGCCGGGTTGCGTACGTCGATCATCGCTCGCCCCTTCGTTTCCTGGCACTGCTGGCGTGTTCAGGATCACCGGCGGATCTCAGCCAGGGCAGGTCACCGGGGGACGAAGTACCGCCGATACCTGGCCCCTCCAGATCAGGAGGCCGAATCAGGTCAGGTCACGGACCGGACGCGGCTGGGCCAGTCCTTCGGCCGGCCGGGGTGGATCAGGCCTTCGGCCGGGCAGATCAAGCCTTCGGCCGGGCAGATCAAGCCTTCGGCCGGGCAGATCAAGCCTTCGGCCGGGGCGGCCGCATGGGCGCGGCGACTGTGTGGGCGCGGATGTCAGGCTCGGCCCGGAGCGCCTGTAGCGTCCCCCAGGCACGGGTGGCGAGCTGTAGGTTGAAGTGCACGTCGGGATCGTTCAGATCCAGGCCGCTGAGCTCGCGGATCCGCTGTAGCCGGTACTTGAGCGTGCTCCGGTGCACCGATAGCCCTGCGGCAGTCGCGTCGTAGTTGCCGCCGTGTTCGAGGTACTGGGTGAGCGTGTGCACGAGTTCCGCGCCCCGGCGGGCGTCGTAGTCGAGCAGGCTGCCCAGCCACTCGCGAACGAACGCATTGACCTCGGTGAGGTCGGGGATCGCCGCCAGCATCCGGAAGATACCGAGCTTGGGGTACTCGCAGACGCTGCCGGAGGGTAGCAGCGCCTGCTGTAGCCGGAGCGCCAGCCGCGCCTCGCGCAGTGACCGCGGCAGCTCGGACGGGCGGGCACAGATGCCTCCTACGCCGATGCGGCAATGGCCGCCGCCAAGGTCGGACACGATGAGGCGTCGCAGCTCATCCCAGCTGACCTGGCCGGCCGTGATCACGGCGACGTCGCCAGAGATCATCCCGAAGAGCCCGGGCAGCCGGGTCTGGCGCAGCGCCCGGCGCACCGCGCTCAGCAGCGCGTCCTGGGTGCGGGAACGACCTTTGCCCTCGACCACCACTACCCGGTGCGGACGGCGCAAGTCGTAGTCGAGCGCCTCGGCCCGCGCCTGCGCTCCCTCATCGTCCGACCCCGTCAGCAGGTCGTGGACGAGGTCCCGGCGCAGCCGCAGTTCGGTGTCGGCGATGCCGCGCAGCCGGGCCAGCTCCATCGAGAGCACGGTCGCGCCGTGCTCGAGTGCCACCAGGTCAGCGCTGTCCGCCTGCCGACCGGGATCCACGAGCGCGAGCACCCCGATCACGTCGGGCCGCGGTGATGCCATCAGGACGAGCCGTTCTCCGTCCCTGACCGGCTGCCTGTCGCGCAGCAGTCGCCGGAGAAGGTGCTCACGCTTGGCGAAGGACTCCTGTGGGTACGGGTCCGGCTGGCCTGGGCCTGCCCAGGCGGACAGGTTGCCGTATCGGTCCTCGATCACCACTGACATGCCGGTGAGCTCGTGCAGGGCCTTGGCGATTCCGTGCTGGCCCTCACCGGAAACTGCCACCTGGGTGAGGCGATCGTGGATGTCCATGCTCCGCCGCAGGCTGGCCACCGTCTCAGCGAGCGCCTCATTGGTACCGGCCAGCTCGGCCGCGATAGCGCGCTCGCTGGCGTGCAGCCGGGCATTCGATACCGCCACGCCCGTCTGCTGCGCGAGCACCTGGATGACGAACCGCACCTCAGCCGAGGGCTCCCGGTCAGCGGACGCGACCAGGTGGCCGAGCAGCCCGCTGATACTGCGCAGCGGGTAAGCCCATGCCCATACGTCGCCGGGCAGCTCGACCGAGCCGCTGCCGCTGCCGAGCGCGGTGAGCTGCCGCAGCAGGCTGGCCGACGCCGGCGCACTGCTGCTGCCGGGACGCCATCTGCCGTCGGTGAATCCATAGCCTTCGATCCGCCAGGGTCCAAGACCCGGCGCCGACGAGGCGGCTAGTTCAAGGATCTGCTCCTCATCGACCGACTCGGCCATGAGCAGCGAGATGACCAGCAGCGCCCGCAACTCACTGAGCCGCGCCCGCAGGCTGGCGTCGGGTGCGTCCTGGCTCGGCACCGACAGGACGGACAGCGCCCTTCTCCCGATCGGAGTGCTCTGGTCAGCGGTCATCGCAACGCCTGGTCAAGCGTGTGCCGATCTGAGGAACTCGTCAGGTCCCACGTAGTACGGGTTCTCGACGAGGATGCCCTGAATCAGCACCTGTGGGTGCGTCTTGACGATGTTGACCACGACCTCGCCGCTGAACAAGTCCAGGTCATACAGGCACAGCACGATGGCCGCGGAACCCGAGGTGACCCGGTTCAGCTCCGACTCGTAGCCAGCGAGATGTTCTACCCCCGGCATGTCGCGCAGCGCCCAGGTCATCTCGCCTGCTAGCCGACAGAACGAGTAGCCCTCGATCTCCGCCTTGATCAGGCTCTCTGTCCAGAACGTGAGCATCTCGCTGCTGGTGAACCTGCCGCCCGCCAGGTAGGTGGACTCGGGCAGGTGAACATCAAACTGGCCATCGGGCAGGCTAGGTCCGGCAGTGCTATGGCGCAGCAGCTCAAGGCGACTCGCCGTGTCCGGGGAGTCAACGATGCAGATGCACTTGTCCCCGGCGGTCAGCCCGGTGCCGAAGTAGGCAGTGAGGAGCCGATCCCGGTCCATCGCACCCCGGTAGAACGCGCACACATGGCTACCCGGCTGCAAGCTGACATCATCAATGCCGGTCCACACCGTGTCGGTCATCGGCACACCACCTTGTGGACGCGATACACCACCTCGTGGACGCGATCGTCATAATACGCGGTGACACAGCGCGACAAATCATCCTGGCGGGGCAAACACCGTATCGATGTTCACCTTGTCAGGACTGAAACGGTGAGCCGGGCCGAGGGAGGGCTGTCACAGCACGTCGGGGCCGGCCAGAAGGGTCAGGAGTTCGCCCACAGTGCGGTCCCGGCTGCCGGTCTCCGGCAGCGGGAGGTGCGCCTGGATCTGGTAGCGGTTGCGGCGGCCGTCCTTCTGCTTGATGACGTAGCCGGCCTCGGCCAGGTCGGTGACGATGCCGTAGGCGCTGCGCTCGGTGATGCCCAGGCCGACCGCGATGTCGCGCAGCCGGACGCCCGGGTCCTGCGCGATGCACAGCATCACCCGGGCGTGATTAGTCAGGAAGGTCCAGGTTAGTCCGGCCAACCACGTCATCCTATTCTGGAGATCAGTTGCTAGTTTTATATTACTAGCGTAGCTTCAAGTCAAGTACCGGTCTCAGCCGCCGAGGGCGGCGAGCTACCCGGGGCTACCGGAGGAGTTCATGTCTAGCGGCTTGGTCATCATCATGACCGCCGTGCTCATGACGCTCACAGTGCCGCGTACCCGGCTGAGCCTGTCGGTACCTGTTGCAAGCTGCCAGGCCAGATCGCTGGCCTGGCGGCTGCGAAATCGTCAGCGCTGACGCGATGAGCCTCTGCACTGCCACTGACGCCATGTGCCTGCTGTCCCCGGCACTGGTTGGCATCGGTTAGCCGACACCCAGGCCCAGCCCTCCGGACCTGCGACGCCGTAGCTGGCATTGCGCAGCCGGCGCGCAAGGGTCCAAGCCTCACTCGCGAGCGGACGGAAAGGCAGGCGGCCACATGATCACCCAGGCCGGGGCGCGTATACGCCCGCGTGCATTTGATCGGAGGCCCGTGACGTACCCGGTCAGCGATGGCTTTCATGCCCTGAAGCTCTCCTCCCGTTCCGAGAACGGCTATGTCGTCGCCGCTCTGGCCGGGGAACTTGGCCTCGCCTGTGCACCCACGCTGCGCGAGCAGCTCTTTGGGCTGCTTCGTACCACCTCTAGCCAGCTTGTCGTAGACCTGTCAGCGCTGACTTACGCCGACGCCAACGGCCTGGCCGTCCTGGTGGGTACCGGCCGCCGCGCCGTGCTGCTCGGCGGGTTCTTGCGGCTGGCCGCGCCGTCGCCCACCGTGGCCAAGGCGCTGCGCTTCACCGGCCTGGACCGGCAGCTGCGCATCTTCCCCACAGTCCAGGCAGCGATCACTGGCCAGGAATCGGCCTGAGGCCGTCACGTTCTACCTGGCGCCATTTTCACCATGGAGGCTCGGGCGACCGACCCCTCGTCGAGGCGACGGTCAGCGAGCGATGACACCCGCGGGGCGCCGGTGCTGCTCGAGCCGGGCAGAAGTCGGCCACCGCACGCCGGTGGCCCAGCCCGCGCGCTCGAACACGCGGATCAGCTCGGCTGACAGGTCTATCTGGCCGCGGTCGACGCCGTGCCGGGCGCAGGCCGGGTCCGAGTGATGCGTGTTGTGCCAGCTCTCACCGAGAGAGACCACCGCGAGTGGCCACAGGTTAGTGGCCCGGTCGTGCAAGCGGGTGGCGAAGGGCCGGTTGCCAAACAGATGGCAGAGGGAGTTCACGCTCCAGGTGATGTGCTGTAGCAGGAAGACGCGGACCAGCCCGGCCCACACCACCGCCAGCAGCGCGGCCCGGGCGCTGACACCACCGAGCGCCCAGCCGATGACACACGGCAGTGCCAGCGATGCGGCGCATAGCGCCGGAAAGGCGCTCGCCACCCGCCGCATCGACCGGTCGGCCAGCAGGTCGGGCGCGTAGCGCTGCTGCGATGTCGAATCGCGGCCGAACAGCCAGCCGACATGCGCGTGCAGGACGCCGCGCAACTGCCCGGCCGGCCCGATGCCATAGCGGTAGGGCGAATGCGGATCGCCCGGGCGGTCGGTGAACGCGTGGTGACGCCGGTGCGTCGCGACCCATCCGATGACATCGCCCTGGAAGCTCATCGACCCGGCGATCGCCAGGGCAACTCGCAGCGCAGGCCGTGCGGTGAAGCTCCGGTGAGTCAGGCATCGATGAAACCCTGCCGTCACCCCGAATCCGGTCAGCAGGTAGAAGAACACCGCCAGCCCCAGATCGGCGAACCCGACGCCGTGACCCCACCACAAGCACAGCGCAACCACCAGCCCGGCGAACGGGCTGGCCACGATCAGCCAGGTCACCGTCATCTGCAAGGCGCGCTGCCCGGTGGTCTGGGCAGCCGATTCCGCAGCCGGGAAAGCCTCGGTGCCGTCGTATCCGGAAGTCGCCGTTGCTGCCGTCATCAATCCACCTCGCGAGGGGGTTGGGAACTGCAGCGAGGCGATCTCGGGACCGGCGTGGGGTCTAGACCTGATCAGAACTCGTTCAGGCTGCCTGAGCAAACGCTCGTTATCAGTGTACGCCCTCAGTGCCCGTCCCCCTCGGTCCTGGCCCAGGCCGGCCTGGGGTGCGGCTAGTGCCCCTTGACTCGCGCCCGCGGCGGCCTCACTGCGTACTTCGTTGCCCTTGCGGCGGCTGGCTTTCGCGGTCGCCGCTAGTGATCACACGCGCGAATGGCATCAGCGGCCACCAGATCATCCCCGGCGATGCCAGGTAGCCGCCGATCCGCGCGGCCATGACGCGCAGCGGCCGTCGCACTGCTAGCTGAGTCCCGGCGCCTGACGTGGCGCGACTCCTGCTGCCCGCGGCGAGCAGGCCTACGGCCATGATGGCAACACCGCCAGCGGTGTCGAGCACGAAGTGGTTGGCCGAGGCCAGGACCACGAACGTGGTAGCCGCCGGGTATAGCCAGGCGAGGTGGCGCCAGCGGCCGTTGGTGGCGGTGACGATTGCGAAGGCGCACCAGGTGGCCCAGGCCACGTGCAGGCTCGGCATCGCGGCGTACAGGTCCACCAGGCCGGTGACGCCGTGCGGATTGGCCGCGCCCAGGATGTGATGCACGACCAAGACGTCGATCATTCCAGGCACGGCGAAACGCGGCGGCGCGACCGGCCAGGTCCAGAACACGACATTCGCTGCGGCGGTGGTCAGGACCAGCGCGGAGCGCAGCCGAGGGAACACCGCCGGGTGGCGCAGGTACAGCCAGACCAGCACCAGCGGCGTGACGATGAAGTGCAGCAGCCCGTAGTAGTACCCGGTGGACTCGGCCAAGGCGGCGTGCGCCGCGACGAGGTGGTTGAGGCGCGTCTCGATATCCACGTGCAGCCACTGCTCCATCCGCCACAGCTGGGCCGCGTGCGCGAACGCGGCCCGCTGGCTTGCGCGGACACCGAGCCGGACCAGGGCATAACCGCCATAGCCCGCGCCGATGGTGGCCAGCTCTAGCCACGCCGGCAGACGCGGCCAGGCTAGGCCACGCCAGTGCGGCCGACGCGATCGGGCCGCAGGCAACGGCCGCGCAGTGTCATCGATCTCGCGCAGCTCGATCGACTCAACTGCCGACGGACCGCTCAAGGCTGGATCACGTCCCTTCGTGCGGTCGCCCTGCCGCGAAGAAGCAAGCATGTTCCGTAAACCTATGTAGCCAGCTACTATCTCACTAGTTATTAGCTAACTAGCCTAGATGGTAACCAGCAAGGATACTCTTGAGCAAACACATTCCGACTAGCGGGGGAGGTGGCGCAGAGCAATGGAGCAGGGTTCGACCCGGGCCGCAACGCTGCGAGACGGCGCAGACCCATGTCCAACCGCGGAAGAAATCGCGTTGCTGAAGCAGTGGAACATCCTCCAGTCGGGGTTCCGGCGATTCACCGACCTGCTCCTCGCCGACGTCGAGGCCAAAGCCGCAGTGGCGCCCTCATCCTTCCAGGTGCTCTGGTTCCTGCTCACCGCGTCCGGCCGGACGGCGCAGATGCATCAACTCGCCCGTACCCTCGGGTTCTCCACCGCCGGCACCACCAAGGTCGCCGATCGCCTCGCCGAGGCAGGCCTGATCGAACGCAGTACCTCACCGGCCGACCGCAGGGTGATCTTCGCCACGCTGACCGAGCACGGAGTCCAGGTCGCCACCACGGCAGCACTCGCCCTTGCCGACGCCCTTCGCGAGCGGGTTGTCCGACCGTTCGGAGCCGACCACCTGGAATTCCTATCGGCCGCGATCGCTTCACTCGACCCGAAGACCGGCCAGCGCTGCGACTGATCCGCACGCCAACCCGGTAGCACGGCACAGAACCTGGAGGCCGCAACCGCCGGCCCGCTGGGTCGGCAGCCTCGCCGTGACCAGCACAAATAGCCGTGGATACCACCAAGACATGACGTTAACGTCAAGGTCAGATATGGTGCTCTAGCAGCCAGGTCATGATGACAGCGAGGAGCGGCAATGGCGGTCGGGGAGCAGGCACAGGGAGAGGCGGCGGCCTCGAACGGCCCCGGTGGCCACTACAAGTGGATCGCGCTGTCCAACACCACGCTCGGGATCTTGATGGTCACGATCAACCAGTCGATCCTGCTAATCTCGCTTCCTGACCTCTTCCGCGGGATCAAGCTCAACCCGCTCGTACCCTCCAACACGTCCTACTTCCTGTGGGTCTTCATGGGGTTCCTGCTGGTCACCGCGGTGCTGGTGGTCAGCCTGGGGCGGGTCGGCGACATCTACGGCCGGGTACGCATGTACAACCTGGGCTTCGCCATCTTCACGTTCTTCTCGATCTTGCTGTCGGTGACGTTCCTGAGCGGCCCGGCCGGCGCACTGTGGATCATCATCATGCGGGTCTTCCAGGGAGTAGGCGGGGCATTCCTGTTCGCCAACTCGTCCGCCATCCTGACCGACGCGTTCCCCGAGAACGAGCGCGGCAAGGCGATGGGCATCAACGGCATCGCGGCGGTGAGCGGCTCGTTCCTCGGACTCCTCCTGGGCGGGGTACTGGCCCCCATAGAGTGGCGGCTGGTCTTCCTGGTGTCGGTGCCGTTCGGCCTGTTCGGCACCATCTGGGCGTACGTCAAGCTCCGCGACAACGGGGTACGGATCCCGGCCAAGATCGACTGGCTGGGTAACGCCCTGTTCGCGATCGGGCTGATCTCGATGCTCACCGGGATCGTGTACTCGCTGCTTCCCTACGGCGGCCACCCCACCGGCTGGTCTAATCCCTATGTGCTGACCGCCATCTTCGGCGGGATCGCGGTCCTCGTGCTGTTCGCCTGGGTAGAGACCCGGGTGCCGGCGCCGATGTTCCGGCTGAACCTGTTCAAGATCCGGGCATTCACCGCCGGCAACATCGCCGGACTGCTCGGCGCGCTGGGCCGCGGCGGCCTGCAATTCATGCTGATCATCTGGCTGCAGGGCATCTGGCTGCCCCAGCACGGCTACAGCTTCGCCAAGACCCCGCTCTGGGCCGGCATCTACATGATCCCCCTTACGCTCGGGTTCCTGCTGTTCGCCCCGCTGTCAGGAGTGCTGTCCGACCGCTACGGAGCCCGGGCGTTCGCCACCGGCGGCCTGGTGATCTCTGGCGCCAGCTTCCTGCTCCTCGAGCTGCTGCCCATCGACTTCAGCTACATATGGTTTGCCCTGCTCATCTTCCTGTTCGCCGCTGGCATGGGCCTGTTCTTCTCGCCCAACCAGGCCGCGGTGATGAACAGCCTCCCGCCCGACCAGCGCGGCGCCGGCGCCGGGATGCTCAACACCTTCCAGAACTCGGCCACCGTGCTGTCCCTGGGACTGTTCTTCACCATCGTCACCCTCGGGCTGGCTGCCCGGCTTCCCGGGCACCTCTACAAGGGCCTCGTCGCGGCCGGCGTGCCGGCCGGGGCCGCGCACACCGTGGCCAGCGAACCACCGATCGGCAGCCTGTTCTCGGCATTCCTCGGATACAACCCGATCAAGGAGCTGCTCGGGCCCACTGGCGCGCTACAGCACCTGTCGGCTCACCAGGTCGCGTATGTCACCGGCCGGTCGTTCTTCCCCAAGCTGATCGAGCAGCCCTTCGCCTACGGCATGCACTTGGCGTTCACCTTCGCCGCAGGCGCCACGCTCATCGCCATCGTGGCTTCCGCGCTGCGCGGTAAGCGCTACCTGCACAGCACGGCCGCCGGCCTGGATGCCGAGGCACCTGTTGACGCCATGACGGGTGACATGATGGCAATGCCGATCAGCACCGACGGGGCCGGCGAGGCGGACGCGCTGGAAGGGAGCGGCTGACCAGATGAGCACGCCAGCCCGCGGCGGTACCGCGGCGCTCGCGCCCCGCGACCAGCCGCCGGGGAGCCGGGAGCGTCTGTTCGGCATCGGCGTCGCCGCGGCACGTGCGGGAGTATCGGAGCGGGCGCTCCGCTACTACCAGCAGCTCGGCCTGATCACCCCCTCGGGCCGCACGCCCGGCGGCCTGCGCCGCTACTCGCAGGACGACCTGGCCCGGGTGGCGCGCATCCGGCAGCTACAGACCCTGCTCGGCCTCAACCTCGACGAGATCGCGGTGGTGCTGCGCAACGAGGACCGGCTGGCAGAAATACGGCTGGCCTACCACCGCCAGCTCACCAGCGACGCCGACCGCAGGGAACTGCTCCGCGAAAGTCTCACCCTGCAACAGGACCTGAGGGTGACCGTCGAAGCCAAGCGATCAGCCATCGAAGGATTCCTCGCCGACCTCGACGCCCGCATCGCGCGCACCCGAAGCCTGCTCTGACAGCCGGCCGGCCCGTGCACCGGGCCAGCTTGCCGGCGGCCGTGTTACAGATCGGCTTCCGTTATGCCGCGTTGAGCTTAGATCGGGGTATTGTCGAGGTTGATACCCGTCTGGGCCGGCGGCGCATCAGTCACGCGATCGTCGCCCGACGGCTGCCGCTCAAGACCCCGGCGGCACATCCCCCCGCCCGCCACGATGTGCAGCCCAGGAGTGTCCTTGATGCGACCCCCCGGAACGGCAGGCGACGTGACCCAGTTGTCCGCCAGGCCAGCCGCCGCAGAGCCGGCACCGGTGCGCGGCAGCGACTACGCCCAGCTGTCTCATCAGGTCAAGCAGGCGGGGCTGCTGGAACGGCGCCCAGGACGCTACGTTTTGAGGACCACGGTCACCGTGGCGCTGATGGCTGCCGGATGGACCGCATTCGTCCTGGTGGGGAATTCATGGTGGCAGCTGGCAGTGGCCGCGTTCCTGGCAGTCGCGTTCACCCAGTTCGGGTTCCTTGGCCACGACGCCGGGCACCGTCAGATCTCCGGCTCCCGGCGGACCAGCTATATCCTCGGCATCCTGCTCGGTAATCTCGGCATCGGGCTGAGCTACGGCTGGTGGGTCAGCAAGCACAACCGCCACCACGCCCACCCCAACACCGAAGGCGCGGACCCCGATATCGCGATAGGCGCGCTGGCTTTCAGCGCCAGCCAGGCGCGCACCAGCCGGGGCCTGTCCCGGTTCGTGTTTCGCTACCAGGCCTACCTGTTCTTCCCGCTGCTGCTCGGCGAAGCGATCAGCCTGCATACCGCGAGCATCAACGCCCTCGCCAGCCGGACCTCCCGCCGCCAGCCCGCCGAGGCGGCCCTGCTCGCCGCCCACGTGGCGGGCTACCTCACCATCGTTTTCCTGGTCCTGTCACCGGTGAAGGCAGTCGTGTTCATCCTGGTCCAGCAGGGCCTGTTTGGCCTATACCTGGGCGCCTCCTTCGCCCCCAATCACAAGGGCATGCCCATCCTGGACGCGGATGACCAGACCGACTTCCTGCGCCGGCAGGTACTCACTTCCCGCAACGTCCGCGGCGGCTGGCTGACCGACAACGCCCTGGGCGGCCTGAACTACCAGATCGAGCACCACCTGTTCCCCTCCATGCCCCGGGCCAACCTGCGACACTCCCAGGCCCTGATCAGGGAGTTTTGCCAGCAGCGAGGCGTGCCCTACTGCCAGGCCAGCCTGGTGGGCTCCTACGCCCAGGCGCTGCGCCACCTCAACTCCGTCGGCAGGGCGCTCCGGTCGGCACCGGACGCACCGCCGGCCGCCTGACCCTGGCCTACGGCAAGGAATCGGCCGGTGAGTCCGGTTCCGGTGAGTGGCCCGATTTTCCTTGCGCCGGGGGGCGGGTGGCGGGCCGGCTGCCGCGGGCGATGTCAACGGTGCCACCGACGACGTCGCCGACCAGCGCGGTGAGCGGGCGGTTGTGGTCGCGCGCATAGCGGCGCAGCATGACGAACGCCTGGTCGGGGGTCACCTGTAGCCGTTCGGCCAGGATTCCCTTGGCCTGCTCGATCATGACACGGCTGTTGAGCGCGGCTTGCAACTGCCCGGCCACAAGCTCCTGCTGGCGCACCGCTCGTTCCTGCAATATCCCGATGGTGGCCACATCCACCAGCGCCCTGGCCGCCCGCGCTACCGACGGGTCCAGGCCGTTGGGCTCGCTGCGGAACAGGTTCAGCGTCCCGATAACTTGATCGCGAAGCCGCATCGGGATGGCGTGCACCCCGGCAAAACCCATCTGCTGCGCGGCGGGCGCGAACCTGGGCCACCGCCTGACGGTTTCGTCGGCCCGGACGTCGCTGGCGATGACGACCTGCCCGGTGCGGTAACAGTCCAGGCAGGGACCCTCGTCGTTCTGGATCTGGAAAAGCTCAGCGATCCGGGCCTGCTCGGTCGAGGCAGCCACCAGCCGGAGCGCGCCGCGGCCATCGGCCAGCAGCAGCCCCGCCGCGTCTACGTTCAGTATCTCCACGCACCGCTCGGTGAGCGTATGCAGGAACTCCATCAGGTCGAAGCCGGCAACCAGGGTGTCGGCAAGCTCGACGAACGTCTGCGCCAGGCGCTCGTCCACGGTGGTAGCTGCCATAGCTGTCACAGTAGTCCCCGGCGCGGGTGCGGAAGCTCACCGCGACGGCGGCACTTTCGTTACACGCCCTGATGCCGGCGGTGCGATCACGGGTTGACCGGGGACGTTCGGTATAAGCCTGCCCTTGCTGGCAGGGCTGGCATTAGGACGTGGCAGCGGGCTTCGGCCCATGGACGCCGCCCTGGCGGCGAGGTAGCGTCAAAGCATTGCTCCGGACCCTGGCAGTTGCACCGCGGCACGTCACCGTTCACCGCCAGCAGGAACGGGATCCGATGATGACCAGCGCCGAGCCGCCGGGGCGGCCAGCTGCTGCCGAGACCTGCCGGGACCGTGCTGTCGCCCGGCCGGGAAAGCCAGTGACCGCAGGGCCACGGCACCGGCGCCTCCGGTCGTACCTGCGCACCGTGGCGTCGCTGGCCCTCATCGCGGCCATATTCGGGTTCGCCTTACCGCATTTCGCGTCCTACCGCAGCGTGTGGGCGAGCGTGGACGCGATGACATGGTGGCAGGCCCTGCTCGTGGCCGCGGCGGCCGCCGCCAGCATGATCTCTACCTGGGTCATGATCTGCGCGGTACTGCCATCGATACGGCTGCGCGAGGCGGCGGTGGTCAACCTCGGCTCTAACGCGGTGGCGAACACGCTGCCCGCCGGCGGTGCGCTCGGCCTGGGGGTCAGCTGGGCGATGCTCTCCAGCTGGGGCGTCGGCACGGCGGAATACGTGCTCTACACCCTCGTGTCGGGAATCTGGAATGTCTTTGCCCGGCTCGGCCTGCCGGTCCTTGCCCTGCTGCTGCTGGTGACGGCCACCAGGCCCGATGCCATCCTGATCGCCGCCGCGGCCACTGGCCTGGCCTTCCTCGCGGTCGTGGTGGCCGGACTCTGCCTCTTCCTGCGCAGCGAGTCCTTCGCGCTCCGCGCGGGCCAGGTGCTGGAGCGAGTAGCGGCCATCGGCTACCGGCTGGTGCGGCGGCAGCCGGCCCGCCAGCTCGGCGAATCGCTGCTCGGCTTCCGCGACCGGGCCGCCGCCCTGCTCACCGCGCGCGGCTGGTGGATCTCCGCCACCACGACAGCGAGCCAGCTCACCTTGTGGCTCGTCCTGCTGGCGTGCCTGCGCGGCACCGGCCTGTCCCAGGCCCAGGTGTCCTGGCAGACCTCCCTTGCGGCGTTCGCGTTCGTCCGGCTGCTGACCGCCCTGCCGCTCACCCCGGGCGGTGTCGGGATCACCGAACTCGGCCTGGTGGGCATCCTGGCCGAGGGCGCCGACCACAGGGTCAGCGCGCAGGTGACCGCCGCCGTGCTGTTGTACCGGGCCGTCACCTACCTGCCCCCGATCCCGCTCGGCGCCCTCGCCTGCCTCGCCTGGCGGCACGCGCCCTGGCTTATCCACGCCAGTGATCAACCGGAGCCTGCCGCGCAGGTTCACCCCGCTAGCGCACCCGAGGTCCCCAGCAGCACGGCGGCTTAGACACCAGGGCGGCTTGACTCCTGTCTCGATGGGTTGATGACCAACTAATTTCTAGAAAAGCATTGCTAGTCATTTATTGCTTATGTATCCTGGGAAGCAGACCCGGGAAGGTGCCAGCGAAAGCCGGCTATCCCGGGTCACTGGAGGAAGCAGGCCGTGGTCTTTATCGGCCTGGTCATCCTCATCGCCTGCCCACGGTGCCGCGCATTCGGCACACGTCGTAGGCGCCCGAGACTAGTTCGCCGGGTCATCCCCCCCCCCGGCCCGGCGAACTTTCGGGTGCAAAAACGGCCCGCACCGAAGGTATGCACCGGGCAGCCGTGCTCCGACCGCCAAAGTATTCGCCCGCCTGGCCATTACCGGCGATAGAGCCGATCTTCTCGGCGTTTTTTCAGGTCCTGCTGGTGTGCAATAGTTGGGAGAGCGGGTTGAGGGCATTTCGAACGCTGGCAGTCACGTCGGCGCCGTCCCCGATCCTGGTTAACCCGGCGTCATGCCCGGGGATGGGACGGCCGAGATGTTCGGCTTCAAAAGCATCCGCCAGTACGAGCAAGGCATCGTCTTCCGCTGGGGCAGGGTGCTGCCCGGCATCCGCAAACCCGGACTGACCTGGGTCAACCCGTTGACTGAGCGGCTCACCAAGGTCAACGTGCAGATCGTCACGGCGGCTATCCCCGCCCAGGAGACCATCACCCGCGACAACGTCACCCTGCGCGTCGACGCGGTTGTCTACTACCGGGTCGTCGACCCGGTCAAGGCAATCGTCAACGTGCAGAACTACCACTTCGCCATCTCCCAGGTCGCCCAGACCTCGCTGCGGTCAGTCATCGGCCGCAGCAACATGGACCAGTTGCTGTCCGAGCGCGAGAAGATAAACGCCCAGCTCAAGGACGTCATCGACGAGCCGACCGAGCAGCCATGGGGAGTCCGGGTTGAACGGGTCGAGGTAAAGGACATTTCCCTGCCCGAATCGATGAAACGCTCGATGTCACGGCAGGCAGAAGCCGAACGCGAGCGCCGCGCACGGATCATCTCCGCTGACGGCGAATACCAGGCCTCCAAGAAGCTCGCCCAGGCCGCCGGCGTCATGGCCGCCGACCCGGCCGCTTTGCAGCTCCGACTCCTGCAGACCGTCGTCGAGGTTGCCGCAGAGAAGAACAGCACCCTCATCATGCCTTTCCCGGTAGAACTGCTGCGCTTCTTCGACCGCGCCGCCAGCCCGGCCAGCAAGGCCCGGCCGCCAGCCGAGAAAGTTCCCGCCGCAGCCACCGCGGCGCCCATCCCCGCAGTGCCCGCCAAGACCGGGCCCGCTAAGACATTGCCCGCTAAGACATTGCCCGCAAGCCTGCCAGCCAGCGCCGGCGCCGCCTTGATCGCGCCCCTCAACAGCGTCCCGAAAACTCCAATCGCCCGCTGAGCTAGTCGCGCGAACCCTTCGCTGGGCTCCCGGTGCCGTCCGCGCTTCAAGGGAGGCAAACTCTTGGTGTACCGCTGCGAGTAAACCTCCAGCCGCGCATATCCTGTCCCGGGTAGTGGCGTCGTGCCCGAAGCCGGAGGATCGTGGCGGGCGCGGCAGCGGTCCGACGGAGGGATGCCGAAAAGTGCGGGCACGGACAGCTGAGGCGGGCTCAGGCCAGGCGGGATCAAGCCAGCCGGGACCGGGTGAGGCCGCGGCTCCGGCAGCGCATCAGGGCCGCGGAATCGCCTATGCGGCCACCGCTTTCGTGATCTCGCTGATCGCCTACACGGCCGACATAGCGCTCCATTCTCATCTTCACCTGCTGTCCTGGTTCGACCTCGATGTCTACAACGACGCGGGCCTGATAGCGCGGCATCATCCAGCTTCGCTGTACACCTGGCAGCTTCAGCCGGGCATCAAATTCACCTACACGCCATTCGCCGCGCTGGTGTTCGATCTCGGCTCCAGGCTGGCCGTGCCGGTCCTGCACTGGGGGATGACGCTGGTCAGCATCGCCGTGCTGCCGGCAGTCGTGTGGCTGACGTTCGGCGCGCTGGGCTGGCGCGGCCGGGAACGCCTGACGGCGACGCTCGCGGTCGCCGCGGTGGCCCTGTGGACCGAGCCAGTGGTGCGGGCGCTGGAGCTGGGCCAGATCGAGCTGCTCCTGATGGCGCTGATCGTCTGGGACCTCTGCCAGAACGACCGGCGGGCGTGGAAGGGCGCTGGTATCGGGCTGGCGGCGGGAATCAAGATGGTTCCGCTGATCTTCATCCCTTACCTGGTGCTCTGCGGCAAGATTCGGCAAGCGGTCGTTGCCGCGGCCGCGTTCGGCTGCACGGCGGTAGCCGGCTTCGCACTGCTACCGCACGCCTCCACGAAATGGTGGCTGACCGGGTATTTCCTGCACGCAGGCAACGTCGGTGATGTCGGTTCGCTGGTGAACCAGTCGCTGCTCGCCGTCATCACCCGGGCGATGGGCGGCGTGTCCGCCGCTACCCCGGTATGGCTGCCGATCGCGGTGCTGACCGCCGCGGCTGGCCTGACTGCCGGAGCGCTGCTGCACCGGCGGGGGCGGCCGGCGGCCGGCTGGGTGACCTGCGCCTTGACCGGGCTACTGGTCTCGCCGGTCAGCTGGGATCACCACTGGGTATGGGTCGTACCGGGCCTCATCGTCCTGATTGACCGTGCGGTGCGCAGTCATGGCCGGGCCCGCTGGATGTGGTGGGCGCTGGCCGCGGCCGTGACGGCCGTGTACGGCGGCTGGCCGGGTCACTGGACAGGTCCGCATGCCTTCGTCCTGCACTACGGGATGATCGGTTTCTTCATCGGCCCGCATCCGGTGAACGAGATCTACCACCTGCACGGGATTCAGCTGCTCAGCTGGAACCTCTTCGCCGTCGGCGGCATGGTGATGCTGGCCTTCGCGCTGGTCGCCGCTGTGCGCACGTGGCGGAGCGGGAGCGCGGCGACCAGCGCGAAACCCGCTGACCTGCCCGCGTCATGAACCCAGTGGAGGCATCTCGTGGAAACGCCCCTGACTCCCCTTGATTTCGCCCGCCGGACCCGGCGTCTGCATGGTTCCCGCGAGGCGGTGGTCGATGGTGATCTGCGACTGTCGTATGAGGAGTTCTTCGATCGGTGTGACCGGTGGTCGGCGGCGCTGGCGGGGCTTGGCGTGCAGCGCGGCGACCGGGTGGCCACGATCGCGCCGAACACCCATGCGCAGCTGGAGTCCTTCTACGCGGTGCCGCAACTCGGTGCCGTGCTGGTGCCGGTCAACTACCGGTTGACCGCGGCGGACTTCGTCTACATCGTGAACCACTCGGGCGCCAGCGTGGTCTGCGTGGACCGGGACTACCTGGACGCGGTGGACGGCGTCCGCGACCAGATGCCGGACGTGCGGCACTTCGTGGCGTTCGAAGCCGCCAGGGATGGCTGGCTGGATTACGAGGCGGCGATCGCCGCGGCCGTTCCAGCCGCAGAGCGAGTGGAGATCGACGAGCGGGACCTGCTCACGATCAACTACACCAGCGGGACAACTGCGCGGCCGAAAGGAGTGATGATCACCCACCGGAACGCGGCGATGAACTCGATCGGCACCCTGCTGCATATGCCCATCGGCGTGGGTGAGCACTACCTGTGGACGCTGCCGATGTTCCACGCGAACGGCTGGACTTACACCTGGACGGTGACCGCGGCCGCAGGCACCCACATCTGCCTGCGCAAGGTCGACCCGGCGGCCGTGTTCAAGCTGATCCGCGACGAAGATGTGCGCCTGCTGTGCGCGGCGCCCACGGTGCTGATCTCGCTGGCCAGCGCTTCGGCGCAGACCCGGGGTGAGGTGCCGGGCGGGGTTCGCATCGTAACGGCCGGGGCGCCGCCGGCCGCCGCCACCATCGAGCGGCTCGAGGGGGAGTTCGGCTGGCAGGTCACGCACGTCTACGGGCTCACCGAGACGGCTCCGTTCATCCTGGTCTGCGCCCCGCTGCCCGAGCACGAGGCGCTGTCGCCGTCAGACCGTGCGGTGATGAAGGCGCGACAGGGAGTCGAGCTGCTCACCTCTGGCGAGCTGCGGGTAGCCGACGACGCCGGCCAGGAGGTCCCCGCCGACGGCCAGACCCTGGGCGAGATCGTCGTCCGGGGGAACGTCGTCATGCAGGGCTACTACAACGATCAGGAAGCGACGCAGCACGCGATGGGCGACGGCTGGTTCCACAGCGGCGACGCCGCCGTGGTGCACCCCGACGGCTACGTGGAGATCCGCGACCGGCTCAAGGACGTCATCATCAGCGGCGGGGAAAACATCTCCTCGGTGGAGGTAGAGGGAACCCTGCTGCGTCACCCGGCCGTCCAGGAGGCCGCGATCGTCGGGCTGCCGCACGCCAAGTGGGGAGAGGCACCGCATGCGTTCGTCGTGCTGCGCGAGGACGCCAGCGCGACCCCCGACGAGCTGATTGCCTTCGTCCGCGAGCGCTTGGCCCACTTCAAGGCCCCGCACAGCGTCACCTTCGTCACCGAGCTGCCCAAGACCGCCACCGGCAAGATCCAGAAGTACGTCCTGCGCCAGGGCGCTCCCAACCTCACTGCCCAGTAGGCCAGCCTGCGGGTCCGCGCCGCGCCCCACGCTGGCCAGGTGAGCCTCCCGGCTGGGAATCGGGTAGAGTACTCATATACGTAATGAGGCGCAGCCATCAGGGCGCGCCGGTCGTACCCCGCTCAGTGAGCGAATGGTTTCCACGGACGTGGCGGCCTCGGAGAACACGGCCACCCCACAGTCCGAAAGAGATTCTTTGACAACTCAGCTCAGTGCTGCGCGGCGTCCGCGCGGCAATCCCACGCACCCCGCAGTCAACTCCACGCCGCCCGCGGTCCACCCCACGCAGCCGGCCCTCGACGCTACCTTCACCTCCCTCGGTGTTCCCGCGCCGCTGGTGGCCGCGCTTACCAAAGCCGGCATCACCGCGCCGTTCCCGATTCAGGCCGCCACGCTGCCCGACGCGCTGGCCGGCGTAGACATTCTCGGGCGTGGCAAGACAGGTTCAGGTAAGACGCTCGCGTACTCACTCCCGCTCGTCGCCGGGCTGGCCGCGGGGCACACCATGGCGTGCCGCCCGCGCGGCCTCGTGCTGGTGCCGACCCGTGAGCTGGCCAGCCAGGTCGAGACCGTTCTGGCTCCCCTTGCCCGGACCATGGGCCTGAGCGTCGTCACCATCTACGGCGGCACCTCTCAGCACCCGCAGGTAACCGCTCTGCGCAGGCGCGCCGATATCGTCGTCGCCTGCCCGGGACGCCTTGCCGACCTCATCGAGCAGGGCCACTGCCATCTAGGCGACGTCGAGATCACCGTGATCGACGAAGCGGACCACATGGCTGACCTGGGCTTCCTGCCCGTCGTGAGACGGCTGCTGGAATCCACGCCGGCCGACGGCCAGCGGATGCTGTTCTCTGCGACCCTCGATAACGCCGTGGATGTCCTCGCGCGGCGCTTCCTGAGCAAGCCGGCCCAGCACTCTGTCGACTCGGCGACCCCGCCGGCCGAGATGATCCACCATCTGCTCAGCGTCTCCGCGGCGGACCGGGTGAGCATTGTCGCCGCCCTGGCGGGTGGCAACAACCGGTCACTGATCTTCACCCGGACAAAGCGCGGCGCGCAGAAGCTCACCCGCCAGCTAGCCGCGGCGCGGGTTTCCGCGGTGGAACTTCACGGCAACCTGGCGCAGAGTGCCCGCAAGCGCAATCTTGAGTCGTTCGCGTCGGGCGCTGTCCCCGTCATGGTCGCGACTGACATCGCGGCCCGTGGCATCCACGTGGACGGCATCGACCTCGTCATCCACGCGGATCCCCCGGCGGAGCACAAGGCTTACGTACACAGGTCCGGCCGGACCGCTCGTGCCGGTGCCGCCGGAGTCGTCGTCACCCTGCATACTCCCGCGCAAGCACGAGAGGTGCGCGCGTTGATGCGACGGGCAGACGTAGTCCCGCTGACCGCCACCGTTGGCCCTGGCTCGTCGCTGGTTTCCTCGATCGCCGGCCCGGCTGCCGAGTACGTCCCGGTGAGGCAGCCTGCTATCCGGGAAACAGTCATGGCCACCCGGGGTACCGGCCGCGGCGCAGCGGCCGCATCCACTCGTTACCGGCGCGGCCGCCGGCCCTGACGAGCCCGTGCGGACCGGCTGAATAACCCGGCCTGCTCTGCGCACCGGCCTCCCGCTCAGCGACGGGCTCCCGCAGGACCTGCGGGAGCCCGTCAAAGTATTTGGCGCGTATGTCAGTTACGACGAGGTCCGGCCGAGATCCACTCGGCGATAAGATGCCCGGCAGCAAAGGTCACCCGCTATCCGGAGGCCGATATGGACGAAGACGACCCGGCTGTCTCCTACCAGGCAGCGGTCACCGGCTCGCCGGTGCTCACCAGCGCTGGCAGCGAGATCGGCACACTCGAGCACGTTCTCCAGGTGCCCGAGCTTGACCTCTTCGATGGCATCGTTGTATCGACCGGGTCCGGCCTGCGCTTCATCGACGCTGACCAGGTCGGGCTGATCACCCGCCGTTACATCAGGTGCAGCATCGACGACGCACAGGCCGCGCAGCTCCCGCCGCCCGATGGTGGGTCGCCGGTGTACCGGGCCGATGCGCTCGTCGACTCGGGGAGCAGCCTGCACGACATATTCGGCCGGCTGTTCAAACGCCCGCACTGGAAGCGCGAGGGCGAGTAGTCCGCTGCCGCCTGCCCCGGCCAATCGCGTGGCGGCGGCGACCAGTGCACGCCGGGCCGCTCACCCTCCGGCCCGGCCGCCGAGATGGCGGGCCAGGAAACGCTCGGCCACGGCGTAGAACCGCAGCCGGTTCTCCGGCTTGGCGAGGCCGTGGCCCTCGTCGGGGAACAGCAGGTACTCGTACTCGATCCCGGCTTCTTCCAGGGCGGCCACGATCTGCTCCGACTCGGCTTGCTTCACCCGCGGGTCGTTGGCGCCCTGGGCGATGAGCAGCGGAATCCGGATGTCGCTCACCCGCGACAGCGGCGACCGGGACCACATGAACCCGGCATCGGTCGCCGGGTCTCCTACCCGGCGGTGCAGTCGCGCGACCGTCGGAGCCCAGTACGGCGGGATCGTCTCGATCAGGGTCTTGAGGTTGGACGGGCCGCAGATGTCCACGGCGCAGCAGAACAACTCCGGGGTGAACGCCGCACCGACCAGCGCGGCGTAGCCGCCGTAGGAGCCGCCGAAGATGGCCACCCGGGCCGGGTCGGCCCAGCCCTGCCCGGCGACGAAGGCGACCGCGTCGACCAGGTCGTCGTGCATCTTGCCGCCCCACTCCCGGTCCCCGGCGTTGACGAATGCCTTCCCGTAGCCGGTCGAGCCGCGGTAGTTGACCTGGATGCACAGATAGCCCCTGTTGGCCAGCCACTGCACCCGGGGATCGAAACCCCAGACGTCGCGGGTGGCGGGACCGCCATGCACGCAGAGCACGGCCGGCAGGTCGCGCCGGCCGGGCAGGCCGCCACGGCCGGGCAGGCCGGGCAGGTCACGCAGGCCAGTTCCGGGAGGAAACGTCAGGTAGCCGTGGATCACCAGGCCGTCTCGCGCGGTGAATCCGAACGGCTCCATCGACGCGAGCTGGTAGCGGGACAGCTCCGGCCGGTGCTCGAACAGGAAGCGGCCGGCCTTGCTGGCCCGGTCGTAGACGAAATAGGGGACAGGGCCGGAGTCGTTCGTGAATCCGACCAGCCAGCTGGCGTCGGCGTCGTCGGCGCCAGCAAATACCGGGTCCCCCGGGTGCAGCGCGCGGATCGCCTCCAGGTCGGCAGCCACCGCGGGATCCAGGACCAGGTACTGCGAGCGGTCCTTGAGCAGCGTCACGATCTGCGGCTCGCGGGTGCTCTGGTGCACGCGGACGCCCCTGACGTCGGCCTCGGGATCCTCGGCCAGCACCTGCGTGTCACCCGTCGCCACGTCGACGCGGATCAGCCTGCTGGTCTCGGCGCCCACCGATGTCGTCGCGAGCAGCGAGGCGCCGTCCTCGCTGAACGCGATCAGGTCAAAGCCAGCCGCGTCATCACCCGGGATGGTGAGCAGCGGCCGCCACTCCGCGTCCCCATCGTCCCTGACCTGGAGTATGAGGCCCCCGTCCGGCTGAGGCTTAGCCGCCGCCCTGATCACCAGCTGCGCGTCGGCGAGCCAGCCGACGAAGCCGGGGTTCTTCACCTGGAGCGCCAGCTCGCCGGTGACCAGGTCGAGCCGGTATACGTCGTGGAGCTTTGGATTGTCGCGGTTGAGCGCGACCAGGATCTCGGTGGGGAACTTCTGGTCCGCGGCGACGAGCCGGGCCTGTACCCCGTCGAACGGGGTGAGGTCGCGCCGCTGCATCGTCTCCAGGTCGACATCGTGCAGGTGCCAGTTCTCGTCGCCGACGGTGTCCTGGAGGTACAGCAGGTGCCGGCCGTCATGCGCCCAGCCGAGCCGCCGGATGCCGCGGTCGGTGTCGTCGGTGACCGGGCGGGCCACCGCCCAGTCGATCCCCGCCGCGGTCAACGGCGCCACCCAGGCATTCAGGACACCGCGGCGCGGCGCGATCCAGGCCAGCCAGATCCCGTCCGGAGACAGCCGCGGCGTGGCGCGCTCGGGGTTGCCAAACAGCACCTCCCGGGGGATGAGCTCGACCACGATCTTGAGCTCCCGATCAGGCTGGCTGGGTGAGATCCTGGACGATCACGCCGCCCCTGGCCACCACGGTCCGCTGATACAGGTAATTTGCTCCTGGCCAGCCGCCCGACATCTGGGCCGCGATAGTGCCGGTGGTATCGCCGTTGGTGATGGGGGCCCCGCTGCTGTTCTCGTCAAGCGCGCCATAGCCGATGATGCTCTCCGACAGGCTGGCCTGGAGTCCGGCGGAGAACCCGCCCTGCTGCCTGGCCATGTCGGTGAGCTGCTGGCTGACCGCGGCGGGCAGGAAGAAAGCCGAGCCGGACTTGTTCTCCAGGAATGCGTTGGGCGCATCGATGGTCCAGCTCGAAGTGTCGCTCCGCGCCATGTTGACGCCCGGGCCGGACACGGTCTCCGTGCTCGACTGCGTTTCCTCCCCGTGCACCCATTGGTAGCACGGGCCAGAGCAGGACGGATTGATGTCGGACTGGTCATCGCCAAACTCCAGCCGCTGGCCGAGCGTGTCGGTCCAGGTCCGCCCGTCCTGGCTGACCTGGCCGGAGATCTGGTAGCGGGCCGCGGCGGACTCGCTGGTGACCGGCTTGGCGGCCGAGCCGAGGGCGTGCTTGGTGGTGACGTGCGAGGTGGTCGGGAAGGAGAGCGTGTCGGAGACCAGCCCGCCTGTCGTCGGCCTGCCGTCCGTGCCGAGCAGCAGGCTCCCGCCGGCCAGCCAGTACCCGGCGTTGCCCGCGACGGTGAGACTGATCGTGTGGGTGCCGCCGAGCATCCCGGCGAACGGGGTCAGGTCAAGCCGGTAGGACGGGATGTCCATGGTGTGGATGCCGGTGACCGGCCGCCAGATGAGCGGGTTGACGCCGCCGGTGTAGACGTAGGGGAACGGCCAGACCACCCCGGCCGGCTTGCCGTCGATCGACACCTCGATCTCCCTGAACGCGGGCTCCAGGCTCCACCAGAACTCGTCGGTGGACTGGCCGACCGCATAGAGGTCCAGGGCGGCAGTGGTGACGTCGCTGGGCAGGGTAACCGTAGCCGAGACGGTCTGCCCGGCATTCACGGTGCCGAAGGTGTTGGTCGCTCCCTGCGGCAGGATCGGGACGACCTGGGTCGGCACGCCGGGGTGCTGCGGCGACGCTGCGGGCCCGGTCTCGTTGATCGCGTCCCCGGCCAGCGCGGGCGCGGCCAGGCCAGCTGGCTGGGCCGGCCAGAAGCCGCCGCCGGCGGGGTAGAACAGCAGTTTCGCGGTGATCACCGGGATGCCGGTGTCCGCGCTGGACAGATAGTTGTCAACGTAAGTGGAGAAGGTGCGGGTGCCGGTGAGGAGCGGCAGGTACCCGGTGATGTCCTTTTGCAGGTGCCAGGTGATGCCCGCCGGCGTCGGCTCCGGGGTCACCCCGAGGAAAATCTGCGACGTGCCGTCAAAGATCTCGCACAGCCGGTCGTACTGTACGCCGGACTCGGTGCCCGTGACGTCGAGCACGACCTGCGCCCAGCGGCCGCGCGGCAGGGTGGCCGTCGTCGTGGCTGGCGGCGGCGCGTTACCGAAGGCGGCGTGGTTCGCGATCGTGACCACCACCGGTTTGGTCGGCGGTACCTGGACCGGCTGGTCGAGGGTGAGCGGGTTAGCGGTGGTAGCGAACTCGCCGGCGCCGCGCGCGGTCCCGCGCGAACCGGAGCCGGCCGACCGCACCGCATTCCCGGCCACCGCGGGCGGTGCCACCCGGCGCGGCCCGCCGCGGCCAGAACGCGATGACGCCACGGCCGTGACCGCACCGCCCAGTGCGACCAGCATCAGGGCGGCCACGGCGATGGCTAGCAGACGGCGGGAAGGCAGGAATGGCAGGCGCACGGCGTCCTCCAGGATCTGCGCGATCGCACCATATGGTTCCACGGGGAATGGGCCGGCCGATCAGCACAGCGCCCAGTCTGCGCCCGGAACGAGCCCGGCTTCAAGGTCATTCGCCGCCCGCTGGCACAATAAAGATCATTTATACCGAACGGAGCATGCTCCCCAGCACACCCATGGCACCCGTTCCCATGCGCAGCTGCCGCCAGACATATAGGGCATTCGCCCGATGCAACGGCTCCCGGCGGGCTGGAAACTATGACTGTCCGCCTGCCGCACTCGGCTGCCGATGGCAGTCCCGGGCGCGGCTCGACAAGAGGAGACCCGTCATGGCGTACCAGGCCAGGCTGGCCAGACCGGCAACGACGATCCTGACCGCCGCGGCGCTGACGGTCTTCACCGCGGGCCTGGCCATGGCTCATCCCGGCGTCGCGTACGCCTCGGGTGCGATCAACATCGGGAACGGCGACGTGGGGGCGCTCTATGCAGCCCTGGCTGATGCCCCGGCGAACGGCGTCCGTGAGGTCATCAACCTGGCCGCCGGCGGCACGTACCCGCTGACGGCTGTGTACGACGACACCTACGGCCCGACCGGGCTGCCCCTCATCCCGGCCGGCGCCGACGTAGATATCCAGGGGCACGGGTCCACCATCGAGCGCGTCGACGCGCCGGTCATCCCGGACTTCAACATCCTCACCGTCCCGCCGGCCTCGACCTTCGCCTTGCAGAACGTCACGGTCAGCGGTGGCTCGGTGGACGGCAACGGCGGCGGGATCGAAGCCCTGGGCGACCTCACGATCACCGACTCGACGATCTCGGATAACACCGCGGGCGGCAACGGCGGCGGGATCAACGATGACGACAGCGCCGATGGCACCGTGACAGTGAGCCGCTCGACGATCTCGGGCAATACCGCGGGCGGCAACGGCGGCGGGATCAACGACGTCAGCGGGCAGTATGACGGGAACAACGGCACCTTGACGGTCAGCCGCTCGACAGTCTCGGGCAATACCGCCAGCGGCGATGGCGGCGGGGTCGACGCGTTCGACACCATCAGCGACTCGACGTTCACCGGCAACGCGGCCTTCGACGGCGGCGCGATCTACAACGAGGACGACACTAACGCGACCGTCGAGGACTCGACGATCAACGCGAACACGGCCTCTGAGGCCGGCGGCGGCCTCTACCTGAGCGCCGCCAACCTGCTCAGCAGCACGGTGAGCGGCAACACCGCCGGCGGTGACGGCGGCGGTGTGTTCACCAATGCGGACAATAACGGGGACTTCCCCTACCTGGAACACGACACGATCACGCTCAACGACGGGCAAAACGGCAGCGGGCTGTCGATCGAGAACAGCTTCGACAATGGGCAGGACAGCGGCCTGGTCTCGGTGGGCGACTGCATCATCTCGGGCAACGAAGGCTCGCAGACCGACGGCGACACCAACGTCGGCACGGTCGACAACGCGACAGGCTACGGCACGTATGTGTTCAGCATGGGCTACAACCTCCTGGGGTTCAGCACCTCCGCCGGCCAGGACCCGGCGATCGGCTTTTTCGGCGGGCCAGGGGACCAGCGTGGGACGTACGTCTCCGGCGTGGGTTACCTCGGCGTCGACGCCGGGCTCTTGCCCCTGCACTCCAACGGCGGGCCGACCAAGACCCAACTGCCCGGCAACGGCAGCCCGGCGATCGACGCCGGGGACAACACGCTGAGCGCTGACCCTGGCACGCCATCGCCGCCACCAGCGCCCACCACCGACCAGCGCGGACTGCCACGCGTGGTGACCTTGGCTGGCTATCCGGACCTGACCGATGGCACCGACATCGGCGCTGTCGAGCTCGCGACAGCGCCGGCCGCGTCGCTGGTGGTCACCACCACGGACGACGACAGCCATCCGGGTAAGACCCTCAGCCTCCGCGCGGCCCTCAGCGAGGCCATCGCCGCGAACGTCAACACGGTCACCTTCGACATCCCCGGACCCGGACCGCACACCATCCACCTGAAGAGCGCCCTCCCGGAGATCACGGGTACGGCCAACATCAGCATCGATAACGCCTCGGGCCAGGCGGTCATCATCAAGGCACCTGTCGGCGTAGGGGCCTTCAAGGCCGACTACGGCAGCCAGCTGTCCCTCTCGGGGGTGACCCTGCGCGGTGACGGCACCAGCGGGAACGGCATAAACAGTGACGGGACGCTGGACCTCACCAACTCGACTATCACCGGATTCGGTGGCACCGGGCTCGTCATCAGCGAATCGCTGACGATGAGCGATAGCAAGGTGACGGACAACGGTGATGGCGGGATAGTCGATCAGTCGTACGGCGGGACCATCACCATCACCGGCTCGACCTTCTCCGGCAACCATTCCGGAACGTCAGGAGGTGCGATCAGCTTCGCCAATACCGAAGCCCCCGCCGAGGTGACCATTACCGGCTCCGTATTCACCGGCAACTCGGCTGCCATTAACGGCGGCGGCATCGACATGGAGATTGCGGAGAACTCCTCCATGACGATCGCCGACTGCACGATGAGCCACAACACCGCCGCGGCCCTGGGCGGGGCGCTCTACCTGAGTTCGCAACAGACGATCATCACCAACTCGACAATGACCGGTAACACCGCCGATACGGGCGGCGCGATCGCCGCCCTCGGCGCCGATCTCACCGTTGAGACCTCGACCCTGAACAGCAACAAGGCAGTCGGCGGGGCGACCCCGGACGGCTTCGGCGCCGGCGAAGGCGGCGGCCTCTTCGTCAATGGTCCCACGACGGTCACCAACAGCACGCTGAGCGGCAATACGGCCGCCGGCGCGGGGGGCGGCGCCTACGTCAACTACGACATTCTGACCGTGTCGAGCAGCACCATCACCGGCAACACCGCCCCGGCCGGAAACGGCGGCGGCATCGCCACCTATGGCGGCCAGGCAGAGACGGCGCAGGCAACGGTCACCAACAGCATCATCGACAAGAACCACGGCGACGATGTCGACCTCACCCAGGGCACCGACCCGCCCGGGTTCGTGAGCAACGGCTACAACCTGATCGGCACCGGCAACGACGTCAGCGCCTTCAACCAGCCGGGCGACCAGACCGGCGTGAGCCAGCCCAAGACCGGCCCGCTCGCCAGCAACGGCGGCCCGACCAAGACGCACGCGCTGCTGCCAGGCAGCCCCGCGATCGGCACCGGAGACAACGCCGACTGCCCGTCCACCGACCAGCGCGGGCTGCCCCGCCCGCAAGGATCGGGCTGCGACATCGGCTCCTTCCAACTACAGACAGGGTAGATCCGCAGTTCCTCAGTCATCGAGGCCGAGCCCGGTGTCGTAGTCCGCTAGCTGGCGGATCTCAACACCGGGCTCGCTCCCTAGGGTGACGGTTTGGCTCAGCGCCGTGCGCCATGCGGGTCACCTCGCCTACGGTGTGATCTCGTGACTGAGCCCGTCGACGCGACACTGGACCAGCTGACTGCCGAGCCAGCGGTCCTGCGCCTTTACCGCCAGGTATTTGCCGTGCTCGCCCGCGAGGCCGGGGCGATGATTCTGGACCCCGGCCTGGTCGATATCGACGAGGCGATCCTGGAGGCGTTCGCCGAGGCGGGCAGCGACGGGCTGACCGCCGCGGAGGCGGCCGCTGCCTGCCGGCGGTTCGATCCGCGCGAGGTCGAGCGGCGGTTCGGCCTGCTCCGTGACTACAAGGCGATCAGCAAGGTGGTCGACCGGCCGAACGAGCAGCACTACCGGGCGGCGTTCGCCCCGTACGTGATGCTGCTTTTCCTGCGCCGGCTTGCCGAGCGTGGCGGCCAGTCCGAGCTGCACCAGCTGCTGACCCTGGAGCAGCAGAATGCCAGCAACCCGGACGCGGTGGCAGCCGACGGCAAGGCGAGCATCAGCCGCCTGACCAAGGTGTTCCGGCTGCTGGCCAATGAGCTGGCAAGCATGGTGCAGCGGGGCGCGGCGGAGGCGCTGCGGGAGAACGCGCAGCTGCTGTGGGGGAACCGGTCGCTGATCGCCCAGGCCGAGGATGTGCACGCCGTCGTGCTGGACCGGTGGCCGGGCCTTGGCCCGGACTGCGCATCGCTGCGGATCGCGCTGGCCGCTTACGCGGACGCGATCGAGGCGGCAGCCGGCCGGCTGATCGAGCAAGCGGGCACCACCCGGGCCCTGGGGTTCTTGCCGGCCGAGACATGGATCAGCTTCGCCCGCGGGTGCCGGCCCGAGGACCTGGCCGCGGTGCTGGACCCGTTCGTCTTCGATGCCCCGGCCCCGTGGTTCTCGCCGCAGGCGCTCAGCGAGGCAGTGGAATCGGGGCAGACCACGGGCGTGACCCGGTTCCGCCCGCCACGTCCCGATGGCAGCCAGGAGCCGGCCGAGACCGACCTCGGGCCAGCCGACGACTCCGCCGATCTGCGCGCGACCGCCGAACGGCTGCTCGGCAGCCACACTCGGGTCAGCATGGCCGACCTGCTCGACGAGGCCTCCGACTGGCCCACCTGCCGCCGGCTGCTGGCCGAGGTGACCGCCATCCACCACCATCCGGAACTCGAATTCGAGCTGATCTGGGGTGACGGGCTGCGCATCGATCCGCGGTCCTGCCCGTCCTGGGTGTCGCAGGGATGGTTCCGCCGCAGCGTGCGAGCCGGGACAGGCGAACGGTGAACCAGCAAGAGACGGCCCTGTGGTGGGCGAGAGTCCGGGCCGACGGCCCGCAGCGAGTAGAACCCGGCGGCCCGGTTCCGCCCGGGATGCTGCGGCTGGTCGAGCCGGACGCGGCAGGGGTGTGGCTGCTGCCCGCGCTGCCCGACAGCGCCGGGCCGGCGGTGCTTGATGAGCTGGGCCTGCAAGGTCACGTCCTGGAGCACCCTAACGACACCGCCCGGGTACTGGCGGCATGCCTGCGGTGCTGCTGGACGGAGCCGACCGGGCCGCTGTGGCCTGGAGCAGTCGCCGGCTGGGCGCAGGTGGCATCGGTGTTCACGGCCATCACCAGCCGGGACGAGGTGGTGTCTCACCGGGCCCTGCTAGCCGCCGTGCGCAGGCTGGACAGGTCCGGATGGCTGCTGTGGGACGAGGGGACACGGACCATCCGGCTCGGACCGCGGGCGGCGGCCTGGAATCCAGCGCAGGTCAGCGCGCTGCGAGAGCTGTGGCGCTCGATGCCCGCGCCGGATCTCAGCGCAGCCCAGATCCCGGAGGACCTGAGCCAGTGAGCCTGCTGACCGGGATGAACCCGGTATTCGAGCCGGTCCTCGCCGAATTGACCGAACGGCACCGTGACGAGGTGCTGGCGGCGTTCGCGGCCGTCGAGCACAGTCCTGAACCTGTGCCGGAGGTGGAGCTGCTCGCGCTGCGGGACGTCACGTTGCGCCGCAGCCTGGACGAGCTGTTGCACCGCGTCGGGCGCACCCTGGTCCCGGTCGGCGGCGGATGGACGTCGGGGTACACCGACGAGATCGCCGCCGAGCTGACCGGTGCCGGGTGGTACAGCCTGCCCATGACTGACCGCGCCGTGCTGGTACTGGTGCTGATCCATTCGGTGGCGGTCCCGCGCAGCCGCGGCACCGCCGAAGGCGACGCGTGGACTTCGGGCCAGCCGACCATGGCCAGCGAGCTGTTCGCGGCGAGCCGGGTCCGGCCCTCCGACGTGAAGGCCGCGCTGGCCCGGCTGCGCGCCGCCGGCCTGGTGCAGCAAGCCCAGCAACGGGCCGGGGCCGGCCAGAGCGCGGCCTACCTCCCGGGCCCGCAGCTGCACCGGCTCACCTCAGCGGCACGACGACGACTCCAGGAAGAACTGATCCTCGCCGCGGCGCCCAGCAGCCCACTGGCTGCGGCGATCCGCGCCCGGCGTAGCCACCCACGGGGAGAAGGATGAGCACGGACCAGCCATGGGCCAGCCCCGCGGGCAGCCGCGGCTCCGACGACATCGTCGGCGCCCGGGTGCTCGTCGGAACCCAGATGGTAGACATCTCCCGGTTGTCGACGCATCCGGTGCCGGTGATCAGCCAGGGCCTGATCACCGTGGCAGGGCAGGGCCCGAAAGACTCCAACGGCGCCGGAAAGTCGTCATTCATCGCCGGGCTGAGCCTGCTGCACGCCGACGACCAGTGGAAACTTGCCAGCGGGGCGTCCGGCGCCGCCGAGCTGCTGTTCACCGCCGAGCTCGCCGCGCAGGAGACCCGGTATTCCAACGCCGACCACGGCTACATCATCGGGGTGTTTGCCGATCCGGGCGCCACCGCGATCGCTGACCTGCAAGCCAGCGCGCTCACAGTCTGGCTGCGTATCAACCGCAAGGCACCGTACATCGACTTGCGCTGGCAGGAAGGGCTTTATCTTCCGAACGGTTCCACCGAACCCGAACGCGTAGCCCAAGTCGATGCGATGTGGAAGGACCTGCCCATGAGCAATGGGCGGACCGATTTCCATGCCAGCCGGCTATCCAGCGTGCTGTTTGGCGGTCACGCACGGTGCGTGTCATTCCTGTCCACCTCGGTGCGTTCCAGCCCGACACCCAATCTGCTCGCCCAGCCGCTCAACGACCTGAGCCCGGCCCGGATCTTCGACGCGATCGCCAATCTCACCGGCCTGGACCGCGAACTCGAGCAGGAACAGGCAATGCGCGGCAAAGAGCACGCGCACCGGGTCGAGGTCCGCGGCGCCGAGCAGGACCTGGCAACCTGGGAAGGCGAGATCACCGTGGTCGAGGCGGGGATCGCGCAGCGACGCGAGGCCCGTGATCATCTCGGTGCTGCCCGCGCCGCCTGGCAGAACCGGTGCGCCCGCCACCTCATCGACGGCCTGGAGCGAGCGGACCAGATCCGCGCCGCGCTCACCGAGCTCGACGAACGGTCCGAGTGGCTCGGCCGGGAGCTGACCTCCGTCAACGCGGAGATCGGCGTACTCAGCGACGACAAGGAGTTCTCCAGCCGCCTCGTCGACGCCACGAAGCACCGAAACGAACTCGCCGAACGCGACAAGACCCTGGACACCGACCACCAGGTCGCGGCCCGCGAGCTTGACGAACTCGCCAGCAAGCACCGCGACCTGCTTGACGTGGCCCGTGCCGCGGACGGCCGCAGCGCGGAGACAGCAGAGCGGGAACTGGAAACCGTCAAGGCCGAGCTCGAGCTGGCTCTCGGCGCCAGGAGCGTGGCGCAAGCAGCAGAGCAGCAGGCCCTCGCCCTCCTCGACGCCGCTGAATCCGGCCAGGATCTGGCCACGGCCCAGTTGCCCCTGCTGGACAAGGCCGGCGTCCCGGCGGCAGCCCTGCTGGACGTCATCGGCCTCGATGCGGCGCAGCGCGCCGACTGGGAGCCCAGGCTCGCCCTGTACAGGGAAGCCTCCGTGGTTCACCGCGAGCATGGCGACAAGGCCCGCGAGGTTCTAGCCGGGTTGCCCGGCTCGACGTTGATTCTCGCCGATGAGACCTCCGCCAGCACCGTTAGGAATAAAGATCTTCCCGGCAGTGCTGACCCGCGCTTCGACCTGACAGCATTCCTCACCGCGATTGGCCGCAGGGCCGGCCGATCGGCTGAGATCACTGACGGAGATGCAGGCGTGCTCGTGCTCGGCGGGTTCGCCGAACCGCTCACCGGACGGGCCGCCCGCATCACCACCGCCCGCCAGGCGCACCAGGGCAAGAGCGACCTCCTCACCAAGGCCAAGGACAAACTCGCCGCCGCCCGGACAAGCCTCAGCAGAGCCGAAGACCGCGGCCGCGCGGCTGCGGCCGCGCAGCAGGCCGAGCAGGTCCAGGAGAAGATGACCGAGCTGCGCAAGCTGAACGCGAACAGGGCCGAGCAACGTGAAGCGCTCAAGCCATCCCTGGCATCGGCTGAAGAGGCTTACGCCAACGCGCTCGGCGCCAAGAACGCCCGCGAGGAGAAGCTCGCCAACCTGCGCGGCGCGCGGGGCCGCATCCTGGGAAGCCAGCGGGCCAAGCAGGACGAGAAGACCGGTCTCACCGAGGAACGCGACAAGCTGGACCTGCTGTCCCGGCAAGCGGGCTGGGGCGAAAGCGACGACGCGGCGCGCCATCACCTGCTCTGTCTCGATGACGCCCAGCAGCACACCACGTCGCAATGGAACGAGGAAGCCTGCTACGCCCTCGACGGTGTCGTTCGCCGCTGTTTCCCGGACGGCATGCCCGCGGCGGAAATGCCGGCCGAGATTCGCGAGCTTCTCATCGAGCAGGGCTGGCGACGCGGCAGCCTGGAGATGCGGGTCCGGCTCGCTGCGGCAATGCTGCGCGCGCTGCGGACGCACCTGAACCTCACCGAGGAGCACGACCGCTACCAGCAGAAGCAGATCACTACCCAGCGCAGCGAACGCACCAAAGATCTTGCCGCCGCCAGCCTGGGACTCGCCGAGGCCGAGCAGACCTGCCACGCCCACCGCGCGTCCCTGGCCCGCGGGATCAAGAACACGCTCCGCCAGGTCGCCCAGGCGTTCGACGAACTCGACCAGGCCTACGGCGGCTACGGTGCCGGCCTGGACTACCCGGAGCCGGAGCCGCCAGCCGAACCGGACCGGCCCTGGCAATGGACCGTCGCCCCGAAGTGGCGCCGCGCCGAAGGCCAGCGGATGGGCGGCTACAACCTGAAGGCCAACACCGCCCAGATCGACGAGAAAGCAGCCAAGCTCGTCTGCGCGGCCGCGCAGGCCGCAAGCGGCGACCGTCCCCTGATCCTGATCCTCGACGAACTCGGCCGCAACCTCGGCAAGCAGCACCGCCGCGAGGCCGTCGCCCTGTTCGAGCGGATCGGCCGCGACCGCAACATCACCGTCATCGGCGCCCTGCAAGACGACATGGAACGCTACGCCATCGAGCACTCAGGCCTGTACATCAAGCTGCGCCGCAGCTCCGACGCGATCGCCTACAACGAACCCCCCGTCATCGCCGGCGACGAAACCAACCGCCCCCGCGTCGAGCTACTCCAGCACTGGCTGTCCTCATACCGGCCAGCCGACGGCACGAACACCCAAGATCCCGAACGCAGCGGCGAACAGTACGGCCAGCTAGACGGGTTCGGCGACACTGGTGAGGATCACGCAGGCATGTCATGACCCGTCCCCGGAGTCCAGGTCGCCCGAGCGGCGATTGTTTCGCCAGACCTTGCCTCGTAGGGTTTCTCGACGTCACGCTCCCGTGGATTGGCCTGGCAGCGAGCCCGACGGCGGACGCGGTGATGTTCACGTCCCGACCAGCGGCGACACGCGAGGAGGGAACCATGTTCGGGCTATGCGTCCGGTTCACCTGTAAGGACGACGAGGTAAGCGCTCAGGCCTACGACGCCCTGGTGGCTGCCCGGTAATGGGGAGGTGGTTAGCGGAGGTGCCTTGCCTTTATGCGGGTGGTGAATGTACGCCAGTCGGCTGGGCTGAGGGTGAGCGTGGGACCGGATGGGTTCTTGCTGTCCCGGATGGCGACGTGCGGGCCTTCGGGCAGGGCTGCGACTTCGACGCAGTTGCCTGATCCGTTGCTGCGACGGCTCTTGCGCCACCGTGCCCCGGGTAGATCGATCGTGTTCACTGCCGTAGCTCCTTGGCGGCTCGGTGGATGACTTGCTTTGACTTTGGTTCGTCGAGCGAGGTGTGCCAGATGCTGTCGAATGCTGTGGTGTAGCGCTCGATCTCGTTTGGCTTGTCGAGGTAGAGGGCTCCGGTGAATCCGTCGGCGTAGACGGTGGGGGGCTCGCTGTCCTTACCGTCGCCGTTGAGCGGGAACCGCAGGATGACGAACGGGCCCGTCAGCAGGCCGTGATGCATTCCGGCGCTCAACGGGACCACGCGCAGGGACACGTTCGGCCGGTCTGCGGTCTCGGCGAGCTGGTCGAGTTGCCGGGCCATCACGTTCGGGCCGCCGACTGGCCGGCGCAGGATGCCCTCGTTGAGCGCCACGCGCAGTTCCGGAGGTGCGGTACTGCGGTGAACCAGCGTCTGCCGGGCGATCCGCAGGCGGACGCGGCGGTCGATCTCCTCGTCGTCATCGTCGGGGTGGTCGGCCGTGATGACGGTGCGGGCATAGTCCTCGGCCTGGAACAGGCCGGGCACGAGTTCGGATTCGTAGGAGGAGATCTGTGACGCCGCTTCCTCCAGGCCGATGTAGACGTCGAACCATTCGGGGACGGCGTCGCCGTATGCCTGCCACCATCCTTTGGACTTGGTCTCCTTGGCCAGGCCCATCAGCGCCTCGGTGAGGTTGGCCGGGGCGCCGTAGACGCGGCAGACGGCCTCGACGTCGAGGCTGCGCAGGGAAGTCTGCCCGGTCTCGATGCGCCAGATCTTGGCCTCGGACCATTCCAGCTTCACCGCCGCAGCCCGGACT
Organism: Actinomycetota bacterium; assembly: GCA_003168255.1. Taxonomy (GTDB): domain Bacteria; phylum Actinomycetota; class Actinomycetes; order Streptosporangiales; family Streptosporangiaceae; genus PALSA-505. The sequence goes on from PMSU01000084.1 coordinate 41,645, forward strand.
GTCAGCCGCTGCGCGGGGCCGGCACTACACAGAGGGGCGCTTGCGCGAGCATTCGTCCGCAGGGCGCTGGATGGATGCCCAGTAGCCGACGATGCGCTCCTAGCCTTGTCGGAACTGGCGACGAACGCCGTGAAACACAGCCGGTCAGGCGCTCCCGGCGGGCAACCATCGTCGACGCCCTTGCCGGAAGGGCGAACTGGGGCATCGAAGGGGACGAACACGCCCGAGTGGCCTGGCTGCGGTTCGACTGGCCCGTAGCCGAGACTGCCGGGCCTGCTGAGGGCAGCGGCCAGTGACTGAGCGAGCGACCCGCTCCGCACCGAGACAACGTGCCTCACGTCATTCAGTACGGGGCCGCCAGCAAATCACGTCCGCCGGCGGGTGCTCGGCATACAGCCGTGCGACAAGACCGGCCCTGCGGTCCAGCACCGCCCGCTGGTTGATGTAACCCTTATCGGTGATCTCGCCGTCGTCGAGCGACGGCGGCTCCTCAGCAAGCAGCAGCCGAACGATGTGTCGGGATGACCCGCCCGCTGCAACGTTGAGGGTGTCAAGTGCCTGAAGGCACCCGGCACGGACGACGAGAGCGGCATGCAGGTCAGCGGTCCCGGCCGCGCTGCCCAGCCCAGCGAGCTGACGGGCCTGATCGATGTTGATCCAGGCCAGCGCGGCGACGTAGTCGCCGTCGTGACCCGCGAGCACGGCGTCCCTGATCAGCCCGTTGCTGGCATTGAGCAGGGCAGGACGGAGCGTGCCGACGCTGACCCAGGTCCCGGTCGCGAGCTTGAAGTCCTCCGCGATGCGCCCGTCGAAGAGCAGCCCGGCGCCGGGCTGCCCGGGGTCCACGAGGCGAACCGCGTCGCCGGTCCGGTAGTAGCCGTCGCTGTCGAACGCGGCCTCGGTGGCACGCGCTTCGCCGAAGTAGCCAGGCGTGACGTTCGGCCCCTTGACCCTGATTTCTTTCTTACCGCCCACCGGGGCCAGCTTCAGATCCACCCCCGGCAGCGGGACTCCAATGCAGTCCGCGCGCGCAGAGGGAAAATGCGCGGACGTGGCCGCCGGTGCGGTCTCGGTGGCACCCCACGAGGTGGTCATGGGTACCGGCCGGCCGACGGAGGCGGCCAGCGCCTCGATCCGGTCCCACAGCGCCTGCGGCAGCGCGGATGCCGCGTAGAACACCAGCCTCAGCTCGGCAAAGAACCGCCGGGCCAGGTCGCGATCGGCCTCGAGTGCAGGCACGAGCAGCGAGTAACCGGCCGGGACGTTGAAGTAGACGGTCGGGCTCACCTCGGCGAGATTTCGCAGCGTGCGGCCGATGAGCTCACCGGCGGGCCGCCCGTCGTCGATCCACAGGGTCCCGCCGTTGACCAGCACCATGTTGACGTTGTGGTTGCCGCCGAAGGTGTGACTCCACGGCAGCCAGTCCAGCAGGACTGGCGGTTCGTCCGCGAGGAACGGCCACACCTGGCGCATCATCTGCTGGTTGGAGCACAGCATCCGGTGCGTGTTGATGACGCCCTTGGGGTTGCCTGTCGATCCGGACGTGAAGAGGATCTTGGCGACGGTGTCTGGCCCGACCCGGGCGCAGAGCTCCTCGATTTCGGCGGTCGGCCTGGCGGCTGTCAGCTCATCGAAGGGGACCACGTGAGATCCCGTCGCTGCGTGACTGGCGGCCAGCACTCGTCCGGGCGCCGAGACTGCCCGCAGAGCTCCGGCGAACTGCTCAGGGTCGGCCGCGAAGACCAGGCCAGGGTCGACCAGGTCCGCCATGGCCGTGAGCTTGGCGTGGTCGCGGCTGAGCAGCGAGTACGCGGTGGTGACCGGGACTACCGGCGTGCCGACGGTATGCCCGGCCAGTGTCAGCAGCAGGTGCTCGACGGAGTTACCGGAAAGGATCATGATGGGCCGGTCGGCCAGGCCCACGCCGATGAGGCTCTGGGCGACGCTGTCCGCCGCCTGGCGGGCCTGCGCCCAGGTGAGCGTCCGCCATCCCGCGCCGTTGCGCTCCGCGGCGAGAAGTCTGTCCGGATGACTGGCCGCGCCGACCCGGAACGCGGCTGCCATCGAGAGGTAGTGGGGCTGCAGCGGCATGGCTGATCGCAGCAGCACCGAGCCGTCCGGGCCGACCTCAGCTGCGGTCTGGACCGGAGCGAACAGCGCCGCAGCGGAGGCGGCAGTCATCGCTGCATCAGCCTTCCATCCGCATGACGATCGCAGCACCCGTCTGGCTGGCGAAATATGGATCATTTATACCGAACGGAGCGTACCTAGCAACTGCGTCCGCCTGTTCAATTGCCAGGCAGCGGTCGCCGACCTGCTCGTCGGCGCATACGCTGAGGCCGCCGTTAGCGCCGCGAGCAACTGGGGAGGCATACCTCGTGAAAGCGACTAACCACCGGACCAGCGACGACGTGGCCGCCGCCGGAGGCAGGAGGGTTTTCCTCGCCGGTACCGCCAGGGATGGAACGGCTCGTCTCGACAACCGGGCCGGTGACTATGACGTGGAGGAGCAAGCTCTGCGCGCTCTGCTGAGCGAGCAGGTGCGCCACCGGATCCGTGAAGTTCTTGCCGGACTGCCCGACGAGCAGCGGCGTGTTCTGCGATTCCGGCTGTTCGATGGCATGAGCAATGTGGAGATCGCGACGCTGCTGGGCGTCACGCCGCAGCGGGTCTCCCAGCTGTGGACAACGGGTTTTGCCGTCTTGTGGTCAGCGCTGCGCACCGATCCCGCCATCCGACTGGAAGACGAAGAAGGGGCGACCGGTGACTAACCGGACTGCTCGCGCGTGTCCAGGGCGCTAACCGCTGCCGCAAGGCCGCGGCTGAGGCGGGTCAGCGCTAGGCGGTCCAGTTGAGGCGGGCCCAGACGGTTCGGCTGTCTGGGGATGTGTTGGTGCCCCAGTCGGTAGCTAGCGCCCGGACGATGTCCAGGCCGCGGCCTCGGGCCGGGTCGGGGGCTTGTTCGATCCAGGGTCCGCCGTCGTCTTCGACTGCTATCTGCACGTAGGACCCAGGACGGATCTCGGCGCGGACGGCGAAGGTGCCGCCCCGATTGCGTGAGTCGCTATGCAGGGCGGCGTTGGCGGCCAGCTCGGAGGCGCAGAGGATGACATCGTCGGCGATGGGGCAGCCGTCCAGGATGCGCCGGAGGTCCGCCCGGACGTGGCCAGCCTGGTCGGGCCTGCCGGGGTAGGTGACCGCGATGGCGCGCAGGACGGGTGCCATGCAGACGGTGTCAAGCGCTAGCGCGCTGGCAGGTCGTAGGCCAACAGGTAGGCGTCAGCGGCCATGATCGTGTCGCAAACCTCGACAACGCGCCCGGCGATGTCGTAGGCGGTGCGGACGAGCCGGAAGACCGGAACCCCGGGTGGCAAAGCGAGCACCCGGGCCTCTTCCGGAGCCGGCATCCGCGCGGCGACTTCCTCGGTGAACCGCTCCAGGGTGTGCCCCTGCTCCTCCAGCCGGGCGTAGATACCGCCCGGCCCCGGGTTGGGGTCGGCGATGGGCGTACCGCGCGCCAGGTCGGCCGGGATATAAGAGATCGCGGTCTCGACCGGCCGCCCGTCCAGGGAGTACCGGCGGCTTCGCATCACGGCGCGCGCCCCCTCAGCCAGGTGCAGGCGGTCGGAGATGTCCGCCGGCGGGCGTACCTCGCTCACCTTGATCATGTCCACCGAGGGGATCGCCGCGGCCTGCTCCGACTCGGCAATGAACGCCGCCTTGCCTTCTTTGCGGTGGCGCTGAGCGAACCGGTCAGAAGCCAGCCGCCGGACCGGCGGACGGCGGCGAACGTACACGCCGCGCCCGTGCTCAGCGATGATCAGGCCCTCATCCTGCAGCAGCCGCAGCGCGTTGCGGACGGTCATCCGCGCCACCCCGTAGTGGTCCATCAGCCTTGCTTCGGAGGGGAGCTGGTCGCCCTCGCGCAGCCGTCCCCTGGCGACCGCTGTCCGCAAGTGGTCTGCGATCTGCTTGTACACAGCGCGATCGCCCATTGGATCAAGCTGCGCAGTGAGCACAACGTCATCGCTCATGCACTCACTCCTCAACTCGTGTAGACGTCTACTACTGTTAAATTACCTGAGAGGTGACCTGATGAACCTGCCAGCCGCACGGCACTCGGTCAGTGTCGCCGGCGTGATCACCGACGACCACGGCCGCGCGCTGCTGATCCGGCGCCGCGACACACTCCATTGGGAGCCTCCTGGAGGGGTGCTCGAGCTCGGGGAATCCATCCACGCGGGCGTCTGCCGCGAAGTCTTCGAAGAGACCGGGCTCAAGATCGAGCCAATGGCCCTGACCGGCGTATACAAGAACATGAACCGCGCCATCATCGCCCTGGTATTCCGCTGCCGCGTCCTCGGCGGCCAACTCGCCACCAACGACGAAGTATCAGGCTTCCAGTGGGCCACGCCCCAAGAAGTCAGGGCCATGGCTAATGAGGCATTCGCCGTGCGCATCCTAGACGCCCTGAACAGCCGCCAATCGCCAGCCGTGCGCCAGCATGACGGCATACACCTCGCATAACGGCCAGGATCATTCCGTACGGCTGGCCGATGAGGTGATCGATTCGAGTGCGGAGACAGCGTTATGGCAGGCTCCACCGCTGTTAGCAGCCAACTCGGAAGAGCACAGGATGACATCGTCGGCGATCGGGCAGCTGCCCAGCACCCGCCGGAGGTTCGCCCGGACGTGGCGGACCTGGCCGGGCATGCCAGGGTAGGTGGCTGCGATGGCGCGCATCGTGGGTACTGCGGGTGCTGGCGTGTACATGGGTCCCTCACGAGGATGGCTGACCTGCTTCGCCACTACAATATTCACTTTATAAATGAATATTCAAGAGAATTCAATAATCCGGGGCGAGAGACGGGTGCGTTCAGCGCTGGAACTCGCGGCCGATCGCGGCCAGCCGGTCGCGAGCCGCGTCGCCGAACTCGGCGGCCTTGGCCATGGTCGCGAACAGCCTGAGGTAGGTGGCGATGTCGCGCGGGTCAGTGACGGTGACCACAGCGTGCTCCAGCCCGACGCTCGCGAGCCGGTCATCGAAGATCTCGTACCCGTGCAGCGGAACGTCTGCCGGGCAGGCGGTGAAGGGGATCACGCCGACCTCGACATTGGCCAGGGTGGCCAGCGAGGCGATGTGCCCGGCCTGTCCGGCCATCACCTCGTCCGGGCAGAACCGCCAGCGCAGCATCGCCTCGGTCAGGACGAAGATGAAGTGCTTGCCCGCGTCGTACAGAGCTTGCTGGCGTTGCTGCCGGGCAGCCACCGCCCGCACCAGCTCACCGCCGGACAGGCCGAGGGAGAAAACCCGGCGCATGTACTCCGCGGTCTGCAGCAGGCCGGGAACGACCAGCGGAGAAAAGTAGCGCAGCGTGCCGGCCTGTGCTTCGACCTCGCCAAGCCGGGCCTGCTGGCGGGCCGCGCCGCGGCGCAGAATGGTCCGGTTGCTCTCGACGGAGGCGTGCAGCCGCTGCGCGATGTCCAGCAGTTCTTCCCGCTCGGCAGCCTTCGCCCGGTAAAGAGTCAGCAGCGTCCGCGTGTCCCGTACCGAGGGCAGCAGCCGCCCGTTCTCCAGCTTTGAGATCTTGGGCTGGGACATGCCCAGCCGCTCGGCGACCTGCACGCCGGTCAGACCGGCGGCCTGGCGCAGGTCACGCAGCGCTGCGGCCAGCCGCTCACGGTCAGTGAGGTAGCGTTCGGGGTCCATTCACTCCGGGAGTCTAGACGGCCCGGCGATCATGCCCGGGGCATCCAGCCAGTTCTCCCGCCAGTATTGAGGGTGGGCCTTCCAGTACTCGGGAAAGCGAGTGGCCACCGCGAGCGCCGCGTCCCGGTGGCGCACATGCTCAGCCACCTCACCGGGATCCTCGATGGGGACGGCACCGAGGAACGTGCCGTCATCGTCGTAGTGGAAGCGCAGGACCACGCGCTCATCTAGCATCCACCAGTCGTACGCGGGCAGCTGCGGAGGATGGCGGGTCTCGGCCAGGTCGATGATGAACGTCCGCTGCCCGTGCCGTTCGCTTCCGGTATAACCCCACTCCAGTTCCCACCGCTCGTACTCACCCAGCGGGCCGCAGACCACGCGGACCTTACGGTAAGCCACCCCCTCATCCGTCCGGCGCCGGATCTCCTCGTACCATGCGGCCGGCTCAGGAACCGACTCATACGGCTCCCCCGCCAGATACGCGCGCAACCGGGGCTGCTCCACGTCCACGGTGTACGAATGGAGCGCTTCCAGCCGGAACCACTCGGTACGCGCCTTGTCGAAGAACGGATCGAGCTCGGCCTCGCTCAGCATGCCCTAAGCGCCTCGGCGACCAGCTCAGCCGGAATCTCTACCGCAGACTGATGGAGCCTCACGTCGACCTCCCGCTAGATCGCCTTTCGCTTATATGATTCACATTCAGTTTGAATATGTCAATGCGGAGCTGAATAATCACGCATAGGAGCCGGTACCGCCCTGATCAAGTCTGGACCGCCGTTGTCATTGCAGGACAAGCGACCGGGGGAAGTTTGTCCGGGAGCCCCATCGGCGACCTGCGCGAGCGGCGGCAATGTGACACTCGTGAGTTCCAGATGCCCTGTGCCGGGCGGCCGGTCTCCAGCATGACGGCATCGCGGAGGCCAGTCGGCACGCTGAACTGGTCAGGGGGGTCTGTCGCCGAGCTCATCGCCACGTACCTCGTCTGGCGGGGAGTGCGGCGGGTGTACGGCCTGTGCGGCGGCCACATCCAGCCGATCTGGGACGCGCTGGCTAGGTACGGGGTCACGATCGTCGACGTCCGGCATGAGTGCGCGGCCGTCTACATGGCACATGCCGAGGCGGAACTCACCGGACGCCCTGGCGTCGCGATGGTTACGGCAGGGCCCGGCCTGACAAATACGGTAACCGGAATCGCGAATGCCTCAGTGGCACGTGTGCCGGTCCTGCTGCTATCGGGCCGCCCGCCGCGCCCGCAGGCTGGCCGCGGGGCGCTTCAGGAGGTGCCGCAAGGTCAGGTGATGGCACCGCTGTGCCGCGCGACGCTGACAACCGATGACGCGAGGCACGTACTCGCGCGGCTCGACCAGGCGATGATGGCGGCGGCGGGTTGGGACACTCCGCCGGGGCCAGCGTACTTGGACTTTCCCACCGATCTGCTGGTGGAGCAGGCGCCGCCGCGCGATGCCTGGACCTGGTCTCCTGCGGCCATCGAACCGCCAGAGCTGTTGCCGGCCCCCGACGACGTGGCCTGCGCGCGAGAGCTCATCGTTTCGGCACGCCGACCCATCGCCATCGGCGGACGCGGCACGCACGAAGCGGGTTCCGGACTAGCGGCGCTGCTTCAGGCATCAGGAATTCTCTACATCGATAGTGCGGAGAGCCGCGGCGCGTTGCCAGCAGATTGCCCGAATGTCGTGTCGGCGGTCCGCGGGCGCGCGATGCGCGAGGCAGATCTCGTCATCACGCTGGATCGCAGCCTGAACTTCCAGTTCGCGTACGGCTCCACCGCGGCATTCAACCCGGCGGCCAGATTTCTTCGGGTGGGGCGGCACAGTTCGCAGGTCGCCGATAACCGCCGCGGCGAGGTCGAACTGCTTTGCTCGGTGGCGGCTTTCGTCGGCGCTCTCGGCGACACCATCCAGCTGGCCGAAGCGGACACTAGCTGGGCGGACTCACTCCGGGCCGCGCACCGGGACGCGACCCGCCGCCTAGCCGAAAAGGCGGAATCCCTGCCAGCCGGAACCGACGGGTTCATGCATCCATATCGGCTGCTCACCGCGGTCAACCACGTCGTGGACCCGGATACCGTCATCGTCGCTGACGGAGGCGACATCCTGTCTTTCGCCCGGGTGGCGCTCTCGGCCCGCACGTACCTCGACTGCGGCGCATTTGGCTGCCTCGGAGTGGGGGTGCCGTTCGCGAACGCCGCGGCAATGAACTTGCCAGGGCGAAAGGTTATCGCGGTCATCGGCGACGGCGCGTTCGGATTTACCGCAATGGAGATCGATACCGCAGTCCGGCATCAGGTCGACGCGGTGTTCGTGATCGCGAACAACCAGGCGTGGAACATCGAGAAGGCAGACCAGCTCCAGCGCTTCGCGGGAAACGCCGTGGGGGTCGATCTGCCCGGCTGTCGGTATGACCTGCTCGCGGAGGCGCTCGGCGCTGCGGGTCGGCGGGTGTCGGACCCGGCTGACCTGCCCGAAGCCCTCCAATGGGCCCAGCGCAGCACCCCCGCCGTGCTGGACGTCCTGGTGACTCAAGATGCCCAGTCGCCCGACTCCGCAGCAGGGCTTGCCACCGTCCCGTCGTACCAAGCCGTCACCAAATGGCAGGAGGCCGAGACAGGCCCGGTGCGACATTCCTGAAGGTCTCTAACCCCTGGCGTTGTGCTCGAGAAGCCGCCAGCCGTTCCGGCCAAGCTCAAGGACGGACCATGAGCCGTTGCCCAGCGGGCCGATGACCCTCCACTGCTGCGGGGTCATTCCGAGCAGCCGCCCGATTCCGAGGCGGATGGCCCCGACATGGCTTACCACGACGGCCAGGCCGCCCTGGTTCAGTTGGCCTACTGCCCGCTCCAGGACGGGCCCCACTCGGTCCGCGACCATCTCGTCCGTATCGCCATCGGGCGTCGCGCCGTCGGGCGGCTCCCAGCGCGCGAACTCATCCGGGTAGCGGGACCGGATCTCCTCGAGGGTCAGGCCCTCCCAGCTGCCGCCGTAGCGTTCCCGCAGGTTCTTGTCGTAAATGACAGGCAGGCCGACAATCGCGGCGAGCTCAGCGGCGGTGGCGGCGGCACGCCTTAAATCGGATGAGACAATCACGTCCGGACGCAGCGACGCCAGCAACCCTGCGGCGCGGCGGGCCTGCGCGATTCCTGTCTCGTCCAGGGGAATGTCAGTCTGGCCCTGGTAGCGGGCGCGGACGTTCCATTCGGTCCGCCCATGTCGCCAAAGCACCAGCCGGGTCATCTAGCCACCGGCTGAGGAGCTGTCCGGCTTGGGATCTTGGACAGCCGCCGGCAGCCGGGAGTAGAAGCCATGCAGATGTGAGTGGATCACTTCGGCGGCCTTACTCGCATCGCCGGATTCGATCGTTGCCAGGATCTGCTGGTGTTCCTGCACCAGGTAAGCGTGCTCGCCCGACCAGTCGTCCAGCATTCTAAATGCTTCGATCATCTTATGCGCAATTGCCCCGCGCAGCGCTTCCATGACCAGCGGCGCCACCGCATTGCCTGAACATCGGGCAATTGCCACATGGAACCCGGTGTCGAATTCCAGGAAGGTCTCGGGCTCAAGTGCGGTTTCCATCTTTCCGATGAGCGACCGCAGCTGTTCACAATCGCTCGCGGTGGCGCGCTCGCAGGCAAGGGCGATTGTCATCGCTTCCACTGTCTCTCGCACCTCGAGCAGATCCAGCAGCGATATATTGAGCAGTATGGTCTGTAGCTGCCAAAGACTCGCGAACTGATCACCCTGGGCGGGAGCGATAATATACCCGGCTTCAGGTCCAGTACCTCGCCTGGCTGTCAACACACCCAGTGCTTCGAGCACGCGAAGAGCCTCACGCAGCGAAGACCGGCTGACGCCAAAGATCACAATCATCTCGCGCTCAGAAGGCAGACGGCTCCCGACGGTCAGACGACCATCAATGATCGCGTCTTTGATCTGGCTCACAATCGCCTCGAAGGTTCGCGGCGACTGCACCGGCCGGAAGGCAAGTGTCTGCAGATCGGCACTTGTTGGACGGTTCACTTTTCTCCCCAGGGCAGATTATCTCTCAGCAGATCATAACCGCCCGGATCAGGTAGTCGGTTTGGGACGTCCCGCTGCGCCCGACGCGCCGTTGCTCTCCGCTTCTGGTCCCGACGTCACGCTCATCAGGAACGGCACAGACTATCATCAGGCTCGCCAGAAAGCGCTGTTGTGGTCATGTGCTCTGGCTATCCGCGGCCCGCGCGGCTTCCTGGTAAAGCTTGACGACAGACGTGAAGTGCTCATCCCCGGAGCCATTGTCGACCGCTCGCTGGTAGAGTGACGCGATCACGGGCGCCAGCACGGATTGATAGTCCTCGGCCTCGGCGAGGTCGAGAATAAGGTTGATGTCTTTCAGTGCCAGGCTCGTCTTGAATCCCGGCGTATAATCATCTTCGAGTACACGCGGAAAATCGTAATTGAAATGTGCCGAGCGACCTCCGGATACAGACAGGATCTCAAAGAGGCGGGCCGGATCCATTCCGCATTTGACGCCAAGGACAAAGGCCTCCGCAGCGACCGCTATGTTACCTAGCGACATAAGATTATTGACCAACTTCACGGTCTTTGCTGTGCCGATGCCGCCGGTCCGGTTAATCTTCTTGGCCAGTGCCTCGAGCAGGGTCAGGTGCTGCTCGACGAGCTCGTCGGGCCCGCCGACCTGAAACACCAGCTCGCCTTTGGCGGCTTGCGGCGGTTCACCGGACAACGCTACGTCCAGTACGTGCACCTGCTGGGCCGCTGCCACCTCGGCCAGATGCCTGATGGAGATGGGATCGATCGTGCTCGTCTCGATGATGACCGTTCCGGGTGCGGCGGCCGCGACTGCCCCCGCATCGCCGATAAACACGTCGCGGACGATGCTGGGATTGGGCAGCGAGGAGAGAATGACAGAAACCTTGCGGGCAACGTCCTGTGGCGATTCGGCAATGGTCGCGCCGCCGGCTGCCGCCCGCTGCTTTGCTTCCGCCGATACGTCAAAGCCGATCACTTGGTACCCGCGCTCAAGCAACCGCATGCACATGCCGCCGCCAATGTTCCCTAGGCCAATCAGCCCAACCGTTCTCGTGTTCATTTGCTTTCCTCCCTGCGGGACGACGATGACTCTTGATCTGGGTCCGGGTAGGAAAAGAATCCGCTGCCAGATTTTCGCCCGAGAAAACCGGCCTCGACCATGCGCAGCAACAGTGGCGGCGGCGCGTAGAGCGGCTCCTTGAATTCCGCATAGAGCGATTGGGCGGCGGCCTGTAGTGTGTCGAGGCCAATGAGGTCACTGAGTGCCAGCGGCCCCATCGGATGATTGGCACCCGCTACGAGCGCGGTGTCGATGTCCTCTGCGGTAGCGAAGCCGGCCTCCAGCATCCGCACGCCCGACAGGATGAACGGGATAAGCAACGCGTTCAGCACGAAGCCCGCCCGGTCCGTCGACGTGATCACCACTTTGCCAAGCTGCTGGCCTGCAAAGGTGCGCGCCCGTTGCAGAGTCGCCGGAGAGGTTACGAGCGAGGCCACCAGCTCGACGAGGCTCATCACCGGGGCAGGGTTGGAAAAGTGGATGCCGACCACGGCGTGCGGGCGGCGGGTTGCCATGGCCAGCCGGGCGACCGGGATCGAGGATGTGTTGGTGGCAAGGATGGCATGGTCGTCCTCGACCACCTCGTCGAGCAGCGCGAACAGTTGCCGCTTGAGCTGCTCGTCCTCTGGGATGGCCTCGACCACAAGTTCGCGGTCAGCGAGGGCAGCCGGGTCGACGCCGAAACGTAGCCTGGCCACTGCCTGTTCTACGCCGTCGGCGTCCAGCTTCCCGGCTGCGGCGGCGCGGTGCAGTGAGTTCCTCACCCGTTCCTGGCCCCGGGCAGTAGCTGCCTTCTCCGCGTCGACGACCACGACATCGGCTCCCGACCGCGCGCAGACCTCGGCGATGCCGAGGCCCATCGTGCCGGCCCCGACGACCCCGACGCGGCTGATCGGGAGGTCATGGGTCGTCACTCCGGCGACTTCCCGTCGCCCGGGGCCGGAGCCGGGGACTGCCCCAGCAGCAATCGGGCCGGGAGCGCCTCGTCGCTGTCTACAGCGAAGCGCCGGTACCCAGCGCACCGGAAAAATGCCAGGATATCTTCGCTAATGTCCCAGCCGACGAAGTTAACGCCAAGTTCACAGCCTGTATTGGGCAGATCGCCTGTCGACTCGACGAGCCGGCCTAGTACGTCGTCTACTTTCTGTCGCGGGTCGGAAGAAAGCATTCCCTTTTCCAGGTATGCCGTAAGAGCGCCGTCGGAGAACATCAGTTCGTCCGGATAGTGATAGACGGCAGCGGTGAGAGCACCATAATCGAGCCAGATGACGTCCGCCTCTTGCGCGAGATCGCCCAGGGCCAGCAATCCGCGGGGACTGCGCACGGCAACGCCGACCTGAAGCAGGTCGTCCGCCTCTTCGCGGCAGATGGTTCGCAGCGCCTGCACCTCGGCGAGCCCGGAGATGCCGCCGACCATCATGGTGACGGGCCCAGGGCTGGTTACGCTGCGGACCGCGTCGCGGACGGCGCGGACTTGGGCGCGTACGAGGTGCGGGATCCCGAGCGGGAGCCAGATCCCGGCGGGCATGGCCCGGCGGGTCAGTTCCGTCACCATCTCGCCCGCCCCGCCCCCGGCTAGGTCGATGCTCCTGGCGACAAACGGCCGAGGCTGCACCGCGCGCAGCACGGCGCCCAGCGCGGCGCTGATCGCGGTCTCCAGCTCGGCGGTGTCGGGTTCCGCCGTGTCGCTGCCGAGAGCACCGAGCGCGCCGATAAGGCGGTCGAGGCCATCGGAGGCGGCCAGTACCTCCTCGATGCGAACCCCGATGCCGAAGGCACCGTCGGTGATCGCGGCGCGGGCCATGTCCGCGGTAGCGACGCGGGTGTACAACTCGCATCCCGAGCAGTCGTCGGCCCAGGCCAGCAGCCGGTCCAGCCGGCCTTTGATCAGTTCCGTGCTGCGGATCGTGGGCAGTTCCGCATCGAAGATCTCGCCACTGGCACCATCAATCGACACCACTGTGCCCTCGGGGTAATGATGTCCCCGGATGGACACGACCCGCTCGTCCAGGTCAATGTTGATCGCCTCACACCCGACGATGCAGGGCTTGTCGAGCGAACGGGCGACGACGGCGGCGTGGCTGGTGGCCCCGCCACGCCCGGTGACGAAGCCGACCGAGGCGAGCATGCCGTGCAAATCCTGCGGGCTCGTGATCATCCGCACGAGTATCACCTGCTCGCCGGATGCGGCCCTTTTCTCGGCGCGGTCCGCATCGGTGACCAGGACGCCGGTGACTTGTCCGGGGGAGGCTCCCACCCCCGTGGCCAGCAGCCGGCCATCGCTGCGGGCGGCGTCCACGGCATCGGGCTCGAAGCGAGGCTGACGGATCTGGCGGATCTGGTCGGGCGTCACCCGGGCCACGGCGGTGGCAGGTTCGATGAGACCCTCGTCGACCAGGTCGATCGCGCTGCGTACGGCTGCCTCGGCGGTGCGCTTGCCGACGCGCACTTGCAGCAAGTAAAGCTTGCCGTCTTCTACGGTGAATTCGATATCGAGGATATCCCGATAGAGCCGTTCTAGCTGACCGGCGGCTTGCTCGAACTCCTCAATCAGCTGCGGGTAGCGGCTGGCGACTACCGTGAGGGACTCGGGCGTGTGTGTCCCGCCGACAATGTCCTCGCCCTGACCTCGCTCCAAGAATTCGCCGTACAGCGTGGCTTCGCCGGTTCGTGGATCCCGGGTGAAGGCAACCCCGGTTCCGCATAGCTTCCCGAAGTTCCCGAAGACCATCTGCTGTACGACGACGGCCGTGCCGAGGTCGTGCGGAATCCCGTAGAACTCACGGTAGCGTACGGCGCGTCGCGAGTTCCATGAGCGGAAGACCGCCTCGATGGCGAGGCGCAATTGCTGCCACGGATCCAAGGGGAGTGGCTGACCGCTCGCACGCTCCACTAGCTGCGATACTGCCGCCACCAACGGCGGCAGCACGTCACCAGGGGGACCGTCGGGAACCTCCCGGCCCAGGTTCTCCAGCGCGCCGTCATCATCGTCGCCGAACACGATCTCGGTGAACATCCGCGCAAAGCGCACGAAGGTGTCCGCGGCGAAGGCTACGTCCCCGGTCGACTCGGCCAGGGTAACAAGGGTGTCCTCACTCAGCCCCAGATTGAGGATGGTGTCCATCATTCCCGGCATGCTGACCGGCGCGCCCGAGCGCACGGACACGAGCAGCGGCAGTCCGCCTCGACCGAAATTCCGGTGGGAGCGCCCCTCAAGGTCCTCCATGGCATGGAGGATCTGCTTCCAGAACGCCTCCGGGAGTGCCTCGCCGGCGTATCGCTGGCAGGCCTCGGTGGTGATGACGAATCCCGGCGGGACCGGCAGCCCAGCCGTTGTCATCCGGACCAGCCCCGCTCCCTTGCCGCCTAGCACGGAGGCATCCAGCCCATCAGCATCGTGGAAGGGAAAGACGATGTTCGGCATTGCACTCACCGCAGCGTCTGCGACGGGACCGGGGCGCCGACCTCACGGGCCACCGCGTCGAGCGCGTCGAGCGTCGTTTGGGGCAGCGGGATCCCCTCGGTGAGCCGCCGCGCGGTCAGTTCCTCCTCCGGCTCGCCCGGCATGTAGATGCGCTCGACGCCCTCAGCCTTGGGGGCGGTCCTGACGGCCTGGGCAAGATCAGCCGCACGGGCTTCGAACTCCCCGCGCTCCACGAACGCCTCGATGTTGATCGCGACAAGGAAGTGCCCGCAGCTCCACCGATCGTGATGGTCAGCGCCCTGCACGAGCGCAGGGGACACCTCGAAGCTGAACTTCGCGCCTGCGAGCGCCCCGCACAACAGTTCGTTAGCCATGATCAGCCCCGAGCCCTTGTGCTGGCCGATGGGCAGCAGTGCGCCTTCCAGTGCCACCTGCGGGTCCGTCGTGGGCCGCCCATCCGGCCCGACCGCCCAGTCCGAGGGTATGGACTTCCCGCGCTGCGCCGCGAGGCGGATCTTCTCCTTAACGCCGGTGAGGGCCGTATCCACCACGATGGGCCACCTTCCGGCCGTGGGAAAAGCCCACGCCACCGGGTCATTCGAGAGCACCGGCGTGCGGGCCCCCCAGGCAACCGTGTGTGGTGGCCCGTCAGTCGTCGCATGGCCGATCATTCCGGCCTCAAGCGCCATCATCGCGTAGAACGCGGCGGGGCCAAAGTGGTTGCTGTTGCGCACAGTGACGCAGCCGATGCCGTGTACCCGCGCCAACTCCACTGCCCGGGTCATAGCGGTACGCGCGGAGATGAAGCCGAGCCCGTTATCAGCATCCATCACCGCTATGGCGCCGTGCTCGCGTACCACTGCCACCGTCGGCAGCGGGTTGATCAGCTTGCGGGCCAGACCACGGACGTAGCGTGGCGCGAACTGGACACCGTGGCTCTCCACGCCGCGAAGGTCGGCGAAGACCAGCACCTCGGCAATGGCGTCCGCGTCGGCCGGGGTAACCCCCACCGCCTCGAACAGGTCCGCGACGGCGGTCCGCAGCTGGCCCCCGGCGACCACGGTGTCAGCGGGGCTGATTCCTGTCATGTCTCTGCCTTCCTGCGGACTCGCACTGCTGGATTTGTCAGCTCTGGGACTAGGTCTCGGTAATGGCATGCTCAGGGCAGCCGGCGATGGCCTCGCGCGCGGCGGGTTCATCCGCCGCCGCTACGTTCCCCTGGGGGTCGGTGGTATAGGCGTAGCCCCATTCGTCGACCGCGAACACGGACGGGCAGGCGTCATTGCATGAGCCATGTGCCAGATGGGCTTCCACGGCTGCCGGGAACTCCCGCAGCAGCGAGGTCACGATGTTCGCCGCTCCATCGGGCAGCGCGCATGCCCCCCGCCCGCGAATCGAGTTCGCGTGGCGGGCCAGTGTCTGCGCCTCGCCGCCGCGGGGCGACCCAGCATGCAGCTGACGCGCGGTGTCATGCAGTGCCTGGGTACCCCGCACGCATACCCCGCACTGGGCAGAGCTCTGCCGGGCATAGAATCCCAGCACCGCCGTGGCCACCCCCACGATGCAGCGGTCAGACCCGATAACGGTGATGGCGCCGCAGCCCAGCCCCACGCCCTCGCCGCGCAGGACGTCGTACTCCAAAGGCAAATCCGCCGCCCGCGGCGCGATAATGCCGCCGAAATAACCGCCGAACAGGAACCCGCCCGGTTCCAGCCCGCGGCGCGTGCCACCTTCCCATGCCAACGCCGTACGCAGGGGCGTGCCAAGCTCCACCTCGAACAGGCCTGGCGCAGCGCAGTCCCCGGCCATGGTCAGCAGGAAGGTGCCAGGGGACATGGCGGTGCCCACGCTCCTGAACCAGGTTGCCCCGCGGCGGGCGATCAGGGTGACATGCGCCAGGGTCTCCGCGTTCTGCACCAGCGTGGGCTGCCCGCGCACGCCGGCCTCGAACGGCCGTGGCGGCTTCGTCGTCGGGAGGGCAGGTCCGCCGATGGCCGTCCGCATCGCCCGTGCCGCCCCGGCATCGGACACGTAGATCCACACATGGCCGGCGGCTACGGCCGCGGCGGTGAGCAACGCACCTTCGAGCACCACCACGTGACGAGGCGCGGCCGCGGTGGCTACCGAGCGCCATTTCACGGCGGTGGAGAAGGCCGCGCCACCGCGGCCGCGCAGCCCGGCGGCGGCGATCTCATCCATGAGATCGGCGGCGGCCACCCGAGGGATCTCGTACCCACCGGACGCGCGGTATTCTCCGATCCGCTCCCGGTCCCGCCGGTCTTGCAGCAGGCGGCGGGACGATACTGCCGTCACGGTCATGCCGGCTGCCTTCGTGCTTGGAGCCTGCCGCCGGCCACATCTGCGAGCATGTCCCCGGCGTTGAGCAGGTGTAGCAGGCCCTGCCCGGTGCCATCGACCTCGACCAGGTTCAGTGAGGCGTTGCTGCCCGCGTAGCGGAAGTACTCACTCACCGGGGTCTGCGTAACGTGGCAGAGCAGCGACTGGATGAGCCATGCGTGGCCGACGAACACGCACGTCCGGCCTAGCTCGCGTCCGATCATGTCAACGAACGCGGGCACAGCCCGCGCGCACATCTGGTAGATGTCTTCGCCGTGCGGAAAGGGAAGACTGGCGGGGTGATGGAAATCCCGTGAGGGAAAGCGCCCGAAGAACGAGCACTCGATCCACGGCTGGAAATCTGGGTGCTTCGCGCGAAGCAGCTCAAGAGTTGCGCCCTCGAACGAACCGACGTCGATTTCGTGAAGGTTCTCCAGCACGACCGGGGACAGTCCGAGCGCCTCGCCCAGGATCGCTGCGCTCTGCCTGGCACGCAGCATCGTCGAGCAGTACAGGCTCTGGATCGGAGTGGAGCCCAGCAACCCGGCGAGGCGCTGGACCTGGGCTATACCGCGCTCGGTGAGCTCGGCGCTGTCTAGCCCATACCGTCCGTCCTCGTCCGGCATGGCGGCCTGGCCGTGCCGGACCAGGAACACGAAAGCTGTCTGCGCTGCCTGCGTCGTCATCGGTCATCCCCGGCAGCGCGACCGACAGCAACGTCGGTGTCCACTGTGATCCACCCATCATCGATCTCGACGCGGAACAAGGTCAGCGGGCCGGTATCCTCCGGGTTCAGTCCTTCCATCGGGAAGGTGAGAACCTCTCCGGTACGCAAGTCGAACTGCGCGAGGTGGTGCACGCACGTGACGACGTTGCGCCGCACCCGGCCGCCGTCCATGCGGGCACCGGTGTGCGGGCAACGGTTCAAGAATGCGTACACCTGATTCTCGCTGAGGACAAGACAGAGGTTGTATCCCTCGCCCTTCAGCCGCAGCGGCTTCCGGTCCTGCAAATCCGAGACATGTACGATTTTCTCCAGCTTCACTGGGTCCGGGCTCCTCGGATTCTCGTCGGCCCGGCTCAAGAATCGCTGGGCAGGTCCGACTGTTTCACCTCGTGATATCCCTTGAATGCCACATTGACGCGGTGATGTGCCACGAGCTGGCGGTCGAGGTACTCCACGCCCACCCGCTGGAGCTCGGTTGTTGTCGCATATTCACCCAGCACGAACTGCCCGATCTGATAGTGAATGGTCTCGTCGGGCATGATGACCTCGTCATAGATGTCGTGCAGCGTCGAGTCCACGTGCTCGACCTTCTTCAGGAACAGCGGCTGCACGTAGAGATGATCCCAGCCTTCGATGCCAAAGTTCAGGACCGCGGCTCTGGCGATGACCTCTTTGCGCTTGTCCAGGAAAAAATGATTGTCCAGGTTCATGAACAGCCCGAACAACTGGTTCCACTCCGCGAAGTCCGGAGCGTAGTCATCATTCCAGGTGCCGCCGAGTTCGAGCAGGTGGTCCCGGATTAGCCGGAAGTGCCTGCCCTCCTCGTTCATCTGGCGCGCGTACCAGAGCTTGACCTCCTGCCACGGGCTTACCTGGAGGCTGAGATTGGGCGCGTGCATAGCTGCCAACTCGGCGTGCACCTGCCTCGCCAGCGAGTTCTTCAGCAGCTCGGGTGTCACGTCGTAACCCTGGTAATGGCTCTTCTCGTCGTCGGGCTTGCTGTTCCAGAAGCTCCAGCGCCGCTCCTCGAGCAGCTTGAGGTACTCCTTCCCCGGTTCGGGCTGCTCGAGTGCATACAGCTCATCGCCCGGGAGCCCGGATAGGATCTTCTTAACAAAGATGTTTGGGTCGCTCATCGTCTCTCCATCCGTAGTTAGAGTGTGTCGCCGTCGGCCGAGGTTTCAGCTACACCTGCCGCTCCTTGCCCAGCAGCAGGAAGATGTCTTCGTGCATCTCGAACCAGACGTTATGCACCGACTCCACGCGGGGATCGCTAATGTAGCGCCGGTCCTGCTCCACCTGGTTCATGGCTGCCTCGAACCGTTCGGGATAGCGGTTAAACCGGGGAACGCGCTTGCCGAGCTGACGGAGCAGTTCTTCAGCTTTCGCAATGATCCCGTCGATCCGGGAAATGATCTTGTCGTCGTACGCGGCATCCGTGTGGTCATTGCGAATCTTTTCCCCGCCGACCCTGACTTGCTGCCACGCATCTATTGCTGCGAGCATGAGATCGTTGACATGCTCGAAACGCTGATGCCAGCGCTCGACCTCCGGCTGGCCGCGCAATCCGCTCCAATGGGCCTCGTTGTAGCTCTTGACGGTGTCGACGGCGCTGTCATCAGGCATGACCTGGCCGCCCAAATCGACCAGGTAACCCGCATCGACGAGCTCGCCGACGATCCTGGCAACGGCACTAGGGGCCACGCCGGTCGACGCCGCCAGTATGTCGGCGGTTGCTGACTTCTTCAGGACGACGGCATTCAGCACAGCGAACGCATCCTCATCCAGCCCATGATCAGCACTGACCATTGGTTCCCACTTCCCTCCGGCTTCGAGCGCGAGGCTGGATGCAGCCGTAGCCCCGCTCCCTTCTCGACCAGCTAGAAGACCGGTGTTTCGATGTATCTGCCGAATATTTCTTCGAGCGCGCTGACTATCTCGCCCATCGTCACGCGTGCTCGCACAGCCCGGATCGTCGCCGCCATCAGGTTGGTCTCGTTGTCGCTGGCCGCTTCTCTCAGCTCGCTGAGGGAGCGGGCGACCTCGCTTTGGTCACGGCTCGCTTTGACCCGGGCAAGCTGGGCGATCTGGTTTTTCTCCGCCGCCGGGTCTCCCTGATGGACTTCGATTTCCTGATCATTCTCGGAGTCGACGTACTTGTTCACCCCGACCACAACGTGCTCACCGCTCGCCTTCCGGAGTGCATGTTCGTACGCGGAGTCGGCCATCTCCCGCTGCATGAAGTTCTGTTCAATCGCCGCTACCGTGCCGCCCATCAGTTCGATGCGCTCAAGGTATTCCCAGATGCCGGCTTCGAGCTGGTTGGTGAGGCTCTCAACATAATATGAGCCGCCAAGCGGGTCGGCAGTCTGCGTAACCGACGTCTCTTCGGCGATAATCTGCTGGGTGCGCAGCGCCAGCTTCATCGCGAACTCTGATGGAATTGTGTATGCCTCATCCAAGCCGTTGGTGTGCAGCGACTGCGCCCCGCCGAGTACGGCGGCCAACGCCTGCAACGCGGTGCGGATGATGTTGTTGTACGGCTGCGCCTGGGTGAGAGTCTCAGCAGACGTCTGACAGTGAAAGCGCAGACGCATCGATTCGGCCTTCTTGGCGCCAAATTTGTCCCGCATCAGCTTCGCGTACACCCGTCGGACGGCCCGGAATTTGGCGACCTGCTCCAGCAAATCTGCCTGCGCAATAAAGAAGAACGAAAGGCGCGGAGCGAACTCGTCGACGTCCAGCCCGGACCGAACGACTTCCTGTACGTAAGCCGAGGTTATCGCCATGGTGAACGCCACTTCTTGCAGGGGGTTGGCGCCAGCCTCGGAGATGTGGTAGCCGGAGATATTAATCGGATTGTACCTAGCCATCGCACCAGCGCAGAAAGTGATTGTGTCGCGTACGATCCGCAGACTCGGCCGGATCGGGTAAACCCATTCCTTCTGCGCGACATATTCCTTGAGAATATCATTTTGAATCGTGCCGGAGAGTTTGTTCAGGTCATAACCGCGGCTCTCGGCTACCACCACGTACATCGCCAGCAAGATCCACGCCGTTGGGTTGATCGTCATGGATACGCTGATCTCTTCGAGATTTATGTCATCGAAGAGTGCCTCCATGTCGTCGACCACGTCGACCGCGACACCCTCCCGGCCAACTTCACCGACGCTCATCTGATGGTCCGAGTCGTAACCCATCAGCGTAGGCATGTCGAAGTCGACTGACAGGCCGGTCTGGCCCTGTGCGATCAGGTATTTAAAGCGTGCGTTTGTCTCGGCTGGGGTACCAAACCCGGCAATCTGGCGCATCGTCCAGGTCCGGCCCCGATACATGGTCGGATACGGGCCGCGGGTGAAGGGGTAACGGCCTGGCAGACCGATGTCTTCCCACTTGGAGTCGGCGAGATCGGCTGGCGTATACACGCGCTGCACTGGCTGACGAGACCCAGTCAGGTATTCCTGCTTTTGCTCCGGCTGCCGGGCGATGAATGCCGCGACTTCCGTTGCCTCCCATTCCTCCACCTCTTGCGCAACGCTGTCGCGGGCCCTAGCGCCTGCCGGTTCCAGGGTCTCATCGCGATATAGTTCTGTGCTCACGGGTTCGTTGGCTCCTCAGCTCATGCGCTCGGCCGCAGCAATGCGTTGGCGGCGCTGAAGGGATCGAGCTCTCGGCGATACACCTCGTCGATGAGCGATGTGAACCGCCGACCAGACTCGTAGCTGCGAAAGCGGTCAACGACGAGGGCCTGCGCAATGCTCGTCACCCGGGCGGCGGCCATTGCGCGCTCCCTGCGCTCAAGTTCTCCGCTGGACACCAGAGCCCGGAAGTGGGCCTGCATGCTCTGGACCAGTTCGTCGATCCCGTCGCCGGATGCGGCCACGGTAGGGATCACCGGCGGCGCCCAACCGCCAGGAGCGCCGGCCAGGCTCAGCCGGAGCATGCCCCTCAGGTCGATGATGGCGCGGTTGGCTCCCTCGCGGTCGGCCTTGTTGACCACATGGATGTCAGCGATCTCCAGCACGCCTGCCTTGACTGCCTGCACGTCATCGCCAGTTCCCGGGATGCTGAGGACAATCGTGGTGTGCGCCGCGCGCGCGATGTCGACCTCACCCTGGCCCACGCCGACCGTCTCGATCACGACATAGTCCTTGCCGGCCGCATCGAGCACGGCGGTCGCATCCGCCGTCGCCCTGGACAGTCCGCCCAGCGCGCCGCGACTGGCCATGGACCGGATGAAGACGCCCTGGTCCCCGGCATGATCCTGCATCCGGATCCGGTCGCCGAGAAAAGCCCCGCCCGAAAACGGGCTGGACGGGTCGATGGCAAGCACGCCTACCGACTCCCCCCGCCGGCGTAGGCAGGTGGTCAGCGCCGAGACCAGGGTGCTCTTGCCAGAGCCGGGGGCTCCGGTGACACCGACCACATGCGCGCGCCCCGATGCGGCATAGAGTTCGGCGATCTCCTCGACCACGCCTGGCGCACCGGACTCAACCCGGGAGATCATGCGGGCGATAGCCAGCGGCTGGCCCTCCCGTACCCGCTCTACCAATTCCTTCTGCATAGCAGTTTTAGTCATGTTGCGCCGCCTGAAGCGCTTCCCGCAGCAAGTCCCGGTCGTCGACGACGCGTCGCGATTTAAGTTCCGCCCGGTCGAAAGTGCCCTTCGGAAAAGGCACGACCACTGCACCAACGCCGAGGACTGTCCGCAGCTCGTGTTCCGCTGCCATCCTGAACGCGGTGACCTTTCCATCGCCATCTGCCAGCACCGTGTGGTCGTACTCGACTTGGACCATCAGCCGATCCATTGCGTCTTCGCGGGAGATCAGGATGCGGTGCTCTCCGCCGTAGTCAGGCAACCGCGATACGACATCCTCGATCGCGCTTGGATACACGTTCTCGCCGCGGATGGTGAACATGTCATCGATACGTCCGTAGACACCGTGCGGCAGGACTGGGTAGGTGCGCCCGCATGGGCTGGGGCCACTGTCCCATCGAGTCAGATCGCCAGAGAGGAGACGAATCATCGGCTGGCTCAGCCGTTCAAGATGGGTATAGACCGGAGTCCCTTCGCTGCCGTACGGCACGCGCGCATGCGTTCCCGGATCTGCTACCTCGGTATAAACGATATCTTGCCAGCAGAGCATCCCGGTGTGACCCGTGCTCTCGCCGAGGTTCATCCACGGCGTCATCTCGGCCATGCTCCCCGTGTCAAACACCTGAGCACCATAGGCACTCGCAATCCGTGCTCGCACGGACGGCACGGAGGCGCCCGGCTCACCCGAGAAGAAAAGCACGTGAAGGCCAAATTCCTTGGGATCAACGCCCTCCGCTTGGGCCACCTCCACCAGCCGCAGGGCATACGATGGCGTACCGTAAAAGACCGTCGGCTTCATCTGCCGCATCCAGTGCACGGCACGTGCCGTCTGGCCTGGTACGCCGGCGCCGAACGGAAACACCTTTGCCTGCAATCGTTCCGCGCCAATGAGCGCACCCCAGGAGCCTAAGTAGAGGCTGAAGAAGGAACCGATGATCACCGTGTCAGAAGGCCGGATACCCATTCCCCACATCACGCGCGCATGCGCGTTCGCAATCGACCGCCAATCCACCCGGCTGATGCCAAAGGCCGTCGGCCGGCCGGTGGTGCCCGATGTCCCGTGGATGCGGGACACTTCTTCCGCTGGCACGCACAGGTAGTCGCCAAACGGCTCGTGCGCAGCCTGCGCGGCCCGCAATTCATCTTTGGTAACGACCGGCACCCGTTCGAAATCCTCGAGCGAGTGCACCGACTGCGGATGGATTCCGGCGTCCGACCATTTACGCCGATAGAACGGTGAACGTTCGTAGGCATACGCCATGACCTGCTGGATGCGGTGCAGGATGGCGTTCTCTCGCTCCGCGGCAGGCATCGTCTCGCGTCGCGGGAACCAGTATTTCTGGTCCGGCGGCGGCAACCCGTCATCGTCATATGACGGCGGCCAGGACCACTGCTCCATCGCGGTCACTTTCGCCCCGCCGCACTCGCCGCCCGGCGCCGCTCCGCCACCAGCCGGCGAACCGTCTCGACGATCACATCGGGCGGGGTGTCCTGGCCGAGAATCGCCGCCACTCCCATCGCCGTCAGGGTATCGACGTCCTTGTCGGGCATGACTCCGCCGCCTATCAGGCAGATGTCCTGCGCCACCCCCAACTCCGTAAGAAGACGGATGACCTCGGGAAATACCGTCATGTGCGCGCCCGAGAGGAGACTGATCCCCACAGCATCCACATCTTCTTGGACAGCGGCATCCACGATTTGAGCCGGGGTGCGGTGCAGTCCGGTGTAAATGACCTCCATGCCGGCGTCCCGCAGCGCCCGGGCCACGATCTTTACCCCCCGGTCGTGTCCGTCTAGGCCAGCCTTGGCCACCAGGACGCGGATGGGAGGACTCTGCGAGCCGACGGGCAGTGACTCCATCGCAGCCCACCTCTCGACGCGCTGGACCGATGCTCTGTTGTCAGACCAAGTGCGTTTTACGTTAGCCTTCGCGATTTCCTGCGTCAACGGGTCGACGCATGGCTCCGGCAGCGGCTGTCACGCTACGGTCCTGGCCACCTCGAGTAGTTGCAGGGCCAGGTCCGCCTGGACCCGGTCGGAGTGCCTGGACAGGTCCAGCCCGGTGAGGGCCCTTATCTGTTCCAGCCGGTAACGCAGCGTCTTGTGGTGGATAAACAACCGCTCAGCGGCTACCCGCTGGGAGCATTCGGCCCGGAAGAACGCGCGCAGCGTAGCCAGCAGCGCGCCGTCGTGGCTGGCGTCATAGTCCAGCAGCGGCTGGGTGACGGTGGTCACGAACTTCCTCAGATCCGGGTCTTCCTGGCCGCCGACCAGCAGGCGCACCACGCCAAGCTCGTCGTACAGGCAGGGTCCGGTGGCACCGAGCCGCCGCGCGGCGTCCATGGCAGCGCGGGCCTCGGTCAGTGCCTTGGGCAGATCCGGCAGCTCATGCCCGGGTGCACTGACCGCCCACCTGACCTGGACCGTCGGCCACCGCTGGGCTACCGCGGCAGACAGGGACTCCAGCAGCAAGCGGACATCGGCCGCTTCGGCCAGCCCGGTCAGGCCGACGATCCAGTCGCCGCGCTGCGCGGTCAGGTCCAGCTGGCAGCGGGGTGCGTGCTCGCGGACGCAGCGCAGGATCTGCCGCCTGACCCGGTCCAGGCTGCCCGGCTCCCACTGCTCCGCCCGCGCGATCTCGGCGAGGTTATCCATCCAGGCATGCACGACGCGCATCGCGGCCGGCAGCGTGATCCCCAGTTCCGCCGCGCGGCCGGCTGCCGCCGTCCGCTGGTCGGCCGGACCGTCGAGCAGGTCCCACAAGACCTCGTCACAGGCCCTGGCCCTGGCCCGGCTGGCCGCCTGCTGCTGTAGCTCGACCAGGCAGCAGGCCATCGCCGCCTGGCTGATGGCCGATTCCAGCAGGTCTCGATCGGTGCCGTCGCCGATCAGGCACACGTGCCCGTGCACCTCGCCGTCCAGCACGATGGGCTGGGCCCACGCGGTCCGGGTGCTACCCGGGCCGCCGGTTAATGGGTACTCGCCGACCTTCCTGCCGTGCTTGCGCACCATCTCCTGGAGCGGTCCCGGATCGACCGCCGGCGGGCACAACGCGAGCGGCCGCTGACTGTCGCCCAGGATCGCCACCGGGCAGCCGACCTCGGCGTGCAGGGTCTTCGCAATGCCGGCCTGCCCGGCACCGGTCAGCACCGCTGCCAGCAGTGACCGCTGCACGGCCGCCGAGCGCCCGAGGACCTGGAGCTTGCCAGCCAGCACCGCATGGGCTGAGCTCAGCTCAGCGACGGATCGCTCGTGCGCGGAATGCAGCCGGGCGTTGTCGATCGCGATCGTCGCGAGGTTGGCCAGCGCCTCTATGCGGCGCACGTCCTCGTCGGTGAAGACCGAGGCCCGGCGACGCCAGACTTCCAGCACGCCGACGAGGTCGCCATGCGAGCGCATGGGCACGGCCAGCGCCGACAGTGTCTGCTCGCTGGCGGCCAGCGACATGAAGTCCAGGCTGATGTGCCGGTCGGTCAGGTAGTTATCCACCCGGCCGGGCGTACCCGTCGAGAAGACCAGGCCGGCCAGTCCCTGGCCGCGCCGCATCGACAGCCGGGACGTCTGCACCGTGTGGTTCCCCACGCAGCCCCGCATCACCAGTTCGTCGTCCTCGCGGAGGAATACCCCGCAGATATCCGCGTGCAGCAGGCGCAGCGTGCACTCATTGATGGACAGCAGCACCTGCTCGACATCCCGGACGCGCAGAATCTGAGCGGCAGCCGCCTGCAGAGCAGCCGCTTCACCGACCGCGTTGGCGGCAACGTCGAGCAGTCGCAACGCCGCAGTAGCCCAGCTCAGCGCCCGCTCCATGTCCCGGCGAAGGGCAGCGCTGAGGCCGGCTGCCCCGCGCAGCGTCGCCGTCATGGCGGCAGCCTGGACGACGTCGAGCCCGCCGGTGGCCAGCCCGTGCGGCTCGCCCGCCAGGACCTCCGTGCTGCCATTGACGACCCGCGAGATGCATACCCAGTCGGCACCGGTGGCCTGAGCCAGGTGCTCGGCCAGCACCTTGATCACGTCATCACGGCCGCCGTTGGCGGCGGCCGCGCACAGCAGATCTTCAACCGGCGCCAGCTCAGGCAGCGGGCCGGACGGAGGTTGCACCGGCACCATGTCCGGTAGCGGGCCCGGCGAGCGCACAGCCGCGGCCATCCCGGTGCCTGGGCCGAACCCGGTAACCGTCATCGAAGGCCTCCGTCTCGCCGCGCTGCGCCGAAGCCTCACCCGGCGCGCCGCGGAGCCGCGGCCCCCGGTCTCTCCTTCACGGTAACTCAGCGGACCGCTGCGCGTAAGTGCCGTCACACCCGGGAACCGAGCCGCCGCCGCAGGTCACCGGCCCGCTCCCAGCCGGCGATAGGACACCTCGCCGGCCTGCTGACCGCCGGCCGGGCCGGCCGCGGAGCCGGTACCGCCCGAGCGAGCCCGGACTGTCGTTATCACCGCAGGACAAGCAACCGGGAGAAGTTTGTCCGGGAGTCCCATCGGCCACCTGCGCGAGCGACGGCAGTGTGACGCAGGTAACGCCGAGGCCCTGCGGCCTCGTGACCGCGCTCCCGGGCGCTCCGCCGTGCAAGGAGGGACGATATGGAGATTCTGGCCGAGGGATACAACGCGTTCGAGACGGATAAGTCCCCCTCCGGCGTCGTGAAGTACCTGGACAAGCCGCAGGACGTCATCAAGCTCATCCAGTCAGGGAAGCTGAAGGAGCACATCCTGCTTGTCCGCGGCGGGACCACCACGTTCCTGACCCCTGCGCTCAGCATGGGCGCCATCGGCGTGATCACGATGTCCGGTGCGCCCGAGTCCCACCTGGGGATCCTGTCCCGTGAGTTCCAGATGCCCTGTGTCATGACGGCTTACCTCACGACCAGCGACTCGCGCTACGAGGTCGGAAACGTGGACGAGAAGCACTTCCGGGAGATCGCCGAGACCCTGGATGGCCGGACTGTCCGGCTCGACTGCACCGACAGCACCGTCGGGCGCGTCATCGAGGCCTAGTGATCCGACCCAGCCATCATCCAGCGCCGTTACCCCAGGACTCAGGAGCGAGCATGACCAGCACCGAAGGCAAGCGTGCCAACTATAAGCAGCGTTATGAGCCAGATGACAACGGCCTGCGCTTCCAGGATCTCGTCTACACCGGCAACTTCGTCGGGCAGGACCCCGTCCCGGACGGGATTCTCGGCGACAAGGTACTCAAGGAGCGGGCCAAGAGCAAGGTGCTCGAGAGGGTCTCCAAGGAGGACGCGCTCCGCGACCAGTTCACCATCGATGAGCTGAACGACCTGAACAACTACCTCGCCTGGAACATCTGGGACGTGCTGGTGATGCGGGCAACCGAGGGCGTCTCCGGCATGATCCCGCGGCAGGAGTACGAGATCCTCGCGTTCATGCACGAGTTCTACCGCTGGCCGGAGATCCTGCGGATGACAACCGACGCCGTCGGTGCACAGGGAATCCTGGATATCGGCGCCACCGCGCGCCGCGAAATCGGCACGAAGGTCAACTGCGTGCACGACTGGTGCATCGGCGCGGTCGGCTTCGGGATGGGCCGGTGCGGGCTGCTCGCCCTCGAGGTCATCGAGGCCGACGATTACATCGAGGAAAGCAACGAGATCCTGAAGTTCATGCAGCGGGTGCTGTGGGGCAAGCGCCAGGACGGGTACATCCTCAACTCGCAAGATCGTTACCGGTGCCAGATCCACGAGCCGGACTTCCTCCAGACGATCGTGGACCAGGTCGAGCCGCTCGAGCCGGGCAGCCCCAAGCACGACCAGTTCACCCAGTTCAACGCCTCGGCCGAGCTGCTCGCGTTCCTGGACCACTACGACTGCCGGCTCGGGCTCGGCGACACCGGACCCTACGAGCTGCCGGACGGCAAGCTCCTGATCCTGCGTGATCTCTTCGTGAACGAGGAGGCTTACCACTGGAGCGACGTGTGCGATGACGAGGGCCTGCCACACGCCTACTCGCTCGCGCTGATCATCGACCCCGAACTGCTGGCCCTACAGGAAATCCGGGTGAATGACATCTCCACCACGTTCACCCGGCCAAAGAACTACATCCAGGCCATCGTGGGCGGGGCGGTCTTTTCCAGGGAGAAGTGGAACACCCCGATGGGGGAGGTCGCCCCCATCAAGATCGCGGACCTCGGGGAGCACCTGCCTAAGGTGCAGACAGCCACCCTCAAGCTGTACTCGAAGACGGCCCGCATGAACCGCCGCGACCTCATCTGGAACGGCCAGTACGTCTACTACGTCGACATGATCCTGCCGCACCTGCGGCTGGCCGGCACCTACGAGAAGGCCTGCGAAGAATACAAGCTGTGGGAGATCGACCAGCGGGTGGCGAACTACTACTACGACATCACCAAGCGCGGCTTCGCCCAGGAGACCGTGCCGCAAAAGATCTTCTCAGGAGCCGGCTACCTGCCGTTCTCCGATGGCGCGGATCTGCGCAGGTCAAAGTACCGCTGGCTGTAGCGATCCGGTCAGCGACGGACTGTCCCTGGGCGGCGCGGCCCCCCGGCGCCGCCCAGGGCACCTGGAAGGTGCGCCATGTCCATGCCTGTGCTCGGCAAGTCCGACTACCGCGTGCTGAACGTGGTGACGCTGAAGAAGATGGCCACCACCCCAGTCCTCGCCGAGGCGACCGGGCTGTCGACCGACCAGGTGGAGGCCGCGCTGTCCGCCCTGGCCGACAGCGGCCTGGTGCTGACCGCCGCCGGGTCCGCGTTCCCAGGCGACGGTGCGGACGCGGCCCTAGCCGCCAGCGCCGCCGAGCACTACGCGGAGGTCCGCGAGGATGCCGGGGTCATCGCCCTGGTGGACCGTTTCGAGGACATCAACAGCCAGCTCCTCATCACCATGTCCGCATGGCAGCAGGTCGATGTCGGCGGCCATAAGGTGGCCAACGACCACACCGACGCCGGCTACGACGACAAGATCATCACCAGGATCGACCGGCTGGTCCAGCGGCTGGGCCCGCTGCTGGCCGCGCTCACCGCGTTCGACCAGCACTTCGCCGGCTACCGGGAACGGTTCGACGCGGCGCTGGCCGGCATCGACGAGGGCCGCCACGAGCTCGTCTCCTCGCCCACCCAGGATTCGGTGCACACCGTCTGGTTCGAGTTCCATGAGGATCTGCTGCGCACAATGGGCCGCGAACGTAAGGAATGAGGACGCGTGGCTGACGGCTACACGCTGACCTTCCGGTCGGCGGATCCCAGCGACGTCGATCTGCTCGGCGGGAAGGGCGCCGGACTGGCCAGGATGACCCAGAGCGGCCTGCGCGTGCCAGACGGCTTCATCATCTCTACCCGAGCGTGCCGGCAGTTCCTGGCCGACGGGACGCTCCCGGCCGGGCTTCAAGAAGAGGTTTCCGAACGGCTGGCGGAGCTCCAGGCGCAGACAGGCAAGACGTTCGGGACAGGGCCTGTCCCGCTGCTGCTCTCGGTGCGGTCCGGTGCGTCGGTGTCCATGCCGGGGATGATGGACACCATCCTCGACCTCGGGCTGAACCGGCCCGCGGCGCTGGCGATGGCGGCGGCCGCCAGTGACACCCGCTTCATGGCAGACCTGCTGGTCCGGTTTCACCGGATGTACGGCGAGACGGTGCTCTCGGCCCTGGATCCCGGTGGCAGCCTGGACGCGATGGTCGACGCGATCGGTCTCGGCGACGACCCTGGGCCGGTCTACGACAGGCTGTGGGAAGAGTGCCAGCAGGTGATCGAGCGGGACGTCGGGGAGAGCGTTCCGGCCGGCCCCGATGAGCAGCTCACCGGAGCCGTCGAGGCCGTGTTCCGGTCCTGGAACAGCAGGCGGGCCCGGACCTACCGGGACTTCCACAAGATCCCGCACGACCTGGGAACCGCCGTCGTGGTCCAGTCCATGGTGTTCGGCAACCTCAGCACGGACTCCGGGTCGGGCGTGGTGTTCACCCGCAACCCGGTGACCGGGGAGCAGGAACTGTTCGGCGAGTTCCTCGGCTGCAGCCAGGGCGAGGACGTGGTGGCCGGCATCCGCACGCCGGATCCGATCAGCGAGCTGGCGACCACGCTGCCCGAGGTGTACGAGGAGCTCCGGTCCGCCTGCGCCGAGCTGGAGCGCAGCCACGGCGACGTGCTCGACATCGAGTTCACTGTGGAGCGGGCCACGCTGTTCTTCCTACAGATGCGCAGCGCCAAGCGCACCGCCGCCGCCGCGGTGCGGATCGCCTCGGACTTCGTGCGCGAGGGGACCATCTCCCCGCTCAAGGCGGTGGGCATGCTCACCAGCGAACAGGTCCGCCAGGTGCAGCGGCCCGGCTTCGCCTCCTCGGACGTGGACGCGGCCCGCCGCGCCGGGCGGCTGCTGACCACCGGGACCGGCGCCTGCCCGGGCCAGTCCAGCGGGATCCTGGTGCTGGACGCGGACCGGGCCAGGGAGCTCGCGGCCGGCGGCCAGCCGGTCATCCTGGCGCGGCCCATCACCAGCCCGGCCGACCTGCACGGGATGATCGCCGCCGAGGGCATCATGACCGCTACCGGGGGCACCACCAGCCACGCCGCGGTCATCGCGCGGGCGCTGGGGAAAGCGTGCGTGGTCGGCTGCGGCGATGTTGTAATCAACCCCGAGGTCCGCACGCTCGCGGCCGGCGGCCGCTGCCTGACCGAGGGTGAGGAGGTCTCACTCGACGGGACAACCGGCGAGATCTTCCTCGGCGCGCTGGCCCAGGCGACCGCCGCCGACTCCAACGGAGATCTCGACTCGCTGCTACAGGTCGCCCGCGACGCGGCGGAGGCCGAAGTGTTCGGCCGGGTCACCTTGCCAGCCGATGTCGACCGGGCCCGGCGCAGCGGGGTGAGCGGCCTGGTAACTGCCGTGGATGACGTGCTCGCGGCTACCGGCCACCTAGATGCCATCATCGCCGCACTCCTCGAACAGCCGGAAGTGAGCCCGGCAATCCTGGGAGCCGTGGAGGACGCTGTCGCCGAGGGGTTCACCCCGCTACTCGCCGCGGCCGACGAAATGGACACCGGAGTGCGGGCGATCGACTTCGTCGCCGACGAGTCCCGTGAGCTGCTGCAAGAGACCGCGGTGATCACCAAGCACCCGGAGCTCTCCGTTCCGCTCGGGTCTCCGCCGCTGATCGAGGCCCAGATCGCAGGACTCGCCCGGGCCGCCCAGGAGGCGGGACGGGCGGGCCAGGTTCACTTTACCGTCCGGCACGTGTCCGATAAAGGCGAGGCCGCGGCCCTCCGCGGGCTCGGTGACCGGGTCGCGCAGCGGCTGGGCCGCGTGGTCCAGCTGGGCGCGTACCTGACCAGCCCGCGCGGGGTGTTCAACTACGAGAGCGTGGCCAGGTCCAGCGATGTGGTCTGGATCGAGGTCCGCGTCCTGCAAGCCGCCACGTTCGGCATCCCGGCCAGGCTGCTGCTTGACCAGCAGCCGCTCGATGACTACCTGCGCCGCGGCCTGCTGTCGGTCGACCCGAGAACGGAGGTGGATCCCTCCGTTGACCGGCTGCTGGCCTCGGTAACCGCGCTGGCCGGCTCATTCCCGGCCTGCCGCGTTGGCTTGCGGCTGTCCGGGACGGTTGCCGAGACGCTGGTCGCGCGGCTGCACGCGCTGGGCTTCCGGCGATTCGCGGTGGAGTCACACGAGGCCCGCCCGGTCGCCCTCGCCCTCGGCAAGGCCGCACTCGCCGCCCGCACAGGCTGACCAGCCTGGCCGACCGCCGCATCCGGGCGGCGGCCACCGTGCGCCCGGTAGCCCAGCGGCGCTGCGGTTCGTCGCCCGCCGTTCGTCGCCCGCCGTTCGTCGCCCGCGGTCATCCCCCCGGCACGGACTGCATGATCCGGCGGACCGCATCACGCAGCTCAGCTGCCGGTGCCGCCTGGGCCTGCGGCCATGCGCCCTGGCCCAGCGGCCGGGCGGCCGGGACGGGCGGGACGGGCGGCCGGGACGGCACCGGGCCCTGCGCCGCGCCAGACCGGACCGCCGCCTGGACGGCGCGCTGGCGGCGACCGCGGCGGATCGCCGCCGCTGCCGTCAGGCGGGTAGCAACTGGTCCCGAGCAGCCGCAGGCGCATTCCCCAGGCAGCCGCTCCGCGGCTGAGACTGCGCACGCCCCGGCCGGCCGGGCCACTGCGGACACCACGTACCCCCCCGCCGGCTGACCTGTCGGCGGATCCGCGGCCGGGCCGGCACACCCACCAGCCGGGCCGGCACACCCACCAGCCGGGCCGGCGCACCCACCAGCTGGCACGGCGCACGCGCCGGTCGGCGCCGCCGCGTCGTCGCCCAGTAGGTAGCCAGGCAGCTCCTGCGGCCAGATCGCGACGAATTCCGCTCCTGCCTCGCTGAGCTCATCGCTGCTGTGCATGCCCCAGGCCACTCCGACCGCCCGGATCCCCGTCTCGATGGCGTCACGGACGTCTCCGGCAGTGTCCGTGACCAGGACTGTGGTGCTCGGATCGGGACGCAGCAGGGCGGGTGTCTCGTCGTAAGCCACCTCGCACCGCCGGCCGTAGCGGCTGCCCGTGTCGGACAGGAAGGACCGGATGGCCGCCGCCTTGTCCGGCGTCACGTCGCCGCCGAACACGTGCGCGAAGCAGTAGGCGATATCGTTCGCGACCAGCACCCGGCGCAGAACCTCCATCGCGTTCGAGGACATCACGGCGAGGGTGCAGTTGCCCGCCAGCCGGCGGATCACGTCGACCATGCCGGGGATCATGACCGGGTTGTACTCCTGCCGGAGGCGGGCCATGAATGCCCGTCTGACCTGCTCGCTGTCGGCCCGGCCGCGACATAGCGCGTCCAGCGACGCGAAGATGTTCCCGTGGAACAGGGCGAAGTACTCCTGCGGACCGGTCAGCCCGAGCTCGAACTCGTCACTGATCTTGCGGAACACATCCCAGGATGCCCCCCGCGTCTGAACTAGGGTGCCGTCCAGGTCGAAGATCACGGCACCGGCCGAGGGACGCGACGGCACGGTCAGCCCCGGCTGTAGGTCTCGGTGAGCGCATGCAGGCCGATGAAATCCATCACCTCGCCGTATCCGGTACGCCCCTGGCACTCCCAGCGGGCCAGCACGTTATGGCCGACGGTCCCGGGCCAGGCCTGCCAGGGGAAGGTCGTCAGCGGGGAACCGGTGAGATTCCACTCACGATCCCGCACGTCCGTGACGGACAGCTGGATCCGCTGCGGGTAGAAGTCCGACCTGTCGGTGTTGCCTCGGCCGGCCTTCAGGCCAATGACCTCGCCCTTGTCCAGGACGTAGCCATGGGTGAGCTGCAGGGGCGTGGCCGCCGCAGGACCGCCGCTGGGGTCGAAGTCGAAGATGGCGTGCACCGCGAGGTCGCGGGAAAAGTGAGAGTGCAGCCAGCACATCGTCGTTTGCTGCCGTTCCTGGCGGACGCCCCAGCTGTGATCCATCGTCGACACGCAGTCGATCTCATAACGCCTGCCCCGCAGCACCAGTTCGCCCTCGAAGTGCCCGGTCTGATCGAAGTGCCCCGAGTATGCCTGCCCCCAAGAGAAGTCCGAGCCGGCCGCCTGCGCGGCCACCATCGGGTCCTGATCCGGGTCATGGATGTCGAAGCCGTCCATCAGGGCCGTGTACCTGAAGTGCAGCGACAGCGTCCCGCCATCGTCGTAGTCCACGTCCCACACCTTGTTCGGCTCGGAGCACACCACGTGCAGGCCGCTCGCTAGGCGATAGTCGAGGAGATCGCGGGACTCCGGGATGGGTGTCTGCGCCCAGGCGTCCCAGTAGTCCGCAGCCCAGGGCAGCAGCACCTTCCGCGTGTTGACCGACACGTTGGTGGTGACCACACCCACGTTCGTCCGGAACAGCGCGTAGACACCGATGTTCATCGGCACGTCAGGCAGGTACAGCCCAAAGTAGTTGGTCTCGCCCCACAGCGGATCAGCGCTCGTCGGCTCGTGAAACTGCGCATCCTCCGGATGGATCATCGCCCGCACCCCTCTCCGGTGGGTCAGCCGCGGTCCTTTGCGCCAGGACGACAGTGCCCCGCGGGGTGATGCCAGGCCAGGGAGGGCAGGGACAACGAGTAGCTACATCGTTGTCCTGCCCGGATAGCGCCCGGCGGGCCGCACCCGCCGTACTGTCGCGAACGCCACCTCACCACAGGTGGAGCGGTTCACCCGCGCGCAGGACCGGGCGGAGGTGACGGGCATGCGATTGGCAAAGGTCGTGGGGCAGGTTGTCGCCACGATCAAAGAAGGCGGCCTGAGCAGCTTCAAACTGCTGATGGTGCAGGATGCCACCGGTCCTAGCCCGGCCCGGACCAGCGGCCCGGTCTACGTCGCCATCGACCTGGTCGGTGCCGGCGAGGGAGAGATCGTCCTGGTGGTAAACGGAAGCGGGGCGAGGGTCTGCGCCGAAAGCGCGGCGGCGCCGGTGGACAGCGCCGTCGTCGCCATCGCTGATTCGGTGATCCGGAATGGAGCCGTCACGTACCGGAAGTCGTGACGCGACAGGTGGAGGACAGAAATGACGCCAACGCCGGCCAGCCCTGGCCCTCGCGGTGCTCTCGGGCTGATCGAGACCAGGGGACTGGTGGGCGCGATTGAAGCCGCGGACGCGATGGTCAAGGCGGCCAACGTGCAGATCGTCGGCCACCGGGAGATCGGCGGCGGCCTCGTCACGATCATGGTCCGCGGCGACGTCGGCGCGGTGAAGGCGGCGACCGACGCGGGTGCGGTGGCCGCGGGCAAGGCGGGAGAGGTCGTCTCGGTGCACGTGATCCCGCGCCCGCACGATGAGACAGAGACCGTCCTCAGCGTCCTGACCAGGCCGAAGGGCTGACCCGGGAGGACCAGTCCCGAGCCTGGGCAGACCGTGAGCGGAGGTGCTGGATGACCGCGTCGCTGATCGACGACGACCTGGCCACGCTGGCTGATGTGCGCGCGAAGGCCCGGCAGGCGCGCAGCGCCTTCCTGGAACTCG
The DNA here is from genome assembly GCA_003168255.1 of Actinomycetota bacterium. Taxonomy (GTDB): domain Bacteria; phylum Actinomycetota; class Actinomycetes; order Streptosporangiales; family Streptosporangiaceae; genus PALSA-505. The sequence goes on from PMSU01000084.1 coordinate 76,500, forward strand.
AAGCCGCGGACCAGGACGTCCTTGATCGCATCGTCCGCGGGATGGCCGAAGCGGGAACGGCGGCGGCGGCGGAACTCGCCAGGCTGGCGGTGGATGAGACCGGCTACGGCGTCTACGAACACAAGATCATTAAGAACAGGTACAACACCGGCTTCGTGGCCAGGTGGATGCTCGAGCGGCGCGCCGTCGGAGTGCTGTGGGTGGACGAAGTGAACCGGGTCACCGCGGTAGGCAGCCCGATGGGAGTGATCGCCGGGATCATCCCGGTGACCAACCCGACCTCTACGGTGCTGTTCAAAAGCCTCGCCGCGGTGAAGGCCGGCAACGCCATCGTGCACGCGCCCCATCCGAGAGCCGCCCGGTGCTCGCAGCGGGCTGCGGAGGTCATGGCGCAGGCAGCGGTCGCCGCGGGCGCGCCGCCCGGACTGGTGTCCTGCCTGGACCGGCCCACCCTGTCGGCTACCAGGGAACTCATGGGGCGGGATGAGATCGCCCTGGTACTGGCGACCGGCGGCCCGGGGATGGTGCGGGCGGCATACTCCAGCGGCAAGCCGACGATCGCGGTCGGGGCAGGGAACGTCCCCGCCTTCGTCGGGGCGAGCGTGGCGGACGCCGACGAGGCCGCCGAGATGATCATCACGTCGAAGTCGTTCGATAACGGCACGGCGTGCGTAGCAGAGCAGTCTGTCGTGGTGGCCGAGGCTGTCGCCGGTGAGTTCTTCGGCCGCTTCGAGGACCGCGGCGGCTACTGGATGTCCGCCGCGCAGCAGGCGGCGCTGGCTGAGATCCTGTTCGATGAGCGGGGCGGGCTGCGGCCGGACGCGGTGGGACAGAGCGCCACGGCGCTCGCGCAGCGCGCCGGGTTTGGCGTGCCGGAAGGGACGCGAGTACTTGCGGCGCTTCTTGACCAGGTAGGCAGCGAGATCCTGCTGTCTCGGGAGATCCTCGGGCCGGTCCTGTCGGTCTACCGGGTGCCGGACTCCGCGGCAGGATGGCAGCGCTGCCGGGAAGTACTGGCCCTTGGGGGTGAAGGCCACACGGTCGCGCTGCACACGCAGGACCCCGACGAGATCGCGCTGTTCGGGACGCTGCCGGCCGGCCGGATCGTGATCAACACCCCGGCACTGTTTGGTGGCATGGGCTATTCGGCCGAGGTAGACCCCAGCTTCCAGCTCGGCACCGGCACCTGGAGCGGCTCGATCTGCTCCGACAACGTCACCCCGCTGCACCTCATCAATATCAAGCGGATCGCCCACGAGATACGGCCGTGGCGCACCGTCTACGATCCAGTGGATCTCCGGTGAGCGCCGGGCAGGTAGCCGCACTGCTGGATCGCGCGGCCGCCCTGGCCGGCGGGGACGGCGGGACGCCACGGGAAGACACGGGACTCGGCAGGCCGGCGCGGACGCCACGGGAAGACACGGGACTCGGCAGGCCGGCCGGAGCGCTCCGGGCGGGCGTGGATCTCGGCACGGCAAGCTGCGTCCTGGCTGTCCTCGACGAGGCCGGCGACCCGGTCTGGGTCGGCAGCCATCCGTCCGGCGCCCTGCGGGACGGCGTGGTCGTCGACTTCGCCGCGGCCGAGCAGACGGTGCGACTGCTCAAGGAGGAAGCCGAGCAGGCGCTAGGCACGGCGCTCACTTCGGCGGCTACCGCCTACCCGCCCTGTGTCGCCGAGCCTGACGCGCGGGCCTGCCGTTTTGTCTGTGAGGCCGCCGGGTTCGACAAGGTGATCCTCACCGACGAGGTGAGCGCCGCGCAGCACACCCTCGGCGTGCGCGATGGCGTGATCGTTGACGTGGGCGGCGGCTCCACCGGGGTCGGGGTCTTCCGGGAAGGACGGCTGGTAGCCCTGGACGACCGGCCGGGTGGCGGCCATCACTTTGATCTCGTGCTGGCGGGCGCCCTGGGCATCGGGGTGCAGGAGGCAGAGCACCGTAAACGTGCGCAGCCGCGGGCCTGCCTGCCGCACCTGGTGCCCTGCATCGAGCGAGTCGCCGAGTCGGTCCGGCTGATGACCACGCAGGCCGGTGACCTCCCACTGCACATCGCGGGCGGGACGCTGATGCTGCCCGGTGCCGGCCAGGTGCTCAGCCAGTATCTCGGCCGCGAGATCATCAGCTACCCGCATGCGCTGCTCATCACGCCGCTCGGGATTGCGATGTGCGCGCCATGAGCGGTAGCAACAACTCCGCCGTTCCGGCCACCCTGCGGACCTACGCTTTCATCGACCGCATGCAGCCGCAGTGCGCCGCGCACATCGCCGCGACGAGCCCGGGTGACGTGCCGCTGGCCGGCATGGCCGAGCTGTACATCGAGCTGGCCCCGGGCAACGAGGTCTTCCGCGCAGCGGACGTCGCGCTGAAGGCAGCCGGGGTGCGCCCGGCACTCCAGATCATCGAGCGCGAGTTCGGCCTGCTGGAGATTCATTCCGAGCAGCAGGCCGAGGTGCTGGCCTCGGGCCAGGCAGTCCTGGACGAGCTTGGCATGATCGAGGCCGACCGGCTCAAGCCCGTGATCGCCTCGATGCAGTTCATCACGAACGTCCACCCGTACCAGGCGCAGCTGCTCAACAAATGGCGCAAGGGCAGCATGCTGCTGCCGGGGCAGAGCCTCCTGGTGCTAGAGGTCGCCCCTGCCGCGTACATCTCGATCGCGGCGAACGAAGCCGAGAAGACAGCCTCGATCACCGTCATCGAACTGCGTGCCGTAGGCAGGTTCGGCCGGATGTTCCTGGCGGGCACCGAGAGCGAGGTACAGACGGCACGGGATGCCGCTGTCGCGGCCCTCGACGCGGTGGAGGGCCGGGAGGCCCAGCGATGACGGTCTGGGGCGCCGCCGCGGTCGAGGCCGCGCAGGGCGAACTCCGGATCCGGCCCGGTGACCTGGTCACCCCGCTGGCCAGGGAGCGCGCCGCCCAGCTCGGCGTGAAGATCATCGCCGGTGAACCGGGGGCCGGGAATGGGACGGCTCCGGCGAACGTCAGGGGCAGCGGACCGCCCCCGGCGCGCGCGGCCAGCGGGGGCGGCCCGAATGGCCAAGGGGGACAGTCCCCGGCGCGCGCGGCCGGCGGGGGCGGCCCGAATGGCTGGGCTGGGCCGGATGGCCAGGCTGGGCGGCCTTCAGTCCCGGCGATTTCCGGAGCGCTTTACCGGCGGGGTGCGCCGATCGCCCGTGCCGGGGCTGATCGCCAGGCGGGTCCCGGCGGGCGGGTCATGGTCGTGGGCGCCGGCCACGTCGGCATGATCACCGCTGCCCGGCTGGCCGACGCTGACGTCTTCAGCGAGATCGTCCTCGTCGACGTGGCAGACGGGCTCGCGGCCGGGATCGCCCTCGACCTCACGCACACCGCGGCCCTGGCCGGCTACCGGACCGTGGTAAGTGGCGCCACCACCGTCGAGGAAGCCGGGCCTGCCGACTACGTGGTGATCACGGCCGGCCGGGCGCGGCAGCCGGGCATGAGCCGCAGCGACCTGGTGACCACGAACGCCGAGATCGTCGGCGACGTGGCGGCCCGGGTGGCCGTGGTGGCGCCAGCCGCGGTGCTGGTCATCGTGACCAACCCGCTGGACGAGATGACACAGCACGCCTGGCAAGCCTCGGGATTCCCGGCCGAGCGGGTAATCGGCATGGCCGGGGTGCTCGACACCGCTCGCTTCCAGGCGCTGGCCGCCTTGGCCGGCGGACTACGGCCGGACCAGGTCAGCGCGGTGGCGCTGGGCAGCCACGGGGACGAGATGGTGATCCCGCTGTCTCAGGCCAGCGCGGCCGGGCGGCCGCTGACCGAGGTACTTGGCGAACAGACCGTGGCCGGGATCGTCGACCGGGCACGGAACTCCGGCGCGGAGGTGGTGGGCCTGCTCAAGAAGGGCAGCGCCTTCATGGCCCCGGGCGCCTCGGCCGCCCGCATGGTCCTGGCCATGGCCGCCGACCGCGGCGACGTCTTGCCTGCCGCGGTGCTCGCGGACGGCAGCTACGGGATCACGGGTGTCTACATCGGGCTGCCAGCGCGGCTTGGGCCCCGCGGCGTTCGGGAGATATTGGAACTTCCCTTGAGACCGGCGGAACTGGCCGACCTACGGCGGGCCGCCAACCGAATCAGGGAACGTCTGGGCGTCCTGGCCGGTGCACGGTGAAGGCGGTCGTCGTCAGCGGGCAGGACCGGATCAGCGTCGCCTCGGTGCCCGAACCGTCCATCCAGGACGGGCGGGACGCGATCGTCCGGGTGCTGCGGTCCGCGGTCTGCGGCACCGACCTGCATGTGCTCGGCCATTGCGGCGAGGCGGCCGGCCGGTTCATCCCAGGTCACGAGTTCGTCGGCGAGGTGACCGAGACCGGCTCCGCCGTGGCCTCGTTCTGCGCCGGCGACCTCGTCGCCGGAGCCGACTACACGGCGTGCGGGCACTGCTGGTGGTGCCTGCGCGGAGATCACTGGCACTGTCCGGAGCGTCGGTTTTTCGGCACTGGATCGATCTTCGGCCCGGTGCTGGACGGGGCGCAGGCCGAGTTCGTTCGCGTCCCGCATGCCGATGTCGTGCTGCGCCGGGTGCCGGCCGGGGTTTCGCTGGATGCCGCTGTGTTCCTCGGGGACACGCTGGCCACGGGCTATGCGGCCGTGCAGCGCGCCGGATACCGGCCGGGCGACACGCTGGCCGTGATCGGCGGCGGGCCGGTGGGCCAGCTGACCAGCCTGGTCGCGCAGGCCTGCTCGGCTGGTGCGGTCATCGTGGTCGAGCCGGTGAAGTCCCGCCGGGAATTCGCCGTCGCCAACGGCTCGCTGGCCGCGGATCCTGGTGCCGCCCGGGCACTTGCCGACGAGCTGACCGACGGGCGCGGGGCGGACGCCGTGGTGGACGCCGTCGGCGGCGGCGTCGGGCTGGACACCGCGCTGCGGCTGGTCCGCCCTGGCGGCACCGTGGTCTCGGTCGGCGTGCACACCGATCAGGCCTGGCCGCTGCCGGCGGCACGGGCGTTCGCCGACGAGCTGACCGTGCGGTTTGTCATCGGTGACTTCATGCGGGATGCGCAGCAGCTCGGCGCGCTGCTGCGGTCCGGCGCGGTGGACCCGACCGTAGTGGCGTCCGAGCACGTCAGCCTGGACGACGTGCCCGGGGCCTACCACCGGATGGCCGAGCGAAAGACGCTGAAGGCCCTGGTCTTGGCCTGACGCGGGGAGGTGACCATGTCCCAGCCGACTTCGGACCGGACAGCTACCGGGCACCCTGCTAGTCATGCCGGGCTCGATGCGGGGCTCGCCGAGCTGTTTTGCTCCGCCCCGGCCGACCTGGAGTCGGCGGCCAGCGCCCTGGTGTCCGCCATCCGCGACCTCACCACTGCGAACGTCACGGTGGCGGAGCGCGGCGATGATGGCCAGTGGCGGATACTGGCCTGCGCCGCGCCCGGCATCGCCGGCCACGTTGACGCAGACCCGGCCGTCGCTGCCGGCAACGGCAGGCCGGCGACGGGCGGGGTGGGCACGGAAAGGCTTTGCACGGGCCGTACCGCGGAGATCTCCGGCACAGTTGCGGTTCTCGCGCCCCGGAAGTGGCGGCGGGACCTGGCCGTGCGACGTGCGCTCCGGCACGGATGCCGGTGGCTCGCGCTGATCGCTGACCGGGCGGCGGCGCTCGGCCGCGCCGAGCAGGAGGCGGCGGAAACCACCGTCCTGCGCGCCGTCATCGAGCAGCTGCACCACGTCCGTGACCTTGATCAGCTGCTGCTGTCGATCACCGACCGCACCCTGAATCTGCTCGACGCCGATATCTGCGGCGTGCTGCTGCGCGAAGGTGACGAATTGCAGATGCGGTCCTGCGTCGGTCACCGGGTGGTGGGAACCTCGCGGCTGCGGATGGAGCGCGGGCAGGGCGTGGCTGGCCTGGTCTTCCTTACCGGCGAGCCCGCGAAGGTCGATAACTACCTTGACGACCAGACCATCAGCCATGACTTCATGTCCCTGGCCGAGCAGGAAGAGACGCTGTCCGCCCTGGCGGTCCCGTTGCGGCTTCGCGGGGAGTTCCTCGGTGTTCTCGAGGTGTGGCGACGCCGTCCGTCACGGTTTGGCGAGCAGGACGTGCGCCGCATGGTGACCCTGGCCGACGTCGCCACCATCGCCATCGACAACGCGGGACTGTATGACGAGCAGGCCAGGGTCGTCGCCCAGTTGCGTGACACCCGTGACGCGCTGGAGAACCAGGTGACGGTGCTGCGGCGGTCCTCGCTGCTACAGCAGGTCCTGCTGGCGACCGTCCTGGACGGGGCCGGGCTCGGCATGCTGGTACGGACCGCGGCCACCGAACTGGGCTGCCCGGTGGCTATCTACGATTCCGATGGTCATCTCGTGGCGCGCCATCCTGCCCGGTCCGCGCTGGCCGTGCCGCCGGACTCGTTGCACATGGTGACCCGCACGGGCCGCACCACGATCACGATGAGCAATGGCGCACGGGCCTCGGCCTGGGTACAGCCGGTCGCAGCCGATGGCGACAAGCTCGGCTGCGTGTGCCTCGTGCCCCGCAAGGAATCGGCCGCGATGATGGACGTCGTCACCAGCCAGGTGGCCATGGCCTGCTCGCTCGCCCTGTTCCGGCAGCGCGCCGCGAGCCGCGCCAGGGCGGAGGCCATGGATCAGGTGCTGTGGGATCTGCTCCAGGGGTCGGTGGAGCACCGCATCGCGGCGCGGACCAGGGCCAGCCAGCTGGGCGTGTCACTCACCGGGTCGCTGCGCGTCCTGTGCTGCCGGATGGAGAGCCTCGAGGAACTCGCCATCGACCGCGGCTGGGACACCTCGCGCGCCGACCGGATGCGGCGCGAGGTCGTGCGTGCCCTGCGCCGGTGCCAGAGCCGCAGGCGCCTGATACTGGCCAGCCTGCGCGGAGACTCGATCTCGGCAATCACGGTAAACCTCGACCGGGCTATCGTCCGCGAGTTCGTCAACGAGCTGAGCAAGTCCGCACGGGAGGTTGAGCCCGATCTTCGCCTGGCGTGGGGTATCAGCCAGGAGCATCAGGATCCGGTCGAATTGCCGCGCGCCTTCGATGAGGCGAAGACAGCCTTGTCCGCGGCGCACAGATTTGGCGGGGACGGCATCTTCCTCTACGAGGAGCTCGGTATCGTCAGGCTTCTCCTCGGCTCTGGGGACGCGCCTGACCTGCAAGCGTTCATCCGGGAGGTCACCGGGCCGCTGATCGATTACGACAGCAAGAACGACGGGTCGCTGCTCCGCACGCTGCGCGCATTCTTCGACGCCGACTGCTCGCAGCGGACCGCGGCCGAACGCCTCTTCGTCCATCACAAGACACTCCGCTACCGGCTCGAGCGGATCAAACAGCTGACCGGCCTGGACCTGAGCCGCCACGAGGACCGGATGCGCGCCGACCTGGCACTGCGGCTGCTGCAAGTCAACGTCGGCATCGACGATGAAACCACGCTCGCCGAGGGACGCTGACCGGGGTGCGGGGGTGTCTATGGTCAATGCGGATAAGCCCACTGGTGGTTATTATCCGTCGTCACCAGTACTACCCACAGGACACTCATGGTACAACCGCAACAACGTTAAAAACATGTTACAAGACGAAGTGTAAACTCCGGCATTTACCGAGCCTCGGAGGCGATAGTTAGAATGGATACCACGCAGGTGGGCGGCGATTCCCTTCCGGCCGCGAGTGTAGCCGAAACGACAGCAGCCCCCGCACCGCCGGACGTGCTCATCGGAGCGGGTGGTGAGCCCCTCACCTTGGGCTTGTCGGTCTTCCTGATCGGGGCGCTTACCCTCGGCATGACGTTCGTCGGGGTGTTCCCGGCCGCAGCCACCGGCGAGCTAATCCCGGTTGCCATCTTCACCACCGGGATCCTCTTGCTAGTCACGACGGTGTGGGGATTGCTGCGTGGCCAGTCGGTGCTCACCGGCATCTTCGGGACCGTCGCCGGGCTGTTCCTCAGCTTCGGCGTACTCGTGATGGGGCTTTATCACAACTGGTTCGCGATAACACCCACGGCCGTACCCTCGGCGGAGGCGATATTCTTCATCGCCTTCGGGTGCTGGTTCACGTTGCTTCTCGTACCCTCAGTGAAACTGCCGGCCATGTACACCGTTACGATCGCGCTGGTCGTCGTGTCCATCGGCCTGGGTTCCGCAGGCCTGCTCTCTCCGTCCGCGACGCTCCTTCAGGCCGCCGGCGGCGGGTTCCTGGCGGTTTCCTTCTGCCTGGCCTGGCTGTGGATGAACACCCACACGACGGAGGTGGGCCTGAAGGCGTGGCCGCCGCTGGGCAAGCCGCTGGCGTAGGCATAAGTCAGTATGAAACGGTCGGCCCCCTGGCCGAAGGGGCTCGGCCGTTTCATGCTGACTGCCCGAACCCGAAGCACCGCTCGCCGGGGCGCGGATCCTCATGATTCTGCGTTTCGTCACGTGTCAATTGAGATGTACTTACTGACGGTGAATTCCTCAAGGCCTTCCGGCCCGCCCTCCAGGCCGATCCCGCTCTGTTTGACGCCGCCTTGCGGGAACTCGACTCCGGAGGGAGCGGCTCGGTTGACGACGATGATCCCGGCGTCGATGCACTCACCGACCCGCAGTGCGGTGCGCAGGCTCCCGGTAAACACATAGGCGGCCAAACCGTACTCGGTGGCATTGGCCGCCGCGACGGCCTCAGCTACGTCTCGGAACGACTGGATCGGCGCGACCGGCCCGAAGGTCTCCTCGGTGAGCAGTCGCGCACCTGGCAGGACCCCCCTGATGACGGTGGGCGGGTAGAACGAACCGCCCGGAAGGCCGGCCCTGGCGAGGGGCAGGCCGCCGCAGATCACGACCGCACCGGCGGCGACAGCATCGTCGACTGCTTGCTGAATCCGGGCGACAGCGCCGGGTTCCACCAGTGGCCCCACGTCTGTCGTGGGTTCCAGGCCTGACCCGACGACATGGTTCTGCATGGCGGCGGAAAAGAGCCGGGTGAACTCCGCTATGACGGCTTCATGCACGAGCAGCCGATTCGCGCATACGCAGGTCTGGCCGCCGTTGCGCAGCTTCGCAACCACCGCCGCCTGGACCGCCTCCGCCACATTCGCATCCTCGAACACCAGGAACGGGTTGTTCCCGCCGAGTTCAAGGCCGACGCGGGTCAAGGTGCGTGCACCCGCCGCCATCAGCCGCTTGCCGACGCCGACAGAACCGGTAAAGGAGATCTTGCGAACTCGTGAGTCGGCACAGAACACCTCACCGACCAGGTCGGGCGGGTTGGCCGTCACGATGTTGAGTACGCCGTCGGGCAACCCGGCCTTCTCGCCGATATCCCCGAGCCGCAGAGCAGCCAGCGGCGCGAGCTCGCTTGGCTTCAGCACCACCGCACAGCCGGCTGCCAGCGCCGCGAACACCTTCCGTGCGGCCAGCACGAGAGGATAGTTCCATGGCGTGATCGCGCCAACCACGCCTACCGGCTGGCGAATGAGATGCATCCAGGTGGTCGCCTCCTGGCCCGCCAGCGCCGTGCGCCCGTACACCCGCCGCGCCTCCTCCGCATACCAGAGGGCGAACTCTGCCGCATACTCGACTTCGCCCACCGACTCGCGCAGCGGCTTGCCCACCTCGAGCGTGATCAACCTGGAAAGCTCGTCCTTGTCCGCGAGCAGCGCGTCATGCATCGCTCGAAGCACCCGGGACCGGACGCGCGGACTGGTTCGCCGCCAGGCGGCGAAGGCTTCCTCAGCGGCGTCAACCGCGGCGACCACATCGGCTTCGGTAGCGTTGGCGCAGGAGCCGACAACCCGTGACGTAGCGGGATCGGTGACCTCGAAGCGCTGGCCGGAATCGACCCGGCGGCCGCCGATCCGCAAGAGCTCGCGGATCTCGGCCTGCTCGGCTGTCGTGGTCGTCGCATCGGTCATGCCGTCCTGCCTTCTTGGTCCTTCACGAGAAAGCTACGGGCAGCTTCCAGAAGCCGCGCAGGTCTCCGTGCGGCGTGAATTCAATGCCGCCCGCGGAATCGATCTGATAGTCCGGGGCACGGGTCAGCACCTCGTCGATGGCCACGTACATCTCGGCCCGCGCGAGGTGCGCGCCGAGACACGTGTGAGTGCCGGCGCCGAACGCGAGGTGCGGATTGGGGTGGCGGTCGATCCGACACTGGTCGGCTGCCGGAAACACCCGGCTATCCCGGTTGGCGGAGCCATAGCACACGGCCACCGTGGACTTTCCCGGAATGGTGCGCCCACGTATCGGGGTATCCTGCCGGACGGTCCGGCCAAGCAGCTGGATAGGCGACATGAATCGGAGGAATTCTTCGACGGCACCGGGCAGGAGCTCGCGGTCCTCCTGGAGTCGTTGCCGGTCGCCTGGGTGTTCCGCCAGGTACCAGAGGCTGTTTCCGATTCCGTTGACCGAGGTTTCCTGCCCGGCATTGAGCAGGAGTACGCCAAAGCCCCGTAGTTCTGCCGGGGTCAGGTACCGGCCGTGGAAGCGGCTCGTGACGAGCACGCTGAAAACGTCGTCGCCGGGTGTCCGCCTGCGCTGCGCTACCAGGTCGTCGACGTAAGCAATCATGTCCTGGCTGGCCCGGTCCGCGCGGGCCCGATCCGTCAGGCGGCCATGAAAGATGTCCTCTGTCCACTTCATCCAGCGCGCCGCGTCAGCTGCCGGAACTTGCAGGAACAGGGCCAGGACGCGGGAAACGAAGGGCAGGGCATAATCCTGGACGAAGTCCCCACACCCAGCTTCGCGGAGCGGTTCCAGCAGTTCCGCGGCGATGCGCCGGATGCCTGGTTCGAGCTTGGCGATCGCGTTGCGGGTGAAGAGATCGCTCACGAGCCTGCGGTACTCGGCATGCTCTGGCGGATCCACTTCCAGCGGGATCTCCTGGAAGTCCCGCTGGACACTCATCGGGATGGAGGTCACGCCGGGCTGCGCCGAGGAGAACACATGCCAGTCGAGTAGCGCCCTTCGAACGTCTTCGTAACGCGTTAGGACGAAATAACCGTTGTACCGGTCACTGAAGTGAACGGGATCCTGCTCCCGAAGCCGTTCATAAAGAGGATAGGGATCCTCGATGAACGTTGCCGAGTTGTGGTCGAATTGAGCATCTGCGGGCATGTTATTCCCCTTGTGGGCGCTGGCTTGGTTACGCCGAAGCGAAATCGATTGGTATGTTGCTGCCGGTGACCGCGGTCGCGGCGGGGGACGTCAGCCACACGAGCGCGTCGGCAACCTCCTCGACGGTGAGCCAGCGCTGCACGGGCTTGGACGCCATCAGCCCGGCGTTCTTGTCCTCGCTTCCCTGGCCGCCGCGGAGCCCTTCGATCATCTGGGCGAGCAACGGCGTGTCCACCCCGGTGGGGCAGACACCGACAACGCGGATGCCTTCGTTCGCGGTTTCGCGCGCGAGCACCCGGACCAGCATTGCCACGCCAGCCTTGGAGACGCAGTAGGCGCCGAGCCTCTCCCTGGGGTGCAGGGCAGTGGTGGAAGCCAGGCAGAGGATGGTGCCGCCGCCACTGGCCCGCAGCGCCGGAACGGCGTATTTACACGTCAGCCACGTCCCGGTCAGATTGACATCGAGCACCTTCCGCCAGGTCTCCTCCGAGGTTTCCTCTAGGCTGCCCACTGCCTGTACGCCGGCTGCTGTGATGACGACGTGGAGACCCCCGTTCGCCTCCTGCGCGTCCCGGACGGCGGCGGCCACGTCTGCTGGACGCGTCACGTCTCCGTGCACCGCCCGTAGCGTCCCGGGCAGCTCCGGGCTCAGCCGGTGCGTCCACGAGTCGTCGCGATCGAATCCGGTCACGTTCGCACCGCAGGCAAGGAATGCTGCGCAGGCCGCGCGCCCGATCCCGCCACCGGCTCCGGTGACAAGGACGCTCGCCGAGCTGAGCCAGCTCGCAGCCAGGTCCGCGGACCGGATAGACGAATGCTCAGACATAGGCGCCCGTCTCTCACATTGTGGGTTTACGCTTAGAATCACCACTTTGACACGGCAATGTCGAACCACCGTCGAAACATCGTCGGAACGGGCTCGCTGAGTTGGACACGGGCGTGCGCAAGACCGCGATATCGGCCGGACACGACGACGCCCCGGCGACGTCGGCCAGGCTTCTCCTGCTTGGCCCGCCCCTCATCGTCTGCGACGGATCGCTTCGCCCGCCGGGGACGCAGAAGGCGCTGGCGCTGGCCGGCTATCTCGGGATCCGCGCAGAGCCGGTGGCGCGCGAGCAGCTAGCGACCCTGCTCTGGGCCGAAAGCGGCTCTGACCAGGCGCGGAGAAGTCTGAGAGGCGAACTGGCGCGGCTGCGCACGGTACTCCCCGATGGTGGCATCAGGGCATCACGCCTCAACATCTGGCTTGAGCCTTGCTGCGTGGACGTAGATGCCCGGCAATTCTGGGCGCTGCTCGCTGACGGGCGCGACGAGGATGCGGTGGAACTGTACCGGGGACCGCTCTTCGAAGGGCTTGACCTCCGGAACGCCGAGCCCTTCGAAGACTGGCTCCGCAGCGAGCGCCACCTGGTCAAGGACGGCTATCTGCAAGCACTGCGCCGGCTGATCGTGGCCGGCAGCGAGCGGGGTGACTCCCAGGCCGTCCTGCGGTGGACATGGCGAGCTCTTCAGTGCCAGCCGCTGGCCGAAGACTTCTACGTCCACGCGATGGAGGCGGCGCAGGAACTCGGGGATCGTGCCACGGTTCTCAGCGTTTACCAGAAACTTGACGGCGTTCTGCGGGATGAGCTCGGTATCGGCCCCGGGACCGCAGCGAGGGCACTGGCACGGCGAGCATCCGGTGCGGAGAGCATGGGAAACCGCCCTACGCCTGGTCTATACACGAGCCGCACGTATGTGGGCCGCGAACGGGAGCAAGCCCTCCTGCGTGAAGCCCTGCACAAAGCGAATACGGACTGTGGGTCCTTGGCCTTCGTCCATGGACCTGCGGGTGTCGGGAAGACCCGGCTGCTCCAGGTGGTGTTCGGGCGGCACCTTGGCGTTTGGTGCTCCGCGCAGCGACCTGTGTCGACGGTTGCTTACTACCCGATCGCCACTGGCCTGCGGGAGCACCTGTCCCGACGGGGTATTCCCTCGGTGGACGATCTGTGGCTCCGGGAGGCGGCCCGGGTTTGCCCTGAGCTGAGTCGCGCGACCCCGAATCCTAGTCTCGGCGGCACGGAAGACAAGATAAGGCTGATTGAGGGTCTTTCAGCCACGCTCGCGGGCGCAGCTGACCGAGGCGGCGTGCTGGTATTCGATGACGTGCAGTGGGCGGACCCGGACACCGTCGCCGTGCTTGAGGATCTAGTCGAGCGACTCCCGCGCCTGCATGTCGCCATCGCGATAGTCGCACGCGACGGCGACAACCTTGAGAGCAACGGGGTGGCGGACGTCGTTGCTACCGCCGCGCGCGGCGGCTATCTCACCGAAGTCGCGATCGAGGAGCTGCCCAGGGACCAGGTCCTGGAGCTGATCCGGACATCTCATCCCGACATCGTGGCCAGGGTGCCCGCGGCCTGGCTCGAGGAATTCGCAGCCGTCGTTCACGAGGTGCTCGGTGGTAATCCTTTTTATGCGCTCGAGTGTGCCCGGCTCGCGCTGAATGGCTCCGGCAAGCTTCCCGCCGGGCCGCTTGCGGCGGTGAAGTTTGGCGCGAGGGACCTCCTCGGGACCCGCCTGGCTGCCCTGCCACCACACGTGCGGCAGGTAGCGGTCGCCGCAGCGGTGGCGGGCGAAGTGAGCCCGGACGTGCTCGCCCGCATGCTCGGGACGGGGCCGTGGCAGCTAGCGGAGCATCTCGACTCGCTCGTCGCGCGGGGGGTCCTGACCACGAGCCGAACGGGATTGTGCTTCACTCACGATCTCCTCGCCGAGGTAATCTACGAATCCCTCCGGCCGGCCAAGCGCCAACTGCTGCACAAGCGCGCGGCGCTTGCACTGGCCCGTGCCTACGCCATGAACCTCGATGACGTCAGCGGCCGGATCGCGACGCACTTCGAAGCGGCGGGTCTGGAGCAGCAGGCGATTCCCTACCACGAGCGCGCCGCCGAGGCCGCTCGCCGGGCGCATGCCCATCAGACGGCCATCTACCACTACCAGCGGCTGCGGGCTCTCATTCCCCGCGATCAGCAGACTCCCCTGCTGCTTCAGCTGGGCGAGATTCTCTCCTACGAGTCCTCGGGCGAGGCGGAGGTCCTCTACCGCGAAGCCCTTCAGCTCGCGCGTATCCAGGGAGATGGCCACACACAGGCCCGCTGCTATTTCGCGCTTGGTGTGCTCTTGCGGCGCCGATCAGATCTTTCAGGTAGCCGTCAGGCTCTGACCGAGGCATTGCGCCGCTTCGATGCCTACGGCGACACCGAGGGCGTGGAACAGGCGCTGGAGGCTCTCACTTATGCCTACATCCAGCAGGGGGAACTCAGGGCGGCCGCGTCGTCGGCCAGCCAGGCTGCCGAGATCGCCCGGGACACCGGGCGCATCCAGAATCTCGGGCGGGCGACCCTGAGCAGGGGTATTGCTCATCTCTACGGTGGGGAGTACAAGCGCGCCCTGCAATGCTTCCAGTCCGCCGGAGGCATCGCCAGGGACACTGCCGACGATCTCGCCCAGGCTGAGGCGCTTCGCTACCTGAGCGCTGTGTACGGCATCGACGGTCGGGCAGGAAGCCCCGGGCAAGCCTGGGCGGCGGCCGAGGAATCCATCGCGATCTGTTCGCGGCTGGGGCACCGGACGGGCCTGGCACGAGCCGCGGATGGCGCAGGCGGCGCATACCTTCTCAACGGCGACTGGCCGCGAGCCCTACAGTGTTACGTCGCCGCCTTGCACCTGAAGGACCGCTACGGATACGCCTGGGGCTTCGACGCGGTGGTATATCGGGTCGGCTACACCCTGCTGCTGGCGGGCGAGAATGACCGCGCACGCCGCGCGCTCAAGCATGCCGAGGTGCTCGCGCGCAAGCTGCACGCACCGTACTGGCTCTGCCGGACCCTGCTGGCAGCGGCGGAGCTTGCGTTGTGCGGCGGGGACCGGGGCGAGGGCGGCCGGCTTGCTGCCGCCTCGATCGAGCTGGCGGGCCGTCTCCAGCACCGGGAGTTCTTGTCGAATGCCCGAGCTCTCGCCAGCTGTGCCGGTCGGGCCGGCCACAAGGCCCGGACATTGACCGGAGACGACGCACACCCCTACATCAGCGGGCGCCTGATCCCGGAACCGGTCAGGAAAAACGGCTGGCGCATTGCTCCGGGCGAGGGAACCGCCACCAGGACCGGTGCCGCTCTGCCCGACGTCCCGCAGGTCTTGGAGGCACCAGTGAGCAGCGCGGAAACGGTGATCGCATGGCTCGACGATGTCGTGGACCGTCAACTTGGCGCATTGCCGGACCGGCAGCGGCGTAGCCGCCCGCGCGCTGACTAGAGGGCGGGCGGCGTCAGAATCCTGGGAAGGTCCTGCGCAGGGCAGCCAGATCGATCGGGCCGTCGAGGCTTTCTGGCGCCGGCATGTGATCGGGGTCGAGCCGTCCGTAAACGAGCCGCAGCAGCGCCTCTGCGGGCAGCTGGATCCACGGGATGCTGCTGGCCGGGCCAGCCGAGGTGTCATCCGGCACTGCCGTCATTGTCACGCTGTCCGCCACCTCGAGGACGAATTTGCGCTTAGGGTCCGTGGTGGCGATACCCAGCGTGAACCTGTCCTTGCCCGGCTTTCCCGTGCGCATGGCGACCTGCGGGATCCGGTCGGTGAGCAACTCCACCGACTGTGGTGCGACCAGCGCCGAGGAGTCGAAACTGACGGCCACGTCCCAGGAGTGCAGCGCATGCTCGCCCAAGCGCAGCCAGACCATGCCGACGGCGTCGAACTCCAGGCCGGCGAACTTCACCCGGATCACAGATAGCTGTTCGTCGGTGAGCTGGTCAAGACGGCGCACGTGTTCGGCGTCGCAGGCCAGGCACTCGGCCGCCTGCTGGTCAGGATTGCGGGCGCTCCACACCGCCAGGATGTAGGCGAAGCCCTCCGGCCCGAACGGCTCGCGGCCTCCCACCGTGGCGACCAGGGACTGCTGCGCGATCTCCGCCTGGCTGCCGATGTGGGACAGCACCTGGGCGATCGACCAGCCGGTGTCGTACGAGGGACCGCGCAGCTGCTCGGGAGTGAGCGTGTCGACCAGGCCGGCGAGCCGCTGCTGCGAGCCGCGCAGCGCGGCGATCCACGTCCGGACACTGGATTCCATCGGCTCGTGCCTTCCTGGTCACTCCGGCCGACGATGCCGGCGTCGGCCGAAGACTAGCGGAGATCTGCGCCCGGCTGGCTCTGCCGGACCCTGCTGGCAGCGGCGGAGCTTGCGTTGTGTAACGGCTCTTAAGCGGTATCCCTCACGCGGCTGACCGTGAAGCGGTCGCATAGGCGCTCGTGATCGTCTCGGTGATCGATCCGCCCGCGGCGTCGGCGGCGCTGGTCCGCAGTGTCACCCGCGCACCGGCCGGGGCCGTGAACAAGGCTGTGTAGGTCCCGTCGCGGCCGACGACCCGCGCGGGATGCCAGGTCTTGCCGCCGTTGAAGGAAACCTGGACGGCGGCGTGGATGACCGGTGCGACCCGCGCGAGCTGTAGGTGCCCCACGGCGATCCGCACCAGTTGCAGACCCGGCGGCGCCGCCCCGTCCAGCGCCAGGTTCTGCACCGCGAACCGCAGCGTCATCATCGGCTCGGCAGCACAAGCCCTGCTTCCCACGCCAGCACGCGAGATGGGACCCACGCCGCACCACCATCCCAGCGGGAGACTCACCCCCGCCTCGTGAGAGGACCGCCAGGTCCACACCGTCCGGCTCGCCGTTGACAGCGTGTCGCTCTTCCCCGGGCCCAGCGTCCCGGTCCGGGCGGCGGCGAGCGTGAAGCTGATCACCGACGGGCCCGGGCTCAGCTTGACCTGCTTCAGAAACGCCCAGCCGCCGGGCCGCTGCACCGCGTTCCCGGCCGCGATCTTTTTCCCGTTCTGGTCGATCTGGTAACTGCCCGCGGAGTACCCGCCGCCGACGTGGCCAGGCTGGTTGTCGCCGAACGGGTCGATCTCCAGCAGCAGCGTGTTACCCGCCCTGGCTGCCGACGGCACCGTCCCGTCCGGCACGAACCTGGCCCACGGATCCGCCGCGCCGAGCACGCTGACATCGGCCGCGGAATGCAGCGGGTAGGCACCCCAGTCCTGGCGCACCCGCTGGCCGGCGAGGTAGGCGCGATGGGCGTCGAGCTGCCCGCCTGTCCAGCTTGGCCGCGTCTGCGAGTACTCGTTGAACCAGACGACCGAGGGGTTGCCTGAGACGTATTCGGTGACCTGCGAGGGCAGGCTGACCGGGAAGAACCCGCCGAAGATGATCCCGCCCTGGAAGGGCAGCAGGCCGCGCATGTACAGCTGGCCCGCCGAGTGCACGGCCTGGTAGTAGCGGGTATCCACGATGGCGAGCTGGGCGGGCCGCACCACCCGGCGCTGGGCGGGGATCAGCCCGTTGGCGGACTCATACAGCAGGTTGTACTCATACGGCGCCCGGCTTCCCGGCCGGGACGTGAGCCCGGCGGCGGTGACGGTCCGCAGCGTTCCGACCCTCACCCGGCGGCTTGTCGGGTTGACCCAGAGCGGGCCATGGCCGACGCTGACGGCGCTGGCGTCGAGGAGCTGGCGGCGGGCCGTTTCGCGGTAGATGTCCAGCGTGGCCCACAGCAGCGAAGCGGACCGCGGGGTCACCATCCGCACCTCGCTGTCCGCGGACCGCTCGGCGACGCTGACCGTGGTGTCGTCGGAGACCGTGCTCTGCGGCAACACCACGACATGCTGGCTGGTGATCTTCTTGCCGGACCTGGCCACGAAAAACCCGATCACGAGGTAATGCCCGGCTGGCACGGTGAAGCGGGCCACGCCGTGATGGAGAACCTTCCCGACAAAGCCGCCGAGCAGGTTGACGTTGTCCACGTTCGCCACCACGACGGAATCGCCGGTGTCCGGCTTCCCCTCGAGGTTGGTGCCCCTGACTGTCAGCGTGTGGGTCAGGCCGGAACGGCTGGCCGGCCGTGCGGCAGGCGAGATCCCGGTCAGCCGGCCGTCCCTGTCCACGATCTGGAGGATGGCGTCGGGACCACCGTCGCCGGTTGCGGGAACCGGTGAGGTTAGCCCTGCTCCGTTCGGAATATTGGCGGTAAAAAAGCGATCGCCGTTGATCAGCAGGATGGGGGCAGATGTTGCCGTGGTCCGGGGGGGCGCTGCCCCGGACCCGGCGCGTTCCATTTCGGCCGCCGCGGGGACAGCGGAGGAGGCGCCGAGCGCGCCGACCGCCATCGTGATAGCGCATGCGGTCGTGACCAAGCTTGCGATCTTCATGACGGCCCTTCCTGATCTCCGGGCTTAACGGCCGGTCGGGGTCGGGGTCGGGGTCGCGCCGGGCGCGTTCCCGGTGGAACAGCGAGGGCTGCGGGTCCCGGCCGCCGGGCCAACCCAGAGGATGACCTGATGCGGCGCCCAGGGGTCGGCCTGGTAGACATGCCACGTGCCCGGGATGCTGTGCGGCAGCGTCCCGCAGACGTTTCCATCGGCACTCAGGTAGCGGTACTGCGGGACGGTCAGCTGCCGCGCGCGCAGCATGGCGAGCACGGCGGCAACCGTCTTGCCCCGGTAGCTCAGTCCGTGCATGGCCTCGCCGGGGGCGGTCACCGGGCCCGTGCTTTCGTATTGCTCGCCGGGGCGGGCTGCCCGGCCGAAGGTGAAGTCCGCCGAACCGCGGAAGCCGACCGGCACCCTGACCCCCACCGGGCACACGTTGCCGCCACCGCCGGTCCAGCACCTGCCTTTGGCGGTGATCGTGGTGATCCCGGTGACGCCGCTGTTCTCGCCCATGTACACGAGGGTGCCGACAAGAGAAGGGGACACCGGGACCAGTTGGATCGTGAGGTGCAGGTGGTGGGCGGCGAACTCGGCGCGGTAGATCTTCGGGTCAGCTACCGGGTTGCGCACGGTGACGTCGATGTCGTGGCCGTGCCTGGTGAAGGACAAGGCCGCCGCCTGGGCCTTCGCCGGGCCGACGGGAACCGGCCCGACCTTTTGGCCGGGACTGCCGAGCGAGGTGGCGATCAGGATCGCGGCCGCGAGGCAGGCGGCGACGGGGATCCCGATCAGCAGGCGACGTCGCGGGCGCGCGGGTGCGGCGGTGACTGGCGCGGGCGCGGCGGTGGCGGGCGCGGCGCGGGGCGCCGTGGATGTGATCCGCTCGGCGAGATCGGCGAGCGTGTCCGCGCTCACCATGCGGGCAGCCTCGGCGTCTGAGACGGCTGAAATGCGGCTCACATCGTTCATGCGAGGTCTCCCTTCGCGGCGTGCGCGCGGGACGGCTGCTGCCTGACCCGATCGCGGGCGAGTGCGCCGGCCAGCCGGCGCCGCGCGCGGTGCAGCCGGATCCGCGCGGCGTTGCGGGAACATCCCAGCGTGGTGGCGATCTGGCCGGCGTCCAGGCCCTCCCAGCCGGCCAGCGCGAGCAGTTCCCTGTCGGCCTCGGGCAGGCCGCGGAACGCCACGGCGATGTCGGCCAGCTCGCCGGTGAACTGCGGTGCCTGCTCGGCGGCTGCCAGGTCAGCGCGCAGGCGATCAGCAAGCGCGGACCTGCGCCGCGCTCCCCGGTGGTGGTTGGCCAGCACGCGCCTGGCCACGCCGTAGAGCCACAGCCGCGCCTCATCACCGCGGGGAATGTCGTCGAGCCGCCGCCAGGCGGTCAGGAAGGTCTCCGCGATCACGTCAGCGGCGTCGTCGGAGTTGTCCGTGCGGCGCAGCACGTAGCCGAGGACCGGGCCGTGGGTCGCCGCGTAGACATCCTCGAAACGCCGCCGCCGCTGCTCATCGCAGGACACGGGTTGCGGGTAACTCAAGATTGCTCCCTCCACACCGGACACATGTCCGCGCGAACCGGAGCATTTCAAGTCGCAAGTCGGCGATTCCTGATCTGAAGGCGGCGGGCCAAACGATATCGGACGGTTGTTCCGTTATCTGGAACGCCAACCCCCTAAACGGAACGCCCTGGTCTAGAGTCGAGCGCTAAGAGGGCGGGTGCGCGATGAGGGAGACCGACATGAGCATCCCGGCGCAGCTAGCCACGGCCGCTGCCCATGCCGGGGGCGCTGAGCTTGAGCCCGGTGGCCTCCGTTCGGTATCCATCGCGACGCAGGTCCTGCACTGCTTCATCGAACACCCGGAACTCGGCCCCACTCACGTGGCGCGTGAACTCGGCGTCGCGAAGAGCACGGCGTTCCACGCGCTGGCCGCGCTCGCAGCCGCCGGCCTGCTTGACCGGTCAGCCGCAGGCCGCTACCGGCTGAGCCTGAACCTGTTCCATTACGGGCAGCTCGCCCTTGATCGGCTCCCGCTCCGCGCGATAGCGCGGCCCATCATGGTCGAGCTGAACGACTCGCTCAGGCTGATGGTTCAGCTCGGGCTTCCTGCCAACGGGCACGTCATCTATGTCGAACGGGTCGGCAACGGAGGACTCGGCCCGCTAGTCAGTGGCGAGGTGATGCGAAGAGTGCCCGGATATGCCTCGAGCGCTGGCCGGGCGATGGCCGCATTCGACCCGGCGATCGCCCGCGCGACCGCGCAGGTGCCCCGCCTCAAGCACACCCCGTTCACCGTCACCGACTCAGTGCGGCTGGAGCGCATACTCCAGACCGCCAGGACGAACGGCTGGGTCAGCTCGCGCGAGGAATCGGCGCTCGGATACTCGTCGGTGGCGGCGCCCATCCTCACCCCGGCTAACGCGGCTGGACCGCGCGTCGCAGGAGCGATCTCCGCGGTCGGCCGGACGACGCTGGTCGCGGGCCCGCGCAAGGATTTCGTTGTCGCCAGCGTCCGTCGCGCCGCCCAGCAGGTCACCCGCCTGCTGGCACAATCGACATCGCCGGAGCACTGATGGAAAGCAGCCAAGGCAGGATACTGACCACGCACGTGGGTAGCCTGGCGCGCCCGCACCCGCTCCTTGAGCTGATGCGCGAGAAGGAGCACGGGCGGCCCTATGACCGCGAGTCCTTCGTCCAGGCGGTGAGCGCGGCCGTCGCCGACGTGGTGCGCCGACAGTCAGCGGCCGGCATCGACGTGGTGACCGACGGCGAGCAAGGGAAGGTCTCCTTCCTGACCTATGTCAAGGACCGGCTATCCGGTTTCGACACCGTGGCGGGCGAGTCGCTGCTGCCGCCGTCGTGGCAGAAGGAGATCGACGACTTCCCCGAGTACTACGCCCAGTACATGGCTAAGTACTCTTCGACGGTCGCGCCGATGCGTGTCATGGTCGCCACCGGCCCGGTCCGGTACACCGGGCATGCGGCCGTGGAAACCGACATCGCGAATCTGCGCGCCGCACTCAAGGAAGTCAGCGCCGTCGAGGCGTTCCTGCCGTCCACCAGCCCCAGCGGGTTCGGACGCAACGAGTACTACGGCACCGAGAGCGAGTTCCTGGCAGCGGTAGCGGAGGCGCTCCGCGAGGAGTACCTGGCGATCGTCGAGTCCGGCTTCCTGCTACAGGTCGACGACCCGTGGCTGATCGAGATCCTTACCGACGACGGCGAGGCCGAGCCCGCTGAGCGCCGACGTCGCGCGCACGAGCATGTCGAGGTGCTCAACCACGCCCTGCGTGATATCCCGCCGGAACGGGTGCGGCTGCATACCTGCTACGGCCTCAATCACGGACCGCGGCTGCGCGACCTGCCGCTGGCCGACGTGGTCCCGTACATGCTGCGGATCAACGCGGGCGCCTATTCCTTCGAGGTCGCCAACCCGCGGCACCAGCACGAATGGCGCATCTGGGAGGATGTCCGGCTGCCTGACGGCAAGATCCTGCTGCCTGGCCTGCTGGGGCACGCCACCAACTACGTCGAGCATCCCGAGCTGATCGCCGAGGGCATCTGCAATTACGCGCGGCTCGTCGGGCGCGAGAACGTGATCGCCAGTGCTGACTGCGGTTTCTCCTCCCGGGCGACGTTCGCCCCGGAGGTGCACCCGACAGTGGCCTGGGCCAAGCTGGCTGCCCTCAGCGAGGGCGCGACGATCGCAACAGCGCGGCTGTGGCGCCCCGGGACGCCGGCGTAGGCCCCGGCAGCGTGTCGCCGAACAGCTCGAGGACCTGGTCGCGGATCGGGCTGTAGCGGATCGAGCTCTCGGTCAGCCAGATCTGCCTGAACTCTCTGGCGCTGCCAAACTTCTCTTTCTCCATCGGGAGGTCGATCTGCACGTTGGCGGCCGGATCGCGATAGGTGCAGATTGGATCCTGACCGTCGGCGACCCGGTCCATCTGCTCGGCGAAAAGGCGTCGCAGGGCAATCACTCCGAGGTCCGAACGGCCCAGATGCTCCTGGCTGCGGTCGGCGATATCGCCCTGGGTGACCCAGGCAACGATGTCCTGGCCGTCGACGTAATCGCGAAGCCAGCTGCCGTGCTCGTCGTGCAGCGGCACGGTGTAGACCGGGATTTCGGGCTGCTGGGGAACCGGTCCGCCGGGGGCGTAGGTCTGGTACCAGACGTGCCAGGTGTGCGTGTCGTCGATCGGCACCCTGATCTGGAACGTCGCCAGGCCGGCCGCGCCGACCCGGAGCATGTGCGGGAACACCAGCGGATGTCCCGTCTTCCAGTCCTCGTCGTCCTCGGTCTGGCCGTCAAGGACCCGCCGCTTCAGGATGCCGTGCTCGAAGACCTCGAAGGCCACCTTGATGTGCTTCTTCGTCACCACCGGAAGCGGCGGCTCGCCAGCCAGCTCCTTGAGGAACGAGCCGTAACGCCCGTGCAGCCACTCGACGTGGTACGGATCGACGGAATTCTCCATGATCTGCAGGAAGTTGCAGGGCAGCTCGGCGTGGGCGATGTCGCGCCAGCAGTCGGCCATCACGAACAGGTCATAGCGGGGCAGCAGCGGGGCAGGCTGCTGCGGCGTGTCAGGGCCGAGATAGGCGAAGACCAGACCGCCGAGCTCCTGCACCCGGTACGCCGTGGCCCGGATCCGGTCCTTGAACGTGGAGTCGGCCGGCTCACCGGGCTGCTCGAGGCAGCGCCCGGCAGCGTCGAACAGCCAGCCGTGATATCCGCAGCGCAGGCCGGTCTGCTCGGTGCAGCCCAGGGCGAGAGAGGCCCGGCGGTGCGGGCACCGTTCCGCCAGCAGCCCGAGCTGGCCGCCGGCATCGCGGAACAGGACGAGGTCCTCGCCGAGGAGCCGGCGCTTCACCGGCATGCGGCCGACCATGTCGTGGGTGGCGATCGGCCACCAGTAACGGCGCAGCAGTTCGCCCATCGCCGTGCCGGGACCGACCCGGGTGAGCCGCTCGTTCTTCTCCGGGCTGAGCATCGGGTACCTCCAGGTGTGTTTCCCTGTCCCGACGGTAGGCAGGCCTGCATGCTGGGGGAAGCAGGATGTTTCGCGTAGCCGAACCCGCGCGGTGACGTTCGTCCTAGCCGAACGCGGTCGTTGTCAGCGACGGCGGCAGTTGCGACCCTGAGGTAGCCCGAAGGTGGCCGGGATGTGAACGAAGGAGCCGAGATGGCCGACGTCATTCCGCTGGACGAATTCGTGTCCGACGAGTGGTACCCGGGGTTCAAGCCCGCCTACGACCACGCCCCGTGGATGGTGGACCCGGTGGACACGTTCAAGAAGAAGGACGAGGAGACCTTCTGGTTCCTCGACTTCCACTGGCCGCGCGGCCTGACGCCGATGGGCTGGATCTGGGGCGAGGACGGCTACAACTGGGGAACGCAGCTCGCCGCGGAGACGCTGCCGCTGCCGCCTGGCCGCGGCATGACGTCGCGCTTCGCCGGCACCCACCTCTACGGCTCGGCGGTGCCGGTCACCGACCCCCGCGAGATCGGCGCCCGGGCCAAGCGGATCGAGAAGAGCCTGCCGCTTTTCCTGGGAAATTTCGAGGACATCTGGGCCACCCGGCGGCAGGAGACCGAAGACGGCTGGGCATACCTCCGGTCGGTCGACCTGGGCAAGCTGTCACTCGCTGAGCTTGGCGAGAACCTGGTCCAGGCCCGCGCCTATCACAAGCGGGCATTCGAGATTCACTTCGAGGTGATGTACCCGCTGCTGGCCAACTTCGTGGGTTTCTACGGCCAGTGCGTCGAGTTCGGCCTGGACCCCGGCCAGATCGGGAAGTTCCTGCAGGGCTACGACACCAAGATCATGGAAACCGACCGCGAGCTGTGGCGGCTGACTGCCCAGGCCCGCAGCGGCGGGCTGGCCGACGTCTTCGCCGCCACCGAGGCCGAGAATCTTTCTGCGGCGCTGTCCGCGCACGGCGGCGCCGCGAGCACCTGGCTGAGTCACTTCGAGGATTTCCTCCAGATCTACGGCTGGCGCACCGAAGGCTCCTGCGACCTCGCGCTCCCTTCCTGGATCGAGGACCCCACCCCGGCTCTCGGCACAATCAAGACCTTCCTGCTGAAGCCCGAGGTGCACGATTTCAAGGCCGCGCTGGACGCGGCAATCGCCGAGCGCGAGGAGGCGGTGGACGCTGCCCGTTCCGTGCTGACCAGGGAAGAGCAGGCGGTGTTCGACGGCGGGCTTGAGTCATGCCGGGCGGCCAACTTCCCCTGGTGGCAGGACGACCACAACTACTACATCGACCTCAAGGTCTCGTTGCCGATGCGGTGGGCCTGCCAGGAGATCGCCGGGCGGGTGGGCGCCGACGCCAGCGATGACATGTTCTTCCTCTTCTGGCCGGAGAACATGCAGCTGGTCCGGGGGGAGCGAAGCTACCCGGACTTCAAGCCGATCATCGAGGCCCGCAAGCAGTACTTCGATCACTGGTACCAGCGGCGCGCGTCGATGCCGAAGATGCTGGGCACCATCCCGGACTCGGTGGACGACCCGATCGTGATCGAGATCTTCGGCCTGAACGGGCACTTCCTGGACACCATCAAGGCAGCGGCCAGCGGCCAGGAGGTCAGGACGCTGACCGGCATCCCGGCTTCTAAGGGCATCGCCCGCGGCATCGCCAGGGTGCTGTCCAACGCCGACGAACTGCACCGCATCCAGCCGGGCGAGATCCTCGTCTGCGAATCGACCTCACCGAACTGGACGCCCGCTTTCGCCAAGATCGCAGCCTGCGTCTGCGACGGCGGCGGCACCCTGTCGCACGCCGCGATCGTCGGGCGGGAGTACGGCGTGCCCACGGTCACCGCCGTGGGGCTGGCGACAGCCATCATCAACGACGGCGATGAGATCGAGGTCAACGGGACGACGGGCACGGTCACCGTGTTCCACACCGCGACCGCCGGGTCCACGGAAGGGGCCGAGCCAGCCGCCACCGGCGGGGTGCCCTCGTGAGCGGCACCATCATCTGGACCGACCAGGTCGATCCGGCAACGGCGAGCGCCGTAGCCGGAGCCAAGATGGGCCGCCTCTCGGAGTTGCTTCAGGCCGGCGTCTGCGTGCCGGCGGGCTTCTCGGTGACGATTGACGCCTACCGGCAGCACTGCGCGCAGTCCCGCCTCGACGCCGTCATCGACACGGCGCTGGCCGGACTCGGCGACAACCCCGGACCAGCGCCGATCGAGCAGGCGTCCCGCACCATCCGGGCGGAGTTCGAGCAGCGGCCGATCTCGACCGCCCTCGCCAAGGACATCACTGACGCCTACGACGACCTGTGCCTGCACTGCGTCGAGGTCAACGTCCCGACGGCCGTGCGCAGCTCAGCCACCGGCGAAGACTCCGATGACGCGTCGTTCGCCGGGATCTTCGACACCTACCTCGGCGTTTCCGGGCCAGGGCGGATCCTGGACGCCGTCCGTGCCTGCTGGGGCAGCCTGTTCACCGAGCGGGCCCTCGACTACCGGCACCGCCGGGGCATCAGCCACCACGAGATGCCGATCGCCGTCGGGGTCATCGAGCTGATCCACGCCCGCGCTTCCGGCGTGGCCTTCTCGATTCACCCGGTCACCGGCAAATCGGACCGCATCGTGATCGAGGGCAACTGGGGCTGGGGCGAGGCCGTCGTGCAGGGACTGGTCACGCCCGACCACATCGAGATCGGGAAATCCGACGGGCGAGTCCTCCGCTACGACGTCGCGTCCAAGAAAATCGTCTCTGCCTTCGACTACGCGGCCGGCCGGGTGGTCGAGACCGACATGCCGGCCCGGCTGGTTGATCGCCGTGTGCTGGACGACGAACAGACCGCCGCCGTCGCCGAGGCGGTCGCCGCGATCGAAAAGCACTACGGTTTCCCCGTCGACGTCGAATGGGTCCTGGACCGGCACCGCCGCGCTGGCGAGCCGATCTGCATCGTTCAGGTCCGGCCGGTCACCGCGGTCAAGGTTTCATCACCCCCGCCAGCGCGCTGGAACCCGGTCAGCGCGGCGACCAAATACGCCTTCCACCGCACGACCTGACCACGTCGCAGTGCCGGCGGGGGCGCGGCGTCGGCCAGTGACGCGCCGTTCGGTTGCGTATCATCTGGTTGCGCCCGTGGCGTACCCAGTTGTCCGCACCGGGTCGCCAGTGCTTCAGTGGTGCGATGGAAATCTTGCTACTGGGCGGCACGGCATGGCTTGGCCGCGAGGTGGCAGGCCAGGCGGTACGACGCGGTCACCTGGTGACCTGCCTCGCCCGCGGCGAGAGCGGGAAGGTGGCAGACGGCGCAGTCCTCGAGACCGCCGACCGGCGTGATGCTACGGCGTATCGTCGGCTGGCAGGCCGCGAGTGGGACGCCGTGATCGAGGTGTCCTGGCAGCCGGGATTCGTCCGGGGTGCGCTGCGGGCGCTAGGCGGCCAGGCACGGCACTGGACGTACGTCTCCACCGGAAGCGTCTACGCTTCGCACGCCGAGCTGGGTGCCGACGAGTCCGCGGAGCTGCTGGAGCCGACCGACCAGGACGTGGCCGACCGGGAGCTATACGGCGAGGCGAAGGTCGCGTGCGAGCAAGCGTGTACCGCCGTCGTGGGCGACCGGCTGCTGATCGCGCGGGCAGGACTTATCGGCGGCCATGGCGATCACAGTGATCGTTCCGGCTACTGGGTCGCCCGGGCCGCTCGTGATCCGGACGGGCCGATGCTGGTCCCCGACTCACCCGGCATGCCGACTCAGGTCATCGATGTCGGTGACCTGGCGGCCTGGCTGCTCGACTCGGCGGAGGCGGGCACCACCGGCACGTACGACACGGTCGGGCCCGTCGTCACCTTCGGCGAGTGGGTCGGCCAGGCGCGCGCGGCGGGCGGCCATACCGGCCCGGTTGTCACTGCCGACCCGGCCTGGCTGCTGGAGCAGGGGGTGGCCGAGTTCATGGGGCCAGAATCGCTGCCGATGTGGCTGGTCGAGCCGGGCTGGGAGGGATGGTCGGCGCGCAGCGGCGCGGCAGCCACTGCTGCCGGGCTACGGCACCGGCCGCGGCTGGAACTGCTCACCGACACCCTTGCCTGGGAACGCGAACAGGGCCTGGATCGCATCAGGAAATCAGGCCTGAGCGCAAAACGCGAGCGCGAGCTACTCGACGCTCTCGCCTGACAGCCGCATTGGACGAGATCAGCCCCTGACCGCGTTCGCGCTGGTCAGGGGCTGACTCTTGGGTTCGGACCGACGTTGAGGCTCAGCCGGCCGGGCCTGCCGACAGGACGATGGTGGCGGTGTGGCTTTGGGCGTCCTGGTCAGTCCAGGTGATGCTGACCTTGTCGCCAGGACGGTATCCGGTCAGCACCGAACGGATTTGGGACGCTGAGGTGATGCCGTGGCCGCCGAGCGATGTGATCGTGTCGCCGGCGGTCAGGCCGGCCGCGGCGACAGCCGAGCCCTGCTCGACCCCGGCGATTTCCGCCCCCGTGCTGGCCGGGAACCCCGGCGCGGTGGTGCCCGAGGAACTGACCTCGATGCCCAGGAAGGCGGTGGAGCCGATGTGGACGGTGGCAGAGGAGGTGCCCGCCTCGATCTGGCCGGCGATAGCGACTGCCTCGTTGATCGGGATGGTGAAGGCCTGGGTTGCCGTCGAGCTGAGCTGGTAGGCAGATCCGGTAGACGCCGCGGTGTCGAGTCCGATCACCTGGCCGTAGGTGTTGGTGAGCGGGCCGCCGGAGTCTCCTGGCTCGATGCCCGCATTGGTCTCGATGAGTCCCTTTAGCTGCTCGGAGGTGCCGGCCGACTCGTCGCTAGCGGTGATCGACTGGCCAAGGCCGGTGACCTTGCCGGTCGCGACCGATGGGGTACCGTCCTGGCCGCCGGCGTTGCCGATGGCGATGACCTTGTTGCCGACCCGCACCTGCGAGGAGTTACCAAGGTCCGCGGTCGTGAGGCCCGATGCCCCCTTCAGTTGCAGCACCGCGATGTCGTCGGTCTCGTTGTAGCCCACCACCCCGGCCGTGTAGACGTGGCCGTTGCCCACGTCCCTGACCTTGATGGAGGTGGCGCCGTCAATGACGTGGTTGTTGGTGAGCACCTCGCCGGACGACGTGAGCACGATCCCGGTGCCGGCCGCGGTGCCGTCCTGGTAGCCGAGGGTGGAGACCACATCGACCACGCCCGGGTCGGTTTTGGCGACGACCTGAGAGGTCGTCAGTACCGTGGTCGCGGCTGCGGCGTCGGTCAGCGCCCAGGCGGAGCCCGCCCCGGCAGCCAGCGCGACCGCAGCGGTGAGTGCCAGCAGCCGGACGCGGGGACGCCTTCCCGGGCCGCCTGGATTGCCGGCTGATCCCGACCCTGCTGGCTCGTACGGGCCGTACGGGCCGTACGGGCCTCCGGGACCTCCGGAGCCACCAGGACCTCCGGGACCTCCGGGACCGGGCCAGGGTGAGTCCGGCTGCGTCTGCGCTGAGCCAGCCGTGACCGGTGAATCGAACATGGCCTGTCTCCCTAAATACGTGGTCGCCTTGCTTCCTATGACCACCATGCGATCCGCATCTGCAGGCGAACTTAGGAACAGCTGGTGCTTACCAAGCAATTAGATGAGCGATACCTGAAGGCAACCTCTGAAAGTTGTGAGCGCCGGGGAGTAGCGTGCGCCGGGGAGTAGCGTGCATCGGCGAGCGGACCTGGCCACCGGCCTGGTTGCCAGCCGTGCTGGGATAGGAACGCCGCAACTGACCGAAGGAGACGACCCGCCCGTGACGCCTCTGCGTGAACGCAAGGCCTGGCAGGCGCTCGAGCGCCATCACGCCGAGATCGCCGATCGCCACCTGCGCGAACTGTTCGCCGCCGATCCCGGCCGCGGCGAGCGGCTGACAGCCGAGGCGGCCGGCATCTACCTCGACTACTCCAAGAACCGGGTCACCGACGAGACGATGCGGCTGCTGGTGGAACTGGCGCAGGAGTCTGGCGTGCCGCAGCGCCGGGACCAGATGCTGCGCGGCGAGCACATCAACGTCTCCGAAGACCGGGCCGTGCTGCACGCGGCCCTGCGCCTGCCCGCCAGCGCGTCCCTGATGGTGGACGGCGTGGACGTCGCGGCGGAAGTGCACGAGGTCCTGCACCGGATGCGCGGCTTCGCGGACCGGGTGCGGTCAGGAGAGTGGACAGGCCATACCGGCAAGCGGATCCGCAACGTGGTCAACGTCGGCATCGGCGGCTCCGACCTTGGCCCGGTCATGGCCTACGAGGCGCTCCGCCACTACTCCGACCGGAACATGACTTTCCGGTTCGTCTCCAACGTTGACGCCACCGACTTCGTGGAGGCAACCAGGGATCTGGCGGCCGACGAGACGCTCTTCATCATCTCCTCTAAGACGTTCGGCACGCTCGAGACGCTCACCAACGCCACCTCGGCCCGCGACTGGGTGATCCGGGAACTCGGCGACGAGGCCGCCGTGGCCAAGCACTTCGTGGCGGTGTCGACAAACGCCAAGCGGGTCGCCGAGTTCGGCATCGAGGTGGCCAACATGTTCGGGTTCTGGGACTGGGTAGGCGGCCGCTACTCGATGGACTCGGCCATCGGCCTGTCCACCATGGTGGCAATCGGCCCGGACCAGTTCGCCGACCTGCTGGCCGGATTTCATGCCATGGACGAACATTTCCGAACGGCTCCGCTCGAGACTAACTTGCCGGTACTCATGGGCATGCTGGCCGTCTGGTACGGCGACTTCTTTGGCGCCGAAACGATCGGTGTCATGCCGTATGACCAGTACCTGAAGCGCTTCCCCGCCTACCTCCAGCAGCTGACCATGGAGTCCAACGGCAAGCACGTCACCCTCGACGGGAGCCCGGTCGACTACCAGACCGGCGCCGTCTTCTGGGGCGAGCCTGGCACCAACGGGCAGCACAGCTTCTACCAGCTCATCCACCAGGGCACGAAGCTGATACCCGTCGACCTGATCGCCTTCGCCAAATCACTCAACCCGCTGCGGGATCACCACGACATCTTGTCGTCGAACGTCTTCGCCCAGGCTCAGGGCCTGGCCTTCGGCAAGACCGAGGCGGAGGTACGGGCCGAGGGAACCGCCGAGAAGGTGGTGCCGCACCGGGTGATGGAAGGCAACCGCCCGACCAACGTGCTGCTGGCCGAGATCCTGACGCCCCGGCTGCTCGGCTCCCTGATCGCCCTCTACGAGCACAGCGTCTTCACCCAGGGCGTCGTCTGGGACATCGACTCCTTTGACCAGTGGGGGGTAGAGCTCGGCAAGGTGCTCGCCAAGCAGATCATCCCCGAGCTGGAGAGCAGCGACGAGCCAGCGCTGAGCCATGACTCATCCACGAACGCGCTCATCCGCCGCTACCGCGCGCTGAAGGACTCGCAAGGCTAAGGGCCCGCAGACGCCTCCTTCCGCCTCCTTTCCAAGATCGATGTGGCGTAGCCCCCCACCGGTGGTAGGCCATGCCACATCGATCTTCGGCGGCGTCACGGAAGACGCGGCTCAGGGGGTCGGTGGTGCTGGTGTGACGGGAGTAATCCGGCCGGCCGGGTCCGCGGGCACCGCACGATCGTCCGGGACCAGGAAACGACGGTTTACTCCACGACGTGCCCTAAGACGCAGCGGTTCCCGCAGCCCACGCCGCTGATCGCTGCGTCAAGACGCCCAGCGGCGGACGGTCTCGATGCGCGCCCGGATCTGGTCCGCGGTGGCCTCCGGCAGCGGCGGTCCCCCGCAGGCGCGGCGCAGATCCGCGTGAATCATCCCGTGCGCCTGGCCGGTGAGGTGATGCCTGGCCCCGATGAGGCCGTTCAGTTCCTTGCGCAAGGCGGCGAGCGTCTCGCGGGTCGTCTGCGGCGGAACGGGAGTTTCGCTGCTGGTGCGTTCGGGAGACTTGGAACGCTTCCCAAACTGGTCGGACTGCCGTTTGCGCAGCAGTTGCGCGACCTGCTCCGGGGCGAGCAGACCCGGCAGGCCCAGGAAGTCGTCCTCCTCGGCCGATGTGCCGAACTCGCCCCCGTCGTACAGGGCCCGGTCGAAGTGCGCCGACGCTTCCAGCGGCTTGAAGGCCAGCTCGTCGAACGTGTCCGGGGTATCACGCTGGCGCTGCGCCTCCTCGAATTCACGCTCCTCGGCGTCGTCATCGCGACGGCCCAGTATGTGGTCCCGTTCGGCTTCAAGCTCTGCCGCATAGCTGAGCAGGACCGGAATGGAAGGCAGGAACACCGAGGCGGTCTCGCCACGCCGCCTCGCCCGCACGAACCGGCCCACCGCCTGCGCGAAGTACAGCGCGGTACTCACGCTCGTCGCGTACACGCCGACGGCCAGCCGCGGGATGTCCACCCCCTCCGAGACCATCCGAACCGCAACCATCCACCGGTCAGCCGACGCCCCGAACTCGGCGATCTTCTTGCTGGCTGAGGGATCGTCGGAGAGCACTACCACCGGACGGACTCCGGTAAGGCGGCGCAGCAGCGCCGCATAGGCACGCGCGGACTCGTGATCGCTGGCGATCACCATGCCGGCCGCGTCCGGCATGCCCCGGCGAACCTCGGTGAGCCGCCGGTCCGCTGCCTCAAGCACCCGCGCCACCCACTCCCCTTCCGGGTCCAGCGCGGTCCGCCATGCCTGCGAAAGCTGATCGGGCGTCATCGGGGCACCCAGGGTGCCGGTGACCTCATCCCCGGCCCGGGTCTGCCACCGCATCTCGCCTGAATAGGCGAGGAAGATCACTGGCCGGACGACGCCGTCGGCGAGGCCCGGGCCATACCCGTAGACGAAGTCGGACGAGCTGCGCTTGGCGCCGTCGGCTTCCTCGAGATAGGTAACGAACGGGATCGGGTTGGCGTCGCTGCGGAACGGTGTCCCGGTGAGCCCGATCCTCCGCCTGGCCGGCTCGAACGCTTCCTTGACCGCATCGCCCCAGGACAGCGCGTCCCCCGCATGGTGGATCTCATCGAAGATCACCAGCGTGCGCTTGTTCTCCGTGCGCTGCCTGTGCAGGGCAGGGTGGGCGGCCACCTGCGCATAGGTCACCGCCACCCCGGTGAAGTCGGCTGATGCCCGTCCCTGTCCGTTGCGGTAGGCCGAGTCCAGCGGGATCCCCATGCTGTGTGCCGCCTGCGACCACTGGTGCTTCAGATGCTCCGTCGGCGTGACCACGGTTATCGCGGCGATCTCACGGCGGGCCAGCAGCTCTGCCGCGAGCGCCAGTGCGTACGCCGTCTTACCCGCTCCCGGCGTCGCGACCAGCAGGAAGTCGCGTCGGGGTATACGAAAGTACTCCTGAAAAGCGTGCTTCTGCCAGCTTCGCATGGGCAGCAGCAAATCCGGCCTAACGAACGTTTCGCGGCGGATGCCGTCATCGTGCGTCGCAGTCCCGATGGCACTCACAAGGCCGAGAGGCTACCAGCGCTGGTCGCGGCCGGCGTCGCACCGCAGGTTGGACCGAGCGGCGGCGCCAGCACGATTAGTGTGCAGGCATGGCTGAATCCGACGCGACCGGCATCGCCGGGCTGCTGGTGCGGCAGGCAGGGCGGGTGATCCTGCTCGACCCCGATGACCGTGTCCTGCTGATGGGCTATAACGGCTCCCCGCCGAACGGCCGCTACTGGACCACGCCCGGCGGGGGGCTTAACAACGGCGAGGACTACGCCGCCGGGGCCGCCCGCGAGCTGGCCGAAGAGACCGGGTGGACGGATGTCGTGCTGCTCCGGGAGGTGCACCAGCGGAGCCTGACGCTGAGATTCGGCGGCCGTCTGGTGCCCCAGCATGAGCGTTACTACCTGGCGCGCACTGACCAGCCAAGCCGCCAGCTAGGCGATGTAGCGGAGATGCATGCCTGCGATGGCATCGCCGCCTGGCGCTGGTGGTCGCTGACGGAACTCGATTCGACCGCAGAGGTGGTCTGGCCGAAAGAGCTGCCGGATTTGATCAGGAACATACTGCTTGATCGGGACCAGGCCGCGGCGCAGATGTAACGCCACTGGCAGCGGCGGAGCTACTCTCCTATACGGTGCGATAGCAGCCCGACGGCTGCACAGAACTTGCTGCACAGAACATAAGGATGCGCATGCGCTACGCGATACGGGAGAAGATCGTCTCGATCGGCGACGACTTCTGGATTACTGACGAGCAGGGCAACAAGGTCTTCCTCGTCGACGGCAAGGCCCTGCGGCTGAGGCAGACCCTTGAGCTCAAGGATGCCTCCGGAGCGGTCGTCGCGACGGTGCGCAAGAAGCTGATGGCCATGCGCGAGACCATGGAGATCGAGCGCGACGGCGCGGTCGTCGCGACCGTGCACAAGGCGATCTTCTCGCCACTGCACCACAGGTCAGACATTGACCTCAGCGACGGCAGCCAGCTTGAGGCGGTCGGCAACATCATCGACAAGGAATTTGAGATCCGCTCTGGCGGGCAGGTCCTGGCCCGGATTTCCCGCGCGTGGTTCACGCTGCGGGACACCTACGGAGTGGACGTGGCGGCCGGCCAGGACGACGCCCTGCTCCTTTCGGTGGCCGTGGCGCTGGACCGGATCCAGCACGACGAGGAAGAGCATCGCCAGCGCTGACGATCCGGTCATGCTGCGTGGCGGAAATCTCGTCGACGCCACGACATCGCTTAGGCGGGCTCGCACCATGGCCAGCGCACTCATCGAGTCCTTCCTGCGCGACGGGTTCGTCAAGCTCCCTGCCGCCGTGCCCGACGATGTCGTGGCGGCCTGCGCACTGGGGGGCCAGCTACCCTGCGTGATTTGACTGAAAACACAGAGTGTCCGGCGATCTTCTCTTCGCGGGATGCCGCGGATGTCCGGTCATCAGTCGTGCAGGCTGGGAAGATGTCTCGACTAGTCCGTCGAGCTTGCGCGACGACGGGTGCTGCTCGGCTGAAGAGACGTTTCCTGCCTGCCCTGGCCGGCGGGTGCGGCTCACTGCGGGAGGGCCATAACGGTCGCTCTTGATCGATGGAACCTTGCTGTTCCTGCGAACAGCAGATCGGCATCGATCTCTGGCGGAGCGACGCCGAGAGGGATGCCTGGGGCAGGCGGGGCAGATGGTGACTGCTGGGCGCGCATGACGGGACGCGCAGAGGCCAGGGCCAGGGCGGTGCCGACAATTAGGCAGGCGATGGTCAGCCCGGTGCCGGCCGGCTCGGTGGCCGGCTGGCAGCAGAGAAGGCAGCAGAAACGGAGGAAAGATGACGCAAAGCTTTGAAGAGGAGACAGCTCTAGCCGGGACGGAAACGGAACCCGATCTAGCCGGGACGGAAACGGTACCCGAGGGCATGACGGCTGAGTTCTCGTCCTTGACGACTCCCTACTGCTGGGTCATCACCGAGGATCTCGTCGCAGGTTATGACGGCGCTGTACCGAGCGCTGTCGGCAAGTACGGCCCGCCCGAAGCGGGGCTCGCTGACCTGCACGAGGCGCTGTGCGCTGGGAAATGGTTCCGGCTCGCCAGCGAGGGCGGTGAAGTGCACGCGGTGGGCCGCATCTATGACCCCAGCGGAGACAACGACCGCGCTCCCCTGGACGAGGTCGGCTTGGAGACCTGGAAAGCCACCACGATCGAGTACCGGCAGGGCGGCCAGTGGGAAGATGCCTGATGAAGGAATAGGCGCAGGACACGGCCACCTCCGGCCGAGCCGGCCGACGCCGGAGTATGGTGCGCGTGTGACAGCTGCCGCTTCCTCGCTCGGCACCGACCTGCGGGCGGCGTACCACGAAGAACTGGATCCGGGACGCCGCAGCGCGTTGTTGAGCTGGCTCGCCTTCACCAGCACCTTTGCGGCGGCGCGTGGCATCACCTACAGCATCCGCGCAGGCAGGGGGCCGTTCGGCAACCTCAGCGCAGGCGGTGAGCACCTGCATCATTATCTCTGGGGCATCGGGATGCTGACCGGCGTCGGGGCTATCGCGGTCCGAGGCGAAGACCGGCATCGCCGTCATCCGCTGGTAGCCATCGGCTACGGAGTGGGGCTGGCGCTCATCGTGGACGAATTCGCGCTGCTGCTGGACCTGCAGGATGTCTACTGGGCAAAGCAGGGCCGCATCTCGGTCGATCTCGGCGTCGGCGGCAGCGCACTGGCCGGGTCCTTCTTCGCGGCCCGGCCCGTGCTGCGGGCCGTGGCCCGCGGCGCAGGCCGACGCCGGACATCGTGAACCAGGTGCGGCTGGACAGCGTACCGGCCGCCGCTTAGCCTTGACTGTATGATCAGTCAATCATCACCGTCCGTCCCGCCCGCCCCGCTC
The DNA here is from genome assembly GCA_003168255.1 of Actinomycetota bacterium. Classification (GTDB taxonomy): domain Bacteria; phylum Actinomycetota; class Actinomycetes; order Streptosporangiales; family Streptosporangiaceae; genus PALSA-505. The sequence goes on from PMSU01000084.1 coordinate 112,031, forward strand.
GACCCCGCTGGGCTGGCCGAGTCGCTGCGGCCATTTGGCCAGAGCCGGATGCTGCCGCGTGCCGCCTACGTGGACCCGGCGGTGTTTGAGTGGGAGCAGCGTCATTTCTTCGGCGGCGGCTGGGTGTGCGTCGGGCGCAGCGATCAGCTGCCGGATCCGGGCGACCAGCGGGCCGAGACGGTGGGCATCGGCAGCGTCCTGCTCGTCCGCGGCGATGACGGCGTGCTGCGGGCGTTCGCTAACACCTGCCGCCACCGCGGCCATGAACTGCTGCCGTGCGGTGCGACCACGCAGCAGAAGGCCATCATCTGCCCCTACCACTCCTGGACCTATTCACTGAGCGGCGGCCTGCGGGCGGCGGCCGGCTTCAAGAACCGGCCGGATTTCGTTACCGCCCAGTGGGGGCTCGTCGAACTGCCGGCTACCGAATGGCACGGCCTGGTGTTCGTGGACGGATCGGGTACCGCCGCCCCGCTCGCGGATTCGCTGGGCACGCTGGCGGAGCTCATCGCGCCGCATGAGATGAACCGGCTGGTGGTGGCCGGCCAGCACGACTACGACGCCAGCGCCAACTGGAAGATCCTGTCCGAGAACTATCACGAGTGCTACCACTGCCCCACCATCCACCCGGAGCTGTGCCGGGTGAGCCCGCCCAAGAGCGGGGAGAACTACGCGGCGGCCGGGACCTGGGTCGGCGGCTGGATGGACCTGCGAGACGGGATGGCGACGATGTCGCTGGACGGGCGCAGCCACGGCGCCCCGCTCAGAGGGCTGGACGGGACCGGGCTGCGGACCGTCATCTACGCGCACATCTTCCCGAACGTGCTGGTGAGCCTGCACCCCGACTACGTGATGGTGCACCGGCTGGTGCCGCTCGCCGCCGACCGGACCCGGATCGAGTGCACCTGGTCGTTCGCGCCGGAATCGCTACAGCAGCCTGGGTTTGACCCCGGTTACGCGGTCGAGTTCTGGGACATTACCAACCGGCAGGACTGGCGCGCGTGCGAGTCGGTGCAGCGGGGCCTGTCCTCGCCGCACGGCTCGCCCGGGCCGCTCTCGCCCGATGAGGACGCGGTCTACCAGTTCGTCACGATGGTCGCGCGCGGCTACCTCGGCCAGCCAGTATGGAACCCTGGCGCCGCGGCCCGGATCGGCTGACCCGCTAGCCGCACGCGCTTTAGGACTCGTCGTGGAACAAACCGTCGTCTCCTGATCCCGGACGATCGTGCGGTGCCCGCGGACCCTGCCGACCGGACCACTCCCGTCACACCGGCACCACCGACCCCGTGAGCCGCGTCTTCGGTAGCGCCGCCGGAGATCGATGTGGCGTTACCTACCACCGGTGGGGGGGTCCGCCACATCGATCATGGAAACGATGCGGAAGGAGGCGCCTCCGGGCCGCCTTCACCGGAGCGGTCGGGCGGGCCCTTAGCAAACATCGGCTGCCGCATCGGGCATGACTGCGCGCGCGGCGCTGTTGACTTGGTGCAGCCTGGCACTGATATCGACAGCGAAGGACCCATCAACGTGACCGTGCACGACATTCCCGTCAATACCCTGGCCGGCCAGCCCGCATCGCTCGCCGAACTGGCCGGCAAGACCTTGCTCGTGGTTAACGTCGCATCGAAGTGCGGCCTGACGCCGCAGTACGCCGGGCTCGAGCGGCTGCATGAGCGGTTCGCCGAGCGCGGATTCGCCGTCGTCGGCTTTCCGTCCAACCAGTTTGGGGGTCAGGAGCCTGGCAGCGCCGACGAGATACAGGAGTTCTGCTCCACGACCTACGGGGTCAGCTTCCCGATGTTCGAGAAGATCGAGGTGAACGGGCCCGGCCGGCATCCCATCTACACGGAGCTGACAGCGGTACCTGACGCCGGCGGCGAGGCCGGCGATATCCAGTGGAACTTCGAAAAGTTCCTGGTCAGCCCCGACGGGAAGGCCATCGCGCGGTTCCGGCCCGGTACCGATCCTGAGGATCCTGAGCTGGTCACCGCCATCGAGGCGAACCTGCCCGGCTAACCGACTTCTTCGGAGATTTCTAGCCACCGGGTCTCCAGCCCGGTGACTTCGTCCTGCAACGCGCGGAGTTCCTTGGTCTTCTGGGTCAGGCCTTCGTAGTCGCTCTGGTCGTGCAGCGCGATCGTCTCGTGGACGGCACCGATCCGGTCGGCGAGCTTGACCAGCTTCCGGTCGATGGCGGCGATCTCCTTGTGGGCCGCGCGGAGGCCGGCGCCCGACAACCCCGAGGCTGCCCCTGGTCCCGTCGCCTCGACTACCGATTGCGGGCCCGGGAATGCCGTGGCCTGGAGCTGGAGGTACTGGTCCACGCCGCCAGGCAGGTGCCGGAAGTGTCCGTCGATGATCGCGTACTGCTGGTCGGTGACTCGCTCGGTGAAGTAACGGTCGTGGGACACGACCAGCAGCGTGCCCGGCCAGGAGTCCAGCAGATCCTCGAATGCCGCGAGCATGTCGACGTCCATGTCGTTCGTCGGCTCATCGAGGATGAGCACATTGGGTTCATCGAGCAGGATCAGCAGCAGGTGCAGGCGTCGGCGCTGTCCGCCGGAGAGGTCCTTGATCGGCGTCGACAGCTGGGCGCTGGTGAAGCCGAGGCGTTCCAGGAGCTGCCCTGGCGTCAGCTCCTTACCGCCTGCGACATAGGTCGTGCGCTTGCGCCCGATGATCTCGCTGACCCGTTCGCCGGAGAATTCGTCCAGGTCGGACAGCTGCTGATCGAGGGTGGCGACCCGGACCGTCTTGCCTCGCTTGACCCGGCCGGTGGTCGGAGCCAAATCTCCGGTGACAAGCGCCAGCAGGGTGGACTTGCCTGCGCCGTTGATCCCGAGGATGCCGGAGCGCTCGCCCGGGCCGATGCGCCACTCAACGTCGCGAAGCACCTGCTTGTCGCCGTAGGACACCGACACGTCGAGTAGGTCCACCACGTCTTTGCCGAGGCGGGCCGTCGCCATCTGGGCAAGTTCGACCGGATTGCGCGGCGGCGGTTCGTTCGCGATCAGCTCGGCGGCCGCCTCGATCCGGAACTTCGGCTTCGAGGTACGTGCAGGAGCGCCACGACGCAGCCAGGCGAGCTCCTTGCGCATCAGGTTCTGCCGTTTCGATTCGCTCGCCGCGGCCATCCGGTCCCGTTCGACCCGCTGGAGCACGTAGGCCGCGTACCCGCCGTCGAAAGGTTCGATGATCCGGTCGTGCACTTCCCAGGTCGCCGTGCAGACCTCGTCCAGAAACCACCGGTCGTGGGTCACGACCAGGAGTCCGCCGGCATTCGCCGGCCAGCGCGTCCGCAGATGCCCGGCCAGCCAGGTGATGCCCTCCACATCCAGGTGGTTGGTCGGCTCGTCCAGCGCCAGGACATCCCAGTCGCCGACCAGCAGCCGGGCGAGCGCGACCCGCCGCCGCTGACCACCGCTCAACTCGTCAATCGGCGCTTGCCAGCCGATCTCGCGGACCAGTCCGCCGATCACGTCCCGGATCCGGGCATCTGAGGCCCACTCGTAGTCCAGCCGGTCGCCGACGACCGTGCGCGCGACGGTAAGCGAAGGATCGAGCGTGTCACCCTGGTCGAGCAGGCCCATCGTCACGCCGTTTCGCGTCATGACCCGGCCGGTGTTGGGCACGAGCCGACCCGACAGCATCGCGAGCAGGCTGGATTTGCCATCACCATTGCGCCCTACGATGCCGATACGGTCGCCCTCGTTGACCCCGACGGTCACCGAGTCGAAGACGACCTTCGTCGGAAACTCCAGATGCAGGGACTCGGCCCCAAGAAGATGTGCCACTAAGTAAGCGTAGGTGGCATCCGGTCTGCGATGGACGCGGCGACCGCCGCGCGAGACGACTGACCGCAGGCTCAGGCAAGCGCTCCGGGACCCCGCTTGACCATCTGGCGGGCAATGATCGCGCGCTGGATCTCGCTGGTGCCTTCCCAGATCCGCTCCACCCGCAGTTCGCGGTAGAACCGCTCGGCCACGTTCTCCCTCATGTAGCCCCGGCCGCCAAAGATCTGCACCGCCCGGTCGGCGACCCGCCCGGCCATTTCCGAGCAGTACAGCTTCGCCATCGAGCACTGCGCGTGCGCCACCTTGACATCGGTGCCGCAGTCGATGCCCCTGGCCGTCTCGTAGCAGAGCGAGCGGGCCGCGAAGAGTTCCGTCATGCTGTCCGCGAGCATCCCGGCTACCAGGCCATACTCGCTGATCGGGCGGCCGCCCACGGCTCGCTCGCTGGCGAACGCGGTCATCTCGGCGATGAGCCGCTCCGCGGCGCCGAGGCAGCGGGCAGCGACCATCAGCCGCTCGAACCGGAACCACTCATAAGCGAAGGCCATCCCGTCGCCCTCCGCTCCGACCAGGCTGGCGGCGGGGACCCGGACATCGGTGAACGCGACGATCGGATGGTGGTGGCTGATCGTGTGCGTGTAGGCCGGAGTGCGCAGCACCCGCACCCCAGGGCTCGGCAGGTCCACGAGGAACATCGCGTGCTCGCCGTGGTGCGGCCCGCCGTCGAGCTTTGCCTGGAAGAAGGCATAGTCGGCGCTGTTGAACGAGGTCACGTGCCACTTGATGCCGTTCAGCAGGTAACCGTCGTCATCCCTGCGGGCGGTCGCCTCGATGGCGTCCACATCCGAGCCGGCCCGCTCCTCGGTGATCGCATAGCACTCTTCCCGAACGGCGCTGATGGCAGGCAGGACATAGCGCTCGACCTGCTCGGGGGTAGCCACCCCGGGCAGCCACGACGGCGGAGTCGCGGCCACCCAGCCGAGCGCGTTGGTGACCCGCCCCATCTGCTCCTGCACCAGCACCTGCTCCAGGGTGGTGCAGCCGCCGCCGCCGAGCTCGGCCGGCATGTTGGTCGAGTGCAGCCCGAGCTCGCGCGCCCGGGCGGCGTGCCCGGCGGCCACCCCGGCAGGCAGGTCGCCGCCGCCGAGCTCGGCCTCTTCCTCGAAGGGGATCAGCTCATCGGCGAACATGCGAGCGCGTTCCTGGATCTCAAGGTCGGTTTCTGACAGGCCGTACATCTGCTGGCGCCCCTTCGGTCCCGAGTTCAGCCACTCCACTGACTGAATGTTCAGTTTATCGTCGTTCATGGCGCGGACGGGGCATACGCGGCAGGCCCGGGTTCACCCGGCGGCTGCCCCCGGGTCGGGCGAATCCCGCGGGCGGACGAAAGGAAAGGCCAGCGTCGCCCGGATGTTCACGCCGGTCAGCATCATGATCAGCCGGTCCACCCCCAGGCCGAGACCGCCGGTCGGGGGCATCGCATACGACAGAGCCGCGAGAAACGACTCGTCGAGCTGCATCGCGTCCAGGTCACCCGCGGCGGCAGCCAGCGACTGCCTGGTCAGCCGCTCGCGCTGATCGATGGGATCGGTGAGCTCGCTGTACGCCGTGCCTAGCTCCATGCCGAACGCGACCAGGTCCCACTGCTCTGTCAGCCGCGGGTCGTCCCGGTGCTTGCGCGCCAACGGCGACACCTCGACCGGGAAGTCGCAGTAGAAGGCGGGATAGCCGGTCTGCTTCTCGACGAGCGCCTCGTAGAGGTCCATCACAAGTCGCCCCGGGCTCGCCTGCGTCGCGGCTGGCAGGTGGTGTTTCGCGCAGACCTCGGCGATCTCGTCGCGGGTTGACCCCGGGGTCAGGTGCGCTCCGGTGGCCTTGGAGACGGCGTCGTGGACGGTCGTTACCGGCCACGGCGCGGTGAGATCGATCTCGGTCATGCCGCCGGAGCCGTCGGGGCGCAGCGCGATCGGCCTGCCGTTGACCGCCGTGGCCACGCGGAGGATAACCGCCCGGGTCAGTTCCCGCATGTCGTGGTAGTCCGCGTACGCCTCGTACGCTTCCAGCGAGGTGAACTCCGGGTTGTGCGTGGCGTCCGCGCCCTCGTTGCGGAAGTTGCGGTTGAGCTCGAAAATCCGCCGCATGCCGCCGACGCACAGCCGCTTGAGGTACAGCTCAGGCGCGATCCGCAGGAACAGTTCCAGGTCATAGGCATTGATGTGGGTCAGGAATGGCCGGGCCGCCGCACCTCCGTGCACCGCCTGAAGCATGGGTGTCTCGACCTCGGTGAAATCGCGATCCTGGAACGCCTCGCGCAGCGCGCGCACGCCGCGTGACCGGCGCCGCAGTAGGTCCACCGCATCCGGATTGGTGATCAGATCCAGCGGCCGGTCCCGCACCCGGACGTCACCGGCCAGCCGGGCGCCGAGATAGGGAATCGGACTCAGGCACTTGCCAGCCATGGACCACTCGCGCAGCAGCACGGACAGCTCGCCTCGTTCGGAGGCGACCACCTCTCCGGTCACGCTGACCAGGTCACCGATGTCAACCAAGCGATCCCACGAATCGCGGGCCGGCCGCGGGCTGGCGTCCACAGCGGCCATGACCTGAATGCGGACCCCGTCTTCCTCCAGCACGGCGAAGGTGACGCCGCCGAGGTCGCGCCAGGCGCGGATCCGGCCGGTGACCGACACCTGCACGCCGGTCCGAGCCGCCGGCGGCAGGCTGCCGTAGGACGCGCGGATCTCCCCGATGCCGTGCGTACGCGGGACGGCCGCGGGATAGCCCGGCAGGCCGGCCTGCTCAAGCTCGGCGAGCTTGTCGCGGCGTACCCGCTGCTGCTCGGACAGGTCCGCCTTCGGCACGGCGGGCCGCAGCAATTCCCGCTCTTGCGCCCTGACCCGGTCGATGAAGTCGGGCTCCTCGCGGGGCGGCTGGGTGTCGGCGACCCTCGGGCCGATCAGCAGTCGCGGGCCCAGCGGCGGCAGGAAGCCCTCGGCGACGCCCATGGCTATCCCGGCCCGCACCACGGTGAGCGCCGGGTCGTAACACAGCAGCCTCGGCACCCAGTCGGGCTGGTACTTGTCGTTGGACCGGTACAGCGTCTCCAGCTGATAGAAGCGTGACGCGAAACCAAGGAACCTGTCGGTCGCCCTGGTCACCGGCCCCGCGCCGACCTGCTCGGCCGTGCTGAAAACAGTGCGGAACACCGCGAAGTTCAACGAGATCCGGCGCACGCCCATCCCCGGGCAGGCCTGCACGAGCCGAGCCACCATGAACTCGTTGAGGCCGTTCTCGGCGTGGCGATCCCGCCGCATCAGATCCAGCGAGATACCGCGCACGCCCCACGGAACGAAGGACAGAAAGCCCCGCAGCCGCCCGGAGCGGTCGTATGCCGTAATGACCACGCACCGGCCGTCCGCCGGGTCGCCAATCCGGTTGAGCGCCATGGAGAATCCGCGTTCGGTCTCCTCACCGCGCCAGAGATCCGCCATCTGCCCGATCTCGGCCAGTTCGGCCTCCGACAGATCGCCATGACGGCGCACCCGCGTGGTGTACCCGGCCCGGGTGATGCGGGTGACCGCCTGGCGGACGGGACGCATCTGGCGTCCCTTGAGGGTGAACCGGTCAACGTCGATGATCGCCTCGTCGCCGATCGCCAGCGCACGCAGCCCGCTCGCGGCGTATTCCCGCGTTCCCGCCTCGCTCGCGGACAGCACCGCGGCGTACCAGCCGCGTGCGCGGCACTCCGTCAGCCACGCCTGGATGGCCGGCCGCCATGACGCGCGCTGCCCGATCGGGTCGGCGCTGGCCACGCTGACGCTGCCCACCACCCGATAGGTGATTGCCGCCCGGCCATCCGGGGCGAAGATCACGCTCTTGTCCCGGCGGGTGGCGAAATAGCCGAGCGAGTCCGACTCCCCGTGCTGGAGCAGCAGCCGACGCACGGCCAGCTCCTCGTCGGCGTTCTGGTGGCTGCCGGACCGGCCGGCCCGCCAGAACACCAGGACGGCGAGCACGAGCGCCCCGGCGGACATGAGCCCGGCGAGGGCGAACACCCAGTGGTATCCGGCGTGCCCGCCCATGAACGGGTCACCGGGGGCCGCGGTGTTCCCGAACGCCGACCGCAGTGCCCACCCCGCCTGCTGTCCCAGCCCGTGCAGCGTGCGGGGGAAAACGACCGTGAGCGCAAGCGACACGGCGAACGACATCGCGAGGCCGCCGACGAGCACCCCGAGCGCCGCGCGCCAGGATCCGCGGGCCAGACGCGCCGGGAAAGCACGCCGGGCCAGCGACACCGCCACGACCGCGGCGACGCCCGTCGCCAGCAGGAACACCGCCAGCGGGAGCGAGATGCGCCACCCAGGCAGGCCGAGCTGATCGGCGGTATGGGTCACGATCGCGACCACCACGAGGATGTCGCCGAGCACGGTCAGCGACATGACCCCGACAAGGACGAGGTGTGCCGCCCTGTACCGCCGCCGGACCGCCCCGGCCAGCGCCAGCAGCAGGCAGACCACGAACAGGCTGGGATCGGCCGGGATATCGAGCGCGCTGAACAGATCCGAGACGATATCGGCCGGGACCCACCTGACCAGCGGGATGCTGAACAGCGACCACACCGCGGCAACCATCATCAGCCGCCCGGACCAGACCGCGACCGGCTCCCGCCAGCCGGCCCGGCCGCCGGCCGGCCCGGCCGACCGGGGGCGCCAGTTGACCGGCCCCTTCACCACTGGCCTGCCGCCACCCAGATCATCTCCCCCCGCATTTCACGCTTGGTGATCAGCTCGCCCGGACCACTCCCCGTGGAAGGCACCAGGAGATCATCCCGCAGCTCGATATTGCCACGACGCCGCGGCAGCGCCTGCTGGCCTGTGTCGCGCGCCGGCCGCGCGCCGGCGTTTCGGTCGCATTGACTGAATGTTCAGTTCATGGCAGCATCGGCCACGTGCCAGTGTCGTCGGATGGTCCTCCGGATGTGGCCGACGCTGTCGTCGTCGGGGGCGGGACGGTGGGCGCGTGGTGTGCGTACTTCCTGCGGCAGGCCGGGCTGCGGCGGGTCGTCCTGCTGGAGAAGGGCGTGCTCGGCGGGGGCGCGAGCAGCCGGGCGGCCGGCGTAGTGCGGCTACAGGGCGGTACGCCGGAGGCTGTGCTGCTCGGACGCTGGTCCCGCCAGTTCTATCTGCGGCAGCGTTCGGAAATGGATATTGACTCTGGATTCGTCACCCAGGGATACCTGCTGCCCTGTTTTACCGAAGCCGCGGTGGCAGCCGCCCGGGAGCGGATGGCCATGCAAGCATCGCTCGGGGTCGCGGTGCGCTGGCTGGACAGTGCCGAGGTAGACGCGGTCAATCCGACGCTGGCGCCGGACCAGACTCTCGGCGGTACGTTCTGCGACGACGACGGGTACATCAGCCCGGCCCGGAACGTGACCGCTTACACGGCGGCGCTGGCCCGCAGCGGCGTCGAGGTGGCCGAGCGCGTTGCCTTTCAGGGGCTGGACCTGGCTGGTGACCGGGTCCGCGGGGTGACGACGAGCAACGGCCGGATCGCCGCCGGCCTGGTCGTGCTCACCGGCGGGCCTAAGCTCGCCGAGGTCGGGCGGCTGGCCGGCATCCGCATCCCGGCCGGCGGCGCCAGGCACCAGGTCGCGGTGACCGAGCAGCACCCGGACCTGCATCCGTCCCGGGTGCCGATGGTCTTCGACGTGTCCGCCGGGCTGTACTGGCGGCCCGAAGAGGGCGGCTTGCTGTTCGGGATGAGCAACCCGGACGAGCCGCCGGGCGAGAACCGCAGCGTGGATATGGATTACCTCGCCCTGATGCGGGACCGGCTGGCCCGGCTGGTGCCGGTCACCGGCGGGCTCGGGCTGCGCCGGATCTGGGCAGCCACGATCGACTTCACCCCGGACCACCTGCCGATCATCGGCCCCGCGTTCGGGCCGGCCGGGCTGCTGCACGGCGTGACGGTCGCCTGCGCCGGCGGAGCGGGCATGATGTGGGGCCCGGCAGTATCGCGGGCAGCGGCTGATGTCGCGCTCACCGGGTCCACCAGCGTTGTCGATGTGTCGCCGCTTGGCCTTGACCGCTTCGATGAGGCCGGCCGCAGCAGGCTGGCGGCTGATCCCATTGCGCTGCCCTTCCCGGAAACACTGCCATTCCCGGAAACACTGCCCTTCCCGGAAACACTGGCCATCCAGGAGAGGACTCAGTCGCCATGACTACTGCCACCCCCGCCACGCCCTTCCTGGCTGCCGCGAGCGACGCGACCCTGGAGGACTGGGGCGCGCTGGCCGAGGCCACCGGGGAACCGATGCAGACCTTCGGATCCACCATCTGGACCGGCGGAGACCAGGAGGCAGGCGTCTGGGAGTGCACGCCCGGCCCGTCGCGCTGGACGCTGGAGAGCAACGAATTCGTGCATATCCTGTCCGGCCGGATGACCGTTACCCCGGACGGCGGCGAGCCCAGGGAGCTAGGACCTGGAGACACCGCGATCTTCCCCACGGGGTGGACCGGCAGCTGGCAGATTCACGAGATCATCCGCAAGCTCTACGTGCTGTTCTGAGCTGACCGGACACCGGTAGTTCCGGCGTCACCCGGTCCGGACACCCAGATCTTCGGCCGGAGTGCTAGTAATTTGACCGAAGTCGACTGCCGACCGCGTCCCAGAATCAGTCTCGGTTCCGCATCCGTCGCGGGCGGCACCATCCGGCGCACGCTGGCAGGAACCTGGAGGGACTTCATGGTCGCTGAGCGCACGGCCTCGGCCAAGGCGCGAATGCCGGTCGCGATTCCCGCGAACCTGTTCGCCATCGGCTTTGGCCTGGCCGGGCTGGCCGGATGCTGGCGGGTCGCCAGCGCGACTATCGGCGCGCCTATCTGGGTCGCGAACCTCATCGCAGTGCTCGCAGCCGTTGCCTGGCTGCTGGTTGGTGCGGCTTGGACGGCGCAGTTGCTCCGCCGCACCACCACCATCGACGGTGAGCTGCACGATCCCCGGCTGGGACCGTTCGTGTCGCTGCTGCCCATCGTCGGGATGCTGCTGTCTGTCCAGCTCTATCCGTATGCCCATGGAGCCGGGCGGGTGGCGTTCGGGTTGTTCGCGGCGGCAGCGCTGCTGCTGGGCGGCTGGCTGACCGGGCAGTGGATCAGCGACCGGCTCGACATCGACGTGCTGCACCCTGGTTACTTCCTGCCCACGGTGGCCAGCGGCCTGCTCGGCGCCGGGGGCGCCGCGGCAGTGGGCTGGCACGGGCTGGCCGACGGGCTGTTCGGCATCGGCGTGATCTGCTGGATGTTGCTGGGCTCGGTAATGATCGTACGGCTGTTCTCCCGGCCGCCGGTGCCGGCGCCGCTGTCACCGACGCTGGCTATCGAGCTCGCTCCGCCGGCGGTGGCCGGCAGTACCTACCTTGCCTTGACCGGCGGGAGGTACGGCACTGTCGCCTGGGCACTGGCCGGCTACGCGGTCCTGATGGTCCTGGTCCAGCTGCGCCTCATCCCGCTGTACCGGCGCACGCCGTTCGGACCTGGCTACTGGTCATTCACCTTTTCCTACGCGGCCGCTGCGACGCTAGCGGTGCACTGGATCAGCCACGAGCATCCGGCCGGCACCACGGCGTGGACCTGGGCAGTACTGGCGCTTATCACCTGCTTCATCGGCGCGATCGCCGCGCGAACCTTGCTGGCCCTGGCCCGGCGGCAGTTCCTGCCGACCAGCGGCCCGGCGCCGGCCGGACCGGCAGCCACGGCCGGCGGCGGCGCGGGCCTCAGTCAGGACCCTCTTCAAGCGCCTGCTCCGGAGGCAGCGAGCTGAGGGCATCGCGTTCCGCGAATCTACGTCCAGCCTGACCGGACCGATATGGCAGTTTCACCGGGCCAAGGACCAAAGTCCCGCAGGGTCGAGTCATCTGACAGGTGCTCTGGTCAGCTGGTGCTGTCAGGATTCAATCACGGGACTCGGCCCAAAACCCGAGGTGCACACATGGACGCACACGCCGCACTGACGAGGAGGACGCGATGAGCGTCACCGACTACGTGATCGACATCCTGCTGATCGCCGTGATCTTCCGGCAGGTACGCCGGCATGAGCTCACGCCGCGCACGGCGCTGCTTCCGGTGGTGCTGCTGGTGGTGGCCGGAGCCATCTACCTGCGGCCGCCGTTCACACTGGGCGGGAACGACCTGGCACTGATCGTCATACTGCTTGGCGTCGGCATCGTGCTGGGCGCGGCGAGCGGCCTCGCCGACTCGGTGTCGCTTGATCAGCAGGGGCGCGTGCTGGACCGGGCTGGCGTGATTTCCGTGATCGCGTGGGTACTGGGAATGGGCTTCCGGTTCGGCTTTGCCTACTACGCCTACCACTCCGGCGGCCCCGCGATCGCCCGCTTCTCAGTCCGCCATGACATCACCGGCGCCCACATCTGGACCATCGCGCTCTTTCTGATGGCAGTCGGGCAAGTGCTCACCCGGGTCGGCCTCTTGCAAGTCCGCCGTGCTCGCGCGGTCAGCGGTCCGACAGCGCGCAATCAGGTCCCGTCCGGCCCCGCCGGGGGCTATGCGGACGGGCCCGTCCAGTGACCCGCCCCTTCGCACCATGCGGCCTAGAGAAGACTTCCGCCACGCCGGTACGTAATCGCTTCCTCGACGGCTCGTTCGCTCTGGTGACGCAGGAGGCAACGCCTTCGACCTGCCGGTCAGCGGCCCGCGACGTGGCCATCTGCGGCGCTGCCAGGTACGGCCATGTGATCGGCAGCCGGGGCGTCCGCATGTCCGCTGGCGCGCACATGTCACCGCAGGCATGATGATCCTGTGCTGTCGGTGCGGGGGTGTTGCTGGTGGCCGCTAATCGGGACGCGCTGTCGCCGGAGCGGCGGCTGAGCCGCGGGCCGCTGGCCCTGGTGGGCAGCGGTGAGTACCTGCCCGTTATGGCGGGGGTGGAGGGCCTGCTGCTTGCGGGGCGCGCAGCTCGTTATGTGCAGATCCCGACGGCAGCGGCGCCGGAAGGGGAGCAGAGCCTGCGGCACTGGCTCGACCTGGGTGCCGCGCAGGCCGAACGCCTGGGCGTGGAGCAGATCCCCGTGGTCGTCCGGGACCGCGACGAAGCGGACGCGCCGGAACTCGCCGCCCTGGTCGAGGGTGCCGGGCTGGTCTACCTTTCGGGCGGCAACCCGGTGTACCTGGCGCAGACCCTGCGCGGTACCCGGGTGTGGGCGGCCATTGTTGCCGCCTGGGAGTCGGGATCGGCGCTGGCCGGCTGCTCAGCGGGTGCGATAGCGCTGACCGGCTGGGTCCCCTCGATGCGCGCGCTGCACCGCGAACCTGACCCGGGGCTGGGGGTGCTGCCGCAGCTGCGGGTGCTTCCGCATTTCGACAAGATGCTGGGGTGGGTGCCTGACCTACTGACTCGTGCGATGCTGCACCCGCCCGCGGGCACCACGGTGATCGGGATCGACGAAGACACCGCGGTGGTGGATCTGACCGGTGCCGGGCACGCCTGGCAGGTGCACGGCCGGCAGCAGGCCTGGACGCTGGCCGACGGACCGCGCCGCGCTCACCGCGCCGGGACGACGCTGACGACGCCGCAGTGTGCCGGCGAGCCTGCGTAGGCGACCTCGGCTAACGGGTAGCGCCGTTGCGGTTCGCAGGGCCGTCCCGGCTGCCACCCCGTAGCTGATCCAGAGCAGGAACCCGATAAGCAGGATCATGAAGTAGCCGAGGGACACGTCGCGTGAGGACCGCTCGCGCAGCATCCGCCGAATCTGCAGAATCGGTGCGACGCCCATCAAAACACCCCACGAGGCGGCGGCTGCTGCGAGTACGGCTTGTGCCATGGCGTTCCTGCGATGAGGCGCCTTGGCTGTCCGGATCGTGCTCGCCAGCTATCTGGTGAGGGGCGCAAGCACGACTACCGCCATGCTACTGCCCGCGATCGCCGCCGCACAGGCCTCGGAACGATGCCAGGTACCGTACGGCAACATGACCTTCATGCTCGCTGTTGCCAGGGAATCCGGGATGACCCGGCCCGGGCTGCCCGGCGGCAGCGGACCGGCGGACCGGGCAGGATGACACAGCAGCGGCGGGCCGGCCCGCCGCTCCCGGGACCGGCCGGGGTCCCGGATCCGGCGGACGGTCATGCGGTCAGGAAGCAAGCCCGCGGCCTCGCCTCGCTGCAGCCGTTCCGCCACCGCGGCTTCGCGCTCTTGTGGACCGCCGGGCTGGTCTCCACCATCGGATCCTGGATGCAGACCGTCGCCGTCGGCGCTCTCGTCATATCTGACACCGGGAACGCAACCTGGGCGGTACTAGTCGCCGCGGGCGCGTTCCTGCCCATCGGCCTGCTGTCGCCGGTTGGCGGTACGCTCGCCGATCGCCTGCCGCGCCGCCTGGTGCTGGCCATCGGGAACCTCGTCGCGGCAGCGGCGGCCGTTGTCATCGCCGCGCTTGTGGCCGCGGGCCATGACAACCCGGCTGCACTCGTAGGGCTGGTCACGCTACAGGGCTCGGCCTCGGCCCTGATCGGGCCGTTCCAGCAGGCGATCCTGCCTGATCTCGTGCCGAAATCGGAATTCCTCGCAGCCATCTCGCTTAATTCGGCGCAGTTCAATCTTGGCCGCATCGTGGGACCTGCCCTCGCCGGTGCCGCTGTGGCCGCATTCGGGTATCCGGCGGCGTTCACGGCGAACGCCGTGTCGTTCCTGGCTATCGTCGTCGCCCTCGCGTTCGTGCGCCTCGCGCCGCCCGTCGGCCGCTCTGCGGGCTTGCTGGCCGCACTTCGGTCGGGCTTCACCGCGGCCCGGCGCGAACCCTCGTGCTGGGCCGCCATCGTCACCATCGCCGTGGTGGCCTTCCTCGCCTCCCCGTTCATCGCCCTCGTCCCGGTGATGGCGCACCACCTGACCCACGGCGGTTCCAGGGCCGTCGCGCAAACGACGGCCCTGCTCACCACCGCCCAGGGTGCGGGCGCCGTGGCGGGGGCGCTCTGCCTGCCTCCTCTCGCGTCTTACCTGAGCCGCGGCCGCCTGCTCGCCTGGAGCCTGGGGTTGCTACCGGTGACGCTCGCCGCCTACAGCACCTCGCGAACGCCATGGCAAGGGGCGGCCACGCTCTTCGTAGTCGGGCTGGTCTACATCGGAGTCCTGTCGGGGCTCTCAACTGTCGTCCAGCTCCAGGCTCCGGAGGCATACCGGGGCCGGGTGCTGAGCTTCTTCCTGGTGGCCCTCGGAGTTGCCTACCCCCTCGGATCGCTCATCCAGGGCCCCGTCATCGACCGGATCGGGATTGGTGCGACGACCGCGGGGGCCGCACTCCTGCTGTTGCTGGTCATGGCAGTCACCGCGCTCTGGAAACCAGCCATCATCGGGTCCATCATCAACGGGATGAATGTCGATCATCAACGGGATGAACGCTGACCCGGCCGGACCGGACGAATGCCGCTGTCCCCGGCCGGACCGCCCGGGGTACGTTGAAGTCGTGCTCCGTAGCCGAAGCCCGCACAACTTGCTGGAGACCGCATGACACAGCAGACGCCGGATCAGCCAGAAGAGGGATTCCACCGCGATCGTCGTGAGCACGCAGGCGCGCCCGCTCACCTCGATGACGATCGCCTCGCCCACCTGGCTGAGGAGGAACGCGTCGAGGCAGGTCTCGATGACTTCGACCCTGATGAGGTTCCGCCGGCCACAGACGCCCCGCCACCCGTCGATGTCACCGAGAGCGACCAGTACCGCGAGGAGAAGGCCGAGATCCGCCGGGAGCTGGACGAAGGTGAGTTGAGGGTGCGCGGCGAGCGGGACGCATTTCCGCCCACGCATTACGACCGCTCCTAAGACGCGCCCGTGCTAATGCCGGGCCTGGAGAAGTTGCCGTCGGACGTCAGGAGTAGACCGTGGACATTACCCAGCTGATCCTCGACGACCATCATGAACAACGCCGGCTCTTCGCGATGCTAGAGCAGATCGACCGGGCCGACACTGGACCTCTGAACGCGGTGTGGGAACGACTGGCGTCGTTCCTTGAACTGCACGCCGCAGCGGAGGAGGAGATCTTCTATCCCGCGCTGCTCCAGGCGGGCACGGGCGCTGGCCGCGCGGGCAGCGTGGAGGACGAGACACTCGACGCGATCCACGATCACAACGACATCCGGGACGCGGTCGTCGCGGTCGCGGACAACAAGGTCGGCAGTGACGAGTGGTACGCCGCGGTCGCGGCAGCCAATCTGGCGAATAGCGATCACATGGCTGAGGAAGAACGAGAAGGTCTCACCGACTTCCGCCGTCTCGCCGGGCTCCAGCTTCGGCACGACCTGGCCGTCGCATTCGCGGCCTTTGAGGCGAAGAACTTCGCGGGCGTTCCCGTAGTGGACAAGGACCCGGCCGCCTACGTGCGCGAGACAGAGCAGAAGTTCGAGTCCTCGAGCAACCGGGGTGGATCGCTCGACATCGGCAGTCTCAAGGGACGTTGATCATGTCACGGTGATGGCGTCGAGCTTGTCCCGTAGATATTCGTGCGCGATGACCGGCGGGAAGCTGGTGCGGCCGATGGGCGAGGGCAGCGATTCGATGACGGCGTCGTGGTTGGCTTCGTAGAAGAAGATCAGGGAGAGCAGGTCCTCCTCGGGTGCGTCCGGATGCGGGGGCAG
The DNA here is from genome assembly GCA_003168255.1 of Actinomycetota bacterium. GTDB lineage: Bacteria > Actinomycetota > Actinomycetes > Streptosporangiales > Streptosporangiaceae > PALSA-505. Next base: position 128,467 of record PMSU01000084.1, read on the forward strand.
GACACGGTGGCGGGTTGAGCGCCAGCGATCACCGGTCCAGCGGGCCAGCAGGTCACCGATGTTGACGGTCAGGGCGGCCGGGTCGTAGGGGGCATCCACCCAGGTTCCGTCGAGGGAGTAAATCTGGAGCCCGCCCAGGCCGGGTTCGCGGTCGAGCACGGTGACGGTGCCGAAGTCGGTGTGCGGCCCGATCCTGTACTGCCCCGGTTCGGGCGGCCGGGCGGGATCGGCGGGCGGGTACCAGTTGAGGTTCACGCCGTAGGTGGGGTGGTCCAGGAACGGGGCGAAGTAACTGGCCGGGAGTCCCAGGGCGACCGCGCAGAGCGCCATCAGATCATCCGAGAGCCCGTGCATGCGGTCGATGTAGTCGCTGACAACCGGGCGCATCCGCGGTACCTCTGACGGCCAGGTATTGGGCCGGTACCAGCGGGCGTCGACGGCAGCGTTCCCGGTCGGTCGCTCGGCGGCGAGGGAGAAAGACTCCTTCAGGTCCGGTGGTGTCGGCGTGCCCTCGGCGTATCCGTTGGCTTCGGCTCCGGGCGGAATCCAGCCACGGCCGCCGACTGCGATGGCGTAGCGGGCCTTGACTCCGGCGGGCAGGGCGAAGAATTCCCGTGCCACCGCGCGCGTCTCGGCGCGCAGGTCCATCGGCACCCGATGGCTGGTGATGAGGAGGAAACCGGACGTGCGCAGGGCCTGATCGACCTGGCGCGCGACTGCGGCACGGTCACGGGCGTTCCCGTCGAACCAGGCGGCAAGGTCGATCACCGGAACAGTCGCTGACAAGGCATCGGTCCTTCCGGTGAAGATCCCCGCGCCGCCAAACCGCAACGCACGCGCTCCACGTGCCATCGTTCCCTACCTCTGCCTGCGCGGCCAAGCTTGGTTCCGGGTGCATTGTGAAGCGAATTCCGGCCCGGCTGCCAAGATGGATGCGGCGTGGCCTACCACGGGTGGGGGGTAGTTCCACATTCACATCGCCGACCGGGGTGCGGCTCTTGCAGCGAGCCGTAGGTCAGCCAGTCCGCCGCATCCGGTGGGGCCGGTTGGGTGTTCAGACCGTCGTAGCCAGGCCGGGAACGGCTCGGGCGTCGACGGCAATAGCGCCGGCTGGCCCGCAGATCAGCGGGTTGATATCGAGCTCCGCCAGGGCATCGCCGAGTTCGCACGCGATGGCGGACACGCCGGTGATCGCGTCGGCGACGCTGGCGAGGTCCGCGGGCGGTTGTCCGCGTACCCCGGCGAGCAGCGCCGAGACCCGCAGCCGTCGCAGCATCCGCAGCGCACCGGAATGATCTACTGGAGGCAGCGCCACCACCCGGTCGGCGAGCAGTTCTACCAGTATTCCGCCGGCGCCAACCACGATGAGCGGTCCGAGGGCGGCGTCACGGGCGATGCCGAGAATTATCTCGGTTCCCGGAGCGGCAGTCTCGCAGACAAGCACCCGAGGACCGAGCCGGGCGGCCAGCTCCTGGTAGCCCGCGGCGAGCGCGGCTGGGTCAGCCAGCCCGAGCAGCACGCCGCCGACGTCGGACTTGTGCGCCACACCGGCCTCGTCGGTCTTCAGCACTACCGGATATCCGATCTCGGCCGCGGCCGACAGTGCCGCCTCGCAACTTGCGGCCGACCGGACGCGCGCCGCCGCTATGCCGTAGTCGCGGAGCATCTCCGGCAGCGCGGCTCCGTCCAGCCGCCCGCTGGCGAGTGCACCCGCCCAGCGACTGCGTCGGTCAGCACCGAGCACCGGGGACCGCGCCCGGTCCACACCGGCCACTCGGTCCACACCGGCCGCCCGATCCACACCGGCCACCCGATCCACACCGGCCACCCCGTCCACACCGGCCGCGGGGGACGATGCTGGTCCCGGGGCCAGGTTCGTATCGGGCACCGGGTGCGGCGCAGCCCGGTCGGCGTGGTCGAGCAGATGACGCAGGGCGAGCAGCCCGGTACGCGCGCCTTCGAGGACCGGGACTCCCGCGGCTCGCAGCTGTGCCGCCGCGACGGGGTCGATCGACGCGGGCAGGCCGGCCAGCACGGCCATCGGCCTGCTGGTGCGGGCCGCCGCCGCCAGCAGCGCGCGGGGGTAGGACTGGTCGCCGTCGAACTCGGGGACCAGGTCGACCGCGAGCGCGACCGCCGCCACTGACGGGTCCTCGGACATCACTATCAGGGATTCGGTGAGCTGCTGCTCAGCGTCCCTGCCGGTCCCCCACATGTCCAGCGGGTTGGCCGGCTCCAGGCCAGGGTCAAGCACGGCAGCCAGCCGGTCGCGGGTGCGGGAACCGATGACCGCGAACGGCACGCCGAGATGGTCAGCCAGATCGGCGATGTGCGCGCGCTCCAGCCCGGAATCGTGAATGGTGGCAATGCCAGAGCCAGCGCCGGGACTACGACCAGGGCGGGGACCAGAACCAGGGCCGGGACCAGAACCAGGGCCGGGACCAGAACCAGGGCCCGGACCAGAACCAGGGCCGCCGCCTTGACCCGAGTCAACGCCGCGACCAGGGCCAGTGCCGCGACCAGGGCCAGCGCCGCGACGGCCGATCGCGAACAGCTCCAGCGTGTCCGCCAGCTCGGCCAGGTCGCGGACCCGGTGCACCCGGTACGCATCGGCCAGCGCTTCCCACGCGCCATCGTCGGCAGCCAGCGCCCCGGAATGAGCCGACACCAGTGCCCGGCCGCCAGCCGAGCCGCCAGCAGCCAGCAGCACCACCGGAATGTCCGCCGCGTCAGCGTCGGCGAGCACTGCGCGCAGGAGCTCAGCGTCGCGGACGGCCTCCAGCACCAGTCCAAGCACCCTGGTCTCCGGCAGCCCCAGCGCGTAGCGCGCATAATCCGCGGCAGTGGTCACCAGCTCCTGACCGGACGAGACCGCGACCGAGAACCCGAACCCCCGCCGGCTCCGCAGCATCGTGGAGAACACCGAGCCGGAATGGGTCACCAGCGCGACCGGGCCAGCCGGGAGAGGGTCCGGCTCGATGTAGCCGACCGCCCGCAGCCCGCGGGCCACGTTCACGAAGCCCATGCATCCCGCGCCGCACAGCGCCATCCCGGCCGAGTTGGCGATGGACGCCAGCCGGGCCCGGAGCCCGGGCGGCTGGCCCGGCACGTCGTAGGCGCTGCCGAAGATTACCGCTGACCGGTCGCCCCGGCTGGCCGCAACGCCAAGCTGCTCGGCCAGCGCGGAATCGGGAACGCCGAGCAGCACCAGGTCAACGGGCTCGGGCAGGTCGGCAAGGGCACGGTGACAAGGCACCCCGCCGATCTGGTCATACCGGGGATTCACCAGGTACAGCCGTGGCCGGGACGGGCTTGCGGACACCTCGGCGACCATCCGCTCACCCAGGCTGCCGGGCCGCTGGCTGGCGCCGACCAGGGCGATGCTGCGGGCCTCCAGCATCGCCGCCACCGCGGCCGCAGCCCTGCCCGCCGCGGCGACCGGAACGGCTGGCGCGTGCCGTTCGGAATCCTGGGTTGGGTTGATCACGACCGGCGGGCGGTCAGGACCGGCGGGTGAGCCTGCGCGCGGTACCGCCCCGGCGCGCAGCCTTCATGTCGGCGATCGCGGCCTTCGCCGCCTGCATGCCCGGGATGCCGCACACCCCGCCGCCGGCGTGGGTGGCCGAGCTGGCGTAATACAGGCCGGGCACCGGCGTCCGGTAATCGGCGTATCCCGGCGCGGGCCGCATGTGGAAGAGCTGCTCCAGCGACAGTTCGCCGTGGAAGATGTTGCCGCCGATCAGGCCGTAGTCGTGCTCCATCTCATACGGCCCGACGATGTCGACGTTCAGGATCGAGCTCTTGAAGTTGGGCGCGACCTCGTTGTAG
>PMSU01000124.1 GCA_003168255.1 Actinomycetota bacterium
CACCAGCTGGTCGCCGACCACCTTGCAATTGGTCTTGCCGTCGATGACGGCCGAGCAGAACGGGTGCTCCATGAACGTCCACACCCGGTCGAAAACCCACGGGATCAGCCCGATACCCGTCCCGGCCAGCAGCGCCAGGCACGCCTTGACGACCCGGGACCGCAGCTCACGCAGATGCTCCATGAGCGGCATCTGACCCTGCGGGTTGGCTTGCTTATGCGCAGCCAGCATCCGGGTACCAAGGACCCGCGCGCCTTCGACGGTGTCAGGCAGTTTCGGCATGGCCGGGCAGCGACCAGGCTCAGCTGGCCTGGTGGGTCTGCTGAGCCTCAGCCGCCGGCGCCTGCGTACGCAGCTCGTCTAGCTGCTGCTGCAGATGATCCACCTGCTGCTGATGCGTTATCTGGGCCGGCGGCGGCGGCACGGTGGCGGTCGTCGTGGTGGTGGTGGCCGTCGGGTGCTCGTCATCCTGGAGCGTGTGGATCTCGGTCTTGAGGATGCGCATCGACTGGCCGAGTGACCGTGCGGCACCGGGCAGCTTCTTCGACCCGAACAGCACCAGGATCACCACGGCGAGGATGAGCACCTTCCACGGGCTGTCAAACAAGTCGCTAATCATGTCGGCCCTCTTCAGCGGAGAAACGTCCCCGCGCGGTTGGGGTTTCCTGCGGCCGATTGTACAGTCCCCGGCCGTGAACGCGGCAGTGCCGCCGCCTAGGTTGCTAGGCCGCGGCTAGACCGTGGCTAGACCGTGGCTAGGTCGCGGCTAGGTCGCGTACAGGACCAGCGCGGCGGCGGCATCATCGCCAACCTGAGTGGCCAGTTCGGCTGGGGCGATGACCCGACCGTCCTCGCCAAGCCGCAGGGCAAGTCGCCGCACCCAGCGCGTGTCCGGGGTGCGCAGCGTCACTCGCAGCGCCTCGCCGTCTCTTTCCACCTTCTCGCACGGGTAGTACTCGGCGACCCAGTGCGCACCCGGCCGCAGTTCGAGCACGACGCTGACGTCCTGCTCCGACGGCCGGAACAATCCCTGGTCCACGTCAACGGGCTCGGCCTCGGGCGGGACTTCGGCCGCCACGTCAAGCACCTCCATGTCGAGCACCCGGTCCAGCCTGAACAGCCTGACCCCCTCGGCGCGGCGGCACCATCCCTCCAGGTAGCTGCGGCCCTCCACGACGAGCAGCCGCATGGGATCGACGTCCCGCTCGGTCGCCTCGTCCCTGCCCGGCACGTAGTAGCGCAGGTGAATCCGTCGGCGCAGCCCGACCGCGTCCCGCACCTGGCCGAGGATGTCGTCGGCGTGGCCTTTGTCCACCTGTACCTGAACCTGCGTGCTGACCGCCGCGGCATCCCCTGCCGCCGCCTCCAGCTTGGCGATTGTCCGGCTCAGCGCTTCGGACCCGGCCAGAGCCATCTCGGCGAGCATGCGCAGCGCGACGAGCAGCGCGCTCGCTTCGTCCACGGCGAGCCTGAGCGGGCGCCCGATGGATTCCGCCTCGCTGACCACGATCTCGCCGCCCTCGTAGGACAGGTCGATCGGGCAATACGGGTCGGGCGCGCGCAACTCGACGCACCACAGCATGTTGAGGTCATCGACAAGCTCGCGCTCGGTCACCCCGAACGCGGTCGCAGTCTCCGCCAGGCTCACGACATTCCTGCTCACCACATAGGGAACAAGGGCAAGCAGCCGCTGGAGCCGCTGCGTGCCGGTCTGGGCGCCGGACGTGGTCACTGGGGCACTCCTTTCAGCCGGCTGATCACGGCCTCCCGCAGGTCTGGCGGCTCAACGGCGACCACGTCCGGGCCGAAGGACGCCAGGTAATCGGCGAACCGCTCGACCTCATGAAAGGAAACCTGCACGTCGTCCCATCCGTCGCCGTCCGGCCGCTGGGCCAGCGCGCCGCGGCGCAGCCCGTAGCCGGTTCCGGCGCGTACCCGCAGCCTGGCCCCGCGGTTCGCGGGCGGGGTCCTGTCCCAGTCCCTGACCAGCTCGCGTACGTCGGTACCGTCCGGCACGATGACGCTGCCCGGCGGCCCGCTGAACGACACCGTCCCCTCGATCCTGCTCAGCCTGAATACCCGGCCAGCGTCCCGGTCGGTGTCGTGCCCGGCGACGTACCACCGGCCGTGCCTGTTCACCACTCCCCACGGCTCCAGCCTGCGCTGCTGCGGCCCGCTCCGCCCGGCCGCGCGATAGGCGAAGCTAACCGGGCGCCCGTCTCGAACCGCCTCCCAGAGGGGACCGAACGCGGCTTCGCCGGTGTGGACTCTCGGCTCGATACCTGCCTGCGTGGTGTCCTCGGTGTCAATCCCGGCGGCTCGCAGCTTCAGCAGCGCGCCGGCCGCGGCGCCGGCCAGCTCGGCACGGCGCCATACCCGGGCGGCAAGGCCGAGCACGGCCGCCTCGTCGGGCTCGAGGGTTATCTCTGGCAGTTCATATGCTTCCCGCTTTATCCGGTAGCCGGCTTCCTCGTCTCCGCCGGTACTGCTGTCCGTCTCCAGCGGGATTCCGAGTTCCCGCAGCTCCTCCTTGTCTCGCTCGAACATCCGCTTGAATGCCTCAAACGAGTCTGGGTAGCCCGGAACGGCTTCGCGGATCTGCGCTGCGGTGAGGGCGCGCCGGGTCGATAGCAGGCAGACCACCAGGCTGAGTAGCCTCTCTGTCTTCCGCCGCGACATCGCCGTCCCTCTCCGGAGCCCCTGTGCAGTATTGTCCATCGCCCGCGGCCACCGCGCGGGGATTGGGGCAGCGTCGATCCCGATCCGACGCTACCCTGCCGGAGTGATCAGGTGGCGCGATGGCGTGGTCACCGCGGTGGGCCGTGACTGGCCCGGAGCGGTCGAGCTGGATGTGACGGTATCGGGCGGCGGCGCTTGCCGCGCGCTCGCCTACCCAGCCCTGACCGGCCGACCCGAGCCGGGTGACCGGGTTCTGCTGAACACCACGGCTCTCGCCCAGGGCCTGGGAACCGGCGGCTATGCCTTCGTCGTGGCCATCCCGGACCGGCTGCCGCCCGACCCGGTCGGCTCCGACGCCGTGCCCGGCTCCGACGCCGTGCCCGGCTCCGACGCCTTGCCGGGCAGCGGGGCATGGCTCGGTCGCGGGCACCTCGTCAAGGCGCGCTATACACCGCTCCAGGCGACCGTCCTCGGCGTCGATGAGCAGGACTCGCCGCACCACGAGGTGCTCCGCGACGCCGATGACCTCGGCGGGATGCCCGTGGTGGT
>PMSU01000174.1 GCA_003168255.1 Actinomycetota bacterium
CTGGCCAGTCCCGCCCAACGATCAGCATGACCGCACCCACCTTTTCCGTCCGTGCCTGCCGGTGCGCCGCCCGGCCCGGTGCCACCGCCGTGACGTCGAGCTGGCCGAGAACTCCGAGGATGTGATCGATTGGCTACTCGTCGCCAGACCGGGTCCTGCTCGTCGAAGGATGCGCCGGGTCGTCGGCCGGCGCGGCTCAGGACGGGGAAGCGCTGGATGCTTCGCCGTGCCCGGCCGTCAAGGCGCTGGTCAACCCTTCGAGGTCCGCCACGGTCACGGTGAGCGCCGAGTGGCCACTTCGGCGAAGCGGTGATGGCACCTTCTCCGCGAAATGGATGCACACCCCCGCGTTGTGGTTCGTTCCAAAGCTCAAGCCGTCGTCGACCATGGATCCGCGAACACCGAACGCGGTCCACCAGCGGTAGTTCCGGGTGATGTGCGCCTCAGTGACATTTGCCAGCGGCGTCTTAATCTTGAAGAAACCGAAAGTCGCCGAGAGGGAGCCTTCATCCGTGAGCGTGACGCCGTCTTTTGAACCTCGCAGCCCGAAGGGCACCAGCAACGGCAAATATCGCTTGTCAATAGCGTAGGCAAAACTTTTGGACATGTTTGGTCCGATCCCCCTGTCATTGCATGAGCGCGACTGAGCCAGGTATTGTCCGATTTCCACGTTACATCGAAAGCTTCGCCAGGGAACTGGGAGCAAGGGGCCGGGCCCGCGCTACCGTCAGCCGCCGGCTGTGCACCATCGCAGGGTTGTATAAGTACGCGGTCGAGGAACTCCTCGAGCAGTCACCCGCCGCGCACGTCCGTCGTCCGCGGGGTGGACTACGAGTCTCACGCCGCCGCGCTCGACCGCAACGAGCTCGGCGCGCTACTGGTAGGCGCCGGGCTCGGGCCTCCGGCAGAGCATGGGCTGATCCCGCGGCTCGCGCTGAACGGGCTGCGGGTCTCCGAGGCCACCGGCGCCGACATTGAGCACCTCGGTCTGGAACGCGGCCACCGGACTCTCACAGTTACCCGCAAGGGCGGCAAGGTCGTCACCATACCGCTCGCGCCGCGCACTGCCCGGGCGATCGACTTGGCCATCGGCGAGCGTACCGGCGCACCAGTGTTCCTGGCCGCGGACGGCGGCGCGGCGGCTGGACCGGCACGCCACTTACAGGGTTGGGCGGTCTGTGCGCGCGACGGCGACTGCCAGCACCCGGTAATGCCGAGGTGCGTGCGGGGGCTTGAGGTGCCGCGGCGGCGATGAATTTCGCTATGGTGTCCAGTCTGTCTTCCGGTGCATCCGATCTCCTGGCTCCGAGGAGCGTCATGACCGCTACGTACAGGAGGCAAGGGTGAGGCTTCTTCTTACGTCCGGGGGCGTCACGAACACGAGTATCCGAGATGCGCTGGTCGACCTGCTGGGCAAGCCGATCGCCGACTCCCGCGCCCTCTGCATTCCTACAGCGGAGTGGGGCCACCCAGGTGCACGCCAGCCTCGGCCTGGCGCTTCATCGCCGGCCAGTCGCCGTCACGCATGTGTGACCTGGGCTGGAAGTCGGTAGGCGTCCTCGAGCTCACCGCACTGCCCAGCATCGGCGAGGAGCGCTGGGTCCCCTGGGTCCGGGAGGCTGACGTCCTGCTGGCGGACGGCGGGGATGCAGCGTACCTCTGCCACTGGATGCGCCAGTCTCGGCTGGCGGGCCTCCTGCCGTCGCTTTCCGAGACGGTCTGGGTGGGGGTGAGCGCCGGGAGCATGGTGATGACCCCCCGGATCGGTGACGACTTCGTCCACTGGAGGCCGCCCGGCGGGGACGACAGGACCCTAGGGGTCGTCGACTTCTCGATCTTCCCGCACCTGGGTCACGAGCTCATGCCCGAGAACACCATGGCCGAGGCGGACAGATGGGCCGCCGGCATCGCGGGTCCGGCGTACGCCATCGACGACCAGACGGCCATCAAAGTGGCCGACGGCACCGTCGAGGTCGTCTCCGAGGGGCACTGGAAGCTGATCCCCTCCTAGCCACGGCCATCAGCGACCAGCGTGGCGAAGCGCCCGCTCACGCCCCCGATGACGACGTCTGGCCCCGGCTCATGCGGGCTCCAGCAGGCTGTCTGCCGTCTGATTATCATCCTGTCAAAGGTGATGACCTCTGCGTGTTAGGAGTTCTGGTTGGAACCGCGGCCGCTTGTGTTTGGCGTCTATCCGTTCGGGATCGCTGGTGGGCAGGACGGTGTGGTGTCGGGTCCGCCAGACGACATTGGCCTTATCGGCCAGGCGCTGGGTGGCTTGGCCGGTGATGGCCCGCCGCTGGTGGTGCGAATGTATGTCACCTTTGAGGGGATGGCCGAGGCCGCACTCGATCAGGTGGCTCAGTTCGCTCAGATGGGCAACCTGGTGGATCTGTCCCTGAACTTCCATGACCGCGACGGTGATGTCGATCAGTGGTGCTCATTCGTGGAGCAGGTGGTCAGACGCCACGGAGCACAGGTGGGTTCGATCGGGGTCACGAACGAGGCGAACTTGCTCGAAGTACCGTTCGCTCCCGATGGCGCCTATCCCAACGCCTTGGAGGCGCTGGCTGACGGAGTTGCCGCCGCCGCGGAGGCGAAAAGCGCACAGGTACGACCGCTTTCGGCCAGCGTGCGCGGCTACCACGCCCGGCGCGCCGCCCGTCAGGCACAAGCGCGGGCCTGCGACCGGTTAAAGGCGGTGGCCGTGGATGGCAAGACCTCCCGCGGAGCCCGCCGCGCTGACGGCACCCGGGTCCATCTTCTCGGCGTCGCCGAGCATGGCGGGCACCTGCTGGATCATCTCGAGCTCGACGTCAAGCACAATGAGACCAGCCATTTCACCGCGCTCCTGGAACCCCCTGGACCTGGAGGGTGCCGTGGTGACCTCCATATGCGCGCTCATGCCGCAAGTCGTGTGTCTCGCGGTCTCGCCTGGGGTCCTGACGGTCAGGAATCCGGGGCGCCGTCATGTCCGGAAGATGTCTGCAGCGCATCGGTCAGCAATGCGGCCAGTGCCTCGAGTTGCACGTCGGCCGGCGGGGAGGTCTCCTGGTCCGCCCCGTCCAGCGCCTGGGCGGCAAGCCCTGCCTTGCTGTCGATCAGCCCGGCGATCCGGGCGTCGATGGTCTGCGCGGCGATGATGCGCCACGCGGTGACCGGTTCGGCCTGCCCGATGCGGTGGCTGCGGTCGATGGCCTGGGTCTGCTCTGCGTCGGTCCAGGACAGCTCGGCCAGCACGATGTTCGAGGCGACCTGCAGATTCAGGCCCACGCCAGCCGCGGTCAGCGAGCACACCGCGATCGTGACGCCGGGGTCGTTCACGAAGGCGTCGACGTTGGCCTGCCGCGCCGTGGGGGTCTGGCCGCCGCGGATCGAAGAGAAGCGCACCCCGCGCCGGGCGAAGATCTCTTCGGCGGTGTCCATCACGTCGACGTGCTTGGCGAAGAAGACGACCTTGCCGGCGCTGCGGGCCAGCTGCGTCGCGTAGTCCGCGGCCAGTTCGGCTTTCGCCTGGCCGATGCGCCGCATCATGGTGAACACGTTCTCGCCGGACTGCGCGGTCGTCGCCTCCTTCAGCTCCGACCGGGCCACCCGGCGGACGAGGTCGTGGTCGATGCCCTCGACGCCGGCGTCGCAGGATCGGTTCGCGAGCGCGGTCTCGTACCGCGCCACCATCCGCCCGGCGAGGCCCCGTTCTGCCGCCCGGATCGACCGGCCGGCCCGTTCGTCCAGCTCGACGGGAAGATCGGCGATGCGGCGGGCGGGGATGTCGGCGGCCACGTCGAGCTTGCGGCGGCGCACGATGCCGCGGTCGATCACGCACTGGCGCGCCGCGGCGTAAAAGCCCCGGTCGGCGGGCGTCAGGCCGGTGTCCTCAAGCGCGTCCATGAGCTCGTCGAGGGGCTTGCTGTCGTCGATCCAGCCGAGGAACTGCCAGATCGCCCGGAAGTCCTCGATGTCGTTGATCAGCGGGGTGCCGGTCAGCGCCATCAGCA
>PMSU01000100.1 GCA_003168255.1 Actinomycetota bacterium
AGTCGTGGCTCACGGGGTCGGTGGTGCCGGTGTGACGGGAGTGATCCGGTCGGCCGGGTCCGCAGTCACCGCACGATCGTCCGGGATCAGGAAACGACGGTTTATTCCACGACGTGTCCTACTGGTTATTTCGCCGGGCCTTGGGCGGGCGGAGACTGGGGGCAGCAGGCCCAGATGCCTGGCGATCGGCGCGGGGCCGTCGACGCCGGCAGCCGGACGCATTCCTTGAGAAACAGGAGCCGATCGTGGCGAGGGAACTGAGCAGCTTAGCGAGGCTAGCCGTGGCCGCTGGCGGGATGGCGGTGATCGCGGGACTGGCGGCGCCGCCGGCCGTGGCCGGGCCAGTGGCGCAGGCCCGATCCCTGGCTGGGGCTACCTGGATCATCACGCCGGGCGGGAACGTGACCGGCTCCGCTGGCAAGACCACCCTGAAGGACAAGAGCACCAGCACCAGCCTCTCATGCTCATCGTCGGACATTGCGGCGACGCTGAAGAGCGGCAGCGGCCAGACCAGCCCCATCGGGCAGATCACGTCGGTGACCTTGAGCAACTGCACCGGCCCGGACGGCCTGGTCTTCACCGCGACCACGTCGGCCTCGCCCAGCAACCCCTGGCCGCTGAACACGAGCACCTACTCCAGTGGCGTGACCCACGGAACCATCACCAACATCCAGGCCAGCATCAGCGGCGCCGGGTGCAGCGCGACCGTAGCTGGCACCACGTCCACGACGTCCGGCCAGGTGACGGTCACCTACACCAATAGCACGGCCATCTTGAAGGTCAGCGGCGGCACCTTGCACATCTGGAACGTCAGCGGCTGCTTCGGCCTGATCAACAACGGCGACGCCGCGACGTTCACCGCCGCCTACACGGTCGCACCCGCCGAGGCCATCACGAAAAAGCCAGATGTCGCCTTTACCATCCCGGTCAAGGTCGGCGGCACGACGACCGAGCAAATCACCAACTTTCCCGGGACCGGACCCTTCACCTGGGGAAATTTCACCTGGGACACCCCCCCGGGGCCGCCCGGGGCAGCGACTGTCAAGCCAGGTTTCCCGGTCAATGGCGACCTCCAGATCGTTCCCCCCAACGGGGGCTGGCCCAACATGCCCGGCACCTACAAGCTCGTCGGCAGCTACACCGATAGCGCCAACCCGAAGGCGACCAGGACCGTGGAGATCACCATCAAGATCCAGAAGTGATCAGCACGATGCCTCCGATCCCGACCTGGTCACCTGACGCCGACGATGACGGCCGCCCGGTGCGCGGCAACTCCCCTCTCGCTTGCCCCTGGCGCGGCTCAGACGTGCTCGGGCTCGGACAAAAGCATCGGCATCCTGCTGAGCACATACCGCGCTACGGCGCGATGCAAGGGAGCGGTCGCAGCCCAAATCGCCCGGCCGCCGATTCCATTGAGCTGGATCAGCGTCGCGACCATGACCTGGCCCGGCGGGGTCAGGCACACAATCCGGGGCGTGCCGAGGATGCCGCCGCCGTTGCCGAGGACAGCCTCCTCGGAATCATTGCGCAGCACGTCCCAGCCGATCATGTGACCCGGTGAGTCCGCCTGCGCCAGATGTAGACCCAGCGCCCGGTGGACGAGCCGTACGGCGTTGAACAAGGCTGGCGAGGCGGTGACCGAAAGGCGGAGCCATTCCTCCGGTGTTCGTCGTACCGGGACGTCAACGGCGAACGCGTCGGCATAGTCGACGCGCTCGAGCCCGGCGAGTTCACGGGCCCGCAGCGGCACGGGCACCTGTGCAACCTGAAACATCGCTGCCTCCTCGCACTCAATTCCTGTACGGTCCGTATAGTCTTTACGGACCGTATAGTATTATCTCCGTGCCGACAAGAGGCCGCCCGCGCGACCCAGCCATCAGCGAGGAGATCCTCACCGCCACTCGCGACCTGCTCGTCGAGGTCGGCTACGCGAACCTGTCGATGGAAGCGGTGGCGGCGCGCGCCGGGGTCAGCAAGCCGACGCTGTATCTGCGCTATCCCACGCGGGCCGTGCTGGTCTTTGAGTCGGTCTTCGGCAAGACGAAGGCCAGGGCCATCCCGGACCATGGCAGTATCCGGGCTGACTTGCAGGAGGCTTACGACTGGTTGGTGGAAGAGTTCACCGCCCCCGAGGCCCGGGCGGCTATAGCTGGGCTGCTGGCGGAGATAGCCGCAAGCCCGGAACTGGCCCAGCTCATTCGCACGGTCGTCATCGGGCCTGAGTACGGGCGGGTGCGGGGCCAGCTCGAACTTGCGCAGGCACGCGGCGAGATCCGTGCCGATGCCGATCTGGACCTCGTCATCGACGCATTCATCGGGACCGCGTTCGTGCGGGTGACCCTCCTCGACCACTCCGTCGACCACGCCTATAGCAAGCGTCTGGTCGACTTGCTCATCGACGGCGCGAGAGCCCGCTGAGCTGCTGTATTGCGCTGGATCCAGTCCAGGATTCCCAACCGGCACCGACCTGCGCAGCCGACCCCGCTGTTCTGGGTCAATGTCGCCAGGAAGAACAAGGCGGTCTCCCGGTACCTGGCGGCCGGGCGCCTGCGCGACGACTGGCACACCCTGTCCCTGGTCAATTGCATGGACCACGACGACTGGCGATCCCATAGCGAACCGCGCGCCCTGGACGGCTACGCCGAGCTGCTCATCGTCGACGAAGCCGACCGGCTCAAACCCCCGCCCTGGAGCAGCTACACGACAAATACGAAGGCCATCAAGCGCAGCCGATACGGCCGCGCCAAACTCGACCTCCTCCGAAGATCATCCGCTGCGCGGAATAGACCAACATCACCATCCGTGGGGGCTTCCCGGGCGGTTTCCACCACCTCGCTGGTGATGGTGTTCAGGTTGTTGATCCTCCGGATGCGGGCGATCTGGTCGGTGCCCGAAGCGGGCTCACATCACCGTTCCGCATCCTTGCCCCCGCGGCCAAGCCGTGACCACCAGCGTTAGCTGGCGGCGATGCGGGATGTTCAGCGTCGTTTGGCATGGCTACGGGCTGTAGGCGGAGACGAGCGGCGGGTTCCACTGCCCCTCGTAGACCACCCAGCAGGCCACCGCGGGCGAGCAGTAGGTGGTCCCGGCGCCGTTGCCTGCGGTCCACAGCGGAGTGCAGGTCTTCGGGGTGCCGGAGCAGCCGGTGGTGCCGGCCGCGCTGAAGGCGTAGAGCTGGCCGCCGCCCCGGAGGGCGGCGATGGTGGCGGTCGCCGACGCCGAGTCTGTCGATGTCGCAGCATGGTAACCCAGCGGCGTGCTTGCCGGAGACCGGGCGGGGGGGCGACCGGGTGTTAATCGTGCTCGCTGGCCGTACGACGCGGCCCTGGACGCGCCTGCGTCCGTCCGGGAATGGAGACATTCCCGGACACCCTAGCCACCATCCACGACACCATCCGCAAACCCATGTCCAGAAAGCCGCCGGCATCCCAGGGGCAGGAACATCAGGAGATCCGGGACTGTCGTGGAGCCTGAGCTAATCAGACCAGCCAGGACAGCGACATTCGAGTGGGTCGCCTGTGACGGTCGAATAGGCCAGCCAGAGAAAGGGGCGAGCAGGTGATCGCGCGATCACCTGCTCGCCCCTTTCTGGGTGCGTACGCCCGCAAACCCACCATGAGTTGATCTTAGGTTGGGACTCGTTTCGCCGGGATGCGCCGGCCCCGCTGATGGCCCGGCGGCCGCTAACCGCTTGTCACGGTCAGGGTTGCGGTACCGGTGGACGTGGCGTAGCCGTCACCACCGGAGTAGGTTCCGGTCACGGTGTCGGTCCCCACCGGGGCGTTGGTGGCTCCGCAGGCGGCGACGCCACCGGACAAGACGGCCGTGCACAGGCTGGTGGAGCCGGTGGTGAACGAGATCGTCCCGGTCGGCGTGTCGGTGCCCGACTGGGGGGTCACGACAGCCAGGTAGGCGACCTGGGTGCCAGCGGTGACGGTGGCCGGGGTCAGGGTCACCGAGGTTGTGGTGGGGTTGGTGTAAGCCGCTTCTACCGCTCCGATAGTGCAGCCGGTCTCGCCTTGCCCGGGCCGGGTGTCGCCGCGCTGGTCGGTGGCTGGGCAGACCGCGACCCCCGCCAAGGGGAGGGTGGGATTGGGCATCACATTGGCGGCCGGGCTGGTGGCGCCGGGCAGCATGGTCTGCGTC
Organism: Actinomycetota bacterium; assembly: GCA_003168255.1. GTDB lineage: Bacteria > Actinomycetota > Actinomycetes > Streptosporangiales > Streptosporangiaceae > PALSA-505. The sequence goes on from PMSU01000100.1 coordinate 4,147, forward strand.
GGGCCGCCGTTGCTGGCGAGGGGACCGAGGAGTGGGTTCTGGTTCACCAGGTCGGTCGCGGCGGTGAACTTGCAGTCGGTGCCGGTCTTGTCGTTGGTCAGGTTGTATCCGGCACTGCCGAGGCTTCCAGCGGATGCGTCGCAGTTGCGCCCTTTGGTGTTGTCAGCCACGATCGTGGCGCCCAGGGTAGCGGTGCCGTCGCTGTAGATGCCGCCGCCGGTGTTCCCCGAGATGGTGCTGGCGATGACCGTCATCGTCGCGTAGTTTCCAATGCCGCCCCCAGCGTCGCTGTCGCCCGAGTTCTTCGCGACAGTGCTGTCGACGACGGTCATGGTGCCGCTTTCGTTCCAGATTCCGGCGAATTCATACCCTCCCTTATTCCCCGACACGGTGCTATCGGTGAGCGTGAGGGTGCCATTGTTGAGGATGCCACGAGTCCCGTCCTCGATAGTCAGGTCGTTGAGAGTTACGCCGCCAGCATTGGCGGTGACGACAGCTCCGTTCGCCGTCCCGTCGAGGACCCCAGGCGAGCCGGCCGGGCCGCCGGGCCAGGTGGTGATGGTGACCGGGTGCGAGATGGACAGGTGGTCGTCGATCGTGCCGGATACCTCGATGGTGGCGCCGGTGGCGGCCTTGGTGAGGGCGTAGCTGACGGTGGCGCAGGGACTCGCCGACGTGCAGGTGCCGCTGTTTTTACCGCCATGCGACACGTATAAGGTCGTCGCCGTCGCGGCTTGGGCCGTGATGGGGGCGAAAACGCCCAGGAGGGCGGCGCTCGTGAGCGTTGCCGTTATGAGTGTCAGCGTCCCCACCGCTCGCCAGCCACTTCGCATCGATTTCATGTCTGCCCCTTTTGGTTCGCAGTCCCGCCTTGGTGGCGGAGCAGTAGACCCAGCGTGAGCCCGGCCGGAGCTTGACGGCAGGGGCCGGACGGCCCCGTCGAGCACACCAGGTGTGGGCCGATCGGCCCCATTCACCAACGGGAGGCCGGTCATATCGGGCCAGGGAGGGGCCGGCCAGCCTCGTTCTACAGCGACATAGGCCGCCCGGCGGGGTCAGCCAGGCTCGCGCCAGTGCTGCTCGTGCTCGCCGGCGTCTAACACCGCGAGCGATTCCGCTGGCAGCGAGGCCGCCGCACTGGCCGGGGACGAACGTCGCGAGGTGATGCGCGCGCTGCGGCGACTGCCCGCCCGGCATCGCGAGGTGCTGGTGCTCCGGTTCTACCTGGATGAGTCGGAGGCCGAGATCGCCGGGGCATGAAAATCACCCAGAGCACCGTCCGGTCTACCGCGCACCGGGGACTAACGGCTCTTGGCTGCTCGCTTGGAGGCAAGTCATGACCGAGATCGAAGACCGGGCTCCGCTCGGCTGTGCATGACACCGCCGAGGAGATCGCCCCGGCCAGCATCCCGCCGCTCTCGCTGACGGTGCCGCGGCGACGCCGCATGCCCGCATCCAGGCCAGGCCGGCCAAAGCTAAGACCGCGATCCAGGCAACCGGCGCATCCCGGCCAGACCCGCCGAAGCTGGGACTGCGATCCAGGCAACTTTCGAGGCGGCTGAACGTCTCTGAAGTGTGGGAGTCGACATCGTAGGTCTCGCCCGCCCTCCCGGTCTCCTCGAGATCAGCCCTGACCTGGCCAGGGTGCCGGATCCTCGCGACTTCGCTGACGCCGACCAGGCGGTGACCGCCTTGTACCAGGCGCACGCTGTGGGCCTGATACGGCTGGCCTTCGTCATGCTCGGCGACAGGCCGACCGCCGAGGACGTGGTACAGGAGGCGTTCTGCGGGCTGTACCGGCGCTGGTCGCACCTGACCGACCCGGCGAAATCGCTGCCCTACGTGCGCTCGGCGGTGCTGAACGGATGCCGCTCGGTGATCCGCCAGCGGGCCAGGCGTGATGGCCGGGTAGCAGCCGAGCCGCCCGCCGCCTCGGCGGAAACCGACGCGCTCATCGGCGAGGAGCACCGCGCAGTGCTCGCGGCGCTGCGCCTGCTGCCGCCACGGCAGCGCGAGGCGCTCGTGCTCCGCTTCTTCCTCGACCTCGACGAGCCCGAGATCGCCCGGTCAATGGGCATCAGCCGGGGCACCGTCAAGTCCACCGTTTCCCGCGGCATTGCCGCGCTGGGGCAGATCCTCGGGGAAGACCGGTGAACACGCTCGAAGATAGGCTGCGGGCCACCGCCCAGGCGGTGGTGGACGTGATACCAGCGGGCAGCGCGCCGCCGCTGCACCTGGCTGGGCCGCAGCGACGGCGCTGCCGGGGCGGCCGGCTCCGACTGAGCGGGCGGCGAGGATGGGCCGACTGGATAGCACCGATAGGCGCCGCCGCCGCCGTAGTTGCCGTCACGGCGGTCTCGCTGGCCGCCACCCATGGGTGGCTCCGGCCGGGTGAAGCGGGCGCCGCAGCCGGGCCGGCTGGTACCCCGGCCTACTACGTCAGCGTCGCCTCCTCGTGGCATGCCGGCGGCGACGCGGCGGTCAAGTCCACGGCAACCGGCCGCACGCTGGCACGTGTCTCCGCGCCCAGGCCCTTCTCGAGCTTCACTCTCGTGACCGCTGCCGCCGACGACGGCACGTTCGTGCTCGCCGCTCAGGGGGCGGCTGCGGAACTCCGCGACATGCAGCGGTCGCCGGGGCTAGTCAGGACACAGCCAATTGCGCTCAACGCACTCGCCGCGGCCAGCACCACCAGCGCGACCTGGGCGACCAACCTGCCGGGCATGGCGGCCGACGACTTGCAGCAGCAGATGACTAGCAGGACCACGGTCACGCAATTCTTCATGTTGCGCATCGACTCCGCACCGAGCGCGCCCCGGCTAAGCGCGTTGCCCGTTCCGCTGGAGTCCCAGCCGGTGACCGGCGCCGCGCTATCACCGGACGGCAGGAAGCTCGCCGTGGCCCTCGCGTCGCCGGGACAGCTGACGATCCAGGTCATCACCCTGGCCACGGGATCGGTGCGAACATGGCGGGGCGAGACCTGGAAGACGCCCAGCCTGCAACCGGACAGTCATCCCTCGATCAATACCCTCTCCTGGACAGCCGACGACCGGATGCTCGCGTTCGACTGGCAGGGTCCGTCCACTGAAAAACCGGGCCAGCACGTGCCGCTCGATCTTTCTGTTAGCGAACTGAGCACTAACGCCCCCGGGAGCAACTTGGCGGCGGATAGCATTCCCGTATTTCCGGCCGGATACCTGATCCATTATCCCGGTAACGCGATCGTGGCCCCGGATGGCAAGCTGATCATTGGCAGCCCGCTGTCAGGGCTGGTGCCGAACGTCCGTCCGACGGACACGCAGTACTCGACGCACAGCCCCTACACGGTGCGCTCGCTCTGGAACTTCACGGGATCTGCGGACCGGGTGCTGTGGACCAACGCCACCGGCAGCGTGCTGATCATCGCTACCGGATTCGGGTCGCGAGACGGCATGGTCGGCGTCCTCACCCGACGCGGCCTCATCCCGCTTCGCAGCCTGGGGGTGCCTTATTCGGCATTGGTAGCCAATTCCGGAGAAATCGCCTGGTAGCCCACCGCTTAACTGCCCGCCTAGCACGGCGCGATCCGCCACGGCAGTATGGAGCCCGGATACCGGCGGGCAAAGGAGGCGGCGGGCATGCGCGATCTGGTGATCGGGTTGCTCCATCCGGGCGAAATGGGCACCGCAGTGGCTGGGTGCCTGGCGGGGCTCGGGCACACGGTTCTCTGGGCCTCGGACGGCCGCGGACCAGCCACGGCATCACGCGCTCGGGAGGCGGGGCTGTCCGACGCCGGCACCGTCGCGGAGCTGGCCGGCCGAAGCGACATCATCCTGTCGATCTGCCCGCCGCACGCCGCTGTCGAAGTGGCCCGCTCCGTCGCCACCCCCGCCGCCACTGCGGCCGCCGGTTTCCGCGGCGTGTTCGTCGACGCCAACGCGATCTCGCCGGCCACTTCCCGCACGGTCGCCGGGATCATCGAGGCGGGCGGTGGCAGTTACGTGGACGGCGGGATCATCGGCCTGCCGCCGACCTCAGCGGGTGCCACTCGCCTTTACCTTTCTGGCCAGCGTGCCGATGAAATCCGGGATCTCTTCACCGGGACCATAGTGGACGCCAAGATCGTGGACGGCCGGGTCGGTGCCGCGTCGGCGGTCAAGATGGCGTACGCGGCATGGACCAAGGGCACTGCCGCCCTGCTGCTCGCCGCGCGGGCCCTGGCCAGCGCCGAGGGGGTGCAGGACGCGCTGCTGGCCGAGTGGGCGCTCTCCCAGCCTGCCCTGGCAGAGGGGACCCGGAGCGCGGCGCGCTCCGCGGCGGTGAAGGGATGGCGGTGGGTGGCCGAGATGGAGGAGATCGCGGACAGCATGGCGGCGGCCGGCCTGCCGCCTGGTTTCCATCAGGCGGCGGCCGAGGTCTTCCGCCGCCAGCCCCGCGCCGCGTCCGCGGACGCGGCCACGGCCACGGCCACGGTCGAAGAGGTTCTCGAGGCCCTGCTCGCGGGGGCCCAGTAGCGAGCAAGCCTTATCGCTCCGCGCCGCTGCGGGTCACATAAGAGTCCGTGACAGATGTCATGGCGGCCCATGGAGGTACGACACTGCCGCGGAGTCCCGCACGCATGGTGATATTTGTACACCGGCCCGTCAGGGCCGGAACTATGCGAAAGGGAACCGTTATGACTCAACGGGGAACGGGGCGCTCCGGGGCACCGGTGGTGTCCTTTGAGCAGGTCAGCAAGGTCTACGGACACGTAAGGGCCGTCGATGGCCTGTCCCTGGACCTGCGCCAGGGCGAGACCGTGGCCTTCCTCGGACCGAACGGCGCAGGCAAGTCGACCTCGCTCGACATGCTGCTCGCGCTGCGCAAGCCGACATCCGGCCGGATCCGGGTGTTCGACGCTGATCCGTACGCGGGCGTCAAGTCCGGCCGGATCGGCGCGATGCTCCAGTCAGGCGGCCTCATGACTACGGTGACCGTGCGGGAACTGGTCGGACTGGCGGCCAAGGTGCACCCGCGGCCGCTGCCGGTCGATGAGACGCTCAAGCGGGCCGGCATCGCCGACATCGCTGATCGCCGGGTGGACAAGCTGTCCGGCGGCCAGACACAGCGCGTCCGGTTCGCCCTGGCGATCGTGGGCGACAGCGACCTGATCGTGCTGGACGAGCCGACCGCGGCAATGGACGTGGAGAGCCGGCAGATGTTCTGGGCCAACATGCACGCCGAGGTCGCCGAGGGACGCACGCTGCTGTTCGCCACGCACTACCTGGAAGAAGCCGACCAGGCCGCCGACCGGGTCCTGGTAATCAACAAGGGCCGGCTGCTCGCCGACGGCACCCCTGCCGAGATCAAGCAGCGGGCCGGCGCCAAGCGCATCTCGTTCCGCCTGGATGCCGTGGACGAGGCATTCCTGCTCGGCTTGCCAGCGCTGGTGAACCTCGAGATCAGGCGTGACCTGATCCACCTCCAGTCGTCTGATTCCGACCGCACGCTGTACGCGCTGCTTGACGCCGGCTACCGGCCGCACGAGATCGAGGTATCCAGCCTGGGCCTGGAGCAGGCGTTCCTGGCCATCACGGCAGAAGACGACAAGAAGGCCGCCGTGGACGAGCGCGAAAAGGAGACAGTTCGATGACCGGGACACTGACGCTGGCCCGCCTGGAAGTGCTGCGGGTGCTTCGCAACAAGCGCTACCTGCTGTTCACGATCGGACTGCCGGTCGTGCTGTACCTGATGATCTCGCGGCAGGGTAGCGGATCGACTGCATACCACGTCCAGTTCGCGGCCTATTACATGGTCGCGATGGCCTCGATCGGCGCATTCAGCGGCGCGCTGACCGGCAACGCACAGCGCATCTCGCAGGAGCGCAAGGACGGCTGGATCCGGCAGTTGCGGATCACGGCACTGCCGGCCAGCGGCTACGTGACCGCCAAGATCATCGCATCCATGGTCACCTCGGTACCCTCCATCGTCGTCGTGCTCGCCCTCGGCCGGTTCTACGGCGACGTGCACCTGGCGCCGTGGAAGTGGATTGCCATCGCTCTCGCGATCTGGCTGGGCTCGATGACCTTCGCCTCGCTCGCGGTCGCCATCGGCTACCGGTTCATGCCGGACACGGTGCAGCCGATCACCATGTTCGTGTACCTCGGGATGTCGGTGCTCGGCGGCCTGTGGTTCGCCCTCGGCGGCACGATGCAGAAGATCGGTCAGGTGCTGCCGACCTACCAGATCACCAGGATCGGCACTGACGTGATCAGCCAGGGAACCATCCCGATGGGCAGGGTGGCGATCATCCTGGCCTGGCTGGCCGGCTTCATCGTGCTGGCCGCGTGGTCGGTACGCAGCACCGTCGAGAAAATCTGAGCCTGTCCGGGGCAACAGCCAGGGGCCGGGGCGCGGGGGCGCCCCGGCCCCTTCAGATTTACATTTTCCGATGCCATCAACCATCCTGGCCGCATGCCTCTGGCCGCGCCCCGCTCCCACAGCGCCAGCCGCCTGCTCGCGAAAAAGGTGGCCGTAGCAGGCTGCGGATCCGGCATGCTGGCGTCTCTGTTACATGGACACCGACATTGTGCGTGCCGGACGGCTAAGACCGGCCCGGGCAGCAGCCGGGGCTGACGCCTGGCCCGGCTGCGCGGACCCAGCCAGGGTGTCAGGAAGCGATCAGGCCGCGGCCGGCCGGAGCGGCGTGGTCACCGCGCTGTACCAGGCACATGCGCTCGGCCTGGTCAGGCTCGCTCACGTCATGCTCGGCGACGGCGCCGCGGCGGAGGACGTCGTGCAGGATGCGTTCTGCGGCCTGTACCGGCGGTGGGGCGACGTGTCCGACCGGAGCAGGGCGCTTCAGTATGTCCGGTCGGCCGTGCTCAACGGCTGCCGATCGGTGCTGCGCCAGCGCCGCGGGGCAGTTGCGGGGCGCGGCCCTGGCCGCTCCCCGCGACTTCTGGATGCCTGGAAGTCTCGGACGGGATGGGCGACGACCGTCCAGGAGTAACGGACCTGTGGTCAGCAGCCCGCCAGCCGTTCGGCCAAATATGACTCTAGGTTGGCGATGCTAACCCGCTCCTGCTGCATGGAGTCCCGCTCCCTGACGGTCACCGCCTGATCGTTGAGCGTGTCGAAATCGACGGTGACGCAGTACGGCGTGCCGATCTCGTCCTGGCGGCGGTACCTGCGGCCGATCGCGCTCGCATCGTCGAAGTCGGTGTTCCACCGCTTGCGCAGGGCGGCCGCGAGATCGCGGGCCTTGGGCGAGAGATCCGGGTTGCGCGATAGCGGCAGCACCGCCACCTTGACCGGCGCGATCCGGGGGTCGAGCCGCATCACGGTCCGCTTCTCCATGGTTCCCTTGGCGTCGGGAGCCTCGTCTTCGGTGTAGGCGTCGAGCATGAACACGAGCATGCACCTGTCCACGCCGAGGGCAGGCTCGACGACATAGGGCACATAGCGCTCGCCAGACTCCGGGTCGAGATAGGACATGTCTACGCCGGACGCCTTGGCATGCGTGCTCAGGTCGAAGTCCGTCCGGTTGGCGATCCCCTCGAGCTCGCCCCATTCGGTGCCGGTGAACTCGAAGCGGTACTCGATGTCCACCGTCCGCTTGGAGTAATGCGATCGCTTGTCCGCCGGATGCTCGTACAGCCGCAGATTCTCCTTGCGCACGCCGAGATCGACATGCCAGCCGAGCCTGGTCTCGATCCAGTTGTCGTGCCATTCCTCGTCGGTGCCCGGCTTGACGAAGAACTCCATCTCCATCTGCTCGAACTCGCGGGTACGGAAGATGAAGTTGCCCGGCGTGATCTCGTTGCGGAACGACTTTCCTATCTGGCCGATGCCGAACGGGACCTTCTTGCGCGAGGTCTGCAGCACGTTGCGGTAGTTGATGAAGATGCCCTGCGCGGTCTCCGGCCGCAGGTAGGCGAGCCCGGACTCGTCCTCGACGGCGCCCAGGTAGGTGCGCAGCAGGCCGTTGAACATCCGTGGCTCGCTGAGGGCGCCCCGGGTGCCGCAACTCGGGCAGGCGATGTCGGCGAGGCCGCCGGCCGGGGCATGCCCGTGCTTCTCGGTGTAGGCCTCTTCCAGGTGATCGGCGCGGAACCGCTTGTGACAGGACTGGCACTCGGTCAGCGGGTCCACGAACTCGGTGATGTGCCCGCTGGCTTCCCACACCTCACGAGCCAGGATCACGGAGGAGTCGAGGCCAACGATGTCGTCGCGCTCGGTCACCATCGACCGCCACCACTGCCGCTTGATGTTGTTCTTCATCTCGACGCCGAGCGGACCGTAGTCCCAGGACGCGCGCAGCCCGCCGTAGATCTCGCTGGACGGGTAGACGAACCCCCGTCGCTTGCTGAGGCTGACTAGCGTGTCCATGCGGTCGGTGCGTCGGGCCATGAAGGTCTCCATCCGGCTGGCGGTCGGAGGGCTGCGTGCGCGGGCAACCCCGTCCTGGCGCGCGATTCCCTTTAGCTTACCGACGGCCCGGGAGCCTTATTAGCCGACCGGCCGGGCCTTGGCAGGCGGGGAACGCCACCTGGGCGACACAGCCTACCTGCGTACGCTGACCGCGGTCGCACGCTTTTCTCGCATGCACCGTCCCGGTGCAGGTCCGGCTTATCCCGCCCCGGGCCCGAGATTTCTCTTGATCGTTCCGACTTTGCCCGCGCTACGGCGAGCAAACCGGGGCGAACTGCCCGCGCTTTTGGTCATAGCGCGGGCAAAGTCAGTAAACGGCGCCTTCGACCCAATCCGAGTCGATGTCCAGTTTGACCCCGTTGACCTTCACCCAGTGCGACCCCTGGTACTGCTTGATACGCCGATCGGGACTCCACCACGAATTCAGCAGGTACGGCGTCCCGACCAGGTTGGGCTGGTTGTCCCATAGCGCGAACCACATGGAATTGGGCTTGGCCAGCGGGCGGCCGTACACCGAGGTCGCGGTGCCGAGATTCTCTGCTCCCGATGCGGCACTCGAATACACACCCGAGACGTAGTCACGGGCATGGAGTTCCCTTGTCCACGCGTTGAGAAAGGACAGCACGCTGTTGCGGCAGAGTTGGCTCCCGCTGTTGTAGGCCTCCATGTCGAAGTAAATAGGCCCATCCTTGCCCAGGCCGAACGACTGCGCGTCAAGCATGGCGCCGGTCGCCGCGGCCGTCCCTTCGGGCGCCGCGTGGCTCGGCTCGATCTCCTGGCCGAAGCTGTTGCAGGGAGCCTGCAGCCCGACGTATATCGGGATCAGGGACCAGCCCATTTTCCGGACCGCCGTTACCCATGACGCCGACAGGTTGCCGTAGTCGCAGGCCATCTCCGCGCCGCCGATATAGATAGCGGCAGCCGAGTAGGTTTTGCGCCAGGCACGCATGGCCTGGAGCGACGGAGCCGTGCAGGTGTCAAAACCCAGCAGCGGTGCGGCCTTCCGCGCGATCAAACTCGCCGTGGGCGTCGGTTGAGGGCTAGGGGTGCCAGTCGGCGTCTTGGACGGGGACGGCGTCTTGGACGGGGACGGCGTCTTGGACGGGGCCGGCGTCTTGGACGGGGCCGGCGTCTTGGACGGGGCCGGAGATGGTGCCTTGGACGAGACCTTGGACGGTGCCTGCGGCGGGACAGTCAATGGCGTCGGCTTGGGCAGCACGGTCGCGGACTGCGCCGCCACAGAGGGTGCCACCGGCGGAGATGACACCCGCGCCGCTGACGAGGAAGTCGGCGCTGACGACGACGCTCGCACCGTTGCCGACGAGGGCGACCTTGACGGCGACGGCGACGTTGACGACGAGGGCGATCTTGACGGCGACGGCGACGTTGACGACGAGGGTGACGTTGACGACGACGCTCTCGCCGCTGACGAGGATCGCGACGCCGCTGGCGAGGAGGCTCGTCCCGCTGACGGCGACATCCGCGCCGCTGGCGACGCCGCCGGAGGTGATACCAGCGCTGACTGGTGTATCGCCACGGACGCGCCGGTCCTGGCGTTCCGCACGCTGCTCAGGACCTGCTGCACCACGGCCGGATCCGAGCCATATGTCGCGGTGACCGACACCCCGGAATGCGGCTGGGCCGAAGCGGCAGCCTGCCCGTCGCCGACCTCGGCGCTCTGGAGTTCTATCGCCGGGCTGCCCGGCTGGCTGGTTCCCCCCCGCGCAGCGATGCTCACCGTGTCCGCCTGGCCGACAAGGTGGGCAGGACATTGCTGGTTCTTCCCCGGCGTGCCCAGGTAGACCGCGCTTGTGTCATAGCGGACGCACTGGGTGGGATCACGGTCGAGCTGATATACCGGCCAGCCGACCGGAACGTCGAACGAGTAGCCGTCGAACTGGACAGCCTTGGTAGCGGCCCGCGCTTGCCCAGACGCGGCCTCGGTACTTGCCCGCGCTTGCCCGGACGCGGCCTTGGCAGCGGCCCGCGCTTGCCCGGACGCGGCCTTGACGGCCAGCCCCGTTTTTGCCCCTTGTGCCGCACGTTCGGTGGTTTCTCTGCCCGCCAGGATCTGCGCTCCTGCTCGGGCAACAGGCGACGCCGCCGCCCTGCTCCCGTTCGCGGCTCCGAGAATTCCAAACGTGGCTGCGAGAATCATGCAGACCACGGCCGTGCGAAACATAAGCCCCCCTGAAATGGCAGAACACCCGGTTCTCGTGTACCCGCGTTCTGCCATGTCACGCATCACACGCAGAATCGTGTGCCAATAGCCACAGCCAGCTGGATCCTTTTCACGGGTATGCGCGGTTTTGGCGGGGCATCGCGGTGAGCGAACGCTCAGCTAACGCGCAGCTAACACCAGGAAAATCCTTAGCCGCAGGCCACGGCCAGGCTCTTGCCCTTGACTGCCGCCGCACAGTCCGGAGGGCTACTCCGATACCGGGTTGGGCTCAGCGCCGCCGTATCGCCGGTCCCTGCTCGCGAAGATCTCGCACGCACGCCACAGGTCACGCCGGTCAAAGTCAGGGAAGAGCGTGTCAAGAAACACGAACTCGGCATATGCGGACTGCCACAGCAGGAAATTCGATGTCCGCTGCTCCCCGGATGACCGAATGAACAGGTCGACGTCCGGAATTCCCGGCTCGTCCAGATAACGTCCGAACATCTTCTCGTTGATCTTGTCAGGACGCAGCCGTCCGGCGGCCACGTCCACCGCCATTGCCGCCGCGGCGTCCGCGATCTCCGCCCGGCCGCCGTAATTCACGCAGAACTGCAGGGTCAGCACGGAGTTGTCAGCCGTCAGCCGTTCGGCATATTCAAGCTCTGCGATGACGCTGCGCCAGAGCCTGCGTCGCCGTCCTGCCCACCGGACCCGGACTCCCATCTCATGGAATTCATCGCGCCGCCGGTGGATGACGTCGCGGTTGAAGCCCATGAGGAAACGCACCTCGTCGGGCGAGCGGCGCCAGTTCTCGGTGGAGAACGCGTACGCCGACAGGTACGGGATGCCGAGCTCGATCGCGCCCATGATCACGTCGAAGAGCGCCGCCTCACCGCGTTTGTGACCTTCGGTACGCGGCAGACCGCGCTGCTTGGCCCAGCGGCCGTTTCCGTCCATGACGAGCGCCACGTGGGTAGGCACGAACTCGGCCGGGATGGCCGGCGGGCGGGCGCCGGCGGGATGCGGGTCAGGCGGCCTGACATCGCGGCGGCCAGACGGGTTTACCGGCATGGCCAGGCGCGGCTCGTACGACGATGCATCACACATGCTCCACATGACGCAGCGACCGGATCGAATGCTCCAGGTGCCACTGCAGGTACGCGGCTACCAGGCCGCTGCACTCTACCCGGTGCCTGCCCTCGCTGACGTCCGCGTCCGGCCAGTCGCCGCGCAGCAGCGCGGTCATCAGGGCCACTGTCTGCACGGCCGGCGTCGAGGCGCCTGGCGGCCGACAAGACTGGCAGGTCACTCCCCCGGCAGCCACGGCGAATGCGCGCGAACGCTCGCTGGCGGACCCGTCCTGCCGGGCACCGCACAGGGCGCACTCCTCCAGGGACGGCGCATATCCGGCCACGGCGAGCGAGCGCAGCAGGTAGGCATCGAGCACCAGCCGGGGGTCATGAACCTTCGCCCCGAGCGTGCGCAGGCCGCCGACGAGCAGCAAGAACTGCCGTAGGGCAGGCTCCTTCTCTTCCGGCGTGAACCGCTCGGCGGTCTCCAGCATGGCAACCCCGGCCGTATAGCGCGGGTAGTCGCCAGTCAGCCGCTCACCATACGGGCGCAGGGTCTCCGCCTGCGTGATCACATCGAGCGAGCGCCCGGTGTAGAGCTGGAGATCGACGTGGGTAAACGGCTCGAGCCGCGCGCCGAACCGTGACTTCGTCCGCCGCACGCCCTTGCCCACCGCGCGGACGCGGCCGGTCCGCTTGGCCAGCAGGGTGATGATCCTGTCCGCCTCACCCAGCTTCTGGGTGCGCAGCACGATGCCCTCGTCGCGGTACAGGCTCACCTGCTCATTCTCCCGCTTTGTGGCAACCGCCGCGCTGCGGCAGGCCGGCGCTCAGCCAACCGCCTAGGGCAGTTCGCCGGCGACCCGCCTGCCAGATTCCACGGCCAGCCTACCGGCGCAGGTGCGGCGGCGATTCGAGACATGTCGCGAATCGCCGCACTGCCCGGATCGGCTCCGGCAGCTCTGTTCCGGCGGATCAGCCCCGCCGGGCCTGGTTCACCGCGGAAAGCACGGCGCGCATCGAGGCGGTCACCGTATTGCCGTCGACCCCGGCTCCCCACAGCGTGCGCCCGTCCACCGAGCATTCCACATACGCCGCCGCCTGGGCGTCGCTGCCGGCGGACAGCGCGTGCTCGGCGTAGTCGAGCACGCGGACATCGATCCCGATCGAGCCGAGCGCATCGCAGAACGCGGATATCGGCCCGTTACCCACGCCCTCGAGCTGCCTCGCCTCGCCGTCGGCACTGACCTCGACCGTGAGCGCGTCCTTGGCTTCCATCGCGGCCGAGGTGTAGTGATCGAGTAGCGCGAGCGGGCCCTGGGCGAGGTAGGTGGCGTGGAATGTCTCCCATATCTGGGCCGGCGTCACCTCTCCGCCGGCGGCGTCGGTCCTGGCCTGGATCAGCCGGGAAAACTCGATCTGCATCCGGCGGGGCAGGTCCAGCTGGTGCTCGGCCTTCATGATGTAGGCGACGCCGCCCTTGCCGGACTGGGAGTTCACCCGGATCACGGCCTCGTACGTGCGGCCCACGTCCTGCGGGTCGATCGCCAGGTAGGGCACCGCCCAGGGCCGCTGCGCCGCGTCTGCGCCCGCCGCGGCGGCTTCGGCCTCGAACGCCTCGAAGCCCTTCTTGATCGCGTCCTGGTGCGATCCGGAGAACGCCGTGTAGACCAGCTCGCCCGCGTACGGATGGCGCGGGTGCACCGGCAGCTGGTTGCAGTACTCGACCGTGCGCCTGATCTCGTCGATGTCCGAGAAATCGATCATCGGGTCGATGCCCTGACTGAACAGGTTCATGCCCAGCGTCACCAGGCACACGTTGCCGGTCCGCTCCCCGTTGCCGAACAGGCAGCCCTCGATCCGGTCCGCGCCGGCCAGCACCGCAAGCTCGGCGTCGGCGACCGCGGTACCCCTGTCGTTGTGCGTGTGTACCGACAGGCACACGTGCTCGCGCCGCGGCAGCCGGCCGCTCATCCACTCGATCTGGTCGGCGTACACGTTCGGAGTCGACCGCTCCACGGTGCACGGCAGGTTGAGGATGATCTCCCTGTCTGGCCCGGGTTGCCAGACGTCCATCACCGCCTCGCAGACATCGGCCGCGAAGTCGAGCTCGGTGTCCACGAAGATCTCTGGCGAGTACTCGTAACCGAAATCGCAGCCGGCCAGGTACGCCTCGGCGTGCTTCATCACCGACCGCGTGCCGTCGACTGCGAGCGCCTTGCACTGATCGCGATCAATCCCGAACACCACCCGCCGGAACAGCGGCGCGGTCGCGTTGTACAGGTGCACCGTCGCCCGCCGCGCCCCGGCCAGTGACTGCACCGTCCGCTCGATCAGCTCGTCCCGTGCCTGGGTGAGAACGGAGATCTGCACGTCATCGGGGATGCGGTCACCCTCGATCAGCTCACGGACGAAATCGAAGTCGGCCTGGCTTGCCGACGGGAAGCCAACCTCGATTTCCTTGTAGCCCATGCGCACGAGCAGATCGAACATCTGGCGCTTCCGCCCCGGGCTCATCGGGTCGATGAGCGCCTGGTTGCCGTCACGCAGGTCGGTGGACAGCCATCGCGGCGCGGCCGTGACGGACTTGCCTGGCCAGGTCCTGCCGGGCAGGTCAACAGGCTTGAACGGCGCATAGCGGTGGCAGGGCATGCCACTGGGTTGCTGTTTGATATGCATCGGTGCTGCTCCCTCATCGGGTGGCGGCCTCAAGACGGCCGCAGAAAGGGCCAGCGAACACGCCAGATCACCGCGGCGAGGGAGCCGGCCTTTATCGGCCCCCGCCGCGGCCGCTAAGGAGGAGCAGCGCGTGCAACATTGATAAACAGATTATCAGGCCGAACGGTGCCCCGTTATGGCTGTCCGCACATGGGGACGCTCCGGCGGGTCTCCCCGCTCCACGGCAACGCCCGGCTTGCCGCGGCCCGGCGCGCGCCTGACACCGAAGTTCAGTCGCTGGCCGCGGCCCGCTCGGTCATCGAGATAACCCCGTAGGCCTGAGCCTGCGTCATGCCGAGATCAGCAGCCACAGCCTGCGCGGCTTGCCGCTCGGCGTCGCTCAGCGGGCCGTCCGACATGCCGATGCGGACCACCTCGGCCAGGAACCATTCCTTGGCCTGGGCCGCCAGCTGCTCGCCCACCTGGTTAAGCGCTGGCGCGACGTACTCCGGCGATTGTGCCAGGTCGCTGTCAAGCGCAGCCTCGTTGTAGCCCTGCGCACCCGCGCCGGTGATTGCCTCGATGGCCTTGCGCCGGGCCTGCAGGCTGCCCTGATCACCCGAGCGCAGCATGGCCGAGGCGGCGGCACGCATACCAGCCGGAAGCGCCGCCTGCATCTGCTCGGCGGTGGGCAGCGCCAGGGCGTTGGTGTGGTAGCGCGTCTTGCAAGTGAGGCACTGTACGTGCTCGCCCACCTTGTTCAGCGGGATGATGGGAATGAAGAACAAGGTGAAGAACCGCCGGCCGCTGCGCAGCCTGTACTGCCGGTCGCCGCCGCAGCGCTTGCAGTGAAAGACGCCCTGTCCGATCGTCCGGTAGAAGACGCGCAATCCCCAAATGAGAAGCAACGCCGCTCCCTCCCGTAACCGCCGATTCGATCGGCCCTTTGACCTGCCAGACCGGCGACCCAGCCTGCCAGCCACGCCCCCGATGATGGCGCCTATCCTCCCGCACTTCGGGAGCAGGCCGGGCGTTTTAGCCGTAAAACGCAGGCAGGCCGGGGGTCGCGGGCACGCCGAAGCCGGGGGACACCGCGCGCCGGGACCGGGGACGCCGGGCCAGGGCCGGAGCACGCCGGGGCCAGGGCCGGGGGACACCGCGGGCCAGGGCCGGAGCACGCCGGGGCCAGGGCCGGAGCACGCCGCAGGCCGCCGCAGGCCGCCGCAGGCCGAAAACCAGTGGCGCGGCTGGCCAGGCCGGGCTTTGCTTTACGGATGCGCATTGAGCGTTTTGATCCCACAGCAGACACCGAGAAGATCCGGGCCTGCTACGACCTGTACGCGGCGGGCCACCCGATCGACGACCCCGACGGCCCGCCGATGTCGCTACCGGGGTTTTCCTGCTGGTTCAGCACAGGCTGGGACTCCAACCCCCGCGAGACCTGGCTGGTCCCTGGCGACGAGGACGGGACCTGGGCGGGCGCATACCTGCTCGAGGTGCCTGCCAGAGAGAACACGCATCTGGCACGTCTCGTCATTTTCGTCGCGCCTGCCAGGCGGCGGACCGGCCTCGGCACGGCGTTGCTGCGGCACGCGGCGGGCCGCGCGGCCGACCTGGGCCGCACCCTGCTGTCCGGCATGACGCGGGAGGGCGCACCCGGCTCCGCCTTCGCCGCCGCGGTCGGTGCGCGCCCCGGCGTCACCGAGGTCAGGCGCGTGCTTGACCTGGCCGACATCCCCGCCGCACACCTGGGCGCCCTGCGCCACCAGGCCGAGTCCGCAGCCAAGGGATACTCGCTGGTGTCGTGGCAGGGCCCGTCCCCAGAGGAGTACATAGACCAGGTGGCGGTAGTGGTCAATGCGCTCGCCGACGCGCCGCACGATCCCGGGGAGGAACCGGAGATCGCGGATGCCGACCGGGTCAGAGACAGCGAGAAGCTGTCTGCCGCGCAGGGGCTGCGCTTCTACACAGTGGTCGCCCGGCATGACGATACGGGAGAGCTGGCCGGATTTACCCGTCTCGGCGTGGACCAGTTGATACCGGACTGGGGGTTCCAGCAACTGACGGCGGTGATCCGCACGCACCGCGGACACCGGCTCGGGCTGCTCGTCAAGGTCGCCATGATGGACCTGCTGGCCGGCGCCGAACCGGGACTGGAACGCATAGTCACCGGGAACGCCGACGCCAACAGCCACATGATCGCCATCAACGCCGAGCTTGGCTTCCGGGTGCTCGACAAGTGGCCGGGCTGGCAGCTCGACGTGGCACAAGTGGCCTGCGCGCCCGTAGCCCCACCGCCACCTGCGTGATCACGAAGACTTAGTACGCGAGCACAGCACAGAGTCTTCGCGATCAAGGTGCTCAGTCGTAGAAGCCCAGGCGGCGCAGCTGCTTGGGGTCTCGCTGCCAGTCTTTAGCGATCTTTATGTGCAGGTCGAGATAGACCCTGGTACCGAGCAGCGCCTCGATCCGGTGCCGTGCGGTGGTGCCGACCTCCTTGAGCCGTGCCCCCTTCGCGCCGATGACGATCGCCTTCTGGCTGGGCCGCTCCAGGTACATCAGCGCGTGAATGTCGGTGAGATCCTCGCGGCCGGGCCGGGGTCCCATCTCCTCCACCACGACTGCGATGGAGTGCGGCAGCTCATCCCGGACGCCCTCAAGCGCAGCCTCGCGGATGAGCTCGGCGACCATCACCATTTCGGGCTCGTCGGTGAGCTCGCCATCCAGGTACAGCGGCCGGCCCTCGGGCAGCCTGGCGACCAGGACGTCCGCCAGCACATCAAGCTGGAATCGGGACTGTGCGGATACCGGCACGATGTCTGCCCAGTCCCCCAGTCCCGCGACAGCGGTCAGCTGCGCGGCTACCTGTTCCCTGGACGCCTGGTCGGTCATGGTGATGATGGCCACGACCGGCGTGTCGCGCAGGCCGGCCAGCTCACGGGCCAGGTACTTGTCGCCCGGCCCGACCGGCTGCGCCGCGGGGATGCAGAAGCCGATCACATCGACTTCGGTGAGCGCCGACCTTGCCAGGCTGTCAAGACGCTCGCCGAGCAGCGTCCGCGGCCGGTGCAGCCCGGGCGTGTCTACGATGACGAGCTGAGCGTCAGGGCGATGCAGGATTCCCCTGATCACCCGCCTGGTCGTCTGCGGGCGGCTGCTCGTGATGGCCACCTTGGCGCCGACCAGCGCGTTCATCAGAGTCGACTTACCGACGTTAGGCCTGCCCGCGAAGCAGGCAAACCCCGACCTGAAGCTTGTCTGTGCTGGCATCTGAAGTGAGCTCACCCTCGTGATTGTCCCGCGTTTCACGGGCTGGGCGAGGCTACCAGACATCACCATCGCGCCAGTCGCAGGTCAGCTCACCTGATAGATCCAGCGGAACCGACAGCGGAAGGACGTAGATCCAGCCCTCTTCTTCTTTCGTGCGCATGACGCCGTCGGGCGTGAGCGCCGAGCACTGCCCGCGCCACGGCTGCCAGCCACGCGCCGCATAGAAGGCCGCAGCCTCCTGCGTTGAGCCGAGCGCACCCAGGTCGTAAGCGCGGCGGGTGACCCGCTCCAGCGCGTCCATCATGGCCGTACCGTGCCCGCGTCCGCGCTGGTCCGCGCGCACCCCGACCCCCTCTACATAGCCGGCCCGCAGTGCGCGCCCGCCGTGCATCAGCCGCCGCTGTATCACCGACGCATGTCCGATCAGCTCGCCGCCCTCCCACACCAGGGCGTGAATCCCGCCGAGCGAGTGCTCCCAGTCATGGTCGGTCATGTCATCGAAAACGTCGTAGAGAAGCGCCCGCCCAGCGTTGAGGACTTCGGCATCCAGGTCGGCGGTATGGGCAGTCTGCAGTTCAGCCACGGCCCTATTCTCGACGCCCGCCGGCGCCACACGCGACACGATTTACCCGCGCAGACGCGCGGAGGGCAGGCGGACACCAGGAAAGCACGCGGCGCGGGAGAAGCAGGCGGACGCGTGAGAAGCAGGCGGACGCGAGAGAAGCAGGCGGACGCGAGAGAAGCAGGCGGACGCGAGAGAAGCAGGCGGGCGCGAGAGAAGCAGGCGGACACCGGGAAAGCACGCGGACACGGGGAGGTAGCGGCCTGGCGGTCAGATGGGAAAGGTGGCGCGCAGGGCGCCGTCGGGCGCGACGTGGAACACCGTGATCCCCTGGCCAAGATCACGGAGCATCGCCATATCAGCGGGATCGGGCTGGTCCGCCTCGCTGACCACTGCGGCGGCCTCCAGGCTGGTCGCACCGCTGGACACGGCCATGGCGACCGCCAGGCGCAGCGCGGAGAGCTGAAGTGAGGGCAGCGCCACGGCAGCGGCCGCATAGGTCCGGCCCGTCTCATCACGGACCGCCGCCCCCTCCGCCGCGGTCACCCTGGCACGGGCCGACCTGGCCAGGGTGATGATCTTGAGATCTTCCGGGTCAAGGGCTGTTGCCTCGCTCACGGCAGCGAGTCTAGAGCCCGCCCGCCAGAGGCGCAGCCGGCCGAAGGCTTTGAGTCCGCAGCGGCCAGCCCGGGTGCCGAGCCAATGTCGTCGATGTGGCAGCACCCACCACCGGTGGGAGGCTACGCCACTTCGATCACCTCGACACCGGCACCGAGTCCACAGCGGGCCAGCCCCCGGTGCCGAGCCAATGTCGTCGATGTGGCAGCACCCACCACCGGTGGGAGGCTACGCCACTTCGATCACCTCGACACCGGCACCGAGTCCACAGCGGGCCAGGCCAGCAGTCCGCAGCGGGCCAGGCCAGCAGTCCACAGCGGGCCAGGCGTCGAGTCCGCAGCGGGTTAGGCCGGGCTGCTGGAAGTCCCTCCGGTCTGGTGAGCGTCCTGGGACTCGTTGGCCCCTTCGGCCCCGTTGATTCGCTCTGCCGCTTCGTCCACGCCTGCCCGTTCGGCAAAATCGGCATTTTCGGCTCGATCGGGCCGCTCTGATCGCTCCGGCCGCTCGGATCGGGCCGGGGCAGGGCCGAGGCGCTCTACCAGGACCGTGCCGATCCGGTTCCGCCGGCCTTCCAGGTTTTCGGCGGTCAGCCGGAGCCCGGCTACGGTGGCGACCGATCCCGCGATCGGGACCCGGCCTAGCGCCTGGGCTAGCAGCCCGCCGACCGTCTCCACGTCCTCGGCCTCGATGGTGACGCCGAACAGCCCGGCCAGTTCGTCAACGGAGAGGCGTGAAGTGACCCGCGCGGTACCGGGAGTCAGCCATTCCACCGTCGGCTGCTCCTGGTCATACTCGTCCGCGATCTCGCCGACGATCTCCTCGAGGATGTCCTCAATGGTCGCCAGCCCCGCCGTGCCGCCGTACTCGTCGATGACGATCGCGACATGGGACTGCCGTGCTTGCATCTCCCTGAGCAGCTCGTCGATGGGCTTGCTGTCTGGCACGTAGGTGGCCGGGCGCATGATCGACTCCACCTTCTCGACCGACTCGCCGTCGTGGTACTCGTGGCCGCGGGCCACGATGTCCTTGAGATAAGCGACGCCGATCACGTCGTCTTCGTTCTCGCCCACCACCGGTATCCGGGAGAAGCCGCTGCGCAGGGCCAGCGACAGTGCCTGGCGCAGCGTCTTGCCCCGCTCAATGAAGACCATGTCGGTGCGCGGGACCATGACTTCGCGGACATGAGTGTCGCCAAGCTCGAAGACCGAATGGATCATCTTGCGCTCGCCCGGCTGGATAACCCTGCGCCGCTCGAGGAGATCCACCAGGCCCCGCAACTCGGCCTCGGATCCGAGCTGGCTGTCGCGGGCCCGGCTACCCGGCGTAATGACGTTGGCTATCGCGATCGCCAGCCAGGACAGCGGGCCGAGCAGCCGCGACAGCGGGTGCAGCACCGCGGCCGCGGCCAGTGCCACCCGCTCGGTGTGCCTGCGGCCGAGGGCACGGGGGCCGACCCCGATCACGACGTAGCCGACCACGATCATGACGGCCGCGGCGAGCAGGAACGCGCGCCAGCCGGTACCCAGCCAGTGCACGAAGGCCACGGTCAGCAGGACGGTAGCGGCGGTCTCCGCGATCATCCGCAGCAGCATCAGCATGTTCAGGTAGCGCGGGCCCTCGGCGAGCACGGCCTCGACCTGCGCCGGACCGCGCCGGCCGCTCTTGGCTAGCTCCTGCGCTCCTATCCTGGCCGCGCGTGCCAAGGCCACCTCGCCGGTCACGCAGAGGCCGGCCAGGAACGTTGCCGCTATCGCGGCGGCGATAAGCCATCCCATGGGCGGCCTCAACCAGGCCCTTTCTGCCCTTCCGCGTCGATCCGGAGTTCCTTCGTCGCGCGCCAGGAAGCCAGCAGTTGCTCCTGCAGGCCGAACATGGCGGCATGCTCTTCGGCGTCGCCGTGGTCATAGCCAAGCAGATGCAGCAGTCCATGCGTGCAGAGCAGCTCAAGCTCGTCCCCGACGGTATGCCGCGCCTCGCGCGCCTGCTCCGCCGCCACCTGCGGGCAGAGCACGACGTCGCCGAGCAGCGCTGGACTGGGGTCCTGCCCTTCCTGGCCTGTCCTGT
Source organism: Actinomycetota bacterium (assembly GCA_003168255.1). Lineage (GTDB taxonomy): Bacteria > Actinomycetota > Actinomycetes > Streptosporangiales > Streptosporangiaceae > PALSA-505. Next base: position 24,941 of record PMSU01000100.1, read on the forward strand.
CGCCGCGTGCCCCGCTGAGGTGCGGCGGCCCAGGGGGGCGTAGCTCGTCCATGGGAAACGCCAGGACATCCGCTGGCCCGGGTTCGCCCATCCAGCGCTCGTGCAAGTCGGCCATCACCTTCTCGTCGACCAGCAGCACGGAGAGCTCGGCCAGCGGGTGTATGTGCAGCTCGCCGAGGACATGACGGGCGATGCCCGCGAGGGCGATCTCATCCACGCTCGTCCCGGACTCGTTGGCGATGTCCACGCTCACCGGTCAGCGACCAGCCCTTCCTGAGCCACGTGACCCGCCGCGCGTCTCCTGCCGGGCGTCATACCTCTCATAGGCATCGACAATGTCGCCGACCAGCCTGTGCCTGACCACGTCGTGACTGGTCAGCCGGGCGAAGTGGATGTCGTTAACGCCATCGAGGATGTCCTGGACCTGGTGCAGCCCGCTCTGCTGGCCGTGCGGCAGATCGACCTGGGTGACGTCGCCGGTCACCACGACCCGCGATCCGAAGCCAAGACGGGTCAGAAACATCTTCATCTGCTCAGCTGAGGTGTTCTGCGCCTCGTCCAGGATGATGAACGAGTCGTTCAGGGTCCGGCCGCGCATGTAGGCCAGCGGCGCGATCTCGATCGCGCCTGCCGACGTCAGCCGCGGGATTGACTCGGGGTCGAGCATGTCGTGCAGTGCGTCGTACAGCGGACGCAGGTAGGGATCGATCTTCTCGAACAGGGTGCCGGGCAGGAAGCCGAGCCGCTCCCCCGCCTCCACGGCGGGCCTGGTCAGGATGATCCGGTTGACTTCCTTGCTCTGTAGCGCTTTCACTGCCTTCGCCATGGCCAGGTAGGTCTTCCCGGTACCGGCCGGCCCGATCGCGAACACGATCGTGTGCTGGTCGATGGCATCGACGTAACGCTTCTGGTTGAGGGTCTTCGGCCGGATGGTCCGGCCGCGGGCGGACAGGATGCCAACCGTGAGCACGTCGGCCGGCCGGATGCCTGACTTCCTGCGCAGCATGACGAGGCTGCGCTCGATCGTGTCGGCGGACAGCTCCGTGCCGCTCACGAGCAGCGCGATGAGCTCCTCGAAGAGCGCGGTGATCAGGGTGTTCTCCGGCGGCTGGCCGGTCACCGTGATCTCGTTGCCCCGGACGTGGATGTCAGCACCGAAGGCACGCTCGATCACGTGCAAGAGCTCGTCCCCCGAGCCAAGCAAGCTGACCATCGGGTACTCATCGGGAATCACGATCTTTACCTGAGAACGGCCCTCAGCCAGCGGCTCGGCGCTGCTGCGGTGGTCCGAGGAAGTTTCCGTCAATTGCTCCCCTTTGGGAGGTCCGGCGTCATCCGCCCCGGGTCAGCAGTGCTCACAGTCAAGACACCGGTGCAGCGCCCTGGCCGTGCCTGTCGGGCCGGGGACGTCCGCAGGGACGCATCCATATACGTTGCCATGCTATCCGCCGGCGATCACCGCGACGCTATTGCCGGCATCAGATGGCTGCCTCAGCCTGGCGGCCAGCCGAGCGCCCGGCCGCCGAGAACATGCGCGTGCACGTGCCACACCGTCTGCCCCGCCTGCGATCCGGTGTTGAACACGACGCGGTATCCGGACTCATCGACACCTTCCGCTTCGGCTACCCGCTGCGCCTGGCTGGCCAGTTCATCGAGCAGCCCGCCCCCAGCCTGGGCAGCCGCGGCCAGGTTCGGATAGTGCTCCCTGGTTATCACGAGCACATGAGTCGGCGCCTGGGGGTTGATGTCACGGAACGCGAGCGTGCGGTCACTCTCCAGTACCCGCGTTGCTGGGATCACACCAGCCACAATCTGGCAGAAAAGGCAGTCGGCCACAGAAGAGATCTTAACGTGCGGGCCGTGCGGGGATATTGTTTACCTAGCGTGGCCCCCGCCGCTCCGGCACCGCGTGCGCTAACCAGGCGCATGCGCACCTCGCGAGGTGTAAAACCACCCGCGAACGTGCTCGGTACATAGGCCGGGGCGGCCGCAGATGGCGGACTCTCCAGGGGTGGGTTGTGGGTGCAGAGGGTTGGGGCTGGCCGCAGGCGCGGCACGTGGCGGAGGAAATTTATGCCCGCCGGTGAACCAGACGCAGTGTCTGCGCGTCCAACCCACGTGATCGAGACTCTAGTTGCGGCGGATGCCGCCCTGGGCTCGATCCCGGTCGAGTGGGACGCGGACCGCGCGGTAACAGCGCTTTACGGCACGCACTACCGCGCACTGGTGCGCTTGGCAGCCCTGCTCGTCCGTGATGTGGCTACAGCAGAAGAGGTGGTACAGGACTCATTCATCGCCATGCATGCTTCGTGGCGCCGGCTGCGCGACACCGACAAGGCACTCTCGTACCTGCGCCAGTCGGTGGTGAACAGGTCACGATCGGTGCTGCGGCACCGGGTGGTCATGGACAAGAACGCGCCGAAGCCCCCGCCGGAGGTGGCAAGCGCCGAGCAGGGAGCCATTACCGCGCTCGAGCGCACCGCGGTGGTGTCCGCGCTGCGCAAGCTGCCGGTGAGGCAGCGTGAGGCGCTCGTACTGCGGTACTACGCGGATCTGTCGGAAGCGCAGATCGCGTCCACCATGGGAATCAGCAGGGGCGCGGTGAAGAGCCACACGGCGCGCGGCATGTCCTCCCTGCGGACTGTCCTTGAAGTGGAGTTTTGACAGCGGTAGCACCGGCTCAACCAGACGAAAGACGCACAACACAGGAACTGACCAGATCGTGGAGCGGTAAAAGATGACGGAACCGGACGGCAAGTACGGCGAGGAGATACGCCGCGCGCTCAGCGCCGCGACGAACCTCGTCGTCCCCGCCGGTGACGGCCTGGAAAAGATCAGGGAACGGGCCGTGCACCGGCCGCCGCCCCTCGCCTGGCTCATGGCGTACGCGACCTACCTGCCCCGCCAGCTATCCGTCTGGCTCCGGGTGGCGGCTAGCGAGCTTGCCGCCATCGCGAACGGCCACTCGAGCCTGACGCCAAGGCTGCGGGCCGCCGGGCAGCACGTGCACATCACGCTGCGCCCGGCCAACTCCTGGCTCCGGCCAGCGCTCGCCGCAGCCGGCGCTCTACTCATCGTCGTCGCGGCCACCCTGGCGGTACCGAGGCTGCGCGAGACGATGGTGACGCTCGGTGGTTCGGACAGCTCGTCTAGTCATGGCCTCAGCGCGTCGGCAGGCGGGCCAGACTCCGGCGGCACGCCAGCCAACGCCGCCGGGTCGCCGTTCAACAGCATGGGATCACCGGCGTTCGCAACGCTGCCAGCTCCCGTGGCGTCCCGGTGCGGGCAGGGCAAGAAGCAGCAGCTAGGCACGGGCCCCGCGGCGTCTCCGTACGTCACGCCAGTGTCCGGTCCGGGACCGAGCGAAGATGCCTCACCGCTGTCGGCCGGACTGGACTTCGTCAGCGCGCAGCCCGACCCGGTCCCACCGCTAGCTCGGTCGTCACAGTCCGCGCAGTGTTCTTGGCCGACCACTTCGCCCTCATCGGTGGCATCCTCGCCGAGCACGCAGCCGACGTCGACGCTACCCACCACACCGACGACCACGCCGCCCACCACACCGCCGACGACGCCGCCGACATCGCCGCCGCCGACATCGCCGCCGACATCGCCGCCGCCGACTAGCCCCACACCGGAAAGCTCCCCAACGCCTACCGGGACCGCGGTTCCTGACGGCTGAGGCAGCGCCCGGGATGTGACGCGGGGCGGGAAGCCTGCGGCTGGTGCGACGGCACCGATGGCACCGGCGTCACCAGCGGCCGCAGCGGCTGAGCAGCACGGCAGCGGCCACCGTGCCCGCTGTGGACGAGCGGAGCACGGTCGGCCCTAGGTGCGCCGCAACGACGCCGGCCGCCCTGAATTCGGCCAGCTCCGCCGGGCTGACACCACCCTCGGGCCCGACGATGACGATGATCTCCCCGGAAGCAGGCAACGGCAGGGCGCCAAGGCTGGTGTCGGCACCGGGCTCAAGGACTACGGTGCGCGCGGCCAGGCCGGCCCGCGCGATGACGCCAGTGATCCCGGCCAGCGGAGTTACCTCGGGTATGCGAGGGCGACGGGATTGCTTCGACGCCTCGCGGGCCGTTGCCCGCCAGCGGTCCAGCCCCCGCTGCGAGCGGGCTGCCTTCCCGCTCCGCCCCGGTCCGCCCGGTCCGCCCGGTCCGCCCGGTCCGCCCGGATCCTCAGGGCCGTCCGGTCCGCCGGTTGCCCAGACGGCGATGCATCGCTCAGCGGCCCACGGCACGATCACATCGACGCCCACCTCGGTCATCGTCTCCACTGCCTGCTCGCCGCGGTCCCCCTTCGGGATGGCCTGTACGACGCAGATCCGAGGCTGCGGCGGCGGCACGACATGCCTGCGCAGAACGGTAAGTTCCAGCAGGCCGGGGCGGGCACCGGCCACCACGCACTCGGCGATCATCCCGTCCCCGTCGGTCAGGTCAGCGCGCTCTCCAGGGCGCAGCCTGCGCACCGTGGCCGCGTGCCTGCCCTCCGGGCCGGAGAGGACCACCAGGTCCTGCTCCATGCTGGCGCGATCGGTTATGAAGACCGGCGGCCCGCCGGCCGCGTCCGCCACCTTATGCAGCCCTTATGCGGCCGTCGACGGCCGTCAGCGGCCGTTGAACGCGTCACGCAGCCGGGAGAAGAACCCGTGCTGCCCGGGGGCGAACTTGCCCGGAGGTGCTTCCTCACCGCGGAGCTTGGCCAGCTGCCGCATCAGGTTCTCCTGATCGGCATCGAGCTTGGTCGGCGTTTCCACCGTCACGTGGATGAGCAGGTCACCGCGACCGGATTCGTTCAGCTGCGCAGTGCCAAGGCTGTATAGCGTGATGACCTGGCCGGACTGGGTACCAGGCCGGATGTCCACGTCCCGCGGGCCGTCCAGGCTGTCCACCGACAACGTGGCGCCGAGCGCGGCCGCCGCCATCGGGATCGTCACGGTGCAGTGCAGATCGTTGCCCTGCCGCTCGAAAATCTGATGCGGGCGCTGGATGATCTCGAGGAAGAGGTCGCCGGCCGGCCCGCCGCCGGGCCCTACCTCGCCCTCCCCCGCCAGCTGGATGTGGGTACCACTCTCGACCCCGGCCGGGATCCGCACCTTGATGGTGCGGCGGGTCCTGACCCTGCCGTCGCCGTCGCACTCCGGGCACGGCCTGCGGATCACCGTTCCGTGGCCCGCGCAGGCCGGGCATGGCCGCGAGGTCATGACCTGACCCAGGAACGAGCGCGTCACCTGGCTTACCTCGCCGCGCCCGCCGCATACGTCGCAGGTCTCCGGGTGCGTGCCTGGCGCGCTGCCCTCGCCGGTGCACGTCGGGCACACGACCGCCGTGTCCACCACGAGCTCACGGGTGGCGCCGAACGCGCATTCGTTCAGGTCGAGCTCGACCCGGATGGTGGCGTTGCGGCCGCGGCGCGCCCGGCCCCGCGGCCCGCGCCCACCCGCCCCGGTGCCGAAGAAGGCATCCATGATGTCGCTGAACGGGAAGTTGGCCCCGAAGCCGCCGGTGCCCGCGCCCCCGGCCGGGGCGAAGGGATCCGCGCCCAGGTCATACATCTGGCGCTTTTCCGCATCAGACAGGACCTCGTAGGCCTGGGTGACCTCCTTGAACCGGTCCTGGGTCTGCGGGTCAGGATTGACGTCCGGATGCAGTTCGCGGGCCAGCCGCCGGTAGGCCTTCTTGATCTCGTCCGTACCCGCATCGCGGCGGACGCCGAGCACGGCGTAGTAGTCGTTTGCCACTAGGATTCCGCCAGAATCTGACCCACATAGCGTGCCACCGCTCGCACTGCTCCCATCGTTCCCGCGTAATCCATCCGTGTCGGGCCGAGCACCGCGAGCTTGGCAAGGACCTGGTCGCCTGCACCGTACCCGGTAGACACGACGGACGCGTCATGCAGGCCCGCCACCGGATTCTCAGCGCCGATCTTGACGGTCAGCTGCACCGTGTCACCAGACTCACCGAGCAGCCGCATCAGCACCACCTGCTCTTCCAGCGCTTCGAGTACGTCCTGCAGGCCCTTGGAGAAGTCACGGGCGGCGAGGTTAGCGGCCCCGCCGAACACCACTTTCTCCTCGTGCCGCTCGACCAGGATGGTCAGCAGCACCGACAGCACGGCGGCCGCGCCCGGCCGGTCGGCGGGCGCGATCCTGGCCGGGAGGTCGGCGACGACCCCGGCGGCATCGGCCAGCTGCCGCCCGTCCAGGCAGGCGTTGAGCACCGCGCGCAGATGCGCGATCGACTCATCATCGATGTTCTGCGTCAGCTCAACGGCACGCTGCTCCACCCGGCCGGTGTCGGTGATCAGCACGAGCAGCAGGCGGCCCGGCGCGATCGGCACCAGCTCGATGTGGCGGACCGAAGAACTCCGCAGGGAGGGGTACTGGACGACAGCCACCTGACGGGTGAGCTGGGCGAGCAGCCGGACGGTCCTGGTGACCACGTCGTCAAGATCGTAGGCGCCTGCCAGGAACGTCTCGATGGCCCTGCGCTCCGCCGCCGACAGCGGCTTCACCCCCGACAGTCGGTCCACGAACAGCCGGTATCCCTTGTCCGTGGGCACCCGGCCCGCGCTGGTATGCGGCTGCGCGATATACCCCTGCTCCTCGAGCACCGCCATGTCGTTGCGGATCGTGGCCGGTGACACGTCCAGGTTGTGCCGGTCGACCAGCGACTTCGACCCCACTGGCTCGGTAGTGGACACATAGTCTTCGATAATGGCGCGCAGCACAGCAAGCTTGCGGTCATCGAGCATGCGTTCACCTCCCAGGAGCCCTGGCACTCACTAATCCCGAGTGCCAATTCTATGGCCGATGGGGCTCGGGGGAGCACGCGCCGGGTGACATCCATGTGTCGATGGGGGTGAAATGCACCGAGATTACGGGCGCGACGTCCTGGCGGGTGGCTGGCGGACATCCCGGCGGCCACCGCCGGCAGAGGTCCAAGCCGAGCGCGGTCTGGTGGTTGAGACAGTGGACGGCTCATTCTGCGGCGCCATCGTCAGCTGCGAGAAGCAGGCCGTGACCTTGGAGGACAGGTTCGGCAGGCAGCGGGTCTTCCCGCTGGAGCAGGGCGGGTTCCTGCTGGAGGGCAAGCCGGTCACGCTGGTGCGGCCCAGGCCGGCCGGGCCCGCCGCGGGCCCGGGGCGCCCGGGGCGTCCAGGGTCTCCGGGTAGGACTGCCTCAGGATCGGTGGCGCCGCCGGCCAGCCACGCCCGGGTGGCCCGCGCCAGCCGCATCTACGTCGAGGGCAAGCACGACGCCGAGCTCGTCGAGAAAATCTGGGGCGACGACCTTCGCGATGTCGGGGTGGTGGTCGAGTACCTCGAGGGGATCGATCACCTTTCGGCAATCGTCACCGAGTTCTCGCCAGATCCGGGGCGCCGTCTCGGCGTCCTTGTCGATCACCTGGTGACCGGCTCGAAGGAGAGCAGGATAGCCGCCGAGGTCACCTCGCCGCACGTGCTCGTGGCCGGGCATCCGTTCGTGGACATCTGGCAGGCCGTCAAGCCGGCCGCGGTCGGCATCGTCGGCTGGCCGCGGGTGCCCATGGGCGAACCGTGGAAGGAGGGTGTGCTGCGCGCGCTCGGCTGGCCGGCGGACACCGCCGCCGGCTGGCGGCGGATCCTGCGAGCGGCGCGAAGCTTCACCGACCTGGAGCCCGCGCTCCTCGGGACCGTTGAGCAACTCATCGACTTCGTCACAAGCCCGGGCAGCGACTAATCTGGCGGATGCAGCAGAGAGTCACGAGAGGGTTATGAAGCGCTATCCGCCCGAGCTGAGGGCAGAGCAGGGCCAGCCAGTCACGCATACGCACCACGAGTTCGACGCGGCAGGGCCAGCCACGCCAGTCCCGCCGCGCTCCGGCGGGTCACCCGCCGCCCAAGGCGATTCCGAGGAACTCCTCGCCACGCTCGGCTACCTGGGAGTGATCTTCTTCTCCTTCCTGCCGGCACTCGTCATCTTCGCGGCCAGGGGCCGATCGTCGCGCTATCTCCGCTACCACGCGGCCCAGGCGGCGAACCTGTCGATCACGGTGATCCTGTTCAACCTGTCCGCCTTCATCGTCGCCGCGATGCTTGCCCTTGACACGGTCGAGGTATCCCTGATCGTCGTCATGCCGCTGGCGACGGCGCTGTGGCTCACGACGCTCGCCTACCTCATCCGCACCGCCTTGGCGACGGCACGCGGTGAGCCGTATGAACTCCCCGGCTGGCTCTGCGTTCAGGTGCTGAAATAGCGCGCGGTCACTCGGTCAGATCGCGTATCACCGCATCGGCCAGTAGCCGTCCGGCGCGGGTGAGCACAACCCGCCCGGACGCCCATCCGGCCGCCGTGACCAGGCCATCCCCCACCGCGGCTCGGGCGGCGGCCTGTCCGCGGGCTGTCAGCACATCGGCCGGGCAGCCGGTCGCCAGCCGGGTGAGCAGCATGATCTGCTCGGTCCGCCGCTCGAGTCTGGTGAGTACCTCGCGCGCCTGGCCGGGACTTTCGGCCGCGGCCAGCCTGGCGGCGTAGCTGCGCGGATGCCGGACATTCCACCACCTGGTGCCGCCGACGTGACTATGCGCGCCCGGCCCGATCCCCCACCAGTCCCCGCCGGTCCAGTAGAGCAGGTTGTGCTCGCACCTGGCCGCGTCATCCGCCGCCCAGTTCGAGATCTCATACCAGCTCAGCCCTGCGGAACTCAGCACGTCCTCCGCGGCCAGGTACCTGTCGGCCATCGCGTCGTCGTCCGGCTCGGGCAGCCTCCCGCGCTTGATCTGGGCGGCGAGCCTGGTGCCATCCTCGACAATGAGCGCGTAGGCGGAGATGTGGTCGGGTTGGGCGCTCAGGGCAGCCTCCACCGAGCGGATCCAGTCCGCATCCGACTCGCCGGGGGTGCCGTAGATCAAGTCGAGGCTGACCTGCCCGAACCCAGCGGCGCGCGCCCAGGCCGCGCAGCGCACCGCCCGCTCCGGCGTGTGCACCCGGTCCAGGGTCGCCAGCACGTGCGGCACCGCGCTCTGCATCCCGAACGAGATCCGGGTGAAGCCGGCCTGCCGCAACTCGGCGAGCGATCGCTCGTCAACAGACTCCGGATTGGCCTCCGTGGTCACCTCGGCCCCGGACGCGAGCCCGAACTCGCCGTCGATCGCGCGCAGGATGGCCGCCAGCCGCGACGGCGCGAGCAGGGTCGGCGTGCCGCCGCCAAAGAACACGCTCCGAACCTCGAGCTCGGCATCGCCGAGCACGCGCCTGGCCAGCCGGATCTCGCTGATGGCCAGGTCGGGATAGGAATCGCGCGCACCGCCGCCGAGCTCGTTGGCGGTGTAGGTGTTGAAGTCGCAATAACCGCATCGGGTGGCACAAAAAGGCACATGAACATAGAAGCCGAACGGACGGGTGCCAATCCCCGGCAGCGCGCTGCCCGGCAGCGCGCCGTCCGCCGGAACCGGCTCACCTTCCGGTGGAGCACCAGGCACCGGCGGTCAGCTCCCGCGCAGGCGCCAGGCGCCGGATGCACTCACCCGGTTGCCTGCGCCGCTGCCGTCGGCGGATGCCCGTCGGCAATCCACTCCTGCGCCACGCCATCCCACCTGCTCGAGTGGCCGGGGACGGCAAGCATCCGGCGGATGACTTCGACATCCCGCTCGTAAAAGGCCGCCATCACCTCGGCCACCGTAACGCTGCCGGTCGGGCGCGACAATCGCTCTATCGGGTCGCCGGCCCGCATCATTCCCGGCTGGCGCACGCGCAGGTACGGGCCCGGGCGCCCGGCCGCACGGAACACTCTGATCCAGCCCTTTTCGTCCATCCAGTTCCTGAAGACGACGCACGGGATCCGCGGCGAGGTCACCTGCACCACGACGCCCCCGAACTGCCAGATCTCGCCGATCAGGGCGCGACTCACATCCAGCCCCGCAGTGGTGACGTTCTCGCCGAACGTCCCGTCCCGCACCTCCCGGCCCAGCTGGCCTGCCCACCAGTCCAGGTCCTCGCGGGCATAGGCGTAGACGGCCTGGTCGGGCCCGCCGTGGTGGACCTTGTCGGACTGCTCGTCACCGGCCAGGCCGAGCATTCCCACCTGCACGGCCGAGGCAACCGGGCGCTTGTCGATCGCGGAGCTCTTCAGTGCACCGGCCCAGGACGCGCCTATCGCGCGGCCGACATTGACCGAACAGACCCGCGGACTCGCCATGACCGGAACGCTAACCGACGCGTCGCCGGGGGTCGAATTCATTTGCCCGGCTACGGCCGCCCGGGCCTTGGCCGGGAACATTTTCGCAGCCTAGCCCTGCCCGCGCGCCTGGACCGGGTACACCGGAGTTAAGCTGAAGGAGGTTGCTCTTACGGAGGCGTCAATGACCGCAGGGCCAGGGTATGGGTACGGGATGCCGCCCGGTGGACGCTGGATAACCGGCGCCGAGCATGCGCGGATGCGGGTCTGTGACGCGGACCGCGAGCGGACGGCCGACCTGCTGCGGGTCGCGTTCGTCGAAGGCAGGCTCAGCCAGGATGAGCTGGACGCGCGCCTGGGTCAGGCATACACCGCGCACCTACGCTGACCTGTCCGCGCAGACCGCCGACCTGCCCGTGCAGGGCCTGGTGTTGTCAATCCCGCCTGCGCCTCCGGCTGTCGCCAATGCCACGAACAGCATGGCAATTGGCTCGTTTGTCTGCGGCTTGCTACAGATATTTTCGTTCGGGCTAACCGCGGTTCCGGCGGTGATCCTGGGTCATGCCGCCCGCAGGCAGATCCGCCGGACAGGGGAGCAAGGCGACGGATTTGCCCTGACCGGACTGGTACTTGGCTGGCTGGGCATCACGTTCGTCGCGCTGCTCGTGATCGGCATGGCGGTTGCCGTGGTGAGCGCGACGCGTCCCGGCTGACCGCGCACGTGCATCAGGTTGCGCGGCCCCTTCTACCTTCCCCGCGTGCACACTGACCATGACGCCCGCGGCGGTCACTTACCGGCAGCCTGAGCGCTAGCGCCTCTTGTCGGAGGTGGACAGCGCCGCGATGAAGGCCTCCTGCGGCACCTCGACTCGCCCGATGACCTTCATCCGGCGCTTGCCTTCCTTCTGGCGCTCGAGCAGCTTGCGCTTGCGGGTGATATCGCCGCCGTAGCACTTGGCCAGCACGTCCTTGCGGAGCGCCCGGATGTTCTCCCTGGCGATAATCCGTGAGCCGACAGCCGCCTGGATCGGCACCTCGAACTGCTGACGCGGGATCAGTTCCCGCAGCTTCGCGGTCATGGACACGCCGTATTCCCGCGCCGCGTCCGAGTGCACGATCTGACTGAGCGCGTCCACCGACTCGCCCTGCAGCAGGATGTCCACCTTGACCAGGTCAGCCTCCTGCTCGCCGACGGGCTCGTAGTCTAGCGAGGCGTATCCGCGGGTGCGTGACTTCAGCTGGTCGAAGAAATCGAAGATGATCTCCGCGAGCGGCATCGTGTAGCGGACTTCCACCCGGTCGGTCGAGAGGTACTCCACACCGAGCAGCGCGCCGCGCCGACCCTGGCACAGTTCCATGATCGTGCCGATGTACTCACTAGGGGCCAGCACGGTAGCGCGCACCACCGGCTCGAAGACCTGCGCAATCTTCACGCCTGCCTGCCCGGATGCCTCGGCGAAGCCGCCGGGGAACTCGCTGGGATTGGTCACGGTGACCTCGTGGCCGGACTCGGTGACAACCCGGTAGACGACGTTCGGTGCGGTCGAGATCAGCGACAAGCCGAACTCTCGCTCCAGCCGCTCCCTGACGATCTCCATGTGCAGCAGGCCGAGGAAACCGCAGCGGAAGCCGAATCCGAGCGCCAGCGAGGTTTCCGGCTCGTAGACCAGCGCCGCGTCGTTCAGCCGCAGCTTGTCCAGCGCGTCGCGGAAGTCGGGATAGTCATCGCCATCGACCGGATACAGCCCGGAGAACACCATCGGGCGCGGATGCGCATAGCCCGCCAGTGCCTCGGTTGCCGGACTGGCCGCGCTGGTCACCGTGTCGCCGACCCGGGCCTGCCTGACATCCTTGACGCCCGTGATCAGGTAGCCGACCTCGCCCGCGCTCAACCCCTCGGTCGGCAGCGGATCGGGGGAGATCACGCCAACCTCAAGCGTGTCGTGCGCCGAGCCGGTGGACATCATGATGCTCTTCTCCCGGCGGGACAGATGGCCATCCACCACGCGGACGTAGGTGACGACGCCACGGTAGGTGTCGTAAACCGAGTCGAAGATCAGCGCGCGGGCCGGCGCAGCCGGGTCGCCTTGCGGCGGCGGTACCTGCGTCACGATCGCGTTGAGCAACTCGGGAACGCCCTCCCCCGTCTTGGCGGAGACCCGCAGCACGTCGGCCGGGTCGCAGCCGATGACGTGGGCGATCTCCTCCCCGTACTTGCCAGGCTGCGCCGCCGGCAGATCGATCTTGTTCAGCACGGGGATGATCTGGAGGTCGGCTTCCAGGGCTAGGTAGAGATTGGCCAGCGTCTGCGCCTCGATGCCCTGCGCCGAGTCCACCAGCAGCACGGCGCCTTCGCAGGCGGCGAGCGAGCGGGACACCTCGTAGGAGAAGTCCACGTGTCCGGGGGTGTCGATCAAGTTCAGCACGTAGCCCACGCCGTCGAGTCCGGTCCAGGGCAGCCGGACGGCCTGGCTCTTGATCGTGATACCGCGCTCGCGCTCGATGTCCATTCGGTCCAGGTATTGCGCCCGCATCTGCCGCCCGGCGACCACCCCGGTGAACTGGAGCATCCGGTCGGCGAGCGTGGACTTGCCGTGATCGATGTGCGCGATGATGCAAAAATTGCGAATCACCGCGGGATCGGTACGGACCGGCTCAGGCATGGGTCACATGGTCGCATGCGCGGCGAAGCGACGCAGGTCTGGGCGTCCCGCGTCGGCTGACGGGTTCGGATCGGGAGCGCCGGTTTGGGTCTGCGCCGCTACCTCGGATATCCTTCACTGTCGCCGCCCTTGGGCGCGTCCGCAGCGGGCCCATGCCGGGCACGTCAACGTCGGTCTCACCGGCCTGATCCGCCCGATTGGTCTGACCGGCCCAAACAGAATCTCTAGCGAGGCTTTCGCGTGGCAAACATCAAGTCCCAGATCAAGCGCAACAAGCAGAACGAGAAGGCGCGACTTCGGAACAAAGCTGTCAAGTCGTCGCTGAAGACTTCCATCCGCAAATTCCGCGAGGCGGCACAGTCCGGCGACATGGACGAAACGGGTGTGGCGCTGCGGGCGGCCTGCAGGCAGCTGGACAAGGCTGCGAGCAAGGGCGTGATCCACAAGAGCCAGGCGGCCAACCGCAAGTCGGCCATCGCGAAGTCCTACGTGGAGCTGAGCCGCAGCTGAGCCGGGGCCGGGCGCGCACCTGCGCGGGCACGCCCGGCGACTCAGCGCTCGTTTGCAGGGGCGGGCTCGGTCAGTGCTGGCTGCGACCACTGCCGGCACGATCGGGGCAGAGTGGGGCCGCTGTGGGCTTGGCCGAGGGTTCAGCGTGCTGCGGCAGGTTTGGCCAGCGCCGGGTGCCATGACGTTCAGCCGCGGTCGCGACACGCCACGATGCGGCGGATTGCCCGCTCAAGCGCGTATCCCGCGCTTGCTCCCTCGCCCTTAACCTGCGCATCCGCCTCGGCTACCGCATGCAGCGCGTCGGCTACCCCGTCGGGAGTCCAGCCATTCAGCTGCCGCCGGACCCGGTCGATCTTCCAGGACGGCAAGCCGAGCTGACCAGCCAGCGCCTCGCTGCTCTTCCCGCGTGGCATGGCACCGACCTTCCCGAGCGACCGCACTCCCTGCGCGAGCGCGCTGGTGATCAGCACCGGCGCTACCCCGGTGGCGAGCGCCCAGCGCAGCTGCTCCAGTGCATCGCCGAGCCGACCTTCGACCGTGCGGTCCGCCACGCTGAAGCCGCTCGCCTCCGCCCTGCCCCGGTAGTACCTGGCCACCGCGGGCTGGTCAATGGCACCGGTGACATCCGAGGACAGCTGGGCGCATGCGGCGGCGAGCTCACTGAGGTCATTGCCCACGGCGTCGATCAGCGTCCGCACGACACCCTGATCGGCCTTCCGGCCCAGCCGGCGAAATTCGTCGCGGACGAAATTCATCCGCTCGTCGGCCCTGGAAATCTTGGCGCACCGGATCACCCGGATGCCGTTCTTGGTCAGCGCGGTAAGCAGCGCCTTCCCCTTAGCTCCGCCCGCATGGGTGAGCACAAGCACCATGTCGGGCTCAGCGGACACCGCATAACGCTCCAGCGCCGCCGCCAGCTCCCGGCTCGCATCCTGAATGCCACGGATAACGACGGCCTGCGCCCCGCCAAACAGTGATGGCGATACCAAGGCCGCGAGCTCACCAGGCCCAAGGCCCGCGGCAGGCACGTCGCGGACATCGGCGGCGCCGCCGATCCCCTGGTCCGGCGTCGCCGCCTCGCCCGGCGCCTTCGCCTCGGCCACGAGGCTGGCGACCGCCCGGTCGACGAGCAACTCCTCGTCCCCGACGACGAGGCTCACTCCAGACGGGTCGGGCGCGATCGGGGGTGACGGGTGCACCGGCTCAGCTTAGTTGTCCTGCACCGGGCCAGGCGGCCATGGTTCCCGACCAAACCGTGACCCCGGCACCGCGTAGCCCGCAGGCCGCGAAAGATCGCGCCAACCGAACCGCGGCATCCGGCGTCTTGTGTTTCGTAGGCCACACCCCTTTCCCCGCCAACCGAGCTGTGGCCAAGCGTCGTGTGTCTTCAGGCGCACGGTCAGGAAGGTCGATGAGGCATGGTGAACCCACGTTGGCTCCCCAGCGGCCCGCAGAGCCGCAGGACGGCCAGATTCCTTGCCGCTGGCGGCGCGGCAGTGCTGCTCTGCGGCGCCGCTGCCAACGCCAGCGCCGCGGCCGCCCAGAGCGAGGGTGGCACGGCTCACAGCCGGCCAGCCAGCAGCGCCGCACGGAGCGGCGCAATCACGGCAGTCGCGTCGCATGCGCGACCCGATGACTCTCCGGGATTCCTGGAAGGAACAGACAGCTGGCCGATTTCGATTGACGGTTCGGCGCCGTACCGGGAGCCGGCCATAGGCGGTGACTACGGCGGTTACATCGGGATGGCCGGGAACTGGGCCTACCGGCTGGGCTGCCACGGCCGGATCGCGTGGGCGACGACCAACAGCGCGCAGGCGTACACCAACTTCACCACTTACCACATAGGCATCGGCACGGGGGTCTACTGGTTTATGGGCGGGCCCGGCGTCGACCCGCATTACAACGGGACCACGACGGAGGCCTACGACTTTGGCGAGGAGCAGGCGTCATGGACGCTGCAAGACATCTCGCACCTGAAGGTGACGTACCCCGTGGTCTTCATGGATGTTGAGCTGCCGGGAATAGCGCCCGCCACCGACAATGGCTGGAATTCGGTCTACACCTCGCCATGCAGCGGGAAGGTAAAGGCTAGCTACATCTCGGCCGAGGTGGACCGCTCCGACTTCAACGGGTACGCGGCCTATCTGACCAGCCATTCCTCCTACAAGGCCGGCGTCTACTCCGCCCCGGGCATCTGGACGTCGATCTTCGGTACGGGGAGCGTCGCCGACATACCCAACACCTACGAATGGACCTACACCGACGATACGAGCAGCCTCTCGCGCACACCGGACGGCTGGTGTCTTCAGGGCACAAGCACCTGCGGAAACTTCTTCGGGGACGTAGGCAAGAACAGCGCCGAGGCGCTCATGTGGCAGTGGTCGGGCGGCGGCGGAACATTCAACGGGTATGGCGACTTCGACCAGATCGACGACAGCAGAACGCCCTAGATTTGGGCCGCCGTGCTGCCCGGCGCTGGGGTTGAGAGCCGAGCACTACGGGCAGCACGGCGACCCAGCCATCAGCGCAGCCGCTAGACCTGCACAGCGAATCGACGGATGCACGTCCCAGGGCGTCGGCGGGGGCACCAGCCCCCCGTCAATGCGTTCGGCAGCGGGACAGACCGGCCAGGCGTCGGTTTGGGCGCACCTAGTGAGGCCGTGCAGGCCCGTGAGGCCCAGGCCTCGCGGGCCTGTCAGGGCGGCGGGCCTGTGGGCGGCGGGCCTGT
This sequence comes from Actinomycetota bacterium, assembly GCA_003168255.1. GTDB lineage: Bacteria > Actinomycetota > Actinomycetes > Streptosporangiales > Streptosporangiaceae > PALSA-505. Next base: position 41,002 of record PMSU01000100.1, read on the forward strand.
GGGCGGCGGGCCGTCAGGGAACGACCGGGTTGGCCCCGCGCCAGACCCGGAGCGGCTTGAGGCCGTAGGACCAGGCGAACGCACCCTCGTGATCCGCGTCCCAGAGCACCATGTCCGCATACCTGCCGCGGACCAGCGCCCCGCGGTCCGGCGCGCGCAGCGCCTGAGCGCCGCCAATCGTCGCGGCGCGCAGCGCCTCGGTGACGCTCATGCCAAAGTCAGCGATGGCAAGCGCTATGACCAGCGGCATGGACGTGATCCCGTTACCACCGGGAGTGTGGTCGCTGCCAAGAGCGACAGCCACGCCCTTGTCCAGCAGTGCCCGGACCGGCGGACGCCGCCCCGTCTGCTTGGAGGTGCCAGGGCAGACCACGGCCGCCACTCCGGCCTGAGCCAGCGCTGCCACGTCATCATCGTCGGCCTCGTGCAGCAGATCCGCCGATGCGCAGCCGATTTCGGCGGCCAGCCTGGCCGCGCCGGTGCGGGACTGGCCGCAGGCATGCAGCCTCGGCAGCAAGCCGGCGGCACGCCCGGCTCCGAGGATCCAGCGGGCCTCATGCTCGGTGAACCGGCCCTCTTCGCAGTAGACATCCACACTGTCCGCGCCCGCCGCGGCGGCGTCTGCACACCATGAACCCACCGCGTCGACATAGTCGTGACGACGGCCAAAGTACTCCGGCGGTACCGAGTGCGCCGCTAGGAAGGTCACGTGTATGCGCGGTACAGCAACCTCGTTCTCGAGCGAGCGGAGCAGCCGGACATCGGCAAGCTCGCCGTCACGGGTCAGGTGATACCCGGTCTTCGCCTCGATCGTGGTGGTACCGGAGAACAGCCAATCGCGCAGCCTCGCCCGCACGCCGTTGCACAGGGTCCACGGATCGGTACCCCTGGTTACGGTGACCGTCGAGGCCATACCGCCACCGGCCGCGGCGATCTCGGTCGCCGACGAGCCACCCGACCGCATCGCAAGCTCAGCCCACCGGTTGCCCGCGTAGACAGGGTGCGTATGCGCGTCGATGAGGCCGGGCGTGACCAGCCCACCGCCCAGGTTCTCTACATGATCCACATCGACGATGTCATCGACGACACCCGGGATGCTCTCAGGGAGCTCGGCGGCCGGCCCGACCCAGGTGATCCGCTCGTCCTGAGTCAGGATGGCGGCATTGCTCATGATCTCAGATCCGGTCCAGAGCCGGCCGATGTTCGTAAGCAGGCGTACTGTCACCGGAATGCCATGCCTGGTGAACTGGGACAAGGATCTGGAGTCCCGTGCCTCATGAGATCACCTGCCATGGATCGTGCCTGTCGGGACACCAACAGGCATCCAGTGAAGTGAATCGTACACTCCGCGCACTGTGACGTTCAGCAGATGCGCGAGCCAACATATCAGTCTCGCTACCGTAATCCAGCGTAAGCACTGTGTACAGTCCGAATGCGCAAAACGGGGGCCCAAATTCCTAGTTTAGGCCGGGCCGGGCGGCAACCGTGGTCACCCAGCGCGTTGGTCATGGCGTTAGTGCCGGCACACCAAAGGGCCCGGACCGAAACTGCTTACGCGCAGTACTTGATGAACGCGTAGAGTAGTCGCGTGATCACCATGTGTAACACCTTGCGCGACCGATGGGCAGAATCGCCTCGGGGATATTCGGAAAGCATTACAGAAATGAATCGTACATTCAGCTCGATCCGTGTCGTTACGGGCAGCAAATCTCCGCTAGTCCGGGTAGTGCCCGTTCGGAATCCGCCTTATTCCACAGTCCGCAGTCACTCTGCGTTATCTCGCGTCGGTCTCGTCGGCGACCGGCTCGCCAATCCGTTCGAGCTCAGCAGCGAGCCACGCGGGCACCCGAGCCGTCAGCATCGTGCCATGCGCGCCGTGCTGGAGGTCAAGCACCTCGCCCTCCTCATGGGCCCGCGCCAGGAGATCGCCGCGCTCGTAAGGCACGACGGCGCTTACTTCCCTATCGTGCCGTGGGAGTGAGCGTTCCAGGGCGGCAAGCAGGTCCTCGATACCCTCGCCCGTCCGCGCGGAAACCACGACGCAGTCTCGCTCGCGCAGCGCCACAGCCTCCACCGCGATCGGGTCGGCCACATCCGACTTGTTGACCACGACGAGCTCAGCGACTTCGCTGGCGCCTATCTCGCGCAGCACTTCGCGCACCGCACCCAGCTGTGCCATGGGATCCGGGTCGCTGCCGTCAACCACATGCAGGATCAGGTCAGCCTGCGCGATCTCCTCGAGCGTGGCCCGGAACGCATCGACGAGCTGATGGGGCAGGTGCCGGACGAAGCCCACGGTGTCGGTCAGCGTGAACTGCCGGCCCGATGGCAGTTCGGCACGCCGCACCGCCGAATCCAGGGTGGCAAAGAGCGAATCCGCTACCAGCACGCCAGATCCGGTCAGCCGGTTGAGCAGGCTTGACTTGCCGGCGTTCGTGTAGCCAGCGATGGCCACGGACGGCACCTCATGGCGGAGGCGCTGGCCGCGCCGTACCTGGCGGCCGGTGGCCATGCCCGCGATCTCTCGCCGCAGTTTCGCCGTGCGCGCCCGGATCCGGCGCCGGTCAGTCTCGATCTTCGTCTCGCCTGGTCCGCGCGTCCCGATGCCGCCGCCGCCAGCCACCCGGCCGCCCGCCTGCCGCGACAGCGACTCGCCCCAGCCGCGGAGCCTGGGCAGCAGGTACTCCAGCTGGGCCAGCTCGACCTGCGCCTTGCCCTCCTTGCTTCGCGCATGCTGGGCGAAGATGTCCAGGATCAGCGCGGTGCGGTCGATCACCTTCACCCGCACCACACCCTCGAGGCGGCGAAGCTGGCTGGGGCTGAGCTCGCCATCGCAGATCACGGTGTCAGCTCCCGCTTCGGTCACGATCTCGGCGAGCTCGGCAGCCTTCCCCGAGCCCACGTAGGTCGCCGGATCCGGCCTGCCGCGGCGCTGGATGAGCGCGTCGAGCACCTCGGATCCTGCCGTCTCGGCAAGCAGCGAGAGCTCGCGCATCGAGTTCTCCGCACTCGCCAGGGTGCCGTCCGTCCATACCCCGATGAGGACGACCCGCTCGAGCCGCAGCCCCCGGTACTCAACCTCGGTGATGTCCTGGAGCTCGGTGGACAATCCCGCCACCCTGCGCAGCGCCACCCTGTCCTGCAGGTCTAGTTCACCCTGATCCGGTGCGGGGGCCAGCGCGGTGGCGGCTGGCTGGTCAGGCAGCCTGCGGGATGGTGCGGTCATAATCCTCCAAAGTCCAGGAATCTCACCGGGCGTGTTCACCGGCACTTCGCCCCGATGGTCCCACGCTCCGGATTTGCTTTCACCTCAATAACACCCGGCGAGCCCGGTATGTGCCCGCCGCTGTCCGGAGGCGCGGCGCGCACCCCTCGACGGGGGTGGGCAGGCTTGACGGGGGGTGAGCAGGTTGCAGCCGAGGATGCGGGTCGGCCGGCGTCATGTCAGCGGATGCGGGTCGGCCGGCGTCATGTCAGCGGATGCGGGTCGGCCGGCGTCATGTCAGCGGATGCGGGTCGGCCGGCGTCATGCGGTAGCGGGGAGCGCCCGCACCTCGGGCCGGGCCGCGGTCCGCCCCGCGTCGAGAGCGGCCCTGAGCGTGGTGATCACATATGCCGGCTCGGTCCTGATCTGCTTGGGCGTGAAGTGCAGGACGAGAATGCCCTGGGCACTCATTCGCGCGTGACGGCGGATCGTATCCTGCCAGGCATCAGGGAGCAGGTGCCATTCGCGGGAATCGACCTCGGCTGCAACCCCCGCATCCGGCCACCAGGCGTCGGCTATCGCTATCAGCGTATTGCCGGAGTACAGGTGGGCGTTGAACATCGGCATCGGCAGGCCGGCGCGCTTGAGCAGATCATGAAATTCGGCCTCGACGGTGGATCTGACGCCAGTGGTGACCTCGGCAAGGACTTGCCGAAACTGCGCCGACCCCGCCGTGGGACCGTCACTTAGCTCTTTGGCCAGTTCCGTGATCCGGCACCGGCCGCGCTGCACCGAATCGGCGACCACGGCGCGGACCTCGCGCAGATCCGTCAGGCCGCGCGCAGCGTCCGCCACAGCCCGGGCGGCCAGTGCGAACCGGATCGGTCCGCTAACGCAGAACAGGTCCGGCATCCGGGTCGTGCGGTGGAGCTTCACGAAGCCGATGCTTTGGCGCTGCGTGACAGCAGGCACAAGCACATCAACGTCGGCGGTGCGCGGGGCCCTGAGTCCGAGCCGCCGCATCGCGGCGCACGCTGTGATCACGCTGCTTGATCCGGCGTAGAGCAGTGCCGCCATCTCCCGTTGATCCGTGGTGGGGGTTCCCGTCCCGGCGAAGTACACGCCGGGCAGCAGCCGCCGCCAGGGACCCTCGGGACGGACGCGGTACAGCAGTGCCCGTTCGGTCATGCCGCACTGGGTGGTCTGGCCGCGGGCGATGACGTCATGTTGCTTGCGGAGCACCCCCGCGAGCAAGACGCGGTCGAGCTTGGTTGATGCCGTCATGTCTGGAGCTTGTCAGCGCGTACCGACAATTCGTGGCGAGAACATCACGGAGCGGAAGAATCCTCGGTCGTCAGCCCACGCTCAGGCGTCCAGCCACCTGGGTCAAGGTCGTCGATGTGGCAGCGCCTACCACCGGTGGTAGGCGCTGCCACATCGATCATCTGGGCACTCGGTCTTACCTGGGAAGGATGCGCTTCGTGTGACGCGAGCGGCGTGTGGGCAGGATGGGCGGTGCTGCTGGCGCGCGGCGGGCACGAAGGTGAGACCGCGGCGGGCGCGTGGCGGGCTGCAGGGCCTGCGGTGCTGCGGGGCATGGCGGCAGTGGAAGCGATAGCGGGGACTGGGGGCGTCGAGACTGGGGGCGTCGAGACTGGGGGCGTCGAGGTGGCCGCGGACGGCGCGCGGTCCACCGCGGCTTTCATGATCTCAAACGGGTTCCTAGGATGGGGAGCATGACCAGGGAGAGGCGAGACGCGTGACGGACATTGACGGTGTGGAGATCAACGGCCCGATGGGCCCGAGGTACGAGGAGATCCTGACCGATGAGGCACTCCGCCTGATCGCCACCCTGCACAGGGAGCTGGGCGCGCGCCGGGCCGAGCTTCTGGACGCCCGGCACGAGCGGCAGCGCGCACTCGCCGAGGGCGGGACGCTGGACTTCCTTGAAGAAACGAGAGACATCCGCGAGGACCGCACGTGGCGGGTAGCCCCGCCAGCCCCCGGACTCATAGACCGCCGGGTGGAGATCACCGGCCCGACCGACAAGAAGATGACGATCAACGCGCTCAACTCCGGCGCGAAGGTGTGGCTGGCCGACTTCGAGGACGCCAACACGCCGCTCTGGGACAACATGATCACCGGCCAGCTCAACCTCAAGGACGCGCTGGACCGCAAGATCGACTACACCAGCGACGAGGGCAAGAAGTACCAGCTGAACGAGGACGAGGAACTGGCCACCATCGTGGTCCGGCCGCGCGGCTGGCACCTGGACGAGAAGCACCTGCTCGTCGACGGTAAGCGCGCCTCCGGCAGCCTCACCGACTTCGCGCTGTACATGGCCACCTCAGCCAGAAAGCAGATCGCCAAGGGCAAGGGCCCGTACTTCTACCTCGCCAAGAACGAAAGCCATCTTGAGGCGCGGATGTGGAACGACGCGTTCAACATCGCCCAGGACGCGCTCGGCATCCCCCGCGGCACCATCAGGGCCACCGTGCTCATCGAGACCATCCCGGCGGCCTTCCAGATGGAGGAGATCCTCTACGAGCTCAAAGAGCACTCCGCCGGGCTGAATGCCGGCCGCTGGGACTACCTGTTCAGCGTGATCAAGAACTTCCGCACCAGGGGCCGCGACTTCGTACTCCCGGAGCGCAACTCGGTCACGATGACCGCGCCGTTCATGCGCGCCTATACCGAGCTGCTGGTGAAGACCTGCCACAGCCGGGGGGCGCACGCGATCGGCGGGATGGCCGCGTTCATCCCCAGCAGGCGCGACCCCGAGGTCAACAAGATCGCGATGGAGAAGGTGCGCCAGGACAAGACGCGCGAGTCGGGCGACGGGTTCGACGGATCCTGGGTCGCCCACCCGGACCTGGTGCCGCTGTGCCGGGAGGTCTTTGACAGCGTCCTCGGCGACCGGCCCAACCAGCTGGACAAGCTGCGCCCAGAGGTGAGCGTGTCCGCCGAGGACCTGCTTTCCATCTCCAAGACGCCGGGCGAGATCACCGAGGCAGGGCTCAGGAACAACATCAGCGTGGGGTTGCAGTACCTGGCCAGCTGGCTCAACGGCTCCGGCGCCGTGGCGATCTTCAACCTGATGGAGGACGCGGCCACGGCGGAGATAGCCCGGTCCCAGGTCTGGCAGTGGCTGCATAACGACATCACGCTGGACGACGGGCAGCGGGTCAGCAAGGAACTGGTCGAGCGGATCATCGACGAGGAACTCGCGAAAGTCCGCGCGCAGGGCAGCGAGGCATTCCAGGGCGCCCGCTACGAGCAGGCAGTCTCGCTGTTCAAGGGGGTCGCGCTCGCCGACGACTACGCCGAGTTCCTCACGCTGCCCGCATACGAGCAGATGCCCTGATGGCCGCTCCCATGATCGTGCGCGTGGTCAGCGGACGGTCCTTAGAACACGAACACGATCATGGGAAGGAGGCACGGTCCCGATGATCGAGACGCTGATCCCGGCGATGACCGAAGTCTGCGGCGCGGACGGCGTGATCACCGACCCGGCCGAGCTGCGCACGTATGAGTGCGACGGGCTCACATCGCACCGCAGCATCCCGGCGCTCGTGGTGCTGCCAGAAAACGCCGAGCAGGTGGCCGGGGTGGTGCGGGCGTGCGCCGCGGCCGGGGTGCCCTTCGTCGCCCGCGGGTCAGGCACGGGGCTATCCGGCGGGGCGCTGGCCCCGGCAGACGGCGTCCTTATCGTCATGACCAAGATGAAGAAGATCATCGAGATCGACCCGGCGAGCCGCCGCGCGGTGGTCGAGCCGGGAGCGACGAACCTGTCGGTGAGCAAAGCCGCGGAGCCGTTCGGCTACTTCTATGCCCCGGATCCCTCCAGCCAGGTCATCTGCTCGATCGGCGGGAACGTGGCGGAGAATTCGGGTGGCGCGCATTGCCTGAAGCACGGCTTCACGGTGAACCACGTGACCGGGCTTGAGGTGGTTACCCCGGCCGGCGAGATCGTCTGGCTCGGCGACGGCACCGGGGCCGCGCCCGGGTATGACCTGCTGGGCGCCTTCACCGGGTCCGAGGGCACGCTCGGCATCGCCACCAAGATCGTCGTGCGGCTGACCAGGATCCCCGCAGCTGTGACGACGCTGCTCGCCGCGTTCGGCACGACGGGGGAAGGCGGCGCCGCCGTCTCCGCGATCATCGCGGCCGGCATCATGCCCGCCGCGATCGAGATGATGGACGCGCTGTCCATCGAGGCGGCCGAGGCAGCCGTGCACTGCTGCTACCCCGACGGCGCGGGTGCGGTGCTGATCGTCGAGCTGGACGGACCCGAGGCGGACGTCGAGGCAGAGACCAAAGCGGTCAGGGAAATCTGCGAGCAGGCCGGGGCCACCGAGATCAGGGCCGCTGCCGATCCCGCCGAACGCGCGGTCATCTGGGCCGGCCGCAAGTCCGCGTTCGCCGCGGTCGGCCGGATCTCCACCGCCTACATCGTGCAGGACGGCGTGGTGCCGCGCACCGCGCTGCAGGACGTGCTGGACAGGATCGCGGAGCTGTCCGCCGCCGCCGGGATCCGGGTCGCCAACGTGTTCCACGCCGGCGACGGGAACCTGCACCCGCTGGTGCTGTTCGAAGACGGCAAGCCCGGCGACAAGGAGGCGGCCGAGGAACTCTCCGGCGCCATCCTCGACCTGTGCATCGAGCATGGCGGGTCGATCACCGGCGAGCACGGCGTAGGAGTCGACAAGTCGAGGTACATGCCGAAGATGTTTGGTCCGGACGACCTCGACACCATGCAGATGGTCCGCTGCGCGTTCGATCCGCGCGGGCTGTGCAACCCGGGAAAGATATTCCCCACGCCGCGGCTGTGCGGCGAGGTGCCCGGCGTGCGGCGCGGCCCGCATCCGCTCGTCGCCTCAGGGCTGGCGGACCTGCTGTGACGACCCAGCCGAGCCGGCCGGCCACCGGCGGCCACACAGGGCCGGCGGCGAGCGCTAGGACGGCGCAGGACGCCCTCGCGGCGGCGTGCGCTGACCTGCGGCCGGCCGACCCGGCCGACGCGGTGGCGGGCGTCCTGCCGTCGTGGGTCGCTTCCCCTGCCACGACCGCGGAGGCCGCGGCGACAATGCAGGCCGCGGCCGGGCTTGGTCTCACGGTCGTGCCGCGGGGCAGCGGGTCGCGGCTGTCCTGGGGGCTGCCGCCGCGCAGCTGCGATCTGGTGATCGAGACCGGCAGGCTCGACCGGGTGATCGAGCATGCCTCCGGTGACTGGATCGCCAACATGCAGGCCGGGGTCCGGATGGAGCGGCTCGCCGAGGTGCTCGGCGAGGCCGGCCAGCAGCTGTCGCTGGACGTGCCGACGCTCGCCGGCGGGGACGCGGGCACGGTCGGCGGGGTGCTCGCCACTGGGATGGCCGGGCCGCGCCGGCTGCGCTACGGCACGCCGCGCGACCTGGTGATCGGGGTCACCGTGGTGCGCGCCGACGGCCGGGTGGCCCGATCCGGCGGCAAGGTCGTCAAGAACGTGGCCGGCTATGACCTGGGCAAACTGTTCGCGGGGTCGTTCGGGACGCTCGGCCTGATCGTCGAGGCGATCTTCCGGCTGCATCCGGTGCCTGCCGCGACCGCGTACGTCACGCGCGAGTGCGGCACCGCGGCGCAGGCGGCTGCTGCGGTGGCCGCAGCGGTCCAGTCCCCGCTACAGGCTTCGGCCGTGGAGATCGACCGGCGGGCGCCGGGCGCCCCGGTGATGGTGAGCGTGCTGCTCGAAGGCAACCCGTCGGGCGTGCCGCAGCGCGTATCGCTGATGCGCGAGGTGCTGGGGGACGGCGCCGGGTCGGCAGAGGAGGCGCCGGGCTGGTGGGGGCACGGCGCCGCGGCGGCCAGCGACGGCACGCTGATCAGGATCGCGTTCTGGTCCGGTGCGCTGGAGGCCGTCCTTGACGCCCTCGACTCGGCAGCCGCTGCCGCGGGGCTGGAGCCGAGCGTTGGCGGCTCGCCGGGCGCTGGCGTGCTCTACGCGGCCGTAGACAGCCTTTCGGAGCCCGCGGCGGTAGCGGGGTTCGTCTCCGCGCTGCGGGCGGCCGTCGGGCGGGCGGCCGCGGCGGGCTTTCCCCCGGCACGCGGTAGCGTCGTCGTGCTGAACTCGCCGCCGATGGTCCGCGGCGTGGTCGACGTATGGGGGCTGATACCGGGTGCCGCCCTCATGCAGTCGGTGAAAGACCAGTTCGACCCAGACCACCGGATGGCCCCTGGCCGATTCGCAGGAGGGATCTGATGGCCGACCCTGTCGAAGGCCGCGACCCTGTCGGGGAGCTGCGGTCGCTGGCCGACGACTGCGTGCACTGCGGCTTCTGCCTGCCCGTCTGCCCCACCTACCAGTTGTGGGGCGAGGAGATGGATTCGCCGCGGGGCAGGATTCACCTGATGACCCAGGTCCTGGACGGAGCCGAACTCACCGATGCCACCGCCGGGCACTTCGACCGCTGCCTCGGCTGCATGGCCTGCGTGCCCGCGTGCCCGTCTGGAGTGCAGTACGACCAGCTGATCGAAGCCGCGCGCACCTGGGTGGAGAACCCCCGCGACCGGCCGGAACGCGGCACCGGCCAGGACGCCGACGAGTACCACAGGACCCTGCGAGAGCGCGTTACCCGGGCCGCGATCTTCGCGGTGTTTCCCTATCCCCGGCGGCTCCGGCTGCTCGCCGGCCCGCTCCGGGCCGCGCAGCGGACCGGACTCGACCAGGTGATCAGGCGCAGCAGCCTGCCCGGCCGGCTGTCCCCCGAGCTCGCGGCCGCGCTGCGGCTGGCACCGCCGCCGACCGGGCGCATCCCCGCGCTGCCCCGCCGCGTACCGGCTCGCGGACAGCGCCGCGCCGTCGTGGGAATGCTGACGGGCTGCGTGCAGGGAGTCTTCTTCCCCCAGGTCAACACTGCTACGGCGCGCGTCCTGTCGGCTGAGGGCTGTGACGTTGTCATCCCGAACGCACAGGGCTGCTGTGGCGCGCTGTCGCTGCACTCCGGGCGGCGGTCGGAGGGACAGCGGCTGGCCAGGCGCACAATCGCCACGTTCGAGCGGGCCGGCGTGGACACGATCGTGGTGAACTCGGCGGGCTGCGGCTCGGCCATGAAGGAGTACCGACACCTGCTGGCCGACGATCCCGGCTGGGCGGCGAGAGCTGACGCGCTGGCCGGACGGGTCCGGGACTTCGCCGAGTTCCTCGCCGACCTCACCGGCCCCGGCGGGCAGGCGGCCGCCCGGCATCCGCTGCCGGTAACTGCCGTGTATCACGACGCCTGCCATCTCGGCCATGCGCAGGGGATCAAGGCGCAGCCCCGTGCCCTGCTGCGCGCCATCCCGGGGCTGGAGCTGGCCGAGGCCGGCGACGGTGGCACCTGCTGCGGCTCGGCCGGCGTCTACAACCTGCTCCAGCCGGAGGCCGCCCGCGAGCTTGGCGAGCGGAAGGCGGCCACTATCCAGGCGACCGGCGCGCAGTTGCTCATCTCGGCCAACCCGGGGTGCTCGCTGCAGATCGCGACGGCGCTCGCCGCGCGGGGGGTGTCGATGCCGGTGGCCCACACCGCCCAGGTACTCGACGCCTCGATCCGCGGACTGCCGGTGGCCAGCCTGACCCGGGTGACGCGCTGAACGCCCGATAGCGGGCGGCCACCCTGGCTTCCCGCCAGGTCTCTCACCTGTCATGACGTCGGCGGCGTCAACTCTGACGCGGTATGACGCAGCATAGAACTTGACTGACGTCACGAATGATGTCACTATGACGTCATGGAGCTGTCAGAGTACACCGAGACGCTGCGCCGGGAAGTCGCTACCGTCACCCGGTTCGCCGGTGAAGACGTGGCGCGAGCTGGCCAGCTGATCGCGGACTCGCTCGATTCGTCCATCCGGCTGACCCTGCTCGACGTGCTCTCCGGCGCAGCCGCGGAGATCACGTCCCGGCTGGATGACACCGCGATCGAGCTGCGCCTGTCCTCGGGGGACCCGGCGTTCGTTGTCGTGCACGCCGCGCCGGACCTGGCCACGCCGCCTCCGCCGCCCCCGCCGCCAGCCGACCTGGCGCGCGGCGGGGGCGACGAAGAGACCGGCACATCGCGGGTGACCCTGCGGCTGCCGGACGGGCTGAAGACCAGGGCCGAGGCGGCAGCAGCCCGGGACGGGCTATCGCTCAACGCGTGGCTGGTCCGCGCGGCGAGCCGCACGCTCGACGATCAGCCCGAGTTCACTCCCCCGCCGGCCAGGCGCGGCCCGGGACAGCGGATCACCGGCTACGCCAGGAGCTGACTCGCGGCTGACTCCCGCACCGCTCAGCACCCAGATCACCACCCGAGCTATCTCGCAGCCACGCCCGGCCGGCATCATCACGCCCGCCAGGCACAACCCTCAGTAACCCTGCCGACTACAAGGAGACACCCAATGGCTTCCTGGGAATTCGCAGCTACCGGGCCGATAGAGGCCGAGATCAGCCTGCCGTCAGGGCATGTGCACCTGACGGCAGCACAGACCGAGACCGTGACCGTCTCGCTGCTCCCGGAGCAGAAACGGGGTAACGGGGCCGCCGAAAAGCTCATCGCCGAAACCGAGGTCAGCTTCGAGAACGGGACACTGGCCGTGACGGTTCCCAAGCGGGTGCAGCTACGCGGCGGCGCGGCGCTCGACCTCACGGTCGAACTGCCTGAAGGTTCCTGCGTCGCGGCCCACACCGCCTCCGCCGACGTGCACTGCACAGGCCAGCTGGGTTCGCTAGACGGGCACACCGCGAGCGGCGACGTCACCGCCGACCTGATCAGCGGCCCGGCCAATCTCACCACCGCGTCAGGCGATGTACGGCTGGAAGAGGCAGCCGGAGAGGTCATGATCCATACGGCATCAGGAGATACCCGCATCGGACGGGCCGGCGGCGACATCACTGCCGAGACAGCAAGCGGAAGCGTAGCGATAGGACGGGCCGGGCAGTCAGCCCAGGTCAAGACCGCTAGCGGCGATGTACAGATCGACAGCGTCCTGTCCGGCCGGGCCGACGTGACCACCGTGTCGGGCGACATTACCGTCGCGGTACCGCCCGGCATCGGCGTCTACCTGGACATTTCAGCGGTCAGCGGTCATGTCAGCAGCGAGCTCGACGCTGACGCGCAAGGCAGCGGCGGACAGGACGCCAGCCTGACCGTGTGCTGCCGCAGCGTCAGCGGCGACGTGCGGATCACCCGGGCGAGCCCGGGAGCGACCCGCTGAGCTCGCCGACAGAGAAGTCCGCACCAGACATCCGCACCAGACATCCGCACCAGACATCCGCACCAGACAAAGGAGGATCCCATGCATCCGTACCTGGCAGAGCAGATAGCCAGCCAGCACGAGACTGAGCTGCGCGCGCTCTCCGCAGACAGCAATCACGCCAAGCAGGCGCAGCGAGCCCGGCGGGCGCAGCGTGCCCGGCAGGCGAGGCAGGCCCTCGTCCGCCGGGGCCACCCGGACCCGCGCCCGATCCGTCGCCGGGCCGGCTGGGCACTCGTCTCGATGGGCCTGCGGCTTGCCTACGCGGCGGGCGAGGACTGATCCGGGGTGACGGTTTTCCCTGACAGCCAGGCTTCGTCGAGCTCCCCCTCCGCCACGATCACCGCGGGTCCGGACAGGAAGCTGGTCCGGGGGGCCAGCGTGACCTGGAGGCGTCCGCCAGGCAGATCGACCGTCCATCTGCCCGGCGGTGGCGGCGCATCGCGGACCGTCGCCGGGACGGTGACCGCGGCAACCGCCGCGGTCACTGCCGCGGCAACAGCCGCGGCCACCGCTCCGGTCCCGCAGGACCGGGTCGGGCCGCTGCCGCGCTCGTGCACCCGCATCTCGATGTGCGCGGCGCCGATGAACCTGACCAGCTCGAAGTTGGCGCCGTCGGGGAACTGCTCCGCATCCAGCACCGGCGGCTGCGACACGTCGAAATCGTCCAGCGGATCGCGTACCACGCAGGCCAGATGCGGATTGCCCAGCGATACCGCCAGCCCGTCGAACGGCCGCCCGGCCAGCGTCGCGCGGCCAGCCCCGAGCACGCGCGGCAGGCCCATATCCACGGTGATGGCGCCGTCAAGCTCGGCCCGGACCAGCCGCGTCCCGGCCCGGGTGGCCACGGCGAACTCGGGGCCCCGGACAAGCTCGTGATCGAGCAGATACCGGCCGAACACGCGTATCCCGTTCCCGCACATCTCCGCCACGCTGCCGTCGGCGTTCCGGTAGTCCATGAACCACTCGGCGGCGCCGCCGGATACGGCCGGCCCGCTCCCGGGAGCTGGCGACGCCACCCGGACAGCGCGCAGCACGCCATCGGCGCCTAGTCCGGCGCGCCTGTCACAGAGCCGGGCGACAAGATCCCCGGTCAGATCGACTTCATCGTCCGGATCGGGCAGGATCACGAAGTCGTTCTCGGTACCGTGCCCCTTGGCGAACCGCATGCGCCGATCGTAGCCATGGCGCAAGCCAGCATCTCCGGCATGCCCTGGCCAGCGTCCAGCCAGCTGACCCGCGGATCGCGGCGGAACCACGACTCTTGCTTGCGGGCAAATTTCCTGGTCGCCCGCACGGTCTCCAGCAGCGCGTGTTCCGGCGAGCACTCACCTGCCAGGAAACGCAGCACCTGCGCATAGCCGAGGGCGCGGCTGGCCGTCATGCCGCTACGCAGCCCGCGCTGTTCCAGCGCGCGAACCTCGGCCACGAATCCGTCTTGCCACATCCGCTCGGCCCGTTCGGCGATGTGCAGGTCGAGTTCCTTCCGGCCGATCTGCACCCCGAGCTGCACGGCGGGGTAGACCGACTCATACCCAGGCAGGGTGGCGCTGAAGGAGCCGCCAGATAGCTCGATCACCTCAAGGGCCCGCACGATCCTGCGGCCGTTGCTCGGCAGGATCGCCGCTGCGGCCGCGGGGTCGAGCGTGGCCAGCCGGTCGTGCAGCGGGCCAGGGCCGGTCCGTGCGAGTTCAGCCTCGAACCGTTCGCGCAGCTCGGGGTCGGTACCGGGGAAGCGCAAGTTGTCGAGTGCCGCCCGGATGTAGAGGCCGGAACCGCCGACCAGGATCGGCACCCGGCCGCGCGCCTGGATGTCCTCGATGGCGGCCCTGGCCAGGCGCTGGTACTCGGCGACGCTCGCAGTCTGCCTGATATCCCAGACGTCGAGCAGGTGGTGCGGGATGCCATCGCGCTGGTCGGGGGTCAGCTTGGCGGTCCCGATGTCCATGCCCTGGTACAGCTGCATCGAGTCGGCGTTGACGACTTCGCCGCCAAGCGCCCGGGCCAGGCCGAGTCCCAGTCCGGACTTCCCGACCGCGGTAGGTCCCAGTACCGCGATGACGCTTGCCTGCATGACTATCCGGCGGGTCGCTTTATCCGGCGTGCTGACCGGCCTGGCGGCGCGCCGGCATGCCGAGCAGTACGGCGCCTTCCGCGCGACCCTGGCCAGATGCCGCCGCCACTTCCCCCGCGTGACCCTGGCCTGGTGCCGCAGCCACGTCTGTGTCCTGTTGGCGCGCCTGCCACGCATCGCCGCCGCTGGTCCTGCGGACTGACCCTGGCGAGCCGTCCGCGATCAAGTGATGCGGCGCGGCGCTGGTCACCACGACCGTGACCACGTCGCCGGGCCGTGGCGCCGTACCGCCCGGCGCGAAATGCACCAGCCGGTTGTCCCGCGCCCGGCCAGACTTCCGGTGTGTCACGCCGTCCTTGCGCCCCTCCCCCTCGGCCACCAGTACCTCAAGCTCACGGCCGACAAACCGTTCGTTCTCGGCCAGCGAGATCTCCTCGACGAGCGCGACGAGCCTGCCGTAGCGATCCCGCACGATCTCAGCGGGGACCTGGTCCGCCATGGTGGCCGCGGGGGTCCCCGGCCGCTGCGAGTACTGGAACGTGAACGCCCCGGCGAAGCGCGCCTGCCTGACCAGATCGAGGGTGTCGGCGAAGTCACGCTCGGTCTCGCCGGGGAAGCCCACGATGATGTCCGTGGTGATGGCGGCGTCGGGGATCGCGGCCCGGACCCGGTCCAGGATCGCCAGGTAAGACTCCCGGCGGTAGGCACGGCGCATCGCCCGCAGCACCGCATCCGACCCGGACTGCAGCGGCATGTGCAGCTGCGGCATCACGTTGGGCGTCTGGGCCATGGCGGCGATGACGTCGTCGGTGAAATCACGCGGATGCGGCGAGGTGAAACGCACCCGCTCGAGGCCGGCGATCCCGCCGCAGCTGCGCAGCAGCTCGCCGAAGGCCTGCCGGTCACCGAACTCGGCACCGTAGGAGTTCACGTTCTGGCCGAGCAGGGTGATCTCGAGCACACCGCCCTCGACCAGCGCGTGGATCTCGGCGAGCACGTCACCGGGCCGCCGGTCCTTCTCCCGTCCGCGCAGGCTGGGCACGATGCAGAAAGTGCAGGTGTTGTTGCAGCCCACCGAGATAGCCACCCAGGCCGCGTAAGCCGACTCCCGGCGCGCGGGCAGCGAGGAAGGAAACCGCTCGAGCGACTCGGCGATCTCGACCTGTGCCTCGTCGAGTACCCGGGCCCGGTCGAGCAGGGCTGGCAGCGAGCCGATGTTGTGCGTGCCGAACACGACGTCCACCCAGGGGGCACGGCGCAGGATCTCGCCACGGTCCTTCTGCGCCAGGCAGCCGCCCACCGCGATCTGCATGCCCGGGCGGGAGCTTTTGGCGGGCAGCAGCTGGCCCAGATTGCCGTAGAGACGGTTGTCCGCGTTCTCCCTGACGGCGCAGGTGTTGAAGACCACGACGTCGGGAACCGCGTCGTCGGCCGCGCGCCGGTAGCCCGCCCCCTCAAGCAGCCCGGAAAGCCGCTCGGAGTCGTGCGCGTTCATCTGGCACCCGTAGGTGCGCACCTGGTATGTGCGGGAGGCTGTCATGTCGATGTACCAGCGTACGCGGGTCGCCCGGCCGACCCGAATCAGCGGCGACCTGGCTCGCCATATGCTGCACCCTATGACAGAAAGCGAGCAGGCAGCGGAGAGCCCGCCCGCCAAGGCATCCGCAGCGGTCCCGGTCGCTGCGTTCGGTGCGTGGCCCTCTCCGATCACCGCGGCTGAGGTGGCCCGCGGGCGTATCAGGCTCAACTTCCCGACCGTCCGCGACGGCCAGATGTGGTGGCAGGAGGGCAGGCCGAACGAGGCCGGGCGGACCGCCATCGTGCACCGGGCAGCCGACGGGCGCAGACGTTTCCTGCTGCCCCCGCCGTGGAACGCGCGGACCCGCGTGCACGAGTACGGCGGCATGTCGTACCTGCCGGTTCCGCCGCGGTCGGGAGCAGGCGCGGCCGGCGGCGGGTGGGACGTCGTCTTCGCGAACTGCTCCGATCAGCGGCTGTACCTGTGTGGCCAGGCGGACTCAGCGGATCCGCTGCCGCTCACCCCGGAGCCGCCGGACCCGGCCGCGCTGCGGTACGCCGACTTCGTGCTCTCCCCTGGCCAGGACGAGATCTGGTGCGTCCGGGAGCAGCACGACGACGGCAAGGTCAGCAGGGCGATCGTGGCTGTCCCGCTGGACGCCTCGGCCAGCCAGAATCCAGCCGCGATCCGCGAGCTCGTCACCGGCTCCGACTTCTTCGCCTTCCCGACTCCGTCACCCGATGGCAGCCGCCTTGCCTGGATCAGCTGGAATCACCCGCGGATGCCGTGGGACGGGACCGAGCTGCGGACGGCGCTGATCGAGAAAGATGGTGGCCTGGGCAGGAGCCGACTGATCATGGGCGGCCCGCGGGAGTCGGTGCTCGCGCCGCAGTGGCGGGACAACGCCAGCCTGTACGTCATCTCCGACTGGGCCGGCTGGTGGAACCTGTACCAGGTCGGCATCTACGGCGAGCCGGCCCGGGCGCTCTTCCCGGCCGAGGAGGAGTTCGGCGCTCCGCTGTGGCAGCTAGGCGCGCGGCCGTTCGCGGTTCTCGGCGACGGCCGGATCGCGGTGCTGCACGGCCGCGGGGACCTGCGGCTGGGCGTGCTGGACCCGGAAACTGGTGAGCTCACCGAGGCCGACGTGCCCTACTCCACGTTCGCTTCCGCCCTGTCCGCGGACGGGACCTCCATCGCTGGGGTGGCGGGCGGACCCGACACGCCCGAGTCCGTGATCCGGGTGGACGCGGTCACCACCCGGGTAGAGGCACTGCGGCGTGAACTCGACGAGATACCCGACGTGGCGTACCTGCCCGTGCCCCGCCAGGTCGAGCTGGCCGGCCCGGACAGACGGACTGTGCACGCGCTCGTCTACCCGCCGTCAAGCCCGGACGTGATCCCGCCACCCGGTGAATCTGCCCCCTACGTGGTGTGGGTGCACGGCGGGCCGACCTCGCGGGCGTCCGCCCGGCTCGATCTGGAGAAGGCATACTTCACCAGCCGCGGGATCGGCATCGTCGACGTGAACTACGGCGGCTCATCCGGGTTCGGGCGCGCCTACCGGGAACGACTGCGCCACCAGTGGGGCGTGGTCGATGTCGAGGACGTGATGGCCGCCGCGCAGTCCCTGGCCGATGCGGGGGATGCAGACGCAAGCAGGCTGGCCATCCGCGGCGGCTCGGCTGGCGGCTGGACCGCTCTTGCCGCCGTGACGACCGGAACTGCCGGCGGCGCCGTGTTCGCCGCGGCGACGTCGTACTTCGGGGTCGCTGACCTGGCGGCGTTCGCGGCACAGACGCACGACTTCGAGTCCCGCTATCTGGACGGCCTGGTCGGCTCGCTGCCCGGATCCGAATCAGTCCACCGGGAGCGCTCGCCGCTGGGCCACGTGACGGAGGCCACCTGCCCGATCCTGCTGCTGCAGGGGATTGACGACCCGATCGTCCCATTCCAGCAGTCGGAGAGCCTCGCCAAGGAACTGGCCGCCTACGGCATCCCGCACGCCTGCCTGATGTTCGAGGGCGAGTCGCACGGCTTCAGGAAGGCCGAAACGGTGATCGCCTCCCTAGAGGCGGAACTCTCGTTCTACGGCCAGATTCTTGGTTTCGAGCCGCCGGGAGTACCGCAGGTTGAGCTGAGCCGCGATACCGAGGTAAGTCGACCAGGCTGAGCCGGGGGCCTGTGGGCCGCGCGGCGTTTGTGTCAGTGGCCGGCGTCCAGGGCTGGGGGAGGCGGCATGGACCTGTCCAGCCCGTCTGCGTAGTGGTCCAGTGCCTGGTCCACCACCATCTCGTCATAGCCTCCGTGCCGCGTGGTGTGGAACTTCACCGCCTGGACATCCGCGGAAGTGACCGCCTGCTCGGGCCGGAGGCCGCCGCTGAGCGTCGCCTCGATCCGCGCGATGAACTCATCCACGTCAGCTACCTGATAGCCAGGAAACCACGCCTTGTGACGGAAGAAGCGGCCTGTGGTGTCTCTCGCCATGCTGATCGCCTGCTCCGCGCTGACCGCTCGCCCCGCCGATCCCGTCACCGGCGAGTTCGCGGGTGACGGGTGGGCAGCTGGCGACCGGATGCTCAGGGCCATGACGAGCGGGACGAAGAGGGACAGCGCCAGGAAAAGGTAGGGGACCCAGTTCCCGGGAGCCCGCACGGCGGACCAGATGTCAGCGACTATGCCCAGCACCAGAAAGATAGCGATGATGCGGTTCCACCGGGACATGCGCGCCAGGACGCGGCGGGCCCTGCCGGGGCTCAGGGCGGCGGTTCCCCGGATCATGTCCGCCGCGTAGCGCAGCATGCGGGCAACCCGGTGCGGTGCGAGCCTGATATCGGGATCACCGAGAATGGCGGGCAGTTCCGCGGCCCATTCCCGGTACCGCTCGCGGCGCATCTCGCCGGGCAGGCGCCGGCAGGCGCGGCTTACCAGGTACTCGCCCAGGCGCAAGAACTGGCGCTCCCCCCTCATCCCAGGCTCCCCGGTGCCGGGCGGCCCGGGCGGGCCGGGCGGGCCGGTGCCCGCTGGCGGCCGGCGGAGACCTGCGCGAGTTCCAGCCGGGCCACCCCGATGCCCTCGGCGGTCAGCCGGTAGTACTTGCGCGGCCGCTGCCCGTCTTGCTGCGGGGTTTCCCACGCGGAGGTGACCAGCCTCTCGTCTTCCAGCCGGCCCAGCATCGGGTACAAGGTGCCGCTTTTCAGCCCGGCCGCCTTCATCAGGTCATACCCGTAGCGCGGGGCCGCAGGGTCTTCCAGGAGCGCCCGCAGTACCCGCTCCAGCGGCGCGGTCATTTTCACGCATCACAGTCTACATATATAGGCTACATATATCGACTGCCGGGTTGCCCGCACACTCCAGGTCATCGCCGCCGAGCGCCCGGCGCGCAGGCTCCTCCGGCGCTGCACCACCGAACAGCTCGTCCATGTCAGGGTCCGGGCCGCAGCAACCCGGCAGCCCCGCCCAGCCGACTTCCCGGCTGGCATGAAACAGCGGATGCGCTCGCTCATCACGTCAAACGCGCGAGCCGTCATCGAGTCATGCCCGCAGGAACTGTTCACCACGGACGGCTACCCCGAACCCATCAGCATCTCCGCCGGCATCATCCAGCCTGGCTGCCTCGTGACAGCGAATCGGCCCCTTTTGCGGGCCTCGTCACAGTTGTCTTAGTGTCGGGACCGTGACCACCGGAACTGAGTCCGAGCGGGAACGGCACAAGCGGCACTACCAGCGGGCCCTATTCGACGGGATCGCCGAACGGTATGAGGTGTCCCGCCCCGGGTATCCGGCGCACGTGGTGGAGTTCGTCACCGCGACCGCCGGGCTCAGCCCGGGGGCTGCGGTCCTGGAAATTGGCTGCGGGACCGGCCAGCTCACCGAGCGGCTGGCATCCTCCGGGTTCCGCCTGACTGCGATCGACATGGGCGCGTCCATGATCGCCGCCGCCGGGCAGCGCCTCGCAGGCGCGGAAGTCTCGTTTCAGGCCACGTCGTTCGAGGACCTAGCCGCCGTCGAAGCGTCCTTCGGCCTGGTCATCTCCAGCGCCGCGTTCCACTGGATCGATCCTGAGGTCGCGTTCAGCAAGTCCGCCCGGCTGCTGCGCCCGGGCGGCTGGCTCGCCCTGCTCGGCACCGAGGAGCACTACGACGATCCCCTCGCCGCGGCGCTGGACGTCCTGTGGGTCACGCATGGCGACACCAGCGGTGCCTGGGGGAGACGGCCCTCCGATCCCGAGGCATTCGCCGCCACCGGCCTGTTCGGGACCCCCGCTTGCCTGACGGACAGGCAGCAGACCATCCTGCCCGCGGGCGACGTCATCGCCTTGGAAACTACCAGGGCGACTTTCCTGAGCTGGCCGCACGACACCCAGCGCCACTTCACCGAGGAACTCCGCCGGCTTCTTAAGCCGCAGCCAGCGGTGGACCTGACCAGGCATACGTCCGTCACCATGGCACAGGTGCTGCGCGGTCGCAGATAGTCACTCGCGTCGATGACATCGGACATCCGGGCAGGCCACCTCGGACATCGACAGCGATCGGATCGATAGCGACCCGGACCGGGGCTCCTGGCGCACCAGCTCACCCATCTAGCGGGCATATTCGGTGGCTCGCGATTCCCTGACCACAGTGATGCGGATCTGGCCCGGGTAGGCCAGCTCCTCCTCCACCTGCTTGGCGACGTCGCGCGCGATCACCTGGGCGTGGATGTCGTCAACCTGCTCCGGCTTGACCATGACCCTGATTTCCCGGCCGGCCTGCATGGCGAAGACCTTCTCCACGCCCTCGTGAGCGGAGGCAATCTGCTCGAGCCGCTCGAGCCGCTTGACGTATGCCTCCAGCGACTCGCGGCGCGCCCCTGGCCTGCCGCCGCTGATCGCGTCGGCCGCCTGGGTAAGCACCGCCTCGACGGTGCGCACCTCCACCTCGTTGTGGTGCGCCTCGATGGCGTGCACGACGTCTTCCAGTTCGCCGTACCTGCGGGCGATTTCCGCACCGATCAGCGCGTGGCTGCCCTCCACCTCGTGCGTCAGGGCCTTGCCGATGTCGTGCAGCAGGGTGCCGCGCTTGAGCAGCGCGGGGTCGAGGCCGAGCTCATGGGCCATGATGCCGGCGATGTGCGCGGACTCGATCAGGTGCTTG
Source organism: Actinomycetota bacterium (assembly GCA_003168255.1). GTDB lineage: Bacteria > Actinomycetota > Actinomycetes > Streptosporangiales > Streptosporangiaceae > PALSA-505. The sequence continues at coordinate 62,178 of PMSU01000100.1, forward strand.
AGCACGTTCTGCCCGTAGGAGGTGCGGTAGCGGAGCCTGCCCAGCAGCGTCACCAGCTCGGGGTGCATCTCGGTGATGGAGAGGTCGACAAGCGCGTCCTCCCCGGCCCGGACGCACAATTGCTCGACGTCTGCCTTGCTCTGCTCGTGCGCCTCCTCGATCCGCTGCGGATGAATCCGGCCGTCAAGGACGAGCCGCTCCAAGGTGAGCCTGCCGACCTCCCGCCGCACCGGGTCGAAGCAGGAAAGCAGCACCGCCTCGGGGGTGTCATCGATGATCAGGTTGACGCCGGTGACCGACTCGAAGGCGCGGATATTTCGGCCTTCCCTGCCGATGATCCGGCCCTTCATCTCATCGCCGGGCAGGTGCAGCACGGACACCACGGACTCGCTCGTCTGCTCGGTGGCTATCCGCTGAATGGCAAGCGTAACGATCTTGCGGGCGCGCTTGTCGCCCTCCTTGCGCGCCTCGCTCTCGATATCCCTGACGCTGAGGATGGCCTCCCGCTTCGCCTGGCTCTCGATGCCGGCGATCAGCTCGGCCCTGGCCTGCCCGGCCGTCAGTCCCGCGGTCCGCTCGAGCACCTCCCGTCGCTCCTCGCCGAGCCGGTCCAGGTCACCGCGCTCGCGTTCGAGGTCGCCCCGGACCTGATCGAGCGAGGTGGCTCTCTCCTCAAGCTTGCGGACATCCCCGTCAAGCCGCTGCTCGCGCTCGGCTAGCCGCGCCTCACGCCGCTCCAGGTCCGCGCGCAGGCCGGCGGCTTCGTCCTTGACCGTGCGAATCTCGTTATCCACCTCACGGCGGCTCCGCTCTGCCTGCTCGGCGGACTCCTCGGCGGATGCCTTGGCGCTGCGCATGATCCCCGCCGCCTCTGACTCCGCCGTGGCGCGGATCTGGTCCGCCTCCCTGGTAGCGTCCTCCGGCGGCAGGCCAACCTGGGCCTTGCCCGAGACCTCGACGGCCGACTGCCCCGGATCCGCCGCGATCACCGGCGTGCGCCCGCCGGCTCTTCTCAGCATGCGCAGGACGAGTCCAAGCACCAGCAGGATGGCGAGCAGCAGGATCCCGATCAGCGTCACTGCGACTGTGCTGCTCACCGCGCGCCCCTCCCTGCTTCGCGACTCCTGTTAACAGGTGCCATACCAGAGGTATCCCCTGGCGCGAGGGTTCATGCGCGCGCGGACCTACTACCAGCCCCGGCAGGCCCGCCAAACAGTAGACGGCATGGCCGTCTACCCGGCCCGCCGACCAGCGGACCCTGCTACCGGCCCCGGTCCGGCCCGCAAAAACCGGGCCCGACGGGGTTACTGGCAGTGTGGATCTATATCCATCCGCGTAGCGCGGAGTAAAAACCTCGCCTGCCGCGAGGTTAAGCGCAGATAACGATTTGAGCAAGCAAACCGCTGCTCTCTTCGCGAAGTTCGCCTCTTGGCACGAACCAGGGCACGGCTTTACCCTCGCCTGCCGCTGGGGTCATCCGGCCTAGACGGCGTCTGCAGCTGGCTCCCCGTCCAGGATCAGGCCGTCGCCCGCCTCGAATTCGGCGTCGCTGTCCACCGCCGGCTCCTCATCCAGTACGTGGTCGGCATCCAGCATGGCGTCTATATCAAGTCCGGCATCCGCGAGGTCGATTTTCTCCTGCTCGAGTGCCTCGCGCACCACCCGGTAGGCCATACCCGCCGGATATCCCTTGCGGGCTAGCAGGCCCATGAGGCGACGCACGCGTGCGGCAGGCGGCCGTCCCCTGGTGGCAGCGAGCCTCGCCGCGACCAGACGCCTGGCGGCCGCCTCTTCCTGCTCTGGGCCTAGTTCCGCGACGGCGCCCCGTACATCGCCCTCGGCCACCCCGCGCTGTCGCAGCTCTGCGGTGAGGGCTCGCCGGGAAAGCCCTTTGCCATGGTGGCGGGATTCCACCCACGCCTGGGCGAACGCCGTGTCATCGATCAGGCCCACTCCGGTAAGCCGGTCGAGGACCGCGTCGGCGGCCTGCTGCGGCACTCCGCGCCGCCCCAGCGCCTGATCGAGCTGCGCCCGGGTACGCGGCGCAGCGGTCAGCAGCCGGAGGCACATCTCCATGGCCGCGGCCTCCGGATTTTCGCACCGCTCGTCACTACGGTCGGCTGCCATCTGGTTGACGCTCTCCGCTACTCTGCACCGCCAGGCCGTCCGGCGCTGTCATCGGCCTTGCCGCTGGGCGCATCGGCTTCCGCGTCAAGCCGCGGGCCCACGCCCAGCTTCTCCTTGATTTTCTTCTCGATGCCGTTGGCGATGTCAGGGTTGTCACGCAGGAAGTTCCGCGCGTTCTCTTTGCCCTGCCCCAGCTGGTCGCCTTCGTAGGTGTACCAGGCGCCAGATTTGCGGACGATCCCCTGCTCCACGCCGAGATCGATCAGGCCGCCCTCGCGACTGATCCCGTGCCCGAAAAGCAGATCCATCTCGGCCTGGCGGAAGGGCGGCGAAACCTTGTTCTTCACGACCTTCACGCGAATCCGGTTTCCCACCGCCTCGGTACCGTCCTTGAGCGTCTCGATACGCCGCACGTCAAGCCGGATCGACGCGTAGAACTTCAGCGCACGGCCTCCGGTGGTCGTCTCCGGGCTCCCGAACATCACTCCGATCTTCTCCCGCAGCTGGTTGATGAAGATCGCGGTGGTCTTCGTCTGGTTTATCGCACCGGTCAGCTTTCTGAGGGCCTGGGACATGAGCCTGGCCTGCAGGCCAACGTGGCTGTCTCCCATCTCGCCTTCGATTTCCGCACGCGGAACAAGCGCGGCAACAGAGTCGATGACGACAACATCGATCGCGCCGGAGCGGATGAGCATGTCGGTGATCTCGAGGGCCTGCTCCCCCGTATCCGGCTGGGACACGAGCAGGGCGTCGGTATCAACGCCGAGCTTTTTCGCATACTCCGGGTCGAGCGCGTGCTCGGCATCGATGAATGCGGCGATCCCCCCCGCCGCCTGCGCGTTCGCTATCGCGTGCAGGGCCAGGGACGTCTTGCCGGACCCCTCAGGGCCGAATATCTCGACGACGCGGCCACGTGGCAGGCCGCCGATGCCCAGTGCCACATCGAGCGCGATCGACCCGGTCGGGATCACCTCTACGGGCGCTCTGGCCTCGTCGCCGAGCCGCATGACCGACCCCTTGCCGAACTGCCGCTCGATCTGAACGAGCGCGCTCTCCAGGGCCTTCTCCCTGTCCCCGCTCTTGACACTGCCCGTCCTGTCGCTGCCTGCCATGAGGACTCCCTGTCGGGGTGAGGGGCCGGCGCCGGCGCGAGCTGCCGCCGACGCCGACGGGTTCGTTGTGGTCGCCTGTATTCCGGGCCGCCTGTGACTGTCGGCGCCGACGCTACGCGGCACCACCGACAGTTTCGCCCGGCGTGAATCCGGCCCGGATGCCGGACCGGAAGGTGTCAAGCCCATGCGTACACTGTAGACGAACAATTGTTCGATCATGAAGACGACACGCCGAACGCGCTGCTGCGTTTGTGCTCTACCGGAGATTCTCCGGCACGTCGAAGGCGTCGCAGACGGCCTGCCAGATGACCTTCCCGTCCTCGCCGTCGGCGAGAGCCTGGCTGACGGTGCGTCCTCCGATGCTCGTAAGGACATAATCCTTGGCCACGCTCGCCGCGTAGTTCTCGCCGAACTGGCCGTTCATCCGCTCCCAGAACACGGTCTGACGCACCGGCCCAGGCTACCGGCAGCCGATCGCCGACTCGCCGCGGCCAGCCGGCCGGCCGATTACGGTGATCGGTGTTACATATCAAAGGATCGTGCTCGCTAGCGGCTTTCCATCCCTTGTAGGAGCGCGTCATGACGATGCCACCCCATGACCACGGCGAGCAGCCCGGGAGCCCTTGGTCGCAGCCGCAGTACCCGCCGCAACACGGGCAGGCCGGGCCGCCGGGTGCCGCGGGGGGCCCGCAGCCCTACTACTCCCCCAGGCCGGCCAGGCCGCGCAGCGAGTCGGCCATAGCTGCCCTTGTCCTTGGCATCCTGGGCGTGCTCAGCAGCTTCTTCGGCGCGATCCTGGCCATCGTCTTCGGCGTCGTCGCGCTCGTCACGATCAGGAAGACGGGCCAGCGGGGCGGAGTCATGGCCATCATCGGGATTGTGCTCGGCGTCATGTGGACGATGCTGACCGTGCTGTTCATCGTGCTCGCCATCCACAGCGCAGGCCACGGCAACATCGGCAGGCTGCAGGCTGGCGACTGCTTCGATAACACGCATCCGGGCCGGGTGTCCGCGCAAGTCCGCCTCGTGTCCTGCACGCAGCCGCACAATGGCCAGGTCGTCGGTACCTTCATGCTCCCCGGCAATGCGTGGCCGGGCGACGGGGCAGTTAACCGCGAGGCGGCGACGGGGTGCGCGGCGATGCTGGGCAGCGTGCTTCGCCAGCATCGGCTGGGCAGCGGCATCAGCGGGCTGAATTTCTCCCCGGACCAGCAGGCGTGGTCATCAGGCACCAGAGCGGTGACCTGCGTGCTCCTCGACCCGAATGCCACCCACACCGGGTCGATGCTCGCCGGAAGCTAAACCGCGCCAGGCGGCCCGCGGAAAAGAGATTATTTCCGAACGGCCGATACGAGAGGTTCGCCGCGATGCCGGCCGGCCGCGAATTCGGCCTGCCACGCGGCCGCCAGCCTCAGGTAGGGCCGACGGAGGCCAGCAGCTCCTGGCGTACCTCATCCACCGCCGCGAGCATCGCACCGCGCAGCACCGGGCCGCTCTTCAGCTGCGTCGGCACCACCCGGGGGTTGGCCGGGCAGATGCGGCCCACGTCCGACGCCACCCGGCTGGCCAGCTCGGTGCCCCCGGCTAGCCCGACGCCGCCGCCGAGCACCACGAGCCCGGGATCCAGCACGACGGAGATCGCGGCAACGCCGAGCGCTACCCGGCTGGCCAGCTCGTCAAGGAAGTCGCTCCCCCGGGTGCCGCCCGCCACCGCGTCGGCTGCCGCGGCGGCCACCGCCTTGGCCGCGACGGCCCCGTCAGATCCGGCCCACCCGGCGAATCCGAAATCCGCGGCGAGCCGCCGCACCACGCTGGCGCCGGCCAGCGACTGGAAGGCACCAGTGGCCGGGCTGCGCACGTTCTCCGGCAGCCCCACCCCGGGCACCGGGAGGTACCCGATCTCGCCTGCGGCGCCGCCCACGCCCTTGTGCAGCCGGCCGCCGAGCACGGCGGCCAGGCCCAGGCCGGTGCCGATCCACACGAGCGCGAAATCGTCCACATCGCGGGCGGCGCCGAGCGAGTGCTCGGCCATCGCCGCCAGGTTGGCGTCGTTCTCGATGATGACGGTCCGGCCCAGGTCGCCGCGGAGCGCGTCGAGCACCCCCTCATGCCACTCGGGCATGTTGACCGCCAGCCTGATGTCCCCGGTCTGCGGGTCCACCACGCCCGGGCTGCCGATAACGAACGCGCGCAGCCGGTCAACCTCGACATCGGCTGAGCGGCAGGCCGCGGTGACGGCGTTGTGCACGAGAGCTACCGGGTCCAGGCTGCCGTTCGGGTCGACGGCGACGACGCTGACCACCCGGCCGGTGATGTCCGCTACCCCGGCGCTCACCACCTCGGCCTCGACGTGCAGGCCGGCCACGTATGCGCTGGACGGCACCACGGCGTACACCGCCGCATTCGGTCCGCGGCCGCCGGACTGCGTGCCCGTGACCTGCACGAGTCCCCGCTCCTCCAGTCGGCCGAGCAGCTGCGCCGCCGTCACCTTGGACAGGCCGGTGTGCTCGCCGATCTGGCCCCTGGTCATAGGGCCGCGGGTGAGCAGCAGATCCAGGGCGGTGCGGTCGTTCAGCTCTCGCAGCAAGCTCGGTGTTGCCGGGCGTGGCTCCATGTCATCCCCTCGCGGCGATAACGCCCCGTACGCGTACAGTTTCTATTTCGATCTGGCAAGACTCTATCTCATAGGAAACTTTCCTGTTAGTTTCACATCCGAAGGCCAGCAGGTGGCCGCCGGGCCGTCGGCCCGCCGGAGCCCGGCCCGCTCGTTGGGCAGGGAATCCGGTCCGTCGCCACGGAACGCACGCTCCGCGGAACGAACCCGGGAAGGGAGATCCAGCAGTGCGATTCAGAACATCAGCCCTCGCGATCGGCGCGACGGTTGCGCTCGCCGGCGCGGCCGCGGGATGCAGCTCTGGCAGCGGCTCCTCGTCAGCCTCAGCAGTACCCACGGCACTGACCGTCTGGCGGATGGGTCCGTCCGTCCCCGCGGAAGTCACCTGGATGAACGGCGTCGTGACGCAGTTCCACAAGCAGTACCCTACGTACGCCAAAACCAAGATCAATGTCGTATGGATCCCGTGGGCGGACCGGACCACCGACTGGCAGAAGTCGCTAGCGAGCGGCAAGAACGCCCCCGATGTCACCGAGCTCGGCAACACCGACACGCCGACCGAAGCATCGCTAAGCATGCTGGCCGACATCACGAGCAACGTGAACGCCTGGTCGAACAAGTCCGACCTCGTGCCAGGCATGCTGGCCAATGACGTCCAGGGCGGGTCTACCTACGCGGTGCCCTGGTTCGGCGGCGTGCGCGGCATCTGGTACCGCAAGAACGAGTTCCAGGCAGCCGGCATCACCTCACCGCCGACCACCTGGGCGCAGCTGCTCTCCGACGCCAAGACGGTCATGAAGAAGTACCCGGGCAGCTACGGCATCGGCGCGCCCAGCAACTACGACTACGGCTTCGCCAGCTTCATCTGGGGCGCGGGCGGCCAGATCGCCGTGCAGCAGGGCACCAAGTGGGTCGGCGAGCTGACCAGCCCCCAGTCCGAAGCGGGCATTAAGTTCTATGCCGACCTCACCCTGACCGAGCACGTGTCGCCGGGCAAGTACATCGGCCAGACCGAGCTCGGTAACCCGGGCGCCACGTCCGGCGGGGCGAACGAGGACTTCGGGCTGGGCCGGCTCGGCATGTACATCGACGGCCCCTGGGCGCAGACCGAGTTCCCGGCCAACGCCGTAGACAAGGCCGGCTTCGCCTCATTCCCGGTGCCGAGCGAGAATGGCCCGAACCCGGCCCCTGCCTTCGCTGGCGGGTCCGACCTGGGCATCTTCGCCACCAGCAAGTACAAGACGGCCGACTGGGACCTGATCCAGACGATGGACAGCGAGCCCAACTCCACGACGTTCGCCAACCTGCAGGGATTCTTCCCGCCGTACACGTCGCAACTCACCGGCGGCGCCTACTCGGGTAGCCAGATCATGTCCGGATTCGCGAAGGCGGCGACCAACACCGAGATCGCCCCGTTCAACGCCAAGAACTGGACGGTCGTCGACACGACCGACCAGATCCTGCCGACGATGATGAAGGCGCTGGAGAAGGGCGCGAACTTCAGCTCGACGGTGGCCACGGCCAATACCGAGATGCAGAACGTACTGAACACGGGTAAGGCGAGCTGAGCCGCTGCGCTGCCTGTCTGGCCGGCCCGGCCGGCGCCGGCCGGGCAGGCAGCCGCCGGTTCAACCCGGCCGCCGACCGGGCACCCCGGCCAGCCGTCGGCCGCCGACCGGCACCCCCGGACCGCCGACCGGACACGGAGATTGCCTGACCGATGGTTGACACCGTAGGAGACCGGCAGGCCGCCAATGCTGCCGGGACGCGGCGCACGGGCATCCGGCGCACAGGGCCGCAGCGGCCCGCCGGGCAGTCAGCCCTCGGCGCCTTCATGCGCCGCCACCGGCTGGCTCCTTACCTGCTGCTGCTGCCCTCCCTTGCCGCGATCGGGCTTGCCCTCATCTGGCCCACCCTTCAGATCGCCCTGTACTCGCTGCAAAACTTCGGCGAGCCGCAGATCGTCGGCACCGAGCCAGCCAAGTGGGTGGGCTTCAGCAACTTCACCACGACGCTGGCTGATCCCGAGTTCTGGCTGTCGCTGCGCACGACCGTGATGTTCGCCGCTGTCCTGGTGACGCTGACCATGATCACCGGAACGCTGGTGGGACTGCTGCTGAACCGGCTCGGCAAGCGGATGGCCGCCTTCGTCAGCGGCGCTGCGCTGCTCGCCTGGGCTACGCCCGCGGTCTCTGCCTCGGTCATCTTCGTCTGGTTCTTCAGCCCGGACGGCGGCATCGTGAACTGGGCGCTGGAGAAACTGCCGCACTGGCTGGGCGGCGGCCAGCAGTGGGCGCAGTTCAACTGGGCCACCAACGGCGCGCTGCCCGCGTACACGATCGCCACGATCCTGGTGGTCTGGCAGTCGTTCCCGTTCATCGCGGTCACCGTGCTCGCCGGGCTGAAGTCGATCCCCACCGAGCTCTACGAATCCGCCCGGGTAGACGGCGCGGGAGCGTGGCAGGGCTTCAGGAAAATCACTTATCCGATGCTCAAGCCGATCTTCCTGATCCTGGGATTGCTCTCGATCATCTGGGACTTCAACGTCTTCACCCAGACCTACATCATCACCGGCGCGCTCGGGAACCGGGACGAGTACAACTTGGCCCTCTACTCCTACAGCCAGGCGTTCCAGCTGCCTCCCGCGGTCGGGCTCGGCTCTGCGCTGGCGCTGATTCTCACGGTCATCCTGCTGATCATCACGATTGGCTACGTCCGGGCGAATATCAAGCAGGGAGCGGTCGCATGACAAGCATGTCCGCGCGGGCCGCCCCGGGCCGAACGCGCGCCGCCAGGGCCGCCCGCCGGGCAAAGACGACCCGCAGGGCCATGCTGAACGCGGCCGGGCTCGTCGTTGCCCTGCTGGCGCTGTTCCCGATCTTCTGGATGATCTCTACCGCGTTCAAGCCCGCGACCGAGATCTACTCGCTGACGCCGCACCCACTGCCGCACCACCCGACGTTGGGGAACTTCAACCAGGTGATCAACGGCCAGGCGGCGGGCATGGGCCTGTCGTTCTGGACGTTCGCCCGCAACAGCCTCTTCGTCACGGTGAGCGCCGTCGTGCTCGCCTCCGCGCTGTCGCTGCTTGCCGCGGTCGCCGTGGCCAGATTCAAGTTCCGGCTGCGCACCTCGTTCCTGATCATGCTGCTGATCGTGCAGATGATCCCGGCTAACGCGCTGGTCATCCCGCTGTTCCTCGACTACAGGTCGCTGAACCTGCTGGACAGCCTGATCGGCCTGATCATCCTGTACGCCGGCCTGGCGCTGCCGATCTCGATCTGGCTGCTGCGCAACTTCGTGGCCACCGTGCCGCGCGAGCTCGAGGAAGCGGCGGCGCTGGACGGCGCGGGGCCGGTCCGCATCTTCTGGCGGATCCTCTTTCCCCTCGTCGCGCCGGGATTGGTGGCCGTCAGCACGTTCGCGTTCATCACCGCGTGGAACGAGTTCGTCTTCGCGCTGACGTTCCTATCGACCCAGAGCAAGTACACGCTGCCCATCTACGTGCAGTACTTCTTCGGCCGCAACGGGGCGAGCTGGGGCCCGATCATGGCCGCCTCGACCCTGTACACGATCCCGCCCGTGGTGTTCTTCCTGATCGTGCAGCGCCGGATGATCGGCGGTCTCGTCGCCGGATCGGTGAAGGGATGAGCGGCGGCGCAGCCACCGACCCGTCCCTTGCCCGCCTGGCCGAGGCGATCCTGGTCCCGCCGTTTCCCGGCACCACAGTCCCCGGCTGGCTGCTCGCCGCGCTTGACCGCGGACTCGCCGGGGTAACGCTTTTCGGTCCGAACGTCGCTGATCCCGGACAGGTGGCGACGCTGACGGCCCGGCTCAGGGACTCGGCGGACGAGCCGGTCATCGCGATCGACGAAGAAGGCGGGGACGTCACCAGGATGGCGCACCGCACCGGCAGCCCCTACCCGGGGAACGCGGCGCTGGGCGCGGTCGATGACACCGGACTCACCACGGAGATCTACCGGGCACTGGGGTCCGACCTGGCCACCGTCGGGATCAACGTGAACCTGGCGCCGTCGGTGGATGTCAACTCGGCAGCGGACAACCCGGTCATCGGCACCCGGTCATTCGGCGCGGATACCGACCTGGTCGCCAGGCACGCCGCAGCCGCGGTTACCGGTCTGCAATCGGCCGGAATCGCTGCCTGCGCCAAGCATTTCCCTGGTCACGGCAGCACTCACGATGACAGCCACCACATGATCGCCGTGGTGGACGGCGATCTTGAGCAGCTGCGGCGCCGGGACCTGCCGCCGTTCGCGGCGGCCATCGCGGCGGGCGTGCGAGCCGTCATGCCCGGGCACCTGCGGGTTCCCGGGCTCACCGGGGGCCTGCCGGCAACCTGGTCGGCGGCGGCCATGACCGGGCTGCTGCGCGGCGAACTCGGCTTCACCGGGGTGATCATCACTGACGCGCTGGAAATGCGGGCGGTGAGCGAGCCGCACGGCGTGCCGGAAGCCGCCGTGCGCACGGTCGCGGCGGGCGCCGACCTGCTCTGCCTGGGTCGCGACCAGGACGAGCAGATGTACCTGGCGGCACGGGCCGCGATCGCCGCCGCGGTCACCGCGGGCAGGCTTCCGGCGGAGCGGCTGGAAGAGGCGGGCAGCCGGGTGTCCTGGCTGCGTTCCTGGCTGGCCCGGGCACGGGACACCGCCGCCCAGGCGCCGTCAGCCGACAGCGCGGGGGCAGGGCAGGCGGGCCTGACCGCGGCGCGGCGGGCATTGCGCGTCTTCGGGCTCAGCCATCCGGTTGCCGACCCGGTGGTGGTCGAGCTCAGGCCGCTCGGGAACATCGCCGTCGGGGCGGTGCCCTGGGGACTCGGGCCTTGGCTGAATGGCAATGTCCAGCGGCTGGACACGGGCCAGGACGAGGCCGGTCGGGCCGGCGCGATCTCCGGCGTGCTCGCCATGGCGGCCGGCCGCCCGCTGGTGGTCGTGGTCCGCGACGCCCACCGTCATCCGGCGGCTCGCGCGGTCACCACGGCTCTGCTCGCGGCCCATCCGGACACGGTCGTGGTAGAGATGGGGCTGCCGGTCTGGCGTCCAACCAGCGGCGCCTACGTGGCCACGTACGGCGCTGCCAGACCGAACGGCCGGGCAGCGGCGGAGGTCCTCGGCCTCGTCCCGGCCTGACACCCGCCAGGCTGGCCGCCGTCCCGGTGGCGGAACGGCGGATGATGCGCAGGGTCGGGGCGTAGCTGATTTTGTCCGGGTCGAGGTCGGCACCGCAGCCACCAGCACGCCCAGCGACACCTGATCCGGACGGACCACCACATCCGAGCCCATGGCCGCAGATCAAACACCCACGCCAGCCGCGATCACGCCGCCACGCCGGATACCCAGCGCACAACCATGATCGACTTACGCTACGGACATGTCGTGACATAAACTGTCGTTTCCTGATCCCGGACGATCGTGCGGTGCCTCCGGACCCGGCCGGCCGGACCACTCCCGTCACACCGGCACCACCGACCCCGTGAGCCACGTCTTCCGGAGCGCCGCCGAAGATCGATGTGGCGTTACCTACCACCGGTGGGGGGCTCTGCCACATCGATCATGGGAACGATGCGGAAGGAGGCGCCTCCGGGCCGCCTTCCCCGGTGCGGGCGCCGGCTATTCGAGGACTCCAGGCGGCGGCATGCCAGAACCACCGCGCACGGTCACGCGCCGGCTTACGTCCTCGCGCAAACCAGCGCGCGGCCAGCCGGCCTTGGGTGGGCGCTCCTGAGCTCTTGCCGGGCGCCCCGGCCCGACCTGACGATCACGAAACCTGCGGCCAACTTCTCTGCGGGCCTACGTGGCAT
>PMSU01000138.1 GCA_003168255.1 Actinomycetota bacterium
GACGAGCCCACACCGCTCGACTACGACCACAGGGTGGACTCCGACTCCTAGGCCTGCGCCTAACCTTTACCCATGACGCTTCCGGCGAGCCCGGCGCAGCGGTATGCGGCATTTCGCGCGCGCCCGGCCGGGCTGACCGCCTTCCAGTCGCTGTATGACTTCGAATTCGACGACTTCCAGATCGAGGCGTGCGCGGCGCTGAGCAGCGGCAGCGGCGTCCTTGTCGCGGCGCCGACCGGCTCGGGCAAGACGGTGGTCGGCGAGTTCGCGGTCCACCTGGCGCTGACCAGCGGCCGCAAGTGCTTCTACACCACGCCGATCAAGGCGCTGTCCAACCAGAAGTACGCGGACCTGGTCCGCAGGTACGGACCGGACTCCGTCGGCCTGCTGACCGGAGACAACAGCGTGAACGGCGAGGCGCCGGTGGTCGTGATGACCACCGAGGTGCTGCGCAACATGCTGTACGCGGGCTCTGCGACGCTGACCGACCTCGGCTATGTGGTACTCGACGAGGTGCACTACCTGGCTGACAGGTCCCGCGGCGCCGTGTGGGAGGAGGTGATCATCCACCTGCCCGAGTCGGTGCAGGTGGTGGCCCTCTCGGCCACGGTAAGCAACGCCGAGGAGTTCGGCGAGTGGCTGGATCAGGTGCGCGGCGGCACGGCCGTGATCGTGGACGAGCACCGGCCCGTCCCGCTCTGGCAGCACATGCTCGCCGGAAGCCGGCTGTACGACCTGTTCACCGACGCCGGCACGGGCGAGGCCCGGGTGAATCCCGAGCTGATGCGCATCGCCCAGCGGGATGAATGGGCAGCGCGGAAGGCGCCGAACCGGCCGGGCCGGGGAGGCCACAGGCCGCGCAGGTTCGGCGTGCCGAGACGCCCGGAGGTGATCGACCGCCTTGACCGGTCCGGCCTGCTCCCGGCGATCACGTTCATCTTCAGCCGGGCGGGCTGTGACGGCGCCGTTGCCCAGTGCGTGGCCGCCGGGATTCGGCTGACCACGCCGGAAGAAACTGCCCAGATCACCGATATAGCCGAACGGAGCACGGCGGACATCCCCGATGAGGATCTACGCGCGCTTGGCTACGGTGAATGGCTGACCGCGCTCCAGCGGGGGATCGCCGCCCACCACGCCGGATTGCTGCCCACCTTCAAGGAGGTGGTGGAGAAACTTTTCTCAGTCGGCCTCATCCGGGCTGTCTTCGCAACCGAGACCCTCGCCCTCGGCATCAACATGCCGGCCAGGACCGTGGTCATCGAGCGCCTGGACAAGTGGAATGGCGAAACGCACGCCAACCTGACCCCTGGCGAGTACACCCAGCTCACCGGCCGGGCGGGCAGGCGCGGCATCGATGTCGAAGGCCATGCCGTGGTGCTCTGGCAGCCGAGCGTTGACCCGGTGGCCGTAGCCGGCCTGGCGGGCACCCGGACCTATCAGCTGACCTCCAGCTTCCGGCCCTCCTACAACATGGCGGTGAACCTGACCGGCCAGTTCGGGCGGGCAAAGGCCGCCGCGCTGCTCGAATCCTCGTTCGCCCAGTTCCAGGCCGACCGGGCGGTCGTCGGCATCGCCCGCCAGGTGCGGCTGGCACGCGAGGAGCTTGACCGGCTGGCCGGGGAGATGAGCTGCGACCGCGGCGACGTTGCCGGGTACGCCACAATGCGCGCGGATCTGTCCGAGCGCGAGCGCCAGCTCGCCAGGGAGCGGTCCGCAGTGCGCCGCGCGGACGCGGCACGCTCGCTCGAAGATCTGCGCCGCGGCGACATCGTCCAGGTGACTGCGGGCAGGCGTGCCGGGATCGCCGTGGTGCTGGAACAGCGGCCCGCCGGAACCCTGCTCGTCCTCACCTCGGGCAGGCAGGTCAGGCGGCTGTCAGCGGCCGATTTCAGCGGTCCCGTCCAGCCGATCGACCGGATCCGGGTGCCTGGCTCGTTCAGCGAGCGATCACCCAAGCACCGCAGGGACCTGGCCATCACGGTCAGGGACAGGCTGGCCGGACGGGACCTGGCCAGGCCGCGTCGCAGCGGGGAGCACGCAGAGGACGCCGAGCTGTCCGCGGCGCGCCGCAGGCTACGTGAGCACCCGTGTCATACCTGCCCGGACCGTGAGCAGCATGTCCGCCAGGCAGAGCGGTACCGGCGGCAGCTGCGGGAGATCGAGGGCCTTGAGCGCAGGGTGGCCGGCCGAACCCACGTCATCGCCCGTACCTTCGAGCGGGTCTGCGCGGTGCTTGAGCGGCTCGGTTACCTGCACGCCGACGCGGTGACCGCCGAGGGCCGGCGGCTTGGCAGCCTCTATACCGAGCTCGACCTGCTCGCCGCCGAATGCCTGCGCCGCGGCCTCTGGGAGGGGCTGACCGCGCCGGAACTCGCCGCCTGTGTGTCGGCGCTATCCTTCGAGTCGCGCCGCGCCGACGACGCGAATCCGCCACGGCTGCCGCCCGGCCGGGTTCGCGAGGTGTTCGGGTCCATGGTCCGTGCCTGGGCAGAGCTGGACCAGCTGGAAAGGGACAACGGGCTCTCCTTCCTGCGCGAGCCGGATCTCGGCTTCGCCTGGACCGCTTACAAGTGGGCGCGCGGACATGCCCTCCAGGACGTGCTGGACGATGCGCCTGACGTGGCGCCAGGCGACTTCGTGCGGTGGGTCAAGCAGGTGATCGACCTGCTCGAACAGGTAGCGGCCGCGGCGACCGAGAGCGTCGCGGCGGTGGCCAGGTCGGCGGCCGAGACAATGCGCCGTGGCGTGATCGCTTACACGTCCGTGGGGTGATCGCCTGCGCGCGCCGTGCAGGTTCGCGCCGAAAATTCGCTGGACGTGACAGCGGATCGCGGCGCTAGGGTGCATCAGGCTGCTCTGCCTTGCGCCCTTCGCCATCAGCGAAGGTGAACTGCCCCACGGTCATAGCCTGGTCAGCGCGATCGGCGGCTGCTGTTCCTCGGTATCGTGCCGACAGTCCTGGCATACCGGTGGTTCTTCACCGGCCTGGCCGCGGCAGTGGCCGGACTATTGCGTTGCACCGCAGCCGCTGCCGCGAAAGTCTCTGGCACATGGAAAACGAGATTCGCCGAGTGCGGCCCGACGACTGGGCCGCCCTGCGTGACGTCAGGCTTGCCGCCCTGGCCGACGCGCCTTATGCGTTCATGTCGACCCTGGAAAGCGAGGAGGGATACGACGAGCGGCGGTGGCGAGAGTGGATCACCAGGACCGTCTTCTTCCTCGCCTGGGACGGTGACCGGCCGGTCGGCGTGGTCGGCGGGTTTGGCCTGGAAGACGGCGGCTGGCATGTCATTTCCATGTGGGTCTGCGCGCAGCTGCGCGGGACCGGCGTGGCTGACCGGCTCATCGATGCGGTGGCCCAGCACGCACACGCCAAAGCCGCGCCGGCGCTCACCCTGTGGGTCACCGACGGCAACGACCGCGCCCGCGCCTTCTACGAGCGGGCGGGCTTCCGCGGTACCGGCAAGCGCCAGCCCGTCCGGCCCGATACACCGCAGGACTGGGAAGAGGAGATGATCCGCAACCTCGCCGCGGCGGTGTCGCACACCAGCTAGCCACCCAGCACGCGCAACGCCGCCCACAGTGCGACCGTCGCGGCAGCGAGGCCGGCCGGGACGGTGAGCAGGCCGAGCCTGGTGAACTCGCCTAGATCCGGTTCCTGGTCACGCTCGCGGAGCAGACGGCGCCACAGCAAGGTGGCCAGCGAGCCCGCGTAGGTCAGGTTAGGCCCGATGTTGACCCCGATCAGCACCGCGAGTACCCGGCCGGGAGGGCCGCCCGCCACGGCTGGCAGCAGGACCAGCACCGCGGGGAGGTTGTTGACCAGGTTGGCGAGCACCGCGGCGATGCCGGCGATCGCGAGCAGCGCGGCGAGCGACGAGCGGCCAGGAAGCAGGCCGGTAACCGCGCCGCCGAGCCCGTTTGCCACTACGGCCGTCACGACGAGCCCGAGTCCCAGCACGAACAGCAGGAACGGGACGCCCGCTGCCCGCACGAGGCTCACCGGCGTGGCCTTCCCGCTGACCAGCCGCCGTCCGGCCAGCAGGCAGGCTCCGCCGAGCGCCGCCCAGGCCGGGCTAACCCCCGCCAGCGACGCCGCGACGAACCCGGCCAGCGTCGCGGCCACGGTCACGACGGGGAAGAGCGGAACAGCCCCGGCTTCGGACGACCGCGGACTTCTCTCCCCATCCGGCTGGCCGGCAGCGGCCAGATCCGCGGCGAAGAACCGGCGGAACACCACGTACTCCACGGCGATCGCCGCCACCCACGGCAGCGCCATCAGCTCGCCGAATTTCACCAGCGACACCCCAGCCGCCGCGAACGCCAGCAGGTTCGTCAGGTTGGACACCGGGAGCAGCAGCGACGCCGAGTTGGCCAGATGCCCGCAGGCGTACACGTGCGGCTTAGGCGCCAGCCGCTGCCTCGTTGCCGTCTCGTAGACGACCGGCGTCAGCAGCACGACGGTGGTGTCCAGGCTCAGCACCGCTGTCGTCACCGATGACAGCCAGAACACCCCGGCCAGCAGCCGACCTGGCCTGCCCCCGCTCGCCTGCGCCAGCCGCTCCCCGGCCGCGGCGAACAGCCCTTCGTCCTCGCAGAGACGGCCGAGCACGAGCACGGCGGCGAGGAAGCCCAGGACGGGTAGCAGTTTTTCCGCTTCCGAACGGGCAGCGGCCAGACTCAGCGCCCCCGTGACAACAAGGAGCGCGGCGGCCGGGACAGCAACAGCAGCCTCCGGCAGGAGCCTCGGACGAGTGACCGCAGCGCCTAGCACCGCGGCCAGGAGACAGGCGGCAAGAGCTTCTGCGACGGCGCTGCTCAGGCCGCCAGCCGTTCGGTATCGGAAATTCTGTCTGCTAGAAGATGCGTCGCCTGGCCCGCCATGCTGCCATTATCCCGCCGAGACGATGACAGCCGTCATCGGGCAATAAGCCGATGGAGGCGCCTGATGGAGACAGAGATCGAGAATTCCCATCCCGAACGGGGGCATCCTGACGACTCCGCGCTCATCGCGGACTCCTGCCAGGAACCCGAACGCTTCGGGCTGGTCTTCGATCGGCACGCTACGGCGATTCACGGGTATGTCGCCCGCCGGCTTGGCCGGGATGCGGCCGATGACGTAGCCACCGATCGGCTCACTGTGTCGAGCGCGCTGGTCGGGCTCAAATTCGTCAATACCGCACCCCCCGGGCGCGTCGGGGTCGGCCTCAGCCTGCCGGCGTGCGTCGGGCGGTGAGGGTGCGGTCGACCGCGCAGGGACACAGACTGGCCTGATCGGGCAATAGCCGGTGAAGCGCGAACGCTACCCATCCTGGGCGAGCACGGAAGACGATCGTCGGTCCAGACGGAGTTCATCTTCAGTCCGCGCACCTACCGGTTCATCGGCAGCGCCCTGAAGTACAAGTCCCCCGCGTACACCTCCTCGTACGCACTGCTCGGGAGCAAGTTCGTCAGTACCGTGCCCGTCGTCCGGGCGGGTTCGGAAGTGTACATCTCGGCGTGCATGGCGCCAGCCACATAGGGTCTCGCTCCGCCACCGTGCCCACCCGGCCGGGCGCCGGGTGGGCACGCTCATGCTGGCGCGTCAGCGGAGCGGGTCTGTGGTCACGAGGCGGGCCGGGGTGAATGAGACGCGGAATGGCCGTTCGGTCTCGAAGGCATTGTCGCCGGTTGCATAGACGGACTGCCGGTACCGTCCGCGGTTGAGCTCAAAGGACGTGATGTCGGGCCACGCCTGTGCGGTGGTCATGACAGCCATAATGCCTCCCGGTGGTCATGCCTGTCAGGCTGGCACCGGGCACCGACAGTCCGGACACGCGCCAGCTGGGGCGGGCTAAGCACGACCGGTGGCAGGATGGCCGGATGGGCACGCTGATGCTGCTAGATACCGCCTCGCTGTACTACCGCGCGTTCTACGGCGTGCCGGAGACGCTCACCGCGCCGGACGGCACGCCGGTGAACGCGATCCGGGGCCTGCTGGACATGATCACCAGGCTGGTCCGCGGCCGGGCGCCTGACCAGCTCATCGCCTGCTGGGACGTGGACTGGCGGCCGGCCTTCCGGGTGGCCGCCATCCCCTCGTACAAGGAGCACAGGGCCGAGGCCGACGGCGCGACCGAGCGCACGCCGCCGGCTCTCGACGTCCAGGTGCCCGTCATCGAAGAGGTGCTCACGGCGGCCGGCATCCCGATCGCAGGCGCGGCCGGGTACGAGGCGGACGACGTGATCGGGACCCTGGCGGCGCAAGCGTCCGGCCCGGTGGACGTGGTGACCGGCGACCGGGATCTGTTCCAGGTGGTGGACGACGAGCGGCAGATCCGGGTGATTTACACGGTGCGCGGGCTCAGCAAGTTCGACGTGGTAGACGAGGCAGCGATCACCGACCGCTACCAGATTCCCGGCCGCGCCTATGCGGAGTTCGCCGTGCTGCGCGGCGACCCGAGCGACGGGCTGCCGGGCGTCCCCGGGGTGGGGGACAAGACCGCCGCCTCGCTGATCCGCTCGTTCGGCTCGGTGGCGGGGATACTGGCCGCGCTCGACAAGTACGCGGCGTCGATCCCGGCCGGCCCCAGGGCAAAGCTGGCTTCGTCGCGGGACTACCTGACCGCCGCGGTCCCTGTGGTCCGGGTGGCCACCGATGTGCCGCTGCCGCCGCTGGGCGGCAACCTGCCGGTCAGCCCCCAGGATCCCGCGGCGCTCGAGAAGCTGAACGAGCGCTGGGGCCTCGGCTCCTCGCTGCACCGCATGTGCGACGCGCTCGCGGCCGGCCCGCGATAACCAGCCGCTAGAGCACGCGCAGGGCCACCAGGCAGGTGTCGTCCTCGGGATCGGTCGAGCCGAGTGCCCGCAGCGCCGCGGCGATCGCCCGCTCGGGATCGCAGACGCCGCGGACCGCGGTCCTGAGCGTGGCCAGGCCCTCGTCAAGCGGCCTGTCCCTGCGCTCGATCAGCCCGTCGCTGTAGAGCAGCAGCAGGTCGCCGCGGTGCAGGGCCAGGCTGGCCGTGTGGTAACCCTCCTTGGCCGCGCCGAGCATGATTCCGTGCGGCGGGTCAAGGGACCGTGAGGTACTGCCCCGGACGAGTATCGGCGGCGGATGGCCGGCCTGCGCCCAGGCCAGTGTCCGGGTGGCCGGATCGAAGTAGCCGGCCACCACCGACGCGGTGTGCTCGGGCGCGACGTGGTGCACCAGGTCGTTCAGCCAGCCGAGCAGCTGCTCCGGCGGCGATCCGGTGATGGCCAGGCCAGCCAGCGCACCGCGCAGCCTGGCCATGCCCGCCGCCGCGGTGAGCCCGTGCCCGCCCACGTCCCCAATAGCGATAAGCACCTGGCCGGACGGCATCTCGGCCGTGATGTACCAGTCTCCGCCTACCCGGCTGTCCCGCGATGCGGGCAGGTAGCGCATGGCGGCCCGCAGCCCCGGCAGGTCGAACGGCTTGTCGTGCAGCGGCAGGATCGCGCGCTGGAGCTCCAGCGTCACGAGCCGTTCCTGAGCGAGCTGTGCGGCCAGCCCAGTGCCGTCCACGCCGGGATGCGTGATCATCTGGGCACTTCCGTGGGGCCGGACAGCCTGACCGGCCAGTCCGTTCCTGCCATTACGTCCGTCCCTGCGGGGTGACGGCACCGGAGACGAAGCCTGCGGCAAACCGGGCTGGGCGGCAGTCGCGGTCGCGTCTGTCGTCATCCGATGGACCGAGGGCTGTGCCCGGGTTTCAGAAATGTCAGCAGTCATGGCAGCTCGCGTATCGTGAACGTGCGTGCACCTAGCGTGAGGCATGTCGGGCGCCCTTGTCTAGATGCGGACAGACCCTATCTCCCTGAGATTTAGGCCGGGATACCGTGCATGCCCGGGGCGTTCGCGCGGGTACTCCATGCGGCACCATGGCATAACAGGAGAAACACGCTGAAAGGGAGTGGAGCAGTCAGGTGGGAACTCACTCGTCGGGAACGGAACTGTATCCGGCCGGTCGGCTCGACCAGGCCGCGGCCGCGGCATCCCGGGCCGGCATCGGCGCGCTGCTGCTCACGCCGGGCCCGGATCTGCGGTACGTGACCGGCTATGACGCGCTGCCGCTCGAGCGGCTCACCTGCCTGGTGCTGCCCGCCACGGGTAGCGGGCTCGATCCCTTCATGGTGGTGCCCCGGCTCGAGCTAGCTGCCGCCCAGGCATCCGCGGCTGGCGGCCTGGACCTGGAGCTTGTCCCCTGGCAGGAGACCGAGGATCCGTACCGGCTGATCGCCGGCCGGCTGACCGCGGCCGGCATCGTCGATGCGGTGGGCTCGCCGGACACCATCGGCGTCTCAGACCGGATGTGGGCGATGACGCTGCTCAGCTTCCGCCACGAGCTGCCTGAGTCAGGGATCCTGCTGGCCAGTACGGCACTGCGCGGCATGCGGATGCGCAAGAGCGCGGCCGAGGTAGCGGCGCTGCGCGAGGCGGGCGCGGCCATCGACCGGGTGCACGCGCGGGTTCCCGGCTGGCTCAGGCCGGGCCGGACCGAGCGCGAGGTTGGCACGGACATCGCGGACGCGATCGTGGCCGAGGGGCACGTCAGGACCGACTTCGTGATCGTGGCCTCGGGGCCGAATGCGGCCAGCCCGCACCACGACCTGTCCGATCGGGTGCTCGGCCGCGGCGATGCCGTGGTGGTGGACATCGGCGGCACCATGCCGAGCGGCTACTGCTCCGACTGCACGAGGACCTATGCGATCGGCGACCCGCCCGCCGAGTTCACTGCCTACTACGCGGTGCTGAAGGACGCGCAGGAGGCCGCGTGCGCGGCCGTGAAGCCAGGCGTCACAGCCGAAGAGGTCGACGCGGCGGCGCGCGAGCCGATCACCCGGGCCGGCTTTGGCGAGTACTTCTTTCACCGGACCGGGCACGGCATCGGCCTCGAATCCCACGAGGATCCCTACATCGTCACGGGGAATGCTGAGCCGCTGGAAGCCGGCATGGCATTCTCGGTCGAGCCGGGCATCTACCCCGGACCACACGGAGCCAGGATCGAGGACATCGTGGTGTGCACCGATGACGGCTGCGAACGCCTCAACGACGGCACCCGCGAGCTCATCGTCGTGGCCGGGTGATGGTCGCCGCGCCCGGCCGATGGCTGGCCAAGGGCGACCGCAGCTAGATCGTTGACCGGGGATT
>PMSU01000120.1 GCA_003168255.1 Actinomycetota bacterium
GCCGCCCGCGGCGCCCGCGCCGCCCGCGGCGCCCGCGCCGGCTCAGCCGCCATCGGCAGCCAGCCGGTAGCCAGCGCCCCGCACCGTCTGGAGCGCCCCGCGGCCGAACGGCGCATCGATCTTGCGCCGCAGATAAGAGGCGTAGACCTCGACGACGTTGAGCTCGGCCGCGTCGTAGGCGTCCCACACGTGCTCCAGGATCTCGGCCTTGGGCACCACCTGGCCGGCCCGCCGCAGCAGGTACTCGAGCAGCGCGNNACCACGTAGGAGAACGGCTTGGTGAGGTAGTCGTCCGCGCCTAGGTCCAGGCCGTCCGCCTGGTCGTACTCGCCGTCCTTGGCGGACAGGATGAGGATGGGTACCCAGTTGCCTTCGGCGCGCAGTCGCTCGCACACCTTGTAGCCGGACAGCCCCGGCAGCATGATGTCAAGGACCACGGCGTCATAGCCGCCCTCGCGGGCCAGGTGCAGCCCGTCCGGACCGTTGTGGGCGAGATCGACGGCGAAACCCTCGGCCTGTAGCCCGAGCCGGACCGCTGCCGCCAGCCTCCGCTCGTCCTCCACCACAAGCACGCGCATGGTCCTGGCTCTCCCTCAACTGAATTGTTCACCCCGGCCCGTCCAGTCTGGCTCAGGGCAGGCCATGCTGAGAGCCGTCTCAGGTGCTCACAGGGTCAGCACAGGCACCGTTCGGCAGGATAGAACATGCGGAACTGCGAGTTAACCTGTGAGCAAGCGAGGTGTCATGTATCGGCTGCCGAGATTCTCCCGTCGCGCGCGATGGGCGGTGCCCGCCGGAGCGCTGGCGGCCACCGGCGCCGTCATGGCCGGTGCGCTGATCAGCACCGCCCAGGCCAGCCCGGCCCTGCCGGCCCGCACGGCCGCCCAGCTGCTGGCCGCGGTCGCCGGACGCACCGGGCCGCCGCCGGCCTTCACCGGTACCGTCGTGGAGACCGCGTCGCTTGGCCTGCCCGACCTGCCCGGGACCAGCGACCCGACTTCGATCACCTCGCTGCTCACTGGCTCGCACACAATCAGGATCTGGTACGCCAATCCCAGTCACGTCAGGCTCGCGGTGCCAGGGACCATGAGCGAAAGCGACATGATCGTCAATGGCCGCACCGCCTGGTACTGGCAGAGCACGACGAACTCGGTCACCCGCTATCTGCTGCCCGCCCGCCCGAGCCGTGCCGAGCAGACCCCGGGCGCGTCGCCTGGGTCGGTCGCGATGACCCCGCAGCAAGCCGCAACGCAGGCGCTCGCGGCGGTTGGCCCGACCACCCGGGTGAGCGTGCAGAGCAACGTCATGGTGGCCGGTGAGCCGGCCTACCAGCTGGTGCTCGCGCCCAAGAGCGCGAGTTCGCTCGTCGGCCAGGTGCGGATCGCGATCGATGCCGCCAGGGACGTGCCGCTGCGCGTGCAGGTGTATGCGCGAGGTGCGGCGAACCCGGCGTTCCAGGTGGGGTTCACATCGGTCTCGTTCGTACAGCCCGCCGCGGCGAACTTCGCCTTCACCCCACCGTCAGGCGCCAAGGTGAAGACAGTCACGCTCGGCAGGTCAGGCGGGTCAGGAGACGTCCCAGCCATGACGCCGTCCGCCGATGGCGCGCCCACGGTGATCGGTAACGGCTGGCTGGCGGTGGCCGTGCTGCCGTCCTCGGCGCTGTCCGTGGTCCCAGGCGGGTCGGGCAGCGCGTCGTCGGCCGGCCGCGCGGCATCATCGGCCGCGCAGGCCGCCTCTGGCAGCAGCCCGGGCGGCGGGGGGGCCGTCGGCGGAGAGGACGCCGCGATATTCGGCGCGCTGATGCAGTCGGCGGCGCATGTGCACGGCGCGTGGGGGAGCGGCAGGCTGCTGCGCACCAGCCTGCTGTCCGTGCTGATCACCAGTGTCGGGCATGTCCTCGTCGGTGCGGTCGCCCCGTCGGTGCTCTACGCCGACGCGGCGCAGGCAAACCGAGTGCCGGTGACACACGCCAAATGAGCCCGCCGCCGGCCACCGCGACGAACAAGATCGCGGAGATATCCGACCCAGCCGGTGAGCTGGCCGGCCCCGCGATCACCTCGGCCGCGCTGACCAAGCGGTTTCGCGGCGGCCAGCTGGCGGTAGACCGCGTCGACCTGGACGTCCCCCGCGGTTGCGTCTACGGCTTCCTCGGCCCGAACGGATCCGGCAAGACAACCACGATCCGGATGCTGCTGGGCCTGGTCCACCCGACCAGCGGCAGCCACGAACTGCTCGGCACGCCCATGCCCTATGGCGCGGCGCGGGTGCTGCCCCGGGTCGGCTCGCTCATCGAGGGGCCGGCCTTCTACCCGTTCCTGAACGGCCACGACAACCTGGCCCGCTGCGACGCCGCCGACCGGACGGCCGATCCGCGGACCGCGCGGCAGCGGATCGACGGCGCGCTGGACCGGGTCGGCCTGCTGGCCGCCGCGAAGAAGCGGTACCGCATCTACTCGCTCGGCATGAAGCAACGGCTCGCGATCGCGGCCGGCCTGCTCAGGCCGCGCGAGCTGATCATCCTGGACGAGCCGACCAACGGCCTCGACCCGCAGGGCACCCGCGAGGTACGCGGCCTGATCCGCGAGATCGCGACCGAGGGTACGACCGTCTTCGTCTCATCCCACCTGCTCGCCGAAGTCGAGCAGATTTGCTCGCACGTGGGCGTGATGCGCACCGGCCGGCTGGTCTTCCAGGGCCCGCTGGACGAGCTGCGCCGCACCGGCGCGGCCCGCATCCAGGTGCAGACGCCCGATCCCGCAGCCGCCGCCGCGGTGCTCGGCAAGATCGGCCTGGCTGATGCCCGGCTCACCGAGGCCGAGGTCTCCGCCCAGCTAGGTGATTTTCTTCCCGAACGGATATGCGCCGAACTCGTGCACGAAGGCGTTCCCGTGCGCGGTCTGGCCACGGTGCGGCCCAGCCTCGAGGAGCTGTTCGTCGGACTCACCGGGGAGGGTTTCGATGTCGACGGCTGAGCCAGGCGCAGCCTCGGATCCTGGCGCGGCCGCCGCTGCCGAGCGCGGTGCGGTCCGGGATCCTGGCGCGGCGGCCGCCGCCGAGCGCGGGGCGGCCCCAGGCCCTCGCGGCGGCGCCACCACCACCTGGTCTCCGCTGCGCAGCCCGGCCGCGGCCGGGCCCGGCTACCCGCCGGCCGCCGTGTCCTGGCTGCGACTGCTGACCTCCGAGCTTCGCCTGGTCTTCCGGCGACGGCGCAACCTGGCGCTGCTCGCCGTGGTCGCGGTCATCCCCGTGATCATCGGGATCGCGCTGCGGCTGGCCGCGCCGCCCACGTCCGGCGGCAGCGGGCAGGGCCCGCCGTTCCTGGACCAGGTGGCGGGCAACGGCGTGTTCCTCGCCTTCCTCGCGCTCACCATCCAGCTCACCCTGGTGCTGCCGCTCGTCGTGGCCGTGGTGGCCGGCGACACCATCGCCGGCGAGGCGGGTTACGGCACGCTGCGCTACCTGCTCGCGGTGCCCGCGGGCCGGACCAGGCTGCTCGGCGTCAAGTACCTGTCGGTGGTCGCGTTCGGCCTGGTCGCGGCCGCGCTGATCGCGGCCGTCTCGCTGATCTGCGGGGTCTCGCTGTTCCCGGTCGGCCCCGTCACGCTGCTGTCCGGCACCACCGTGTCGCTGGCGCAGGGCCTGCTGCGCGTGGCGTTCGTGACCCTGTACGTGGCCGGCGCGATGGCCGCGCTCGGCGCGATCGGCGTGGCCATCTCCACGTTCACCGAGCACGCCATCGGCGCGATCGCGGCCCTGGCGATCATCGTGGTGGCCAGCCAGGTGGCCGACAGCGTGCCGCAGTTCGGGGTCGTGCATCCGTACCTGCCGACGCACTGGTGGGACTCGTTCGACTCACTGCTCCGCGCGCCGATCGATACGACCACGCTCCTGCACGGGCTGCTGTCGTTCGGCGTCTACGTGGTGATCTTCGGCTCCATCGCATGGGCCCGCTTCACCAGCAGCGACGTCACCAGCTGACGCTAGCTTGCCCTCGCCGTCAGGAAGAGCTGTAGGCAACCGTGAACATGTCGCCGTCCTCTCCCGGCTTCTCGAGTTGACCTCTGGTGCTCAATCCGGTGACGAAGACCCGTGAGCCGTCCGGGCTAACCGCGAGCCCGTTGCTGTAGTCCATGACCCGGTTGGTATAGCGGCCATCCAGAGCATGTTGCCCGTGGCGGCGCTGTAGGCGATGGTGACGGAGATGTTGTACCTGACGGAGTTTGTTGCGTCGCCGGTGACATAGACCGCCGACCCGTCCGGGCTCGCCGCGAGAGTAGAAGCCATAGCTTGCCCCTGCTTGCCACCCCCGTCATCCCTGAAGTTCCGCTGCCACAGCGTGGCCCCGGTCGCGGAGCTGACGGCGACCGTCCGCTGGTGGAGTACAGCGTCCTTGTCAGTGATGGTCTCGGCGACGAAAACGGTCGACCCGTCCGGGCTCACCACGGTGGCGGCACCGGTGACGCTGCCGTTCGTGTCTGCCACGGTGGCCGCCCAGGCCTTCAGTGCTTCAGGTCGGGGAAGTCTTCCTCCCAGAACTCGGTGACGCCGCGGCCGCCCGTGCCCGCAGCGCCGCCGGCTGCCTCGCCGTCCGCCGGGTGCCGCTGGTTCTCCTGCTCGCGAAGCTCCACCCGGCGGATCTTGCCGGAGATCGTCTTGGGCAGCTCGCCGAACTCCACCCGCCGTACCCGTTTGTAAGGCGCCAGCCGCTGCCGGGCGAAGGCCAGGATCGACTGCGCGACCGGCCCCGAGGGCTCGACGCCAGCCGCCAGCGTCACGTACGCCTTGGGCACCGCGAGCCGCACCGGGTCGGGCGAGGGAACCACCGCCGCCTCGGCCACCGCCTCGTGCTCGATCAGCACGCTCTCCAGCTCGAACGGCGAGATCCGGTAGTCGGACGCCTTGAACACGTCGTCGGTACGGCCCACGTAGGTGATGTAGCCGTCGGCGTCCACGGCGGCCACATCGCCGGTGTGGTAGTACCCGCCGTGCATCGACTCGGCCTCCCGCTGCGGGTCGCCGCGGTAGCCAGTCATCAGCCCGGCCGGCCGCGCGGCGGGCGGTTCCACCGGCAGGCAGATTTCGCCCTCGCTGCCCGCCGCGCCGGTCAGCGGATCGACCAGCGTCACGTTGTACCCGGGCAGCGGGCGGCCCATCGACCCTGGCTTGAGTTCCTGGCCGGGCGGATTGCCGATCTGCGCCGTGGTTTCCGTCTGCCCGTAGCCGTCCCGCACGGTTATCCCCCAGGCCCGCCTGACCTGCTCGATCACCTCCGGGTTGAGCGGCTCGCCGGCCGACGTGCACTCGCGCAGGCTGGTGGTGTCGCAGCTGCCGAGATCGGACTGGATCAGCATCCGCCACACGGTCGGCGGCGCGCACAGCGTGGTGACGCCGCAGGCCGCGATGGCGGCGAACAGCGCAGCGGTGGAGAACCGCTCGTGCCCGAGCACCATGACGGTCGCTCCGGCGTTCCACGGGGCGAACACGTTCGACCAGGCGTGCTTGGCCCAGCCGGGGGACGAGACGTTGAGATGGACGTCGCCGGGCTGAAGGCCGAGCCAGTACATGGTCGACAGGTGGCCGGCCGGGTAGGAGGCATGGGTGTGCTCCACCAGCTTGGGCTGAGCCGTGGTGCCCGAGGTGAAGTAGAGCAGCAGCGGATCGCTGGCCAGCGTCTCGCCGTCCGGCGTGAACTCCGGCGCGGCGGCAAAGGCGTCGCTGTAGCGCAGCCACCCGTCCACCGGCTCGCCCACCGCGATGGGGGTCCACCCGTCCAGAGCAGTGCCCGCCCCCAGAGCTGCGCCCGCCCCCGGCGCAGCGCTGGCCCCCGGAGCAGTGCCCGCCCCCGGCGCGCCGCGGAACTTTGGCGTCTGCGACGACTCGGTAATCACGCGCCGGACCTCGCCCCGGGTGATCCGGTCGGCGACATCATCGGCCCCGAGCAGGGTGGTCGCCGGGATGACCACCGCGCCGAGCTTGATGGCGGCGAGAATGACTTCCCAGAGCGGCGCGATGTTGCCCAGCATGAGCAGCACCCGGTCGCCCCGCCGGACGCCATGGCCGTGCAGCCAGTTCGCCAGCTGGCTGGATCGCGCCGATAGCTCCGCATAGCTCAGCCTGACGTCGCTGCCGCCCTCCGCGACTATCCGCAGCGCATCGCGCTCTGGGTGCTCGGCGGCGATGACGTCGAACCAGTCGAGCGCCCAGTTGAAACGCTCAAGCCGCGGCCAGCTGAATTCCCTTCGTGCGGTCGCGTAGTCGTCGCGGTAGCGGAGCAGCAGGTCGCGGGCCGCGCGGAAGGCCGCGCCAGGCGAGTTCGATTCGGTCACGAGGTTATGGTGGCAGCTCGGTCGCTGCCACGGGAGGCCCGAGCCCGGGTCAAAGCAATGGCTGCGATTACAGCCTGGACAACCGCCAGCGCTCGCTCGCCGCGCTGGCGGCCATGGCCCACTCTGCTGGCCTGCAAGGTCACACCGGCTAACGCCTGCCAGGCTGCTGCCTGACGCCGCGCCCGCGCCGCGCCGGCGCCGTCAGCAACTGCGCGAGCCTATGCCATTCATCTGCGGTCAGCTCGGCGGCGGGTGTCGCCGGGGCGATTCCGGCCCGCAGCAGCACCTGCCTGCTTACCTCCACCGGGCGCCGCCGCCTGCCGCGCAGCGCATCGCGCAGCAGCGCCCGGAGCACGCGCTGGCCGTGCCGTGACCGGGCAATGGCCCGCGGCCTGACCGATAGCTGCGCCGCGTCGACGCTGGGCGGCGGTGCGAAACTGCCGGCTGGGACCCTGCGGACGAGCCGGATCTCGTAGCGGGCGGTCCACCAGGCGGTCTCCTCGTCGCGCGGCGTGCGATGAGCTAGCCAGCAGCCGGCTCCCCAGGCGGTGATCAGCTCGGCACCGGCCAGCCGGACCGCCGCGTCGCCCAGTAGCCGCCGGGACATCTGCGTGGTGACCGCGAACGGGAGATTGGCCACCACGAGGAACTCTCGCCGGGGCAGCGGAACCTGCCTCATGTCTGCCGACACGACGCGTATTCGAGGGTCAGCGGCGAACCGGCGGCTGAGCCGGCCAGCCAGGCGCGGATCGCGCTCGACCGCGATCACCCGCGCACCCGTGCCGGCCAGCGCGGCGGTTATCGAGCCGTAGCCTGCCCCCAGGTCGAGAACGAGCTGACCGTCACCGGCACCAGACGCGCTGACCAGGCGGGTAATCAGCGTGCGGTCACGAAGGAAGTGGGCTCCGGCCGGATTCGGCGCCGCGAGCGAGTGCTCGGGCACGGAAGACCATGACCATGGACAAGGCCAATCTCCTCAGCTCGGATGCGGGCGGCGGTCTCACAGCCCACCGCGGACACGCTAGGCGGACGCCGCAGGAACGTCCACTGGTTTTCGCCAGCACCGCGTCACGCTCGTCGCGGCCCGGCGAGCCAGCGCCCGAACGTGACGTCCGATTGCGGCCAGCATCCGCGCCCGCATTCGGCAAGCATGAAGACATGAACACGACGTATGAGATCAGGGCCATCGAACCCGAGGTGCTTGACCAGCTACGCGACCGCGATGACGCGGGCAATCCGCCCAGGCTGCTGGTGGACGAAGAAGGCGGCAGCCCGCTGCGCTGCTGCCTGCGCCCCATCCGGCCAGGGGAGAAGGTCGCGCTCGTGTCGTACGCGCCGCTGCGCCGCTGGGCAGCCGCCACCGACGCGGAGCCAGGACCCTATGACGAGGTCGGGCCGGTCTTCATCCATCCGCAGCCGTGCCAGGGACCGGAAAAGAAGGGATTTCCGAACGCACTCGCCGGCCCCCGCCGCGTCCTGCGCGCCTATGCGCCCGACGGCCGGATCCTCGGCGGCCGCCTGGTCGAGCCGGACCCGTCCGGCCAGACCAGGCCGGCCGAGACGACGCTGACCGAACTGTTCACCGATCCGCAGGTCGCGCTCGTGCACATCCGCGCAGTGGAGTTCGGCTGCTTCCTCTTCGAGGCCAGGCGACCCGGCTAACCCCTACAGGACGTCGTGCCCCGGATGCGGCTCGTCGGTGACGTGGCTCGGCTCGGCCGGGATCGAGCCGAGCTTGCCGGCCTGGTAGTCGTCGAAGGCCTGAACGAGCTCTGCCTTGGTATTCATCACGAACGGGCCGTAGGCGGCGACAGGCTCCTTGATCGGCTGCCCGCCGAGCAGCAGGATCTCCAGCGTGTCCGTCCCGCCGTCCTGGCGCTGGCTGGCCGCGACGTTGATCACGTCACCTGGGCCAAACACAGCAAGCTGCCCCATCTGCACCGGCCGCTGCTCGGCGCCCACCGAGCCAGATCCGGCCAGCACGTACGCGAGCGCGTTGAAGTCCTGCCGCCACGGCAGCCTGAGCCGCGCGCCGGGGGAGAGGGTGGCGTGCAGCAACGTGATCGGCGTGTGCGTGACGCCTGGCCCCTGCTGGCCGGCCACGTCGCCGGCGATGAGCCGCAGCAGCGCGCCGCCGTCCGCGGAGCTGAGCAGCTTCACCTGGCCTGCCCGGATGTCCTGGTACCGCGGGCTGGTCATCTTGAGCCTGGCCGGCAGGTTGACCCAGAGCTGGAAGCCGTGGAAGAGCCCGCCGCGCACGACGACTTCCTCGGGCGGCGCCTCGATGTGCAGGATCCCGCCGCCGGCGGTCATCCACTGGGTGTCGCCGTCGGTGATCAGGCCGCCGCCGCCATTGGAGTCCTGGTGCCGGAACACGCCGTCGATCATGTAGGTCACGGTCTCGAAGCCGCGGTGCGGGTGCCAGGGAGTTCCCTTGGGCTCGCCCGGCGCGTAGTCAACCTCGCCCATCTGGTCCATGTGAATGAACGGATCGAGCTGGCTGAGATCCACCCCGGCGAAGGCCCGCCGGACCGGGAAGCCCTCGCCCTCAAGGCCTGCTGGCGCGGTGGTAACGGACAGCACCGGCCGGTCCGCCGTGGTGGCCGGATCGGGTTCCGAGACGCGCGGCAGGACGAGGATGTCGTCGACGGTGACCGCTGGCATGACTGCTCCTTCATCACGGGGCCGCTGGCTGCTCCACCCGCCGGATCAGCCCGGTGGACCCTGCACTGCAAAACGGCAGTCGAGTCGGCAACATTCCCGCCGCCGATCTGCCGCGCTCAGCCGGCCCGCAGGTGATCCGCCAGGAAACCCCCGGTATCGCCGTGATGTTCACCTTGCTCGCCTTGGACGTGGCCGGGCAGGTGCTGCTATCGGAGCGGACGTGGCATACCTGGGACCGGCTGCGCGCCAGCCAGGTCGGCCCGATGGCCTTGCTCAGCGGCAAGGCACTGCCGCTCATCGTGTTCTTCCTCATCCAGCAGGCCTTGCTCTTCGCGTTCGCGGCCGTCACCTTCGGTTTCGACCTGGCGGTCGGCTCGTGGCGGCTGCTGGTGATGGGTGTGTGCTGGGCGTTCTGCGTGACCGCGTGCGGCCTGGCTCTCGGTGTGTGGGTACGCACCCAGGGGCAGCTCGCCGCGCTTGCCGACATCGTCGCGCTGACCGTCTCCTGCCTGAGCGGCTGCCTCGTGCCGCTGAGCATCTTGCCCCACTGGGTGAAATCGGTGGCGCGGTTCTCCCCGGGATACTGGGCTCAGCAAGGGTTCCAAGCGGCCGTCAGCGGCGATATCAGTACCTACGGCAGGTCCATCGCCGTGGTTATCGGCGTCTCGGCCGCCGCCCTGGCCCTGGCCGGCGTCCGGGCTCCCCGCGACCAGCGGGCCGCTCGTCTGCCCTTGCTCAGGCGTACATGCTGACCTGTCGTAACGTGCGCGCGATATCCCCGGCCGGAATGAGGTGGCCGGTCCGGCAGGTGAATTGCCAGAGCAGGTACGCCAGCCTCCACACGGAGTAGCCGAGGAACGTGACCGTGAACGCGGCCACGATCAGTGGCAGCAGGATCAGGCAGCAGAGGGGGCGGACGCAAGCCCGGTACCGTCCGCGATGCCTTCCGTACGACGCGCATACTCGCATGGCTGGAGCCCCCCCTTAGACGTGGCACCGGCGATGAGCCGCTGACTTCACTGTGTAATCGCAATGTTGCTTAAAGTAGCATACCTCAGCGGATTTGCGTCCGTTAAGATCACTCCAATCGCAGGTTGCCGATTCGCCTGGACGCTCTGGCAGCGCGATGAGAGCGGGGACTATCTTGAGAATGATGCGGTACGTCCCCGACCATCCCGAGATTCTCGATGACGGCCCTGGCCTCGCCGGTGGACAGTGAACTGACGGCCGGAGCGCTGGCCGCCACCGTGCTGGCAGCCCGCACCGAGCCGGACTGGGCGGCGAGCATCGAACGTTACGGGCCGGCCCTGCTGGCCAGCACGGCATTGATCCACGACTTCGCCGGCTGCATCGTCCAGGCAAAGGCCGAGGGCAGGAACGACGACGCCGAGCGCCTGGATCGCTGGCGCCTCGCCGCGCAGCAGGCGCGTCCTGACAACCGCCTGAAGCAGCAGCTGGCGGCAGCCCGCACCGACGCGGAGCTTGACCGGCTCATCGCCACCCACAGCGCGGCCATCGACCGGCCCCTGGTCAGCAGCGCACTGGACGAGGTTCAGCACCTGCTCTCACCCGCGGCGGGCATGCCGGCGGGGACCGCGCTGGCGACCGCCAGCCGCATCCTGTGGGTCGCGCTCCGGCTGGCCGAGCAGCTGCGCGATCCCGAACTGATCATCGGCTGTCTGAACCGCCGGTCGCAGATCGCCCAGCTGACCGGCGACCTGGGCTCGGCTCTGGCGGACATCAGCCGGGCGGCGGACGTCGCCCGCGCGGCGGGCAGCCATTTTCAGGCGGGGCGGTGCCTCAGCATTGCCGGCAGCCTGCTCGTCGAGCTGGACCGGGCAGATGAGGGGCTGGCCGCATTGCTCGCGTCGATCGGCCCGCTGCGCCAGGCCGCGGACCTACCCGGCGCCGGGCCGGGGGGGGACATGCTGCTCGGCTCCATCTACGCGGAGATCGCCGAACTGTACCGCCGGCGCGGGGACGACGAGCAGTGGCTGTCGAACCTCGGGCTCGCCGTCTCCCGCCAGCTCGCGGCCGGCCAGCACGACCGGGCACTGCCAATCCAGTCCCTGCTAATCGGCGGGTTGCTCGCCCGCCGGCAGCCTGATCGGGCGCTGCCGTTCGCCGAGGAACTGCTGGCCGGCCCGACCGCGGCCCAGGTCGACCCGGAGCTGGCCGACGTGATCAGGCGGGCCGCCGTCAGCCAGGTCACCCAAGCGTTCCCGGAGGCTGATTTCCTCCTCGGCCGGCCGTACCGGAGTTATCTGCGCGAGGACCAGCAGCCGAACGCCCGGCGATGGCTCACCGCGGGACGGCGGGCTCAGGCGCTGGCGCCCACCGACGAGGGCGCCGCCTTCCTTGACCTGGCCGCGGCGCTGCTGGCGCTATCGGCCGCGGACCAGGCCAGGGCCAGCGAGCTGGCGGGACAAGCCCGGGACTGGTTCGCCGCGCAGCGGCGCTGGCCCGAACTGGCCGGAGCGCTGACCGTCCTGGCCGGAGCCGCGGCAGCGGCTGGCGACATGATCGGGGCGGCAGGTTACCTTGATGACTCGCTCGCACTGCCGGATCTGACCCCGGTCGAGAAGGCGACCATGCTGTCAGGGCAAGGCCAGTTCTTCATGGAAGGGGGCGACCCGCGGGCTGCCAGGCGCAGCCTCGCCGCCGCGCTCGACCAAGCTCGCCGTGCACCGGATAACCCGGTCGCCAGGGCCAGCGAAGGCTCCGCGCTGACTTCCCTCGCCGCCCTGCACACCTACCTTGGCGATGCCCAAGCCGCCGCGCGCGCCTACGGCCAGGCGCACAAGATCGCGGTCAAGCTAGGGCATCGTCGCGGCGTGGCCGCCACCTTCGAGGGCATGGGGGTACTGCTCGGCAAGGCACTCAACGGACGATTCGGGCCGCTGACCGATGACCGCTCGGCGGCGCTGCTCGCCGCGCTCGATCTGCCGGCGGCGCACCCTGGCAGCCTGGAACTGACCGGGATCTGGCTGCTCGAGCAGGCGGTCGCGACCTTTCGCGACATCCACGACGAGGATGGCTGGGCCAAGGCTGCCAGCGACCTGAGCAACTTCCTGACCGATGACCAGTCGCAGTGGCGGCTGCGCATCCTGGCCGAAGTGCTCGACAGCGAGCGGTCCCGCGGTAACCGGCGCGGTCAGGCGGTGACGCTGGCGAACATCGGCGCGGCCAAGCTGGTGCTCGGCGACCGGGCAGCCGCCGGGACCGCGTTCCGGCAGAGCCTGGATATCTCGCGTGCTCTCGGGTTCGCCGAATCAGGGGCAGCATCCGCGCGATCGCTCGGGCACCTGGCCGAGCGCGACGGGAACCGGGCCGAGGCGATGGCGTGGTATGCCGAGTCGATCGAGATGATCGAGCGGCTGCGGATCCGGCTGCCGGCCGACGACGCCGGCCGGATCGGATTTGGTCGCGACAAGGACGACGCCTATCTGCGCCTGGTGGACTTGCTGGTTGCCGACGGCCGCTATGACGAGGCGTTCGAGCTGGTCCAGCGCGCCAAGTCGCGTGCGCTGCTCGACCTGGTCGGTGCGACCGTGCTGGCGCCGACAGTGCCGCCGCAGGGGCGCTACGGCGAGCTGCTCGCGCAGGAAGCTCGCTGCCTCGCCGTCCTTCGCGCGGCAGCCCGCGCCGACAGCGGGCCGCCGGCCCAGTCCGATGACGGCAGTGCCGCCGCGGACCGGCTGGACGCGCTCTATGCCGAGATGACTAGTTACGACCCGCAGTACGTCGCGATGCGGCGCGGTACGCCGGTGACGCTCGCCGACCTGCGCGGCTGGCTGGGCGGCCAGTCCAGGCCGGTACTGCTGGCCGACTACGTGGTGACCGACCAGGCCGTGATCGTGTTCGGACTGCGCGCCGACTGGCCCGGTGTCCAGGTACGAGTCACCGGATGCACGGCGGAAAACCTGCGGGAAGGTTATGCGGACTTCCGCCGTCAGGTCATCCAGTACCGCAGTGCCGCCGGGCAGAGCTGGACCAGGCTCTCGGCGCAGCTCACCGAGCCGCTGCGGGACTGGCTGCGGCCAGGGGATCTGGTCTGCCTGGTGCCGCACGGGATTTTGCACGCCCTGCCGATTCACGCCCTGCCGGTCGGCGATTCGCCGCTCATCGCCGGCTACCCGGTCGTGTACGCGCCTGCCGCGGGCATTTTCCCGCTCATGCGGAACGCGGCTAAAGGCAGCGGCACCGTTTCGTCCTGCGCGTCCATCGGCGTGGTCTTCGCCGAGGAGGCATCGGCGGTGGCGCGGCTTTTCGGCACCGAGCCGGTCGATACGACGGGGCTCACCGCCGACCGGGTCGCCGCGATCTGCGCCGGCCAGGACGTCTGCCATTTCTCCTGCCATGGCGTGTTCAACCCGTCCGATCCGCTCTCCTCCGGCCTGCTTCTCGGCGACACCGGCGCGGCGACGCTGACCGCGCGCGACGTTATGGGCATCCGGCTCGATGCCGAACTGGTCTGCCTGAGTGCCTGCCAGAGCGGCGTCAGCGAGGTCGCGGGCGGAGACGAGCTCATCGGGCTGATCCGGGCTTTCCTGTATGCCGGGACGCCGTCGATCATCGCCAGCCTGTGGTCCGCTGACGCCGACGCGACCCGGGATCTGATGATCGCCTTCTACCGCGCACTTCGCGCCCAGCCGCCCGGCATGATGGACAAGGCGCAGGCGCTGCGCGCGGCGCAGCTGGACATCATGCGCGACGCGGGGGAGCGGGCGGTGTACCGGTGGGCACCGTTCGCCCTGACCGGTGACTGGCGATAGGGGATAGAGGAGCACATGGCGACCGTTCACCCGGCCTCCGACGTCGAGTTCGACCTGATGCCCATCGACCTGGACGCGCAGAAGGCGCCGGGCGAGGATCAGGCCGACGTCGCGACGGCTCTCGGCAAGCGCAGCAAGATCCGGCTGGGCGCGCCCAGGTGCACGGACTGGCTGGCAGAACTCGCCGGGCAGGGCGCGCTGCCCGCCGATGTCGAGCGGAAGGCACGCGAAGGCTACGCATTCCGCCGGGTACGGCCGTCGCTGACGCTGCTGCCGGACCGCGGCTGCGTCTTCCTGTCCGCCGAGCTCAGCATCGAGCTCGCCGCGGAGCCGGACGGGACCGGCGATCACGACAACGGCCGCGGCGCCGGCCGGCCGCTCGCTTATGACGTCCTGCCGCATGAGGTGCTCTACCAGGTGTCGGAGAAGGACACCACCAGGACCGCCTACGAGACGGGCGGCGGGGTCGGCGTCGGCCCGGCCAAGCTGCTGGCAAAGGTCACCAGGGAAACCATGATCGAGCGAGACGGCGTGCGGTACCTGCGCGAGCGCTACGGCTACGGGATCAACTTCGGCGAGGTGGGCTGGCGGATGCAGGCGGGCGGCGCGCTGCCGGTCGCCGGGGATGTCACCGACCTGGAGTTCATGGCCCAGGTTCCGGCGCACTGCACGCTCACCGGCCGGTTCCGGATCGTCGCGGAGATCGCGATCCAGACGTCCATCGACCGCTGGCTGACCCGTGTATTCGGCCCCGCCCGCGACGGCGATCTGCTGGACGTGGTCTATCCCCTGGACGCGTCCTAGCCCCGGCAGCCCGTCAGGCGCCGGGCCCCTGCGCACCGAGCGCGAACGCCAGCAGCGACCCGGCCGTGTAGTCGTCGGCGGGCTCGACGCTCGGCCAGCTGACCACGTTGTCCTCGTAGCCGACCGCCGTGGTGTCGAACGGCTTGAAGTCACCTGCGGAGCAGGCCCGCATCCCCTGCACGGTCCCGAGGCCGTGGAAGTTGGCCAGGCTGCTCGGGCCGTCCGTGACCCCGCCCAGCTGGATGTCGCCGCGACCGTCCAGCGACCCGGCCAGGTTGCCGATCTCGCTCTGCATGCAGTGCGGGAACGTGCTGCCCGCGCCGACCACGAACGCACTGCCCCAGGCGTTGGCGCCGAGCGCGAAGTTCATCTGCTGCTGGGCGAATGCCCCGAAGGCGTCCGATCCCCCGTACCGCTGGTAGAGCGCATTAGTTATATATATTCCGAACGCATGCGGGCTGGCGTCGCTCGGTCCCAGATCCGTACCGAGTCCGAATGGATCGCCCCTGGCCCAGTCCTCGCCCACCCGCAGCTGCGCGGCGAGATCGTCCAGCAGTGCCACCGGGGCGATGACCGGCTTGCCCGGCGCCTGCCGCATGGCCTGAAGCAGCTCCGCCTCGGCCACCGCGCCGTTGTCATACAGGTTGAAGGTGTCGCTGCCGGCCCGATGCCCCTGCGCGATGTAGGCCAGGGCCCACCTCGCCGCGGTGGTCAGGTCGGCGTGCAGGTGGCCGGACTGGCCGCCCAATGCCTCGTCGGCGAGGGAGATCTCGGCCGCGCCCCAGGCCATGTCGCTCTTCCACTCGCTACCCGGGTAGTAGTCGTGCGGGAAGGTGGTCACGATCGCGCCGACGTCCGTCGTCTTCGCCATGGCGTAGACCTCGCGAGCCTGCGCCAGCAGCCGCCGGGCTTCGCGCGGCTGGGATTTCGCGTCGAGCTGCGCGCCGAGCGCGAAGTCGGCGGCGAACCGCCCGGCCAGGTCGGGGCTGATCGGCTTGCCCGGCGGGGCCGCTTCGAAGACGGGCCGGTACTCGACGTAGTAATCGGGGTCCCCGGGCTTGGCGCCGAGCTGGTCCTCCCGCTGCGGAAGGAACCAGAAGTTGTAGTCGCCCTCGATGGTGTTGCTGGCGTTGCCGTTCCCGATGCCAACCTGGACGTACATCACCTTTTTGACCGGGTTCCACAGCTTGCCGATCCAGCGCAGCCCGAAGTCGGCCTCCGGCGCGAGCGTCGGGTAACGGCCGGCCGAGTCCCGCGCCGCCATCAGCATCAGCGCGTCGGAGTAGCTGGCCGTGTAGGCGAACTTCTCGTACCCGCCGCCGGCGTCGAACCAGCCGCCGGAGACGTCGACCGGCCCGCCGATCGCCGTCAGCTTGCCGAGCAGGTTGTCGTTGCGGCCATAACGCGGATCGGCGTAGACGGTGGCACTGCGGTCGGTGAGGTTGGCCGCCTCGCGGTGCAGGACCGATGCGCGGACATCGGCGCCGTCCCGTTCGGAAGAAAAATATCGAACCGCATTCTTCACAAGCTTGCCGTACAGCACCTGCGGACTGGCGATGAGGAAGGTGGGGGAGATCGCGGCCACCGGGCGGGTGATCTTGATCCGGTAGCTGCCCGGGTGCCGGAAGGCGGAGAAGTCGAGCTTGTACACCGCCTGGTACCGGGAGTTCCAGGGACCGAGATCATCGGTCGACCGGCCCACCAGGTAGACGCTGCCGCGGGGGCTCTCCAGCGCGAAACCCACGCTGCCGACGGCAGTCGGCAGCATGACGAAGGCGACCTTCGTGCTCGTCGGCGGGTAGCCCACCTGGTTCACCCGCAGCTGCGGCGCGGCGGCCGCGGCGGGGGAGTCAGCCGGCCCGGCCAGTGCGACGGCTGCGGTCCGGGAGCCGGCCCGGACCGCTGGCGTGGCGGGGGAGTCAGCCCGCGTGCCTGGCGAGGCGGCGGCGCGAGCGGAGTCGGCCCGGGCCGCCGCGCCAGGGGCGGAAACCAGCGCGGCGGAAACCGCGAGGGCGCCGATGGCGGCGACCGCGGTCAGCGATGGGGGTCTCATGGCCGACCTCCGGAGGGAGCGCCCGTCAACACTTAGTTAGGAAAGTTACCAAACGATTGGACGCCTGGCTACCCCCATCGCTGTTGGCCTACGACACGACCGATGGCTCCTCGAGGTGGTCGAGATCCGGGTTGGACTGCCGGGAGAGCTTGCTCGGCCACCACACCCAGCGGCCCAGGTCCAGGTTGAGCGCGGTTACCAGCACGGATCTGACGATGATGGTGTCCAGCAGCACGCCAAACGCCACCGCGAAACCGAGCTCGGCCAGGAAGGTGACGGGCAGGGTCGCGAGCGCGCCGAAGGTGCCGGCCAGCACCGCGCCGGCCGAGGTGATGACCCCTCCGGTAGCCGCCAGCCCGGTGAGCGCGCCGCGGTGCGGGCCGTGTTTGCCTACCTCCTCACGTACCCGGGTCATCAGGAAGATGTTGTAGTCGATGCCCAGCGCAACGAGGAAGACGAACACGAAGAGCGGGAACGAGGTGTCCGCGCCACCGAAATTGAACACGTGGTCAAACACCAGCGCGCTCACGCCCAGCGCCGCGGCGAACGACAGCACCACGGTGGCGATGAGCATGATCGGCGCGATCACCGCACGCAGTAGCAGCCCCAGGATGAGGAACACGACCACCAGGATGAAGGGAATGATCACTTTGCGGTCATGCGCCGCGGCCCGCTGAATGTCCAGGTTGACCGCCGTATTGCCGCCGACGAGCGCGTTCGCGCCCGGAACCGCGTGCACGGCATCGCGGACCCGGTCGATCGTGTTGTAGGCCGCCTGGCTGTCCGGCGCGGTGGTGAGCGTGCCCTGGAGATAGGCGTGGCCGACCTTGTCCACCGGCCCGATCACGCCGGTGATCCCGGGCGTTGCCTTGAATGCCGACAGCAACTGTGCCGCCTGCGGCTCGTTGCCGATCACGACTACTGGCTGCCCGGCGCCGGCCGGGAAGTTCTGGTCGACGACCGTCTGGCCGACCACCGAGTCTGGGCGGGTGCGGAAAGACTCGGCGGTGGTCAGGCCGCTGGCCTTCAGCCCGGTGAGCCCCAGCGCCATGACGCCGAGTATCACTGCGGTGACCACCCAGACCAGCCGCGGCCGCACGGCGATGTGACGGCCGACCCGCGCCCAGATTCCCTTTGTCGTCGGCTCTTCCGTGCCATACGCGGGCTTCACCGGCCAGAACATCCACCGGCCAAAGATCACCAGCAGGGCGGGCAGCAGGGTCATCATGGCGAGCAGCGCTACCCCGACGCCGATCGCCAGCACCGGTCCCAGGCTCTTGGTGGAGTTCAGCTGCGCGATGGTCAGCGTCAGCAGGCTGACGATCACAGTGCCCGCGCTGGCGATGATGGCCGGCCCGGCCCGCCGGATGGCGACGGCCATGGCCTCGTGCCGGTCCTCGTGGCGGCGCAACTCCTCGCGGTATCTGGCGGTCAGCAGCAGCGCGTAGTCGGTTCCCGCGCCGAATACCAGCACGAGCAGGATGCCGGCGCTCTGCGCGTTGACGGTCAGGCCGGCGTGCTTGGCCAGCAAGTAGACCAGGGTCTCGGCGCTGATCAGGGCGATGCCCGCGGATATCACCGGCAGCAACCAGAGCACCGGGCTGCGATAGGTGATGAGCAGCAGCGTGATGACGACGATCAGGGTGGCGATCAGCAGGATGCCGTCGATCCCCTTGAACGAGTTGGCCGAGTCGGCGGCGCTGCCAAGCGGGCCGGTGATGTGCGAGGTCAGGCCGTTCGCGTGGGCATCGGCGATGACGCGCAGCTTGGTCGCGGCGGTTGAGGCGCCGTTCCAGCCTTTGGCGCCAAGGTTGATCGGGACTATAGTCTCGACGGCCTTGCCGTCCTTGGCGAAGAACGGGCCGGCTACCTGCCCGTGCACCACCCCGGAAACCGTGGCGAACTGCCTGGCGTCGGCGGCCGCCTTCACCCGGTCGGCGCTGGTCAGGCCGGATGGACGGTCATACACGATGACGCCGGTGAAGATGTTGGGCGACTGGAAGCGCGACTGTATGTCCAGCACCTTGGTCGACTCGGCCTTGGCCGGGAGCCAGGACGACGCGTCGTTCTTCTCCGCCCCGTTGAGCTTGCCGGACAGCGGTCCGGCCACCACGGCGATGATCAGCCAGAAGGCCAGGACGGCCCACTTGGTCCGTCGTCCGCTGGCAATGCCTACGATCGCACGGGCTCGGCTCATGGTGATCCCCCAGGATTACTCGGCTCGCTCTTTGCCTGTTCGTTGCACTATCGGGCACGACCGGGTACAAAGTCAAGACATATCTTGTCTTGTGGAATCCGTGCACGGTCGGTGCCCAGCCGGTAGGAAATTACCAACCGGCCCGGTCGTCTGGCTACTGAATTTCTGGCTAGCAGCAGCCCGGCTTCGGCTAGATCTGAACCGCCGCGATGGCCGGGCCTAACCCGGCGGCGGGCATGCCGCCGGCCGCTGACAGCCAGTCCTGCCGTGCTGCCTCCCAGGCAAGCTGCATCCGGGTCCGCACGTTCGCCACTTCCATCAGCGCGTGTACCTTGCGCTGGACCGTGCGGACGCTGACCCGGAAATGGGCGGCGATCGCCTCGTCGGTCAGGCCGGCCATCAGCAGCGAGAGCAGCTGCCTGTCCTCGGGTGACAGCGCTGCATCGGCCGCGCCTGACGTGCCGCCAGGGTCGACCATATGCAGCATGACAGCCCTGTCCCACACGTACTCGAACAGCGCGAGCAGTCCGTCAAGCACCGCGCTCTGGTA
Organism: Actinomycetota bacterium; assembly: GCA_003168255.1. Lineage (GTDB taxonomy): Bacteria > Actinomycetota > Actinomycetes > Streptosporangiales > Streptosporangiaceae > PALSA-505. The sequence continues at coordinate 19,373 of PMSU01000120.1, forward strand.
GATCAGGACGCCCACCGGCGTGGTGTCACGCTGGGTCAGCGGGACGAGCGCCACGCACCGGTCGATGGCCAGCATCTTGACCGGCAGCTTGCTGTGCACCCGCACCTCACCGTGGCTGGGCATGCCAGCGCGGATCGCGTCAAGTGCCCCTGGCGCCTCCAGCGCCCCGGTCTCGAAGATGGCCCGGTTATGCACGCTGTTGCCCGGCAGCACGCGCTCGCTGGACTGCACCGCGATCACCGGTGGCTTGATCATGTTGAGCACCTCGGACTGGGCGGTGTGCAGCAGGTGCAAGGCATGATGCCGCAGCGCCTGCTGGCCGTGCACCACCTCGAAGACGCCGGCCGCCTGCCCGCTCAGCTGGCCCGCGCGCCGCTTGTCGGCGATGCTGTCGAGCACTTCCTGGGCCTCGCGCAACTCCCGTAGCCGGTTAGAGATCATCGCCTCGATCGTGCCGGGCGACGAGGCCACGTACCGGACAGGATCATCGCTGGTCTGCGAGACGAGGCCGCGCTGCCGCAGGCCGGCCAGTGCGCCGCGAACGACGTCCTCGGAGAGACCGGTGGTGGAATTGATCTCCTTGCAGGTAGCGGAGACGGTCGTTGCCACGAAGCAGTAGACCCGGTCCTCCGTCTCGGTGGCACCCAGTGCAGTCAGCATCTCGCACCTGTCCTTTGGGCCGGCAAATCACCATCATCCCGACCGAAGCATCTCCCGGCATCCCGACCGAAGCATCTCCCGGCATCCCGACCGAAGCATCTCCCGGCATCCCGACCGAAGCATCTCCCGGATCGTGGTGGCCTGGCTACCTAGAGAGGGGTAAGTCCGGATGGTCGTGATCCCGCCATTGACGGGTATATGTCAGGGCCGGGTATTGAGACGGTAAAGGGGCCCACGTAACGTCCGCCAGCAGGGGGCAATCGCCGCGCCCACCGGTGGCGGGCCCCCGCTGTCACAGTCGGACCGCTACCCCGCAGCTCCGGCCGCGGTGACCTGCCTGGAGGAATGCCATGCACTCACCAGGAATCCCGCAACCCCCGAGGGATTCACGTACCCCCGCACGCTCGCCGCGCCCCGCAGCCACGCGGTGGCCGGGATCGATGCGGGCCGTTTCCTGGCTGGCGGCCGCCGCGCTGTTCTGCCTGTCGCTGGCCGGGTTCGCGCCAGCCGCCTCGGCGGCTGTTCAGAGCGCTGGCAGCAAGCAGGCTCCGGTGTCGGCGGCAGGACGGGTCCAGCCGACGCGAGCGGCGCCACCACGGGCGCATGGGGTGACAGGAAAGCGGCATACGGCCAGACGGGTGTGTCCCCAGACGAAGGCGGGATTCATGTCCTGCCTGTCGGTCGTGCGGACCGACGTCGCAGGCCACAAGGGACTGTACAAAGTCGATACCACACCGTCCGGTTACGGGCCTTCGGACCTGCAGAGCGCCTACAACCTGCCGTCATCCACGGCTGGCTCGGGAGCGACGGTGGCGGTCGTGGACGCCTATGACGACCCGACCGCGGAGGCCGACCTGGCGATCTACCGGTCGCAGTACGGCCTGCCGCCATGTACCACGGCGAACGGCTGCTTCAGCAAGGTGGCGCAGGACGGCAGCACGAACTACCCGCCGCCCGATCCGGAAGCGCAGTGGGAGATCGAGGAATCGCTCGACGTGGACATGGTCTCGGCGATCTGCCCGAACTGTCACATCCTGCTGGTCGAGTCCAACGACAACAGCACCGACAACCTGGGCACCGCGGTGAACGAGGCAGTAACGCTCGGCGCGAAGTACGTGTCCAACAGCTACGGCGGATCCGAGGACCCGTCAGAGACGACCGACGACACTCAGTATTACCAGCACGCCGGCGTGGCGGTGACGGCAAGCTCCGGTGACGGCAGCTACGGCGTGGAGTACCCGGCAGCCTCGCAGTACGTCACCGCGGTGGGCGGCACCACGCTCACCCAGGACTCGAGCGTTCCCCGCGGCTGGACCGAGACCGCATGGGCGGGCGCGGGATCTGGCTGCTCGGCCTATGAGGCCAAGCCGACCTGGCAGACCGACAGCGGCTGCTCGAACCGCACCGTCGCCGACGTGTCCGCCGACGCCGATCCCAATACCGGCGTCGCGTTCTACGACAGCTACGAGTCCAGCGGCTGGGGGGTCGTCGGCGGCACCAGCGTCGCATCGCCGATCATCGCCTCGACCTTCGCGCTGGCCGGAACGCCGGTGGCGGGCACTTACCCGTCGTCATACCCGTACGCCGACGCTTCCGCGCTGAACGACGTGACCAGCGGATCCAACGGCACCTGCACCCCGGCCTACCTGTGCACCGCGGGCCCCGGCTATGACGGCCCGACCGGCCTTGGCACCCCGAACGGCGTGACGGCCTTCACCACCGGCCCGCACGGTGTCGTCTCCGGCACGGTCACCGACGCGTCTAGCGGCGATCCGCTGTCCGGCGCGGAGGTGGACGTCGGCACGGACTCGACCATTACGAACTCCAGCGGTGACTACAGCATCAGGGTGCCGGTGGGCAGCTACAGCGTCGCCGCGAAGGACTTCGGCTATGCCACCAAGACCGACAGCGGCGTGCAGGTGACCAACGGGCAGACCACGACGGAGAACTTCGCGCTGGCGACCGCGCCGAGCGTCACGCTCACCGGCACGGTCACCGACGGCTCCGGCCAGGGCTGGCCGCTATACGCGAACGTGACGGTCCCGGGCACCCCGGCCTCCACGTACACCAACCCGGCAACCGGGCAGTACAAGCTGACGCTGCCTGACAACGCGACCTACAACGTGAATGTCGACCCGGTCTACCCCGGCTATCAGCAGTCGCAGAAGAGCGTGAAGATCGCGAAGACAAGCCTGTCCAAGAATTTCAGCGTGCTGGTCGACGCGACTAGCTGCAGCGCGCTGGGATATCACCTCAAGTACACCGGCAGCACCCAGACGTTCGACGGCACCACGGCGCCGGCCGGCTGGACTGTGGTGAACAACAACGGCCAGCCCGGCTGGGACTTTAACAACCCCGCGGACCTGGCCAACGACACCGGCGGCACCGGCAACTTTGCCAACGTGGACAGCGATTACCTCGGCGATGACACCCAGGACACCGATCTGGTCAGCCCGGTCATCAACATGAGCAAGGACACCACACCGGCCGTCCAGTTCAACAGCGACCTGTTCGGCTGGTTCAACTCGGCATCCGAGGTGGATGTCAGCACCAACGGCGGCAAGACCTGGACCAGCGTCTGGCAGAACTCCGGTTACCCGGGCATCCTGGGGCCGGACCTGGAGACCGTCCCGCTGCCGACGGCAGTCGGCAAGTCCGATGTCCAGGTCCGGTTCGCCTACACCGGCAATGATTCGGAGTACTGGTCGGTCGACAACGTATTCCTCGGCAACCGGGGCTGCGTGCCGACCACAGGGGGGCTCGTCGAGGGCAACGTCACCGACGGCAACACCGGCGGCGGAGTCAACGGCGGGACCGTTACCAGCGTGTCCAACCCGTCGCAGACCGGCGTCACCTCGCCGACTCCGGCCGACCCCAACCTCGGCGACGGCTTCTACTACCTGTTCTCGCCGGCCACCGGCAGCCAGCAGTTCACCGCGGCCGCGGCCAACTACGTGACGGCCAGCGCCTCGGTGGACGTCACGTCGGCGTCGACCAGCACGGCTAACTTCACCCTTCAGGCCGGGCAGCTCTCGGTCACGCCTGGCTCGCTTTCCACCACCGAGCGGATGGGCCAGACCAACAGCCAGCCGCTCAAGTTCAGCGACACCGGCAAGGCGCCGGTCACGGTGAAGCTCTACGAGCAGCCGGGCACCTTCACGATTCTCGGCCAGCGGGGCTCGGTGCCGGTGCAGCGGGTCAATGGCACGTTCAGTCCGCTGTCCGCGATCAGTGGCGGCAAAGCGGCGAAGCGGCGGGCAGCCAGCGCGCACGCGACCAAGCCCGAGGCAACGCCCGCCGACCCGCCGTGGGCCACCATCGCCAACTACCCGGACACGATCATGGACAACGGGGCTGCTACGGACACCGTCAGCGGCGACGTTTACTCGGTCGGCGGCTTCGACGGAACCCAGAACGTCGCCTCCGCGTACGTCTACGACCCGGCCACGCAGGCATGGACCACCCTGCCGGACATGCAGAACTCACGTGAGGCGCCGCAGGCGGCGTTCATCGACGGCAAGCTGTACGTGGTCGGCGGCTGGGACAACACCGGCAACCCCGTCGGCGTCCTGGAGATCTATGACCCGGGCATCAACACCTGGTCCACCGGGGCCAGCATCCCCAACGCCTACGCCGGGGCTAGCGTCGCGGTGTACAACGGCGACATGTACGTCATCGGCGGCTGCGACGCGGACAACTGCGGCCACGACGACGTGCAGATATACGACCCGGCATCCAACTCGTGGAGCACCGGGGCTACCTACCCGACACCCATCGCGTGGTCGTCCTGCGGCACCCTCGAGTCCGACATCTACTGCGCGGGCGGCACCACTGGCGACTCCGCGGACACCAGTGCCGCCTATGCCTACAGCCCGGCCACGAACAGCTGGGCGTCGGTCGCCCCGCTCCCGATTGACCTGTGGGCCTCGGGCTACAGCGCTGCCGACGGCAAGCTGCTGGTCTCCGGCGGAGTGACCAACGGCTTCAATACGGTCACCAACCAGGGCTACGCCTACGATCCGTCATCCAACTCGTGGACGGCCCTGCCGAACTCCAACAACACCGACTACCGAGGTGGTAGCGGGTGCGGGTTCTACCGAGTCGGCGGCTCGACCCTGGGCTTCTCGCCAGGAAACTTCGTCGAGCAGCTACCCGGCTACGCCACTTGCGGCGTCACCAATGTGCCGTGGCTGTCTGAGAGCCGGACCAGCTTCACGCTGCAGCCAGGCCACAGCGTGACGGTCACGGTAACCATGAACGCGGCCAGCAAGTCGGTGACCCAGCCGGGTACGTACACCGGCTCGCTGTCGATCGGCCAGAACACCCCATACCAGGTCAACCAGGTGGGCGTCACGATGGCGGCCAACCCGCCGGTTACCTGGGGAAAGATCACCGGAAAGGTAACTGGGCTTGGCTGTCACGCGCCGGCTACCGCGCTGGCCGGGGCTACCGTCCAGATCAACACCTGGGCGACCAGTTACACGCTGAAGACCGGAAGCGACGGCAGCTACGCACTGTGGCTGGACGTTCGCAACAACCCGCTGAAGATGATCGTGGCGCTGGACGGGTGGCAGCCGCAAGCCCGCACGGCGAAGATCAAGAAACTACAGACAACCACGGAAAACTTCGCGCTCAAGAACGATAACGCCTGCTAAAGGCCACGCCGGGCAGTGTAGGGCTGCTCCGGTAAGGACGCCCGCGGGCGGGCCCGGGNNCCCGGGCCCGCCCGCGGGCGTCTGCCCGGCCCGAGCCAGGCGATAGCCAGGCGTGCAAGCGTCCTCGGCGGAGAGAATCGGGCAAGGCGCCTTATTCTGCCTGCCCGGCCCGGCGGGTGAGGCTCACCACGGAGCGCCGCACCCGCCCGCTCGGGCTGGCCCGGGCAGCGGCTGCTGCTGCTGACGTTGGGCAGGCGCCGACCGGGCGCCGGGCCAAGCGTGCGGCCAAGCGTGCGGCCAAGCGTGCGGCCAAGCCTGCCTGCCCCGATGAATGTGGCGTGACCTACCACGGGTGGGGGGTAATTCCACATTCACATCGCCGGCCGGGGCGCGGCCCAGCCGGAGTCAGGGAGCCGCCCGGCAGGTGATCGTCCCGGGCGTGGCTTCCGCGGGTCACGCCCTGCGCGCCCCGAGCGAGACAAGCCGCGCCCGCAGGACGCGCGGATGCAGCGCGCCAGTCCGGGCAGTGCCCCGGGCCCGGGGTCCGCCAGTCCGGGCAGTGCCCCGGGCCCGGGGTCCGCCAGTCCGGGCAGCGCCCCAGGCCCGGGGTCCGCCAGTCCGGGCAGCGCCCCGGGCCCGGGGTCCGCCAGTCCGGGCAGTGCCCCGGGCCCGGGGTCCGCCAGTCCGGGCAGCGCCCCAGGCCCGGGCTGACACACGATTCGCGATTCCAATCCTCGTGTACTTGACCGTATATTTACTATTTTAGGGTGATCGCTTGACCAGTTTATTGCATCCATATAGCGTCGGCCGTGTTCATGGGACGGGCTCGGCATGGTCAGGTTGCCGCCGCCAAGGGGGGCGATTGCCGCGGCCCGTTGGGCGTCACCGCGACACCCAGCGGGTCAGCGGTGGTCCTGGCGGGTGCCGGGACACGCCAAGCGTGACAACGAGGTCATGAATGTCCTGTGTCAGGGCTGCCCACTTGCCCGATAGCGCGCAGCACGACTCCGATCAGCCGCTCGCCGGGAAAGTAGCCGAGCTGGCGCGAGTCATAGCTGCGCGCCCGGTTGTCACCGAGCACGACCAGCTTGCCCTCGGGTACGGACGATCCGGGATCATCGGGCCGGGGTTCACCGGGAACCGCGGCCACCCTCTTGATCAGCAGCGGATGCCCGCTCGGCGGCCAGCGCGGCGCCGGGCCGGCCCAGTTCCCCGCATCGCCGGGCTTCTCGATGACCACGACCTGGCCCCGCCGTAGCTCGCCCACCACGGCCCGACGGATCAGCACGCGATCCCCGGGGGCAAACGTCGGCAGCATGCTGGGGCCGACGACCGTGACCACAGCGAACCGCCGTCGCAGCGCCACGACGAGCAGCGCGGGCGCCGTCAGCCCGAGCAGGGCGAGCCAGCGCATCACAGGTGCGGTCGGGGGGAGGATCCCGGCATCGGCGCAAACAGCTCTACCAGGTCGTCCCAGCGGATGAACAGCAGCGCCGCCGTGACGCCAGCCGCAGCGGCCACGATCGCGCCGGCCGGGGCAGGCCGCTGGCTGAGGGAGCTGGCGGCCATGCCCGCGGCCAGCACGGCGAGCAGGCAGAGGTTGCGGATCAGGTGCACCCGCCCGAGCGGCCGGCCGGACCCAGCGCCGAAGCAGGCACAGCGGGCCTGGGTGCCGCGGCGGATTACGGTCGCGATGCCGGCCGCCAGCACGCTCGTGAGCACGGCAGCAGCAGCCAGTGCGGTTTCAGCGACCGTGCTGGCCCCAGGTCCGGCCGCAGCGGTGCTCACGGCAGCGGCAATCAGGCCTGCCCCGGTCACCGCCTCCGCGGCGCAGAGCACCGCCGCCGTCCTGGGCAACTGGCGCTCGGGCACCAGCCCGGTCTCGCGCAGCCCGGTCCGGAATGAGCGGTAGGCCGACCGGCTTCGCATCTTCGCGGCGGCCGATACGGCGAAGACGCAGCCGGCCAGCGCCAGCAGCGCCAGCGAGAACTCACCCATCGCCGATCCCTCCTGACGGAATGCTCAGGGCAAGTTCCGGCTCGCCATCGCCATCCGGCGTGCCGTCGCCGTCCGGCGTGCCGTCGCCGTCCGGCGTGCCGTCGCCGTCCGGCGTGCCGTCGCCACTCGGCTCGCCGTCGTCGTCCGGCGTGCCGTCGTCGTCCGGCGTGCCGTCGTCGTCCGGCGTGCCGTCTGCATAACCCTTCGCCTGTAGCGAGAACAGCCGCGCGTAGGTGCCGGGCTGTGCCATCAGAGCATCGTGATCGCCCTGCTCAGCGACGACGCCGTCGCGGAGCACGACAATGTGGTCGGCGTCGCGGACCGTGTTCAGCCGGTGGGATATCAGCACCGTGGCCTGGCCGCGGCGATCGGAGCGCAGACCGTTGTGGATCTCGTGCTCTGCCTCGGCGTCCAGTCCGGAGCTCGGTTCGTCGAGGATCACGAGGTCGCGATCGGCGCGGAGAAACGCGCGGGCCAGCCCGAGCCGCTGCCACTGACCGCCGGACAGGAGCACGCCCGTCTTCGGGTCGTCCTCGTCGGACAGATCGAAGAAGGAGCGGGTGAGCGCGGTGTCGTACCCCCTCGGTAGTGCCGCGAGGGTGTCATGGATGCCGGCCCTGCGTGCCGCGGCCGTCAGCGCCGCCCGGTCCCCGGTCAGGCTCAGGTCACCGACCGCGATGTTGTCGGCAGCGCTGAACTCGTAGGCCATGTAGTCCTGGAAAACCACGCTGATCCGGTCACGGAGCCTGGCCAGCTCAAAGTCGCGCAGGTCGACGCCGTCCCAGAGGATCCGGCCGCGTTCCGGGTCGTAGAACCGGCACAGCAGCTTGACCAGCGTGCTCTTACCCGCGCCGTTGTGCCCGACAAGGGCCAGCGCCTTACCGCGGGGGATAAAGAGGCTCACCCCGCGCAGGATCCACGGCTGGTCCGGGCCATAGCGAAACCACACGTCGTCGACCTGGATGCCGCCGCGCAGGTCCGGCACCGCGGTCGGGTGGAGCGGCTGCGGCAGGTCCGGCCCCTCGGCCATGACCTCCTCGTAACACCGGCACATCAGCAGTGCCTGGTAGGTCATGGCAGCGCTGGTGATTATCACGGCAAGCGCCGAAGCGACCGACGCCAGCGCGGCCACGAGAAGCGAGAGATCACCGATTGTCAGCTGGCCTCGCGCGGCCGCGAACACCGCCCACCACAGGCCTCCCGCCGCCACCAGGGCGGACAGCACCCCGAGCCCCGCATAGACGATCATCTGGCGCCGGTCGACGCGCTCGTTGGCCCGCTGCACGCTGCGCAGTTCATCCAGCATCCGCAGCCGGAAGAACGAGCCAAGCCCGAACAGGCGGATCTCCTTGGCGGCGGCGCGATCCGAGAGCAGGCTCGCGTAGAAGTACTGGCGCCGCTCGGCGTGGCTGGTCCCGGTCATCATCGCCACCCGCCGACGGGACAGGCCCATCTGAGCGAAGACCCCGGGAATCGCCGCGAGCAGCACGATGGCCGCCAGGACGGGGCTGAGCAACACCAGCGTGATCAGGAAGCCGGCCAGGGTCAGCGCGGACGCGACCATGGCGATGGCGTTGCTGAAGACCTGGCTAGCCCCGGCAGTGCCTGCTTGCTGAGCCATCCTGAGCCGGTTCTGGAATCCAGGGTCCTCCAGCTTGGCCAGGCCCGTCAGCCTGGTCACCGAGGTGAAGAGGTCGGCGATGGCATGCCGCTGGATTGCCCGTCCGGACTGGGCGGACAGGTACTGCTGGATATCGGTTAGCACTGCCATCAGCCCGCCGACCGCGCCGAGCGCGATCACCAGCGGCAGCAGGCCGCCGTGCGAGCGACCGGCAGTCAAATCATCAAGGATCAGCCGCAACAGCGAAGCGGCCGCTACCGGTGCCAGACCACTGAGCGCCGTCGCGACCAGCCGTCCGAGGAACGCAGGGCGATGGGGTCGCCAGGCTAGGACGAACGCCGCGCGCAGTACCCGCAGCGTCCCCAGCGACTTCGTGTCCGAGCGACTCATCACACCGCGACGGGCACCGGCAGCAAGGCGGGGTCGTGGGTCGTCGCCAGCACGGCACCATCGGTGCCCAGCAGGCAAAACGCCGGGTACCCGACCACCTTGAACGCTTTCGTCAGCTCGTCATTGTGTCGTGCCGGGCTGACCTGGGCGACTTTGGCCAGCTGATCGGTGTAGGACGGGCGGTCGTCATCGAGCCCCACCACCACCGCCAGCACGTCCTGCTTCCCGATCCGGTGATCGATGAGATATTGCATGAACGGCGCCACCCGCCCCGGGCATACCGAGCACGTCGTCGACAAGAACGCGACCGTGCGCAAGCCGGCCGGGCCGGTGACCGGCGTCCCGTTCATCGTGATAGCAGAGAAGGCTGACGGCGACTCACCCGTCGTCAGGCTGATCACCGGTACATCCGGCGCGCTAATGCGGGTGATCAGTTCCGTGTGCTCGCGTAGCCTGCGGATCACCCCGAATGTCAGCAGCAGATCCAGCACGCACAGCACACCAACCACAGCGACCGCTGCAACAAGAACGGGCATGGCAACTCCGCAATCCAATCGGCTCGGATGGACTGAGCTGGCTGCTGTGGCCCGCGTGCTGGCGGGCCACAGCGAGCATGGGCCGCTGCGACCTCTAGCAGGGGACCAGGGTGTTGCAGCCTCCGCACGAGACCTGGCAGGCACAGTTGTACGAGCAGGTCTTGGCTTCATAGACGTATTGATGCGAGTAGCCCCGATAGCAGCCGGTGCAGGCCACCAGATACGGGTCCGGCGGACAGCAGGCGCCAGCGGTTGCCCGAGGAACGATCGCGCTGAGGATCCGGTCAGCGATAGGTGCGATGAAACGCAAATTCCTCACCTCCCTGGGTGTTTCCCTGCCCAGGGTCCGCCGCATGATCGCCCGGGTCCAGGCGATTGACCGGCGGGTCTGCCGCGGTTGACCGGCAGGTTCGGCGCAGTCACCGGCGGAACGCAAGATGAGCCAAGCACACTGAAATCTCGCCCCACGGTATGTACCATTTTCATTATTGAATAGCCCAGAGCCGGTCGACCTGCTGAGGTGGGAGGCGAGCGAACTGCCTGCCGAGACTGGCCCATCCTTCAGCCTCCTGCTGCGCAGGCACCGGTCCGACGCCGGACTGACCCAGGAGGAACTGGCGCACCGCTCGGGCGTCAGCGTGCGGGCGATCTGTGACATGGAGCGGGGCCGGACGACCAGGCCCCGGATGCGCTCCGTCCGGTTGCTGACCGACGCGCTGGCGCTGTCCGGCGCCGCTCGCGAGCAACTGCTCAAAGCGCCGCAGGACACCGCGATGCAGACCAATCCGGCCAGGCCGGCGAATAGCCAAGACAACATGCGCCCGCCGGGCATCGTGCCCCGGCAGCTACCGGCAGCTGTCCGGCACTTTGCCGGGCGCAAGATTGAACTGGCCGTGCTGGACGGGCTGCTGGACCAGGCAATGACCGGAGCGGGCGATGCCCCGATCGCGACGATCCACGGGACGGCGGGCGTCGGCAAGACAGCCCTGGCGGTGCACTGGGCACACCGGATCGCCGGGCGGTTCCCTGACGGGCAGCTCTACATCGACTTGCAGGGGTTCAGCCCGGCGGCCGCGCCTGTCCGGCCTGCTGCTGCGCTGTGCGGCTTCCTTGATGCGCTGATGGCGCCGGCCGGCACACGTCCGGCCAGGATGCAGGACCAGGCCGCGCTCTATCGCAGTCTGCTCGCGGATCGGGCCATGCTGATCGTGCTGGACAATGCGAGCAGCGCTGACCAGGTACGCCCGCTGCTGCCTGGCAGCCCGTCCTGCCTGACGATGGTGACCAGCCGCCGCGAGCTGGCCGGCCTAGCCGTCACGCACGGCGCACACCAGCTGAGCCTGGACGTGCTCAGCGGGTCCGATGCCCGTGAGCTGCTGTCCGGTCGCCTGGGCGCAGCGCGGGTCGCGGCCGAGCCAGCCGGGGCAAGCGAGCTCATCGACCTTTGCGCCCGGCTGCCGCTTGCGCTCAGCATCGCCGCGGCGCGGGCGGCGGCACGGCCCGGTATGCCACTGGCTGCGACCGCCGCGGAGCTCCGCGACGCGCCGGAGCAGCTGGATGCGCTGAACGCTGGTGACGCGGCGAGCGATATGCGCGCCGTGCTGTCCTGGTCCTACCGGAGCCTGGAGCCGGCCGCGGCGCAGATGTTCCGCATGCTGGGTGCTCATCCCGGCCCGGATGTGAGTGTCCCGGCCGCTGCCAGCATGGCGGGCCTCGGCGTCCGGGAGGCCCGCCGACTGGTGGACGACCTGACCAGGGTCGGCCTGCTCCGGCAGGACGCACCAGGCCGGTACGCCTTTCACGACCTGCTCCGCGCCTACGCGTCGGAGCGAGTGCGGATGACCGAGGGCATCGGCGACGCAGCCGACTATCGGGCAATCTGCCACCGCATGCTCGATCATTACCTGCATACCGCACACGCAGCTGCGATCCTGCTCGCTCCGGTCTGGGAGGTGCTCAGCCTGGCCCCGCTGCAACCTGGAGTCACCGCGGAGCCGCTGGCCGACCGCGACCAGGCGCTAGCCTGGCTGGCGGCCGAGCACCGCGTGTTGCTCGCGGTGACGACGCAGGCTACCGAGCTCGGGTTCGATGCGCATGCCTGGCAGATACCGTGGGCGCTGGCGGGCTTCCTCGGTCTGCGCGGGCACTGGGGTGAGTGGGCTGCCACCTCGCGGACCGCGCTGGCGGCCGCGCGGCGCATCGAAGACCTCGCCGGCCAGGCGCACGCGAGCCGCAGCGCCGGGTGCGCCTGCCTGCATCTAGGTGAGTACGAGGAGGCCTGCATCCACCTCCGGGACGCCATCGCCCTGTTCGGCCAGCTCGGCGACGGGGTCGCCGTGGGGCGTAGCTGGCTCAACCTCGCGCACGCACACGAGAAACAGGGCCGTTACGGTGAGGCTTGCCGCGACGCGGGCAGGGCACTGGAGCTGACCGATGCAGCCGGGGACCGGCAGGGGCAGGCAGCGGCCCTGAACGCGGTCGCCTGGTGCCACCTGCAACTGGGCGAGCACGATGCGTCGATGAGCACTGTGCGCCGCGCGCTCGACCTGTACCGCTCACTCGGCGACCTGCCGGGCGAGGCGGCTACCCTGGACAGCCTCGGCTACACCCACCACCTCCAGGGTGAGCACGCGGAGGCAATCAGGTGCTGCGGCCTCGCCGCTGAGCTCGACCGCCGTCTCGGATACCGCTACGCAGAGGGCGAGGCACTGGCGCATCTTGGCGACGCGCGCCACGCCGCAGGCGACCGGGACGCCGCACGCGACGCCTGGCTTCAGGCACTGGCCATCCTCGACGACCTAGAGGATCCGGGCGCCACGGAACTCCGGGCCAAGCTCAGCCGGGCCGGCGCCGCGGCCATGGCCTAGCGCTACCTGCCGTCGCGGCGCGGTCCCCGTCCAGCAGTCGCCGCGACCGCGTGACGCACGCGGGCTGAGGCTTAGGCTTCCCCGACCGGGCCGAGGCGATAGACGTTCATCGCGTTGCCGCCGAGCACCAGGCCGGCCGTCTCCTCGTCCGGGCAGAGCGCGGCCACCGCCCGCGCATTGCGGGCGATCCCTGGCACGCCGGGCCAGTCGGTGCCGAAGATGAACCGCCGGGTCAGCCGCGCGAAGTTGTGCCTGGAGTAGTACTCGGGCAGCCGCCGGGGGGGCAGGCCGGATAGCTCGATCCACACGTTGTCGTAGGAGAGCGCGAGGAACGCGGCCGCGTCGTACCACCAGCCGCGGCCACCATGAGCGAGCACGATATTGAGGGCGGGGAAATCCCGCAGCACCTCGTCGAGGAGCACCGGGTCGGCATAGGAATTCATGGAGCCGGGGAAGTTGCTCGTCCCGCAGTGCACGATCACCGGGATCCCGCGCGACCTGCACACCTCGTAGGCCGGGTAAAGCGCGCGGTCGTTGGCCGGGCAGCCGGCATGCACCGGGTGCAGCTTCAGCGCCACCGCGCCCAGGCCGAGCTGTCGTTCCAGTTCGTCGGCCACCGGGAAGTGCAGGTGCGGGTTGATGTTGGCGACCAGCCTGACCCGGCGCGGGTCATGCTTGGCAAGGGGCAGCAGGTCCTCGATCGGCTGTAGGCCCGCCACCTTGGGGCTGTACTCGCTGAACACCAGCGCGGTGTCCACGCCCTCGGCGTCCAGATACTCACTGAACCGCTCGGGGATGATGACTCCGTCGGAGTCGTAGACCCGCCCGATTACGGCGCTGTCGCCGAACCCGTCGGCCCAGCGGTGCCAGGCGGGGCTGACCGTCGACAGCTTGCCGACATGCATGTGGGCGTCGACCAGGACATGACCATCGAGCACGGCGGACCTCCTTGCTCCATTATCTTCTAGGCGTGCTACCCACGAGGCGCGAGGCGGTCCCGGCCAGCAACCCGAGCGCCAGGTCCCTGCTGCTGACGCTGCTCGGCGAGTTCGTGCTGCCCTGCCCCGATCCGGTGTGGACACAGACCATCGTCGTCGTACTCGGCAGGCTGGGGGTCGAGGAAAAGGCTGCCCGCCAAGCCCTGGCCAGGACGGCGGCCGACGGCTGGCTGCGATCGCAGCGCGTCGGCCGCAACGCCCGGTGGTCCCTCACCGACTCGGGCCGGCACCTGCTCACCGACGGGGCCGAGCGCATCTATGCCTTCGCCGCGCGGCAGCCGGACTGGGACGGCACCTGGTTCATCCTGAACGTCTCGGTGCCCGAGGCCAGGCGCGCCCTGCGGCACCGGCTGCGCACCCAGCTGAGCTGGGCGGGATTCGGCTCGCCCGAGCCTGGCATGTGGATCTCGCCGTCCGTCGCGCACGAGGCGGAGGCGCGGGCGATCATCGGCGAGCTCGGCCTGGACGGGCAGGCCATGTCGTTCACCGCGCGCTTCGCCGGGATAGGACAAGAGCGGGCCATGGTGGAACGCGCCTGGGACCTGGCCGCCGTGGCAGGCCAGTACGAGGAGTTCATCGCGGCCTTCACCGGCCTGCGGCCGCCGGGGCCCGATGAGGTGCTGCTGGCCCAGGCCCGGCTGGTGCACGAGTGGCGGCGGTTCCCGTTCCTCGACCCGCAGTTGCCGTCGCCGTTGCTGCCGGCCCACTGGAGCGGGACCAGGGCACGCAGCCTGTTCGACGCGCGTCACGGCGAGTGGGACCAGGTAGCCCGCCAGCGCTGGAGTGAGCTAGCCGCCCGGGCGGCCGACTGAGCATTCTCTTGCGGCCAGGCAACCTCTGGCCCGCGCCAGCGTTTCTGATATGTGGAAGGCGACACCGCGCCCCTGCGCGGCATCTACCGTGCCCCAGAGGCTGGTCCTGGCGGGGCCGGCGTGACGCGTCCGCAGGGTGACATGGACGGTACCGGAACCGAGACAGACGCCAGCCGCGCGGTCACCGAGCTGTACGAGTGTCACGCGCTCGGCCTGACCAGGCTCGCGTTCGTCATACTGGGGGACCGGCAGGCGGCCGAGGACGTGGTTCAGGAGGCGTTCTGCGGGCTGTACCGAGGCTGGGACCGGCTAGCAGACCATGATCATGTACTCGGGTATCTGCGGGTCTCGGTCGTGAACGGCTGCCGGTCGGCCATCCGCCGCGCCAGACGTGCCCCCAGGCCCTGGCCGTGCCTGACGCTCCCTCGGCGGAAGCCGACGCCCTGGTGGGACAGGAGCAGCGTGCGGCGGTGGCCGCGCTGCGCCGGTTGCCTCCCCGCCAGCGCGAAGCCCTCGTGCTGCGATACTTCGCCGATCTTCCCGAGCATGAGATCGCCCTCGCGATGGGGATAAGCCGCGGCACGGTCAAGTCAACGGCAGCCCGGGCGCTGGCCGCGCTGGGCCGGATGCTGAAGGAGGACCAGTGAACGCCCTGGAAGAGCGGCTCAGCCGAGAACTGCGGGCCGAATCCGAAAAGATCACCCCGGACAGCATCGTGGACCTGCGCCTGCCCGGGCAAACCAAGCCAGCGCTGCGTCGCAGGGGCACGCAGCGCTGGCCGGCCTGGGCAAAGCCGCTAGCGGCCGCGGCTGCCGTCGTCGCAGTGATCGTCGGCACCGTCGCCGTCGTGCGCGCGATCCCCAGCACCACCCCCGCGGCAGGGCCATCCGGATCGTATTCCAGCGCTCCCGCCTACTACGCCTATGGCATCCAGGCGTCTTTGGGTAAGTCCAAGTTCTCGGTGGTGGATAGCCGCTACATCAAGGTCCGCAGCACTGCCACCGGAAAACTGCTGACCACGGTCAGCCCACCGGAGCCCTACAACGATTTCAGCTTGCTTACCGCGGCCGCCAACGACAGCACGTTCGTCTTCGGCGCGGTGCGTTATGCCCGGCAGGGTGGCCGCAATAACTGGGACATCGTCCCGGGAATGCCGATGAAGTTCCTGATGCTCAGCATCACTCCTGGTGGGGGGACGCAGCTCTCCACGCTGTCCCTCCCGGAAACCCTGACGATGGGGCAGACAGCGACCATCGCGCTGTCGCCAGATGGCAGCAGGCTGGCCGTGGCCTACGGCGGCAGCGGTCAAGCCGCGGTCGTGCAGGTGATCACGCTGGCCACCGGATCGACGCGGCAATGGGTACTGCCGCACTCCTCCTGGACGCCATGGATCTGGGCGGAGGGCGCCTGGGCGGCAAACGGGCGGACCATGGCGTTCGAGTGGCGGCTTGACGAGCTCGTCATGCCCGGCAAACGGTACGGTCCGGCCGCCACCGCCGACAGCGCCACCGCCGACAGCGCCACCGCCGACAGCACGCAGGTGCGCCTGCTCGACACCGCCGCGCCGGGCACCAGCCTGGCGTCCAGCAGGCTGCTCGCGCTGCATACCCCGGCGGGTAGTGCGTCCCCGCTGCGGCCCTTCCTGACTCCAGCTGGCACCGAGCTGATCTGCTTCGTCAGGGTGCAGGGGCCGCACAATTCACGGCACTGGTCGGGAGAACTCGCCGTGTACTCGACGCGTACCGGTGCGCTGCTCCGCACCCTCGACCCGTGGGCGTCAGAGCTAGGCGGCTACCCTTACCAGATAGTCGCCTGGTCCAATTTCTCCGGCAGCCAGCTCATCGTGCTGCAACCCCGCAATGATCACTACATTCTGGGTGTCCTGACCGGAAACACGTTCACCGCGACCCGAAGCACGCTCCTGCCACGCCGGTTCGCGGCCCACCAGCCATTGCAGTACGCGCTGCGCGACTGGCCCTACATGACCTGGTAGGGCTGGTTCCCGTTCGCCCGCGCCCCCGCTCGGCGGGTAGGTTCGTTGCACCCGGACGTCGCGCGGACGAGGAGGACGGTGTGGCACACAGTCAATCGGGCGGACCGGCCATCTTGGTGGAAGGCCTGGTCAAGTCGTTCGGGGAGGTCCGCGCGCTGCGCGGGATCGACCTCTCGGTGCCGCGCGGGACGGTCCTTGGTGTCCTCGGCCCGAACGGCGCGGGCAAGACAACCGCGGTGCGCATCCTGACGACCCTGCTGCGCCCGGACGGCGGGCGTGCGCTGGTCGAGGGCCGCGACGTCGTGCGGGAGGCCGCCGCCGTCCGCCGCTCGATCGGTCTGGCCGGGCAATCGGCGGCCATTCAGCTGGAGCTCACCGGCCGGGAGAACCTGGAGATCATCGGGCGGCTCTACCATCTGAGCTGGCCGCGCGCCCGCAGCCGCGCGATCGAGCTGCTCAGGCAGTTCGAGCTGACCGATGCCGCCGACCGGGCCGCCAAGAACTTCTCCGGCGGCATGCAGCGGCGGCTGGATCTGGCCGCCAGCCTGGTCGGCCAGCCCAAGGTGCTGTTCCTCGACGAGCCGACGACGGGCCTGGACCCGCGGTCGAGGCTGGCGATGTGGGACACGATCAGGTCGCTGGTGGCCGGCGGCACGACGCTGCTGCTCACCACCCAGTACATGGACGAGGCCGACGAACTGGCCGACCAGATCGTGGTGATCGACCACGGCGAGGTCATCGCCGCGGGCACGGCCGAGGAGCTGAAGGGGCGGGTCGGCGGCGACATCGTCGAGTTCACCGTGCCCGACCGGGCCAGGGTCGGCGACGCGGTCGCGGCGATCGCCACGATCGGCGAGGGGGAGCCGCACGCCGACGCGGAGACCGGCGTGGTCAGCGTCGGCGTCGGGGGACAGGGCTCGGACGCGCTGATCGAGGTGGTCCGCGGCCTGGACAAGGCGGACGTCCAGACGCACGGTCTCACCCTGCGCAGGCCCTCCCTCGATGACGTGTTCCTCGCCCTCACCGGGCACGCCGCCGAGGAGGAAGAAGCAGACCAGCCAGCGGGCCGCCGCGGCCGCCGTAAAGCCAAGAGCAAAGCAGCCGACAAAGAGACCGCGAGGACAGCGTCATGACCGCGATCGCCGTCACCGACAGCAGCGAGCCAGGCCTGCTCACCAGGGCCCACTGGGCGGTGACCGACACGCTCACCATCACCAGGCGGAACCTGCTGGTCTGGCTGCGGGTGCCCGCTTACATCATGTTCACCGTGATCCAGCCGGTCATGTTCGTGCTGCTGTTCCGTTACGTCTTCGGCGGCGCGATCCGCGTGCCTGACAAAGGCGGCTACGTCAACTTCCTGATGCCGGGGATCATCGCGCAGACGGCGGCGTTCGCGACGTTCGGCACGGCCATCGCGCTGGCCCAGGAGCTGCAAAAGGGGGTCATCGACCGGCTGCGGTCGATGCCGATGGCGCGCTCGGCGGTGCTGGCCGGCCGGCTGGTCGCCGACACCGGCCGGATGCTCATCACCACCCTGATCGTCATCGGGGTGGGCTACGCGGTCGGCTTCCGGTTCGAGAACGGCATCGTCGCGGCCGTGGCCATGGTCGTGCTGGCCACCGTCTTCGGGCTGGCGGTCTGCTGCATCTCCGCCTATACCGGGCTGGCCATCGGCGACGAGGAGTCGGTGCAGGCGTTCGGGATGGTCTGGCTGTTCCCGATCACATTCCTCAGCTCGGCGTTCGTGCCGATCCAGAGCATGCCGGGCTGGCTACAGGCGTTCGCCAGGAACCAGCCCGTCACCTACGTCATCGACGCGATGCGCGCGCTGGCCGGCGGCGGCCCGGTCTGGCCCAGCCTCTGGAAGAGCATCGTGTGGCTGGCCGGCATCCTCATCGTGTTCGCGCCGCTGGCCGTCCGCGCCTACAAGCGAGCAAGCTGACCGTCTTAGGTCAAATGCACATATTCATAGCCGAACGGCTTTCCGTCGATCCCATTGCGTGGCGGCGCAAGCCAGCTGGCGATCTTCCCCGGCTCGTACACCGGCCGCATCAGCGACATCACGTGCGCCTTGTCGGTGTCGGTCGGCAGCCACCCGGGGACGCGATGCTCCCACTCGGCATCGTCGAGCACCCTGCCGTCCGGTGACACGTGCACGTCGGCGAACACCCCGACGTGCCGGTTGAAGCCGTGGTGCGGCAGTGCGAGCCGGTGCGGCAGCCCGGCGCCAGCCAGGATCTTGTTCCACCGCTTCACGCCGCTCATGCAGTCGGCGGTGTACTGGCCGCGCAGGTCGGAGTTGAGCGCGGTGAGCGCCGCCACCTCGGTCTGGCCGATGCTCTGCTCGCCATTCCCGGTGCCGGTCACCGCGTCCACCAGGGCGGCGTCGTCGGTCAGCCGGTGGTCGTCGTCGCGCCGGTCTTCCTGCCAGCGGCCCTTGATCCCGGCGGTGTAGTAGTTGGCGACGTTGGTGGACGTCTCGCCGCCAAACAGATCCAGCGACACCGAGTAGTGGAAGTTCAGGTACTTCTGGATCTGGTTCAGGCCGATGGCGCCGTGCGGGCCCGCGTCGTCGGTCTCGTGCTCGACCATCAGCTGGGCCGTGCGCTCCACCACGCGGTCGATGCCGGTGGTGCCGACGAACATGTGGTGCGCTTCTTCCTTGAGCATGAACTCACACGTCCGCGACAGCGGGTCGAACGCCGACTCCTTGAGCGTGCCCAGCTGGTACTTGCCGTCCCGGTCGGTGAAGTAGGTGAACATGAAGAACGACAGCCAGTCCGGCGTCTCCTCGTTGAACGCGCCCAGGATGCGCGGCGAGTCCGCGCTACCAGAGTTGCGCCGCAGCAGGTCGCCCGCCTCTTCCCTGCCTTCCACGCCGAAGTAGGCGTGCAGCAGGTACACCATCGCCCACAGGTGACGGCCCTCTTCCACGTTGACCTGGAACAGGTTGCGCAGGTCGTACAGGCTCGGCGCGGTGTAGCCGAGCCTGCGCTGCTGCTCGACCGAGGCCGGCTCGGTGTCGCCCTGGATCACGATGAGCCGCTGGAGTTCGGCCCGGTACTCGCCGGGCAGCTCCTGCCAGGCGGGCTCGCCCTTGTGCTCGCCAAACCCGATCATGCGGTCCGGGTCACGCTCGGCCAGGAAGATGCCCCACCGGTAGTCGGGCACCTTCACATGGCCAAAATGCGCCCAGCCCTCCCTGCCCACATTGACCGCGGTGCGCAGGTACACGTCGCGGGTGGGAATCTCCGGGCCCATCTCGGCCCACCAGGTGGCGAACCTCGGCTGCCAGGACTCCAGCGCCCGCTGTAGCCGCCGGTCATCAGCCAGACCCACGTTGTTGGGGATCTTTTCCCCGTAGTCGGCACGCATGCTCACACCCGCTTCCAGTCGAAGACGGCCTTGCGGCCGGTGCCGTACCGGCGCAGCGCGCCGTCAGGGCCCGCGGCGTTCGGCCGGCTGAAGATCCAGTTCTGCCAGGCGGAGAGCCGGCCAAAGATCTTCGTCTCCAGCGTCTCAGGCCCGGCGAACCGGCAGCTCGCCTCGAGTCCGGTGAGCGCGTCCGGGCTCAGCGAGCTGCGCTCCTCCAGGGCGATGCGGACCTCGTCGTCGAAGTCGATGTCATCGAGCGCGGCCGTCACCAGGCCGAGGTCAGCTGCCTCGGCGGCCTCGATCGGGCGCCCGAGTTCAGCCGCCAGCCGTTCGGAATAATCATCATGCCCGTAAAACCGGGTGGCCAGCCTGGACAGCCCGTTGCCCATCGGGAAGGTGCCGAAGTTGCTGCTGGTCATGACGATCTGAGCGGCGGGGTCGGTCCCCTCGAGCATGTACTGGCGGTCGCAGGCCAGGGCGAGCTCGAGCAGCAGGCCGGCGAAGCAGCTGCCGGGCTCGATCAGCGCGACCAGGCTGCGGCCGGTGACGTCGAGCCGCTTGACGGTCCGCTTGTAGTAGTGCCTGATCTCGGCGGCGAGCCAGTCGTCTGTCTGCGTGATCCGGCGTTCGTGCGCGAGCACCTGGTCGATGTCGCCGCTGGTGCGCAGCACCCAGGTGCCGAGCTCGGGCTCGTTGGCCCGCAGCCAGAGGATCAGGTCGTCAAGCTCCCGGGTCATCGCCAGCGGCCAGAAGTCGGCGCCGGCCTGGTGAATATCGGCTGGCGGGGGGCCGGACGGCCCAGCCGCGGTGATGGCGACCAGCCGGCGCCGGCGGTCGAGATCCGCGCTGACGTAGCGGTAGGCGATCTTGTCCGCGGTGATCGACGGCTCGAGCGGGGTGAGCACGATGCCGGGCTGGTCGGCCGCGGCCCGCCGGGTCGATCCGGCCGCCGCCTCGCGGGCGCGCAGTCTGACCGTCTCATCGAACTTGCTCCGGCCGATCACCTCGTCGGCCAGCCCCCAGTCCACGGCGGTCTGGCCCTTCAGCCCCTCCGCCTTGGTCGCGAACACGTCGGCGCGATCCCGCCGGACCATCCGCTTGTCCACCAACCGGGTCAGGCCGCCGGTACCGGGCAGCACGCCGAGCAGCGGCGCTTCGGGCAGCGAAAGCGCGGCCGAGCCGTCGTCCACCAGCAGGATCTGGTCACAGGCCAGCGCGATCTCGTAGCCGCCGCCCGACGCGGTGCCGTTGACCGCGGCGATGTAGCGCTGCCCCGAGTTCGCCGAGGCGTCCTCGACCCCGCACCTGGTCTCGTTGGTGAACTTGCAGAAGTTCACCTTCCACGGGTGGCTGGACTGAGCCAGCATCCGGATGTTGGCGCCGGCGCAGAACGTCTTGTCGTTGCCGCTGGTGATCACCACGGCGCGGACTTCGGGATGCTCGAACCGCAGCCGCTGCACCGCGTCGTAGAACTCGATGTCGACGCCGAGATCGTAGGAGTTCAGCTTCAGTTCGTAGCCGGGCCGCAGCCCGCCGCGGGAATCGACGTCCATCACCAGCCGGGCGACCTCGCCGTCGATCTCCAGCCGCCAGTGCCGGTACTTGCCGGGCTCGGTCTGGAAACTGACGGGTGCCGCCGTCTCCGGATCCTGCGTGGCGACTTCGGCTACAGACATGACAACCTCCCGGGCTTCACAGCTGTCAGTCTACAATCTCATGGCGCTACGTCAAGAACTTGTAGAACAAGATTCGAAATGCGCGACGTCAGAGATGGAAGCTCGTGCCGGCGGCTGGCTGCCGGTGAGGCGATGGGCGTGCCGCCAAAATCAGGTTTGGCGCAAGCTCTTTGCCCAGTCAGCGATGCTGGTGACCTCGGCCTGGCGGGGAAACACCTTCTCCAGCAGGACGCGGTGCACTTCGGGATCTGCATCCAGGCAGCCGTCGGCCAGGACAGTTAGCTGGTAGTCCAGGTCAGCGGCCTGGCGGAGGGTGGAGAGCACCACGCCGCTGGTGGCGATGCCAGCCAGCACCAGGCTGCTGGCGCCGCTGGCGCGCAGCAGCACGCCCAGATCGCTGCCGGTGAACGCGGATACCCGCCGCTTGATCACGACGGCCTCGCCCGGGGCAGGAGCGACGGCGGCAGGAATGCGAGTGGCGGGGTCGCCCTCGGTGAACCGGCCGGTGCCGGCGATGGCGGCGAAGCTCTTGTTGCGCATGCTGACCTCCGGATATCCCGGACGGAACGCGACGGTCACGTAGATGACCGCGATCCCGGCGTGGCGGGCGGCATCGGCGGCGGTCGCCAGCCGGGTCAGGTAGGACCCATCACTGGCGAATCGCTCCACGATGCCCTGCTGCACATCCATGATCAGCAAGGCGGTCGATGTCATGCTGGCTTACTCCTTCGGTTGACACGCGCCAGGGGCGGCATGGAGCCGATGGTGCTCCTACCGGGCGAGGAGGTCTAGGAGACGGTCGATCCGGGACATCGTGAGGGGCTGGCGAAGCAGGTGACCAAGCCGTTCGCGGCAGCGGGTCCTGTTCTCGGGTGACTCATCCCGGCCCAGGGCGCGCCGGCTGAAGAACTGCAGCAGATGGCCCTGTACGGCGGCCGCCATGGCAAAGTCGGCGGTCCTGCTCAGCCTGGCCGGCCCTCCCGCCTCCCGGTAGGCGGCGTAGGCGGCCGATGCGGCGGGGGCGGCGAGGTCGGCCGCGATGGCCGCCAGTTCCCGCTCCGGCTGGGCGGGACCGCTGTTCTCCCAGTCCAAGACGATGACACCCCCGCCAGCCGCGCGCCGAACGTTCTCTGTATTCAGATCACGGTGGCAGGTTCTCATCAGCGCCGGATCCGGCGCAGCCACGGCAGCGTCCAGGGCAATCAGCTCGGGGAGCCGCCGCCCCAGTGCCCCGGCCCACGGCGCACCCCCGCGACGGGCGTCGCTGAGCAATGCCTGCCAGGCGGGCTCGCCGACCGGTTCGCTGAACCATGCCTCTACCGGTCTCGGGTCGACTTGCTGCACTTGATGCAGGCGGGCTGTCACCGCACCGATCTCGGCTCCCGTCACGGCCTGCCGGGGCGCAAGATCGGCCCACTGGTACACGCGCAGGCTCCAGGCAGAAGCCGCCTCCTGGGCGGGCAGCAAGACCCGCCCCGCACCCGTGAGCCGCGGCAGCGGCAACGGTATCCCGGCTGCCCAGGCGGCCAGCTGAAACTCCACGTCCCTGGCGGCATCGGCCTCCCCGACAGGCATGAGCAGCTCCTTGACGGCCCACGAGCCGCCCCGAGTGTCCAGCCGCCAGATCCGCCCCTGCTCACCGCGAGCGGCATACACCGGACCGCCGACCACAGCCCCCAGGTCATACGACGAGGCGACCGCTGCCGCCGTCGCAGCCGACATCACAGGCACACTACGAGCATCCCATCCCATCCCATCCCATCCCGGGGTTGAGGCCCCCGAGACGGTGGATGCCTGAGATCCCCGGCGGCGGCTTACCCTGAATACGGGACCATTCGCTCACCCCGGATTGGAGCCCCGCCGTGACGAGCATGCCGGACCTGGTGGCGCTTCTGTACCGGGCGGACTGGAAGCAGCTGAGCCTGTCCGCCAGGATCACCTGGAAGTATGACCACGCCCTCGACCGGGAGCTGCGCCTGCGTGCCGAGAGCGGATTTGTGCGGCGGTGGCGGGCGGCAGGTAATTTCCTGCGGATACCGGATGTCAACGAGCCAGGCTATGGCCTGCACCCGGAGTGCCGCGTCCTGCTTGCTCCCGGCGGGCGCTACCGGGTCCAGGCAGGGGCCGACGCTGCCGTGACCGGCATCAGCGACGGGGGGGCCCGCTGGAAGATCGATGCGGGCATGGCCACCCGGCGCCCGACCGGCGGACCGGATGACGCGTTCCGCGGCATGATCACCCCGCGCTGGCTGCTCGCATGGTACGACCTGGAGATAACCGGCAGCAGTGAGGTGTCAGGCCGGCCGGCTCATCAGCTGGCGGCCCGGCCCCGGGCAGTCACCACCAGGTTTAGCAACGGCACCTATCTCATGCTTGATCGCGTCGAGGTGCTGGTTGACGCCGAGCTCGGCATCATCGTGCGCAGCGAGCAGATCTTCGCAGGCCAGACGCTGGAGCTGGCGCAGCTGCATGATCTGGTCATCGACCCGCCGCTGGCCGCCGATCCGGCCATGTTCGCGCTGCCGCCCGGCGTGACAGCCGCGTCCGACACTTTCGAGCCGCCGCAGGGACGCGGCTGGCAGGCGGCGGCTGCCGCGGCTGGCCTGGCCGCATCCGCCATGGGCTTCGCCGCCCGGCACGCTCCGCACCGGGTGCCGCAGGCGACTCCCGGCGACGCCGAGGTGGCGATGCCAGCCGCCTCAGCCGGCCCGGTGGCCGGAGCTGACCGCGAGCCGATCAGCGACGACCTGGTCAACCTGCTGCACCGGACCGGCTTGCCGCCGCAGGCGTTCACTGCCGATCTGCATCAGTGGACCGACGAGGGGGCAGCCATCGACGCCATCGCGGCCATGCGGCACGCGATGCCGCAGCCGCTGGAGGGCATCTTCGGTCCGGATGCCCTGTGGGACGCGCTCGATAAGCGGTGGCAGGAAAACGGTAGCCAGCACAAGACAGCCCGGCTGCGCGTCGCAATGCCCGGCAAGTACCGGATCGACTACCTGACCGGAGACTGGAACAGACGAAACAAGACCGTCGCCTGCGACGGCGAGCACACCCGCAAGCTCTTCGATGACCACGTCGCTGTCGGCCCGGCCAGGCGGCTCAGGAAACCCGTAATCGCCGATCTCGTCGATCCCGCCTGGCTGCTCAGCAAATGGCGCCTGTCGGCGGCGGGTGAGGCCAGCGTCGCCGGCCGACCCGGATTCCGTATCGTCGCCGAGCCCAGCACCGGGATCGTCCGGGCCGGAGGGATCTCCGCGCTGGAGGTGATCGTCGACGCGGAACTCGGCGTCGTGCTGCGGCAGACCGACTTTGCCGGCGGCCGTCCGGTGATGCGCAGCGAGCTCAGGAACCTGACGGCCGTCGGCAGCAGCGACAGTCCGGGAGACTTCGGCCTGGACGCGGTCGCCGGACAGCGCGTGGTGACCGACTCCGGCGGGCTGCTGGGCGGCAGGAACCTGGCGGCGCCGGTCCAGGCGACGAAGATCGCGGCCGCCCTGGCTGCCGGCGGCGCTATCGCCGTCACCGGCTGGCTGGACAAGCACCGCGCCAGGCGCAGCACCGGCACGCACAAGTAAGGCAGCCGATCCGCGTCATCCGGCCGGTACCAGGGTGACCGGTACCGGGCTGCGGCTTGTCAGCAGCCGAGGGCTTCAGCCAGATCAACGAGCCCGTCGGCTTCGATCAGGCCGTCCAGCGCGGGTGCCTGCTCCGCCGCCGCGCCGGGACCCCATTCGACGCGGCGGCGGACGAAGATCGGCCGAATGCCGAGCGCCGCGGCCGCCCCCAGGTCAGAAGGGTGTGCGGCAACCATCCCGGCATCCTCGGGCTGGCACTCGAGCAGGCGCAGCGCCTCGAAATATACCTTCGCGTCCGGCTTGTAGCCGCCCGCGAGCTGGGCGGAGAGCACAGCATCAACGCGAAGGTCAGCGAACTTGAGCAGGTCGGCGAGCAAAGCGACGTGGCCGTTGGACAGCGTCGCGGTGACGTGCTTGCGGCGCAGCCGGTCGAGCCCTTCGCGGCTGTCTGGCCAGGCGCGAAGCCGACGCCAGCCTCGCACGAGCGTTTCGCGGTCGCCCGGCCGGAGCGTAATGCCGTGCTGGGCGGTCACCTCGGTCAGCGTTTCGCGCTGAAGGGAATCGAGATCGCGCCAGGTGGCGCCGCCGCGGACCCGGTCCAGCGCGGGCTGATAGGCGCGGCGCCAGCCGTCGATGATGTCCGCCCAATTGGCCTGGGAATCCGAGTGTGCCGCGATGGTCTCGGCGATTTCGATCAGGCTGGATCGCCAGTCGACGAGCGTTCCAAAGACATCGAACAGCAGGACCCGAGGCGGCTTCACGGCTGCCATCATGTCAACATCCGTCAGCTAAGCTCCGGGCGGCCGGCATTCGCTCCAGGGCCCGGTAGGCACTGTCGAAGAAAACCGCCGGGTCATCGCTCCCGTCGCTGTGGCACCAGCACGGGCGGCCGAGCAGCAACACGTGATCGGCCGCCGGAATGATCTCCTCCAGCGTGCACACGGCGGCCGCCATGGCCGCGTCAAGCACCGGGACGCCGTGCTGGAGCCGGTACGGCACCCCCGCGAAGCGGTCCCCGGGCATCGACGCGAAGCGGTCCCCGGGCATCGACGCGAAGCGCGCGGCCAGCTGCCACTGCCGCTGTGGCAGCACGTTGATGCCAAACGAGCCCTGTCCGGCGATCGCGATCAGCGTGCGGCTTTGCTGCGAGAGCGAGACGAGGGCCAGCGGCGGGCTCAGCGAAACGGACATGAACGCGTTGACCGTGCATCCGGCCGCGGTGCCGTCGGCCTGCGCGGCGGTGACGATGGCGACACCGCCAGCCCAGCTCCGCATGAACTGGCGAAAGTCCGGACCAGCCACCTCCGGGTGCGTCTCGCGGCTCTCAGACAGCTGAACCGTCATGCTGCGCCGCACGTCTCCAGCAGGTCGCTGGCCTCGCCTGCTCTGTCCGGCGCCAGGGCAACGAACCGCCGGGCGTCGGCCCTTACGCCGGCCGCATCGCAGATGGCGCGGCGGCAGAGCGCCCGCTCCAGCCAGGCATCGGCCTCGGCCGGGTCCAGGTCAAGCACCGCGCCGAAGTCGTCGATCGCTTCGGCCCACTGCCCGAGCTTGCGGTGCACGACGGCGCGGTTGTAAAGCAAGGCGGCGTCGCGCTTGACCTCCAGTGCCCGGGACAAGTCGGCGAGCGCGCCGTGCAGGTCGCCCATCTCGAACGCCAGCGTGCCGCGGGTCGCCCACGCCTCGGCGAAGGCGGGGTCGGCAGCTACCGCGCGGTCCAGTGCGCCCTTCGCCATCTCGAAGCGCCCGGCTTCGAGATCCAGGCGGCCCCGCAGGCAGAGCAGCGGCGCGTTATCCGGCGCGACCGCCTGGCCGGCCAGCGCCGCCTGGCCGGCCAGCGCCGCCCGGGCGGCCAGCACCGCCTGGCCGGCCTGTACCGCCCGGTCGGCCTCGTCGTTCGCGCCGATCTGCAGCAGGATCCCGGCCCGGTTGACGTGCGCGTCCACGTACTCCGGATCGAGTTCCAGCACATAGCCAAAGTCCGCCAGCGCGCCCTCGAGATCGCCGCAGGCGGCGCGGGTGTCGCCCCTGTTGTAGAAGACCTCGCAGAAGGGCGGCGACACGCCGATGGCGATCTCGTACTGGGCCAGCGCCGCCTCGTCGTCGCCCAGGCGGCGCAGCAGGTTGCCGAGGTCGAAGTGGTACTCGGCGTAGTTGGGGTCCGCCGCGATGACCGCGCGATAGTCCGCTGCCGCTTCCGCCAGGCGGCCGAGCCCGGTGTATACCTGGGCGCGGTTATGCCGCAGCACCGAGCGGTGCAGCAGATGCTCGCCGGCCTCGAGCACCGCGTCGAGCCGGTCCAGGCCGTCGGACACCAGGCGCAGCGCCGCCTCCGGGTGGCCCAGGTGCTTCTCGATCAGCGCCCGCCCGTTCTCGTTGAACACCGTGCTGAACTCGCGTTCCCTGGCGTCCGATATCTGGCTGGCCAGGGCGATGGACTCGTTGATCCAGCCGAGTGCGAGACGATGATCGATGCGCTCGGGGGGGTGGATGCGGGTGTAGAGCATGGCCAGGCCGTAGGCGATCTGCATGTGGATCAGCGGCTGGGCGGTGCAGGCCCTGGCCTCCTGGTAGAGCTGCTCGGCTTCCTCGGTGCGGCCGCGAGCGGCGAGCGACGTAGCCGTCCTGGCGACGAAGGTCCACCGCAGCTTCCAGTCCGCTGACCAGTCGGTAGCAGCCAGGCCGCGGCGGCCGAGCTCGGTGCTGGCCTGATAGAAGCCCAGCACGATGCAGTGGTCAACGGCATTGGCCAGCGCCGCAGGTGCCCGGCGGGCAGGATCACTCCCGTGCTCGAGGTGGTAGGGGATCGCCCCGAGCCGCCAGGAGAATTCATCCGATGCCTCGAGTTCGGCGGCCCGGCTGTCGTGCAGGAGCTGACGATCACGCGCCGGCCTGCTCTCGTACGCGGCCAGCATGCCCGGGTCATCGTCCGTGCAGTCGGCGGCGACGTAGGCCGCCGCAAGATCACCGGGCCCTGCCGCTTGATGATCTCGCGCGACATTGCCCGCCGTGCCATTGCCCGCCGGGATCCGGTCGGCGAAGGCGGCCAGCGCCTCGGCCAGCGGGTCACTCCCGGCCAGCGCGGGACCGGAGCGCACGGCAACCGTGACCAGGGCCGGATCCAGGCGGCGCAGCAGGACCGTGATCAGTTCCTGGTCGGTCTGGTCCGCTTGATCCACCCTGTCCAGGACCAGCGATGCCGGCGCCCGCCCGGCTGCCCGCGCATAGTCGCGCAGGAACTCGGTCAGCCCATGCGCCAGCCGCAGCGTCCGCAGCGGGGAGTAGTAGCGGGTGCGCTCCTTCGGCACTGCCAGCGAGGTGAGCGTCTCCCGAGTCGACGGCACGCTGTCCCGCAGTTCTGGCGCCACGGTGAGGATCTCGATCTCGTGCGCTGTCACCAACTCGGGCGCGCACGCCAGGGCCTGCGGCACCAGCGCGCGCAGGATGGTACCGGCCGCGGTATAGGGGCCGCGCAAACGACGATGCGCGTTCACCGGCGGGAGGAGGAGCGGCGGCAATGCGCATTCGGCAAATGGCTTGCTGGCACTCAGCGGTCCATGCTCGACATGAATCCACCGGTGCTGAGATGTATCGGGCATTGGTCTCCTCCACCTCAGGACAGGATGTGCCGGGCCGTGATCCGGCGACGGCGATCACGGTAAGCAAGCCAAGCGAGGCCCGCCACCTGAATAAGATTGACGAAGATAAAGATTGAGCTGTCGAGAAGGCTGGCCGCGGACTGCGCTTTCCAGTGCACGAACCTGCCGCCGGCTATCGCGAACATGTGAACGGTGATAGGCAGACCGACGACGAGCAGCAGCGTGAGTGAAAAAGTCCAGCCGGCCAGGATAAGCCACGAATACCAGCGAGCCACAGAAAGATCCCTGGAATGCCAGCCAGCGAGATCTGCCGGCTTCCCGTTACGTCTGGCCAGCCGCTTAACCCGATTCCGCAGAACGGCGCGGGCGGCGGCCTGCAGGTTGACGCAGGACAGGGCGGTGCTGACCATGTAATACACATCAGTTTCGAGATAGAACAAGAACTGCCAGGCCAGCCGGAGCAGCGTCACGTACGCGACGGCGAGGGCCACCCGCCCGACCAGCGACAGCCGTCCGCCGGCTTCCATGGTCACTGCGGCGACCAGGCTCAGGATGGCGACGGCGGCCACGTCAAAGATCATGCCGGCAAGTATGGGCAGGTAGCGCTTGCGCCTGGGGACGCCGACCAGCCCGTCCATCTCTGTCTGGAAGACGATGTAGTAGAGCCGTCGCCCGACCGACAGCTTCGACCGCAGGCCAAGGCGCCGCCCTGCCAGGGCGTGAAACGACTCGTGGATCAGGATCAGCGGCAGCTGGCAGACGAAGAGGACCAGTATGAGCACGCTCATGTACTTGGTGAAGAAAAGGTCATGATTCGCCGGAACGAGCTGCCGGAAGCGGAACATGACTGCCAGCCACGTGCCCAGGATCGCGACGAATGCGAGGGCCCCGACGGGGGAGAAGATAGCCCGTCCCAGCCGCGCCCACCTCACAGGTCGCGGGCCGGGTGCCGCACCGTCGCCGGGATCCCGGACGAACCCGAGCTCCTGGAGGGCCGCGATGAACTCCGCCATGTCGACCGATTCCCCGTAGGTCCGCTGGTACCAGCTTGCTGCCTGATCGGGCGCCACACCGCCCTCGAGGTGACGCAAAAGAGCGGCACCATCGGCGGGCAGAACGGCATAGGCGTTGATGTCGGGGCAACCGACCGTAACCTCGCCGTCCTCTTCCAGGTAGGTCAGCGCATGCAGCGGCACCGCGCCGCCCAATTCCTGCGCCTGAAGATTCTCGGGCTCGGTCGAAAGCTGCATCTGGAATCGCTTTCCACGGGTGCGGAGGGTTCCCGGTCGCTTGTACCCGGGAACCCTCCGCCGAGATACGTTTCTGCCAGTGGGGTCAGGCCAGGATGACACAGTGGTTGGTATAGAAGCTGATCGCAGAGCTGGTCAGTCGCACCGGGCCGGGCTTGCGAATCTCAATCTTCTTCATGTCTTCACCTCCTTTCGGCGGTACAAGATGCCAGTTGCCGTCTCGACCGACATGCGGGAGTGAGGCACTTGGCCTTCTCAACAATGAAGAGTCATTCGCCCGCCGCTTGATACATGTAGGCGGCGTCAATGTGAGCGCAGATCAAGGTGGCTTGCGCTTAGCCCCAGCTACCGGCTCGATCAGCCACCGGCTCGATCAGCCACCGGCTCGATCAGCCACCGGCTCGATCAGCCACCGGCTCGATCAGCCACCGGACAAGACCAGCCTTGGATCATTAAGTGGGGTACTTGCTGGGGGTGGTGATATAGCGGCGTCCGGCGGGTGTGAGCCACGCCATGACACCAGGGCAAATTTGTTCGAGTTCCCAACCCTCAGCTTGTTTCATTCTGTGATGTCGCCGACACAGGGGAGCCAAATTACATTCGCACGTGATTCCCTCGTCATACGGGACAGTGTGGTCCAGGTCACATCGGTGGGCGGGGAGGCCACAGCCGTAATAAGTGCAGGTGTTGCTCCGGGCCCGGATCAGCCGCTG
>PMSU01000110.1 GCA_003168255.1 Actinomycetota bacterium
CCGCATTCATTTTGGCTGGCGGGCCCAGCCGGCCCGGCCCATGTCAGCAGCCGCCGCCCAGCCCGGCAAGTGGTCACTACAGAAGTTCAGGTACCACCGGCCGATGTCGTCGCGGCGGCCGACCATTCGTACGAAGGCTGGTCCGGGCTGCCCCAGCCGACGGCGAGTGGCGTCGTTCCCTTGGCGTACTGGAAGGTCAGGTAGCCGTGCACGCACTGGCTGGGGGGCAGCGTGGCGGCCTGGTTGGCGATATCGGGTTCCCTGGCGGCGTCTGGTGAATCCAGCATGCCGAATGTCTGGCTGCCGGGGTAGACGAGCGAAAACGGGAACGGGAGGAACGAGGATGCGGTGTTCGCCCCGTGGGGGCCGGCGCATACCTGCGCGCTGCCGACCGCGAACTGGTCGCCGGCGTCGGGGGTGTTGCTGGTCTGTGAGGTAAACGGCAGCTGGAGCGAGTACACGGTCGCTGACACGATGCCGTCCGCGGTCCAGCCTGAGGAGAGCAGGGCCTTCTGGCCGTAACGCAGCCGGACCAGGCCTGCTGCCTTGGTCGGCCGGGACGGCGGTGCGGATTTCGTCGTGGCGCCGACGACGATCAGCACAATAAAGATCACGACGACGATGCCGACGCCGATGAGGAGCTTCTTTCTCCACCGCCTGGGCTGCGGCGGATTCGCATCCCCGAATGACACACGCACCGCCCTCCCGCGGCTGGCACTGCAGAGTCGCCGGAACTGCAGGGTGACTGGCTCTGTAGTGAGGGTGGCTGGCACTGTAGGGGCGGAGTCACGCAACGGTCAAGTGTCGTCCAAGCATCGGCGACTGTAGCCGACGGCCGCGGTGACGAGACCATCGACGACCGCGCCCCCGACGACATCGCCGGCCATCAACTACGGCAGGCAGTACCTGGCCGACGTGGCACCGTGGGTGGCAGCCGCCAAGAGAGCGAGTGGGTCGGGCACGTTGACCGCGCCCGCAGCGCTCGCCGCCGGACGGCAGGCAGTTGCCGCAGCCCGCCAGCTCCTTCGCCAGACGTGGCCTGCCTCGGCAGAGAGCCACATCCACTCACTCGCGGTCGAGTTCGACACGGTCAATGAGGACATCGTCGAGAACAACGTGCCCAAGTA
Source organism: Actinomycetota bacterium (assembly GCA_003168255.1). GTDB lineage: Bacteria > Actinomycetota > Actinomycetes > Streptosporangiales > Streptosporangiaceae > PALSA-505. The sequence continues at coordinate 1,128 of PMSU01000110.1, forward strand.
CGAGAATGACGGCACAACGCTGAACGCGGACGCCAACGTCGTCCGCGCCGAACTCGGCCTGCCCTCGATCAGATGACGACGATCCGGCGAGCACTTCGGCGCCGGGCTCTGCGGGCGGGTCAGGTCGCGCCTGTCATTGCGAGCGCGCGCTTGATGAACTCCACCTGGAGCAGCATCAGGTTCTCGGCGACATCTTCCTGCCTCGGCATGTGGGTGATGCCGGACAGCGGCAGCACGGTGTGCGGGCGGCCGGCCGCGAGCAGGGCCGCCGATAGCCGGAGCGTGTGCGCGACCAGCACGTTGTCGTCGGCGAAGCCGTGAACCAGCATGAGCGGGCGGCGCAGCTTGGGCGCGTCGGCTATCAGCGAGTTGCGGGCGTAGACATCCGGGTGCTCGTCCGGGTGGCCGAGGTAGCGCTCGGTGTAGTGGGTGTCGTAGAGCCGCTTGTCGGTGACCGGGGCGCCGGCCACGGCGGCATGGAAGACATCGGGCCTGCGCAGCACGGCAGCCGCGGCCAGGTAGCCGCCGTGTGACCAGCCGCGGATCGCCACCCGGGAAAGGTCCAGGTAAGGATGGGACGCAGCCACCGCGTGCAGCGCGTCTACCTGGTCCTCAAGGTTGGTGCTGGCCTGCTCGTACTGGATGGCCCTGTCCCAGGCCGGCCCGCGGCCCGGTGTCCCGCGGCCATCGGTGATCAGGACGCCGAAGCCCTGGTCGGCGAACCACTGCGAGGTCAGGTAGGCATCGCGGGCCGATAGCACCCGCTGTGCGGCGGGCCCGCCATATGGGTCGAGCAGCACGGGCAGCCCGGCACCGGAGCCGGGACGGTACCCGCGCGGCAGCAGCAGGGCACACCGCAGCCGCTGGTCGCCGACGGTCAGCAGCGTCACCTCCGGGGTGAGCACCGGGGTCTCCGCGTACGACTCGATCTCCCCCGCGTCGACGCCGCCGTGAAAGACGCGCACGGAGGTGCCGAACCGCTCGAGCGTCTGGGACGAGACGACCACGACGTCCTTGGCCCTGGCCGCGGAGTGCAGGCCGGCGACCGAGGTCAGCCTGGTGACCCCATCCTGGCTGGCGGTGTACACGTGAAACTCGGTGGGGTCCTGTGCCGTCGCGGTGAACAGCACATCGTCATTCACGTTGAGTACCGCCCTGACCTGGAGCGCGTCCGCCCCGGCCGGAGTCACCGGCCGGTCCCCGATCATCAGGCGGTACGCGCCATCGCGCGCCGTGACCCGGACCAGGCCGCCGCCGGCTGTCCAGGCCGGCGTGCCCGGCACCAGATCCACCCAGGCCGGGTCGGTGTCCTGCACCAGCGTGCTGGTGCGCGCGTCGGCGGCCACGGCAAGGACGCGCGACGTGCGCTGGTCCCGCGTCTGGACCTGAAGCAGGGCCGGCCCGCGCGATGACCAGTGCACCGATGCCAGGTACGGGAACGCGGCGGTGTCCCACCGCACCGGCTGCCTGCTGCCGTCGAGCCCGACGAGGATCACGGTGACGTCAGCATTCGCGGTGCCAGCGGCCGGGTAGCGGATCTCGGTGCCGGGCCGGTCCGGGTTCGCCGGATCGGACACGTGCCAGCGGGCCACCGGGCTGACATCCACCCGGGCGGCCAGCAGGCTCCGCCCGTCGGGTGACCACCAGAAACCGCGGGTACGGCCCATTTCCTCGGCCGCGATGAATTCGGCCAGCCCGTAGCTGACGTCGGGGTCGTCCGACTCGGCCAGCGCGCGGTCCCCGCTGCCGTCGGCCGCCACGACGCGGAGCGCTCCCCCGCTCACATAGGCGATGTGAGATCCAGTGGGGTCAGGACGCGGATCCACCACGGGCCGGGTAACGGGCATCTCCCTAACGGTGCCATCGGCCAGGTCGGCGGTGAACAGCCGGCCCGACAGGGCGAAGGTGGCGATCCGGGCCTGCTTGTCGGTGGCATAGGCCACCACTCCGGCCCCGGCCTGCCGGGTCCGCTCACGGCGCGCCCGCTCCTCCGGCGGTAGGTCCTCGTCCGCCCCGGCGAGCAAGACTTCCGGGTCGGCGACGACGCGCTCGGCACCGGTGGCGACGACGCGTACCCAGAGGCAGTTGTTGAGGTCCGTTCCCGACCGTGACCGCAGGAAGGCGATGCGGGAGCCATCAGGGTCGATCGAGAAGGTGCGCGGGACGCCGAGGGTAAACCTCTGCGTGCGGGCACTCTGGCGCGGGAAGCTGATCTCTGCGGTCATAACGGGATTCTGGCAGACACCTCCCACGCGCATCAGCTCCCGAGGTAGCGCAGCACCGCGAGGACCCGGCGGTTGTCACCCTCCGAGGGAGGCAGGCCGAGCTTGGCGAAGATGCTGGCCACGTGCTTCTCGACCGCGCCGCCGGACACGACGAGCCCGGCCGCGATCCCGGCATTGGACCGGCCCTCGGCCATCAGCGACAGCACATCGCGTTCCCGCGGCGTGAGCGAGGCGAGCCCGGGGCTGCGGCGGCTGGCACCCAGCAGCTGGCTGACCACCTCGGGATCGAGCGCGGTGCCGCCGGAGGCGACCCGCTCGAGCGCGTCGGCGAACTCTGCCACGTCGGCCACCCGGTCCTTGAGCAGGTAGCCGACCCCCGAGGCGTTGCCCGCCAGCAGCCGGGACGCGTATCTGGTCTCGATGTACTGCGAGAAGACCAGGACACCGGTGTCCGGGTGGTCCGCCCGCAGCTGTAGGGCGGCACGCAGTCCCTCGTCGGTGTGGGTCGGCGGCATCCTGATGTCCACCACGGCCACGTCCGGACGGTGTTCTTTCACCGCGGCGAGGAGCGCCTCAGCATCCGCGACCGCGGCGCACACCTCATGGCCGCGCTCGGTGAGCATCTGCGTCAGGCCCTCCCGCAGCAGGCCGGCGTCCTCGGCGATGACTACGCGCATGGCGGCGATGCTCTCATGCCCGCAGCGGCAGCTCGATGGTGACCACCGTCGGGCCGCCTTCCGGGCTGCTCAGATCGAGGCGGCCGTCCACGGTCCGCACCCGCTGCACCAGCCCGGGCAGGCCGCTCCCCCGGGCCGGATCGGCGCCGCCGACACCGTCGTCGGTGACCCGCAGGCGCAGCGTCTCGCCGCGTTGCGCAACGTCCACGAATACCCGGTTCGCGTTGCTGTGCTTGGCGGCGTTCGCGAGCAGTTCCGCGGCGCAGAAGTAGGCGATGGTCTCGATCGCCGGGGTGGGACGCTCGCCGATATCCGCGGTCAGATCGACCGGGATGATGCTGCGCGCGGCGAGCGTGGCCAGCGCGTCGGCGAGGCCGGCGTCCAGCACCGGCGGATGGATCCCTCTGGCCAGGTCACGCAGCTCGACCAAGGCCTCCTTGGCGCTGCTGTGTGCGGACTCGACGAGCTCGCGGACCCTGGTCACGTCAACCGGCTGACCGTTTTCGCCGAGCTTCTCCTTGGCCATGCCCAGGCCCATGGCCAGGGCGGCGAGCCGCACCTGGGCGCCGTCGTGCAGATCCCGCTCTACCTGGCGCAGCGCGGCCGCGGCGTCGTCCACCGCGTGCGCCCGGCTCTCTTCGAGCTCGCGGACCCGCTGCGCCAGCCGGGCCGGGCCGAGCAGGCTGTGGATCAGCCACCTGTCGCCCGCCGTCACGGCCCTGGTGAGCCAGGGAGCGGCGAGCAGCGTAGCGGCCCCGAGCATGAAAGCGGCCAGGGTGCCCGGGGCGGTGGCCACGCGAAAGTCAACGCCAGGCAGCGGGGTGATCACGGGAAACGGCGCCAGGTGCACATTCGCCGGATGACTGCGGAACTGTGACCACCAGAGTGGGAAGGCCATGTTGAACAGCCCGCTGACCCAGAAGCTTGCTGCGTAGAGCTCCAGCAGCGAGACCGGCACCTTCAGCGCGACGTATGCCACCGCCCGCCAGCCCGCGCCGTCACGGAGCCTGGTGTCCAGCCGGCGAAGCAGGCCGCGAGCGGGGCGGAACGGTGGCGGCGCGGCGAACTCCCCGGTGAGCAGCCGTCGGGCGAGCCACCGGTGCAGCTCGCCCACCCGGCGGGCCAGCCGAAGCGTCAGGGCGAGCACGAGCAGCCCGGGGAACGCGCCGGCCAGGGTGACGGTCAGTCCGGCGCCCGCGAAGAGCAGGGTCATGATCAGCCAGAACCCCACGACGCCGGGCACCAGCCCGGCCAGGCAATAACAGAATTCCCGCCGGGCCCGCCGGGTAAGCGGTGCCCGCAGCGCGGCGCGCACCAGCTCACCCGGGGCAGTGGTCATCGCCTCATTGTCGCCCAGCACCACACCGCCTGGTCGCCTCCATCATCGCCACCGCCCGGCCGCATCATCACCACCGCCCGGCCGCGCGGGACACGTGCTCGCCTCAACCACGCTAGGAACGCCGCGGGTCTGGCGGTATGCGGCTACCGCCCGTCTTAGCCGGGGGTTATCCCCCCGCCGCAAGTAGACTCCGCGCCATGACAACCCCGCCCCCGATGGCCAGCCGCGTCCCTGCTAAGCGCTCCCAGCACGCCGATACGTTCGTGGACGACTACGCGTGGCTGACCGCGAAGGACGATCCGGAGGTGCTCGCCTACCTCAAGGCGGAGAACGAGTACACCGAAGCCGCGACCGCCGGCCTTGCCGGGCTGCGCGAGACGATCTTCACGGAGATCAAGGCTCGCACCCAGGAGACCGACTTGTCGGTGCCCGTCCGCAAGGGCGGCTGGTGGTACTACACCAGGACGGTCGAGGGCCAGCAGTACGCGATTCACTGCCGCCGGCTGGCCGGGCCGGAGGTCACGCCCCCGATGCCCGATGGCGGTCAGCCGCTGGACGGGGAGCAGGTTCTCCTCGACGGCAACGAGCTGGCCGGTGATTCCGGTTTCTTCGCGCTCGGCGCGTTCAGGGTCAGCCCGGACGGCAACCGCCTGGCGTATTCATGCGACTTCAGCGGCGACGAGCGCTTCACCCTGCGGATCTCCGACACCGGCACCGGCGCCGTGCTTGATGACGAGATTCCTGGCACCTACTACGGCTGCGCCTGGTCCCTGGACGGCTCGGCGCTCTTCTACCTCACCGTGGACGATGCCTGGCGGGCGTACCGCGTGTGGCGGCACATGGTCGGCACCCCGGTTTCCGACGACGTGATCGTTTTCGAGGAGCAAGACGAGCGGTTCTCGGTCGGGGTGGGCCTGACCCGCAGCGAGCGTTACCTCATTATCCAGGCGTCAAGCAAGCTGACCAGCGAGGTGTGGCTGCTCGATGCGGCGGACCCGGCGGGCGAGCTGACCGTGGTCGCGCCGCGCAGGCAAGGCGTCGAGTACGACATCGAGCATCAGCCGGACCATGACCGGCTGCTTATCCTGCACAACGACCACGCGGTGAACTTCGAGCTCGCCACCGCGCCGGTGACGCAGCCGGGAACATGGGAGCCGCTGATCGGCCACCGCGACGACACCCGGCTACTCGACGTCGACGCCTTCGCCGGCCACATGGTGGTCAGCTACCGGCGTGACGGCCTCACCGGCCTCACCGTGTACCGCGGCGACGGATCGTCCCGGGAGATCACCTTCCCCGAGCCGGTCTACACGGTGTCGCCGGGGTCGAACCCGGAGTACGAGTCGACGCGGTTCAGGCTGCGATACGAGTCGCTCGTGACGCCCGCGTCCGTGTACGACTGCGATGTCGAGACCGGCGAGCTCACCTTGCTCAAACGGCGGACCGTGCTGGCACTGCCCGGCGCGGCCCCGTACAACCCCGATGACTACTCCCAGTACCGCGAATGGGCGGTGGCCGACGACGGCACCCGCATCCCCATCTCGCTCGTCTGCCCCAACGGAACGCCACTGGACGGCAGCGCCCCGTGCCTGCTCGAAGGCTACGGCAGCTACGAGATTTCCGCGGATCCGTCCTTCTCCGTCCGCCATCTGTCGCTGCTCGACCGGGGGTTTGTCCTCGCGGTCGCGCATGTCCGCGGCGGCGGTGAGATGGGCCGCCGCTGGTATGAGGACGGGAAGCTGCTGCGCAAGACGAACACGTTCACCGACTTCGTCGCGTGCGCTGAGCATCTGGTCCGCCGGGGCTGGACGTCACCGTCCCGGCTGATCGCCCGCGGCGGGTCGGCCGGCGGCCTGCTGATGGGGGCGGTGGCCAACATCGCGCCGCAGGCCTTCGCCGGCATCGTGGCGCAGGTGCCGTTCGTGGACGCGCTGAATTCGATGCTCGATCCGTCTCTTCCGCTGACGGTGACGGAGCGGGAGGAGTGGGGAGACCCGCTGCACGACCCGCAGGTCTACGCCTACATGAAGTCCTACTCGCCGTACGAGAACGTGACGAACCAGGAGTACCCGGCGATCCTGGCTATCGCCAGCCTGAACGACACCCGCGTCCTCTACCACGAGCCCGCGAAGTGGATCGCGCGGCTGCGAGCGGTGGGAAAGGGCGGCCCGTTCCTGCTCAAGACGGAGATGGGCGCCGGCCATGGCGGCCGCAGCGGCCGGTATGACGCGTGGCGCGAGGAGTCGCTCATCACGGCCTGGATCATCGACACGGCCGGCGCCAGCTAGGGCCGCCGGCGAGCCCAGCCGTCCGAAGTGGCGGCTGGGCGCTTCGCCGTCAGGCCGGCTCGAACAGGGCGCTGACCGACTCGCCGTCGTGGATCCGGCGGATGGCCTCGGCCAGCGCGGGGGCGACGGAGATCACATGCAGCTTGTCCGGGCGCTTGTCCGCCGTGATCGGCACCGTATTGGTGCACACGATCTCGGCGACGTCGGTCCTGTCGGCCAGCCGGTCAAGCGCGCCATGGCTGAACAGCCCGTGCGTGCAGGCGATCCGCACCGAGCGCACCTGATGCTCGGCAAGCCGGGCCAGCAGCTCGTGCAGCGTGGTCCCGCGGGCGATCTCGTCGTCGAGGACGATCACGTCGCGGTCGGTCACGTCGCCGATGATCGAGCTGATCGTGACGCGGGTGTCGCTGTGCCGCTCCTTGGCGCCGGCCGCGACCGGCAAGCCGAGCATCCGGGCGAAGATCGCCGCGCTTCTCGCGTTGCCCAGGTCGGGCGACACGACAACCGTGCCGGCCAGGTCGCGGCCGCGGAAATGCGCCGCAAGCTCCTTGAGCGCGTGCAGGTGGTCGACGGGAACGGAGAAGAAGCCGTGTACCTGCGGCGAGTGCATGGTCATGGTCAGCGCGCGGCCTGCCCCGGCGGCGACAAGCAGGTCGGCGACGAGCCTGCCGCCGATCGAGACCCGAGGTTCGTCTTTTTTATCCGAACGCGCATATGCGTAATGTGGCATGACCACGGTGACCCTGGCCGCGGACGCGCCTCTGGCGGCGTCGGTCATCAGCAGCAGCTCGACCAGATGCTCCTGGACCGGCGGTACCAGCGGCTGTATCAGGAACACGTCCCGTTCCCTGCAGTTGGCCTGCAACTGCACGTCAAGGCAGTCGTTGGCGAACCGTCGCAGCCGCACCGGGTGCAGCGGCGTCCGCAGCTGGGCGCAGATCTCCTCGGCTAGCTCAGGGTGGGCGCTGCCGCTGAAGACCGCGATGTCTCGCACCTGGCACTCCTCGTCCGGGTCGTCGGGGTCGTCGGGGTCGTCGGGGTCGTCCGGGTCGTCAGGGTTGATAGGGCGGCAGCGCCAGCCCGTTGCGGACGGCCTGCTGGACAAGCTCGGGGTCTGGCCGCGCGTCAACGGTAACGACGTATTCCTTGCGCCGGAACACCTCGAGCACGGGATTGGTCTTCTCGTGGTAGTCCCGCAGCCGGACGGCGAGCGCTTCCTCGGTGTCGTCTTCCCGGGTGACGAGGTCGCCGCCGCAGGAGTCGCACTTGCCGTTGGTGGCGGGGCTGTCCTCGATCAGGTTGTAGTCCATGCCGCATCCCGAGCAGAGCCGCCTGGCCAGCACCCGGCGGCGCACCTCGGTGTCCGGCAGGTCGAGATGTATGACGCCGTCGATGTCATAGCTCTCCAGGAAGAACTCAGCCTGCGGCCGGTTCCGCGGGAAACCGTCAATGATGAACCCGTAGTTCCAGTCGTGCTGGCTGAGCCGTTCCCTGACCACCGACTCCACCGTCTCGTCCGCGACAAGCTCGCCGGCCGCCATGGTGCGCCGCACCTGGGCGCCGAGCTTGGTGTGCTGCTGGATGTTCCACCGGAAGATGTCGCCCACGCTGATGTGCACCAGGTCCAGGCCGGTGGCGAGCATTTTGCTCTGGGTGCCCTTGCCGCTGCCCTGTACGCCCATGATCACGTATTTGCGCATGCCGCTACCCTGGCATGCCGCCGCCGGAGCCGGCCGCGCGAGGGGTCTTACGCGGCCTTGCGGCGTACCAGCCAGACCGTCGCCGCGCCCAGGAGCAGCGCGAGCAGCAGGCAGCCAGCACCCTCGGCGCACTGGAGCAGCCAGAACCGGCCAGCCGGCTCGTAAGCGATCCAGAGCGTGAGGTGGTGGGCGGCCAGGTACCGCTGCTGCAGGCTGGGGAAGGCCGCCGTGCGCCCGTGCGGCCCGGTGAACCATGCGCGCAGCGGCCAGCTTCCCGGCGGCGCCGACACGGTCACGGCCTGGCCTGACACGAACGTGGGCGGTGGCGAGCCAGGCTGGTAGGGCAGCAGGTTCAGCAGCGCAGACCGCCGGGTAACCGGGTCCGCGCCGGCCAGCAGCGGGTCCAGCTTCTGGTAGGTGACCACGGCTATGGCCGCGAGACTGCAGGCCGTCGCGGCCATGGCCGGGACCGTACGCCTGATCAGCGCGCCGACGAACGCGCCCACCGCGAAGCCCAGCAGCGTCCCGGCGGCGAAGGTGACGGCGGTGACCCCGAACTGGTCGGCCTGCCACCGGCTGCCGTCCCAGATCGGCTCCTGCACGGTCAGCCACCAGCTCACCAGCACGCCGAACGCGCTGCCCGCCGCGGTCAGCGTCCCGCCGAGCAGCGCGAGCTTGACGGCCACCCACCGGGTGGGGCCGGCTGCCTGGGTCCAGGCAAACCTGAACGTGCCCGTCTCATACTCCCTCGCCAGCAGCGGCGCGGCGACGAACATACCGATAAGCAGCGGGATGACCAAGAGCCCGGTCACCACCATCTGCAGGTTGCCGGTCAGCGGGTAGCCGGCGTGGTAGTACGCACCCCACAGGCTGGTGCAGCGGCTGGTTGCTGCCCCGCCGCCCGGTGCGCACCGGGCGGCGGTGAAGCTGGCGTAGGCGGCGCGCATCCTCAGCCCGGTGACGGCGAGCACGAGCGCGCACCCGCCCAGCAGTACGGCCACGCCGGCCAGCGCCAGCCGGTGCTGGCGCCAGGTGATCCAGGCCATTCGCGTCCGGGCCGATCGGGCCCGGCCCGTCCCGCGACGGCCGGACGCGGTGACGGCGGTCATGACTGCACCGCAGGCCCGGCCACCGGGGCGCTGCCACTCGTCCAGTTATCCAGCTGCATAGTTCGTAGCGCCTTTCGGGCAGGACCGCACGACCACCCCGGAGCGGGCGGCGTTACCCGGCCTTGCGGCGGACGACGAAGACCGCTGCCGCGCCGAGCAGGACGGCGAGCAGCAGCCCGGCGGCGCCCTCGATCGACTGGAAGATCCAGAACCGGCCGGCGGGCTGGTAGGCGATCCAGAGCGTGAGGTGATGGCTGGCGAGCCAGGCATGCTGCGACGGTTCCTTGAGGTTCCATAGCGGATTCATCGAGGAAGAGTAGGTTGCATACGTCTGGCCGTGCGGTCCGGTGAACCAGGTGCGGAGCACCCTGCTGCTGGCCGGACCTATCACCATGCCGCCGCCCGGCATGCTGACCGCATCCGGACTGAAGTTGAAAGGGGTCACGGTCAGCAGCGCAGCCCGATGGATGACCGGGCCGACGCTGATCAGGAGATTGCTGAGCTTCCACGCCGTGGCCCCGGCCAGGGCCGCAACCGACGCGGCTGTCGCTGCCATCGCCGGGACCGTGCGCCGGATCAGCGCTCCCGCGAACGCGCCGAGCGCGAACGCCAGCAATGTCCAGGCCGCGAAGGTGACGGCGGTCAGCCCGAACTGCCCCGCCTGCCACCTGCTCGCGAATACCTCAGGGTCGGCCGCCAGCAGCCACCAGCCCGCCAGCGCCCCGAACGCGCCGCCCGCCGCGGTCAGCGTCCCGCCGACCAGCAGGAGCTTGGCGACCACCCACCGGGTACGGCTAGTGGCCTGAGTCCAGGCAAACCGGTAGGTGCCTGCCTCCAGTTCCCTGGCAAGCAGGGGCGCGCCGACGAAGATGCCGACTACCCCAGGGATGATGGAAAGCACAATGATCAGCAGCGAGATGTTGCTGGTCAGCGGGTAGCCGGCCCGGAAATACGCAGACTGCAGGCTGCCGCATCCACTGGTGATCGGCGCGCTGAACAGCCCGCACCCGCTGCGCACCAGGCTCGCGCGGGCGGCTTGCATCCTCAGCCCGGTGATGCCCAGCGCCAGGGCGCAGGCGCCGAGCAGGATGGCCATGCCGATCAGTGCCGCCCTGTGCTGGCGCCAGGTGATCCACACCATCGGTGTCCGGGCCGGCCGGGCACGGGCCGTTCCGGCCCGGCCCGGCGCTGTCAGGGTAGTCACGACAGCATCGCCACGCCGGTGTCGGACTGCGCGGCCGGGCCGGGCAGCCTGGCCGGGCCGGGCAGCGCGCTGGCACCGGGCTCGCGCAGGTAGGCGAGTACGAGTTCTTCCAGGTCCACCGGGTGCGCCGTCCAGCCCGGCGGCACCGGTTCTGCGTGGCCGTTCATCCTGACCAGGAGGTGAGCCTGGACGCCGGCCCGCCGAATGTGGACTACCGGCAGCCGTTCGGAATAAATATCGGCTTCGGCGGCCGGGCCGGTCAGCACGCAGTGTCCGGCGATCAGGTCGTCCACCGTGCCGGACATCTGCATCTGGCCGCGGGACAGCACGATCAGGTAGTCAGCCACCCGCTCGAGCTCGGCGACCACATGCGAGGAGAACAGCACGGACAGGCCGTCCTCAGCGACCGCGGCCATCAGCGAGGCCATGAAGTCGTGCCTGGCCAGCGGGTCGAGCCTGGCCAGCGGCTCGTCCAGGATGATCAGCTCGGGGAGCCTGGCCACGGCCAGGGTGAGCGCCAGCTGAGCCTGCTGGCCGCCGGACAGCTTGCCCACCTTGCGGTTAAGCGGGATGCCGAGCTCGGCCAGCCTGCCGGTGGCGCGCCGCTGGTCCCAGCGCAGGTTCAGGTTGCGGGCCAGGTGCAGGGTGTCGGCGACGGACAGGTTCCCGTACAGCGGCGCGTCCTGGGCCACGAAGGCGATTGCGCTGCGCGCGGCGGCCGACCCCGCCTGCTCGCCGCCGAGCACGGTCACGCTGCCCGTGGTCGGGGCGGTCAGGCCGACCATGAGGTTCAGCAGGGTGGTCTTGCCCGCGCCGTTCGGGCCGACGAGCGCGACCACGTGCCCGGCCGGGACCGTCAGGGTGCAATCACGCAGCGCCCAGGTGCGCCGGAAGCGCTTGGACAGGCCGGCCGCCTCGACGGCGTTCACGCCACGCCCTCCGCCGCGCTGCCGCGGCCTCGCCCGCCGGAACGTCCCGGACGCCCGGGACGCTGGCTAGGGCGGGCGGGCTGCCCATTGCCAGCGCTGTCGGTAAAATCCCGCAGCGCGGCGCTGAACAGCGCGACCATGCCGTCGGCGTCCAGCCCGGCCTCGTCGGCGGCGCGCAGCCAGCCGACCAGCGCGCGGCGCAGTTCGGTCTGTTCCGGCAGGCCGACCCGGCCGAGCGTGCCCTCCACGAAGGTGCCCTGCCCTGGCCGCCCCCCCGCCAGGCCCCGGTGCTCGAGTTCGCGGTAGGCCTTGAGTACCGTATTCGGGTTGATCGCCAGCGACCCGACCACATCCTTGACCCTGGGCAGCTGGTCGCCTGGCTCCAGGTAGCCGAGCCGAAGTGCCTGCTCGACCTGCTGGACGAGCTGCAGGTAGGTCGGCACCCCCGAGCCCGGCTCCAGCCGGAACGCTATCGGCGACGGCCCCGCGGCTTCGGTGCCCGGCGGGTTGCCACTCATCCCTTTACCTGTCTGCATAGTTAAATAGTAGCCAGGGTTCGTGAGCAGGGCAAGCGGCGACACCTGCCTGCTGCCGCGGACCGGCGGGCCCGGCTCACTGCACGAGAGCCGCAACCCGGGGGGACGTGGATGCGGAATTACAGGCCGAGCCTGCGGGCGCAGGCGTCGCGGACCCTGGGCGTCACGAGTCCGCGCAGCTGCGACCAGTCTCGGCGGAGATGCCCCGGATGCACGAAGCGGGCGATGTCATTCCGCTTCCCCTGGCTGAGCACGATGGTGTAAAGGCAGAGCCGGCCGTCGGCATCGGAGACGTCAAATTCGCGCAGCCCGCACCAGCTGAGGTGCACCGGCAGCATCACGGTCCCTCGTGCGGGTCCGCACAGGTCATCAAGCCGCTCGGGTATTCGCGCCGCAGCTCCGCGCCGCCGCAGCGGAAGCACATGCGCCATGGCCATGCCCCAGATTAACGTGAGGTGCCCACTTTCGCCGCATGTCACCCCCGGTCAGCCCTGTCTGGTGACAGGGCTAGGCTCGTGGACATGTCCAGCGCCGAGGTCGAGCGGCCGGCGGCCGACCAGGCCGCCCCGGCGAGGTGGCGCTTCCTCATCAGCCCGCGGTGGCTGGGCTGGCATGCCCTCGCGATGGTGCTGATAGCCGGCATGCTTGCCCTTGGCTACTGGCAGTTCCGGCGGGCCGAGGAGGGGAACGCGCTCAGCTGGGCGTACACATTCGAATGGCCGGTCTTCGCGATCTTTGGCGTGGTCTTCTGGGCCAAGACGATCCGCGACGAGTTCTCCCCGCCGGACACCGACGAAGTGCCCGACTGGGCGGAATACGCGGTGGGCGCCGCGGCCAGCGAGTCCCGTGGCCGGGAACTCGTACTCTGGGAACCCGAGGACCCCGACCTGGCTGCCTACAACGCCTATCTCGCCCGGCTGAACGGCCAGGTGAAGGGGCAGGGCCGGTGACATGGGCCGCAGTGAGCCCGCGGCCGGTCGCATAGCCCGCATCCCGGCCCCCCGGCCGGCGCATAGCCGCATCCCGGCCCCCCGGCCGGCGCATAGCCGCATCCCGGCCCCCCGGCCGGGCATCGAGAGCAGCAGGAGGTAGTGCCGGTGGAAGCAACCGTGCTCCGCTACCGCGTGATGGCCTACATCACCGGGGTGGTGCTGATGGTGCTCTGCTTTGTCGGGATCCCGCTTCAGCTCGCCGCGCACAACGACGTCATCGTCAACGACGTCGGCACACTGCACGGCATCCTGTACATGATCTACCTGGTCGTCGCGTACCTGCTGGCCAGGCGGCTGCGGCTGCGGCTCGGCCCCACGCTCCTCATCCTGCTGGCCGGCACAGTCCCCGTGCTCACGTTCGTGGTCGAGCGCTGGGTACACCGCAAGTACATCGCTCCCGCGGGGCAGGAGCAGCTGGCCGCGCAGACCAGTCCCGCCGCCCGGACCCGCTGACGGCAGCCGCGGAGGCATCGTCATCGGCGCGGACCAGCATTACTACGCTGAGCACCCAGCGGCCGCCCACCGGCCCGGCCTCGTCCATGTCCTGCTGCCCGACCTGCACCTGGAACTCCAGACCGACGCCGGGGTGTTCTCTGCGGACAGGCTCGACCCTGGTACCCGGCTGCTGCTCGACACCGTGCCCGCTCCCCCGCAGACGGGAGACCTTCTCGACCTTGGCTGCGGCTACGGGCCGCTTGCCCTCGTGCTCGCCGCCCGGTCGCCGCGGGCGGCGGTATGGGCGCTCGACGTCAACCGGCGGGCGCTCGGCCTGTGCGAACGCAATGCCGCGCGCTCCGGTCTCGGCAACGTGCACTGCGTTACCCCTGACGACCTGGGCCTGCCGACGCGGGTGGCCGTCATCTGGTCGAATCCGCCGCTCCGGATCGGCAAGCAGGCGCTGCACGAGTTGCTCGCGCGATGGCTCGGCCGGCTTACTCCAGGCGGCTGCGCGTACCTGGTCGTGCAGCGGCACCTGGGCGCCGATTCGCTGCACCGCTGGCTGGAGGGGGAAGGCTGGCCCGTCTGCCGGGTGGCTGCGCGCAACGGATACCGCGTGCTGCGGTGCGGCGCCGCCGCGCCGCACCCCGGCCCGGACCGGCCCGGCCCGGCCCCGGCCCGGCCCGGTCCCGACCTGAGCACCGATTCGACGCCCGCCGGCTAACCGCCGTTTGTGCTCTCTTAGGCCGCGGACGGCATACTCGCTGGTATGGCGCACGCGTTTCTCGACCAGCCTGGCCCGGCCGCGTTCGCGCACCGGGGCGGGGCGGCACACCAACTGGAGAACTCCTGGCCCGCCTTCGAACATGCGGTGAGCCTCGGCTACAGGTACCTGGAAACTGACGTGCACGCCACCGCGGACGGCGTGCTCGTCGCTTTCCACGACCAGACCCTGGACCGGGTCACCGATCGCGGCGGGCGGATCGCGCGGATGGCGTACCGGGACGTCGCCGCCGCGCGCATCGGGGGTGCCGAGCCCATCCCGTTGCTCGAGGATCTGCTGGCCGCATGGCCGGATGTCCGGTTCAACATCGACGTGAAGGACGAGCCGGCGATCCGCCCGCTTGCTGCGGTGCTAGGCCGGGTTGGCGCGTGGGACAGGGTATGCGTGGGCTCGTTTTCCGCGCGCAGGCTCCGCGCCACCAGGCGGGCGCTGGGCCGTCCGGTGTGCATGGCCCTGTCACCTGCCGGGGTGGCGGCGGTCCGGCTGGCAGGCAGGGCCGGTGCCGGCCGCGAGCTGGCTCGCCGGCTTGCCAGCGCGGGCGTGCGGTGCGCGCAGGTCCCGGCCGTGGTCGCCACCCGGGGTTTCATCCGGCGGGCGCACGCGCTGGGCCTGCAGGTCCATGTCTGGACGGTGAACGACCGCACCGAGATGACCTGCTTGCTTGACCTGGGCGCGGACGGGATCATGACGGACGAGATCGTCTTGCTCCGGGACGTGCTGGCCGAACGTGGCCAGTGGCATCCGAGGGGCCGCCGAGCGGCAGCCGCTAGAGCCGCTGACGAACCCGCGTGATCCGGTTCGCCCGGATGCGATTGGAACCGGGCGGAGAGGGAATCTTGTTCGGGTACTCAGCGTTAACTAACATGACGGGTCAGCGCCTGGGAGGCAGTAAGTTATGGCGGAACGCGCACTTCGCGGCACGCGGCTCGGGGCGACGAGCTACGAGAACGATCGCAACACCGACCTGGCTCCTCGCCGGGATGTGGCTTTCGACTGCCCCAAGGGTCATCACTTTACCGTCCCGTTCGCAGCCGAGGCGGAGATTCCGGCCGTATGGGAGTGCCGGGTCTGCGGAGCAACCGCTCTCACCGCGGCAGTGGATCTTCCGGCCCAGAAGAAGGCCAAGCCGCCGCGCAGCCACTGGGACATGCTGATGGAGCGCAGGACCATCGCTGATCTGGAAGAGGTGCTCGCCGAGCGCCTGGCGGTGATCAGGGAACGGCGCGGGCTCGCGGACGCGACGCAGGCCGCCCCTGCGGTGCAGCGCAAGAGCGCTTAGCGGCGCTTGCCCTGACTTCCTGGCGCGGCGCCCCGGCGTCGCAGCCTGGCTGGCCACGCCGCGACTCCCCACTGGGTGACGCGCCAGAACGCTTCCCTGACGATCGCATTGCTCATCTTGCTCGTGCCGCGGGCCCGCTCCACGAAGGTGATCGGAATCTCGGCCACCTTGAGGCCAGCCCGGATGGTGCGCAGCGTGAGATCGATCTGGAAGCAATATCCCTGCGAGACCACGTCTTCGAGGGCGATCTTGCGAAGCGCGTCGGCGCGGTAGGCGCGGAACCCGCCGGTGGCGTCGCGGACCTTGATGCCAAGCATCAGCCGCACGTAGATGTTCCCGGCGCGGGAGATGACCTGACGCGTTACCGGCCAGTTGACTATCTTGCCGCCGGGTACCCAGCGTGAACCCACTACCAGGTCGGCGTCGTCAAGCGCGTCCACCAGCCTGGGAAGGTCTTCCGCCTGGTGCGAGCCGTCCGCGTCCATCTCGACGACGGCGTCGTAGCCACGGTCAAGCGCCCACTGGAAGCCCGCGAGGTATGCCGCGCCGAGCCCCGACTTCCCTGGCCGGTGCAGGACATGAATCTGGGAGTCCGCGCTGGCCAGCTTATCGGCGAGCTCACCGGTTCCATCGGGGCTGTTGTCATCGACGACGAGCAGGTCAGCCTTGGGAACCGCGTCCCTGATGCGGACCGCGACGCACTCCAGGTTCTCCCGCTCGTTGTACGTGGGAACGATGACGGCCACCTGGCCAATCGGGGGGTAACTGCCGGTCACGATTCCTGCCCCGTCCTGCTCTCTCGCGCCGCTTCAGCCGACCCGCAAGGGTAACCGATATCCATGGCACCCGACGCCACGATGAGGAAGAGGGCCCGGACTCCCTTCGGACCGGAGTCCGTCCCGTCGGCAACGAGTTCGGCCTCCGTTGTCTACTGGGTGCCCGGGCCCTTCCTGGGTCCAACCCCCCGTCCAGCCGGGTCCTGATCACAGCCCCTTCCGCGCTGCGCCTGGCACTCAGGCCGGGTAATGCCGATCCCCCGCCGCACGCAGCCCGGACCGGTAGCCACGATCGCTCCGGCCGGTCAGCCCGGTGCTGGACTGGGTAGAAACTTACCGTCGATCGCCGCGATGTCAACCCCCTCGAGATGATCGACTCCCCTGGTCCCGGGCAGTCGGCTGGCGATACGATTGACCTGCCCCGGTACGCCCAGCAATCCGCTGAGTCCCGGCAGGCCACACAGTCCGCGCAGGCACTGCCGTGGAGACGATGCCGCCGCGCAGAACTCCGCTCTTCAATGGCGATCTCCAGCGGAAGGACAGGCGATGACAGAAGGTCAGGAAGCGTCCAGCGAAGAAGTGTCCGAGTCGCAGATAGCGGTTCACTGGCGCGAGGAGAAGTACTTCTTCCCTCCGGCCAAGTTCATCGCGCAGGCGAACGCCGCTGATCCGGACATTTTCGAGCAGTTCAGCGAAGAGAACTTCCCGGAGTGCTTCCGTGCGTATGCCGACCTTCTGAGCTGGGACAAGTACTGGCACACCACGCTGGACACGAGCGAGGCGCCATTCTGGAAATGGTTCGTCGGGGGCAAGCTGAACGCCTCTTACAACTGCGTGGACAGGCATCTGGCGACAAAGGGCAACAAGGCGGCGATCATCTGGGTGCCGGAGCCGGAGTCTGCGGACCCGGTGGCGATCACCTACACCGAGCTACACCGGCGGGTGAACGAGTTCGCCGCGCTGCTGCGCGACTTCTGCGGCGTGAAGACGGGTGACAGGGTCACCCTGCACATGCCGATGGTGCCCGAGCTTCCGGTGGCCATGCTGGCCTGCGCGCGGCTCGGCGTCATTCACTCCCAGGTGTTCGGCGGATTCAGCGGCAGCGCCTGCGGGGGGCGAATCGCCGACTCAGGCAGCACCATCCTGGTCACGATGGACGGGTACTACCGCAGCGGCGAGCTTATCGATCACAAGGTCAAGGCGGATGAGGCGGTGGAGGCCGCCCGCAAGGAGGGCGCCGAGGTCGACAAGGTGCTTGTCTGGCGCCGCCACGCCGGCGAGTACGCGTCGCAGACGCCCATGGTCGAGGGCAGGGACTTCTTTGTCGATGAGGTGCTCAGCGATTACCGCGGTCAGGTCGTAGAGCCGGTGTCCATGCCCGCCGAGGCGCCGCTGTTCCTCATGTACACAAGCGGCACCACCGGCCGGCCCAAGGGTTGCCAGCACAGCACCGGCGGTTACATGGCGTACGTGACCGGCACGTCGAAGTTCTACCAGGACATCCACCCGGACGACACCTACTGGTGCATGGCCGACATCGGCTGGATCACCGGCCACTCCTACATCGTCTACGGACCGCTTTCCCTCGGCACGACCTCTGTCGTCTACGAGGGCACGCCCAACTACCCCGACGCCGGCCGTCCCTGGCGGATCGCCGAGCGGCTCGGGGTGAACATCTTCCACACCTCCCCCACCGCGATCCGCATGCTGCGCAAGGTGGGCCCGGACGAGCCGAAGAAGTACAACTACCGGTTCAAGCACATGACCACCGTGGGCGAGGCGATCGAGCCCGAGGTCTGGCGCTGGTACCACGAGGCCGTCGGCAAGGGCGAGGCAGTGATCGTCGACACCTGGTGGCAGACCGAGACCGGCGGTTTCCTCGGCACCACCCTGCCTGCCCTCGGGCCGATGAAGCCGGGCAGCTGCGGGCCGATGGCGCTGGGCATCTATGCCGTCATTTATGACGAGGACGGCAACGTGGTCGAGGCGGGCAGCGGCAAGGCCGGAAATATTTGCATCAGGAACCCGTGGCCGGGTGTCTTCGAGACGGTCTGGGGCCAGCCCGAGCGGTTCGTGGATACCTACTACAAGAAATACTGCAAGAACCCGGACAGCAAGGACTGGCACGACTGGCCGTATTTTGCCGGCGACGGCGCGGTCCAGGCGGCGGACGGCTACTTCAGGATCCTCGGCCGGGTGGACGACGTGATCAACGTGGCGGGCCACCGGCTCGGCACCAAGGAGCTCGAGTCCTCGTGCCTGTCGGTCGAGGAGGTCGCCGAGGCCGCCGCGGTCCCGGTGGTGGACGACGTGCGCGGCCGCGCGGTGGAAATGTACATCTCGCTCAAGCCGGGATTCGAGGCCAGTAAGGACATAGAGGCCAAGATAACCAAGGCGATCGAGACGGATATCGGCAAGATCGCCCGGCCAAAGAACATCTGGATCGTTCCGGATATGCCCAAGACCAGGTCCGGGAAGATCATGCGGCGGGTCATCGCGTCGATTTCCAACTTCACCGATGTCGGCGACATCACCACGCTGGCCAATCCGGAGATCGTGGACGGTATCCGGCAGCAGGTGCGGAGCACGAAGGAAGCCCGCGGCGATGCCCCGCGCGAGCTGACTGAGGAGGAGAAGGCCGAGATCAAGAACTTCGGCACCGAGTAGGAGCGGCGCGGTCATGATCACGGAGAGTTTGAGCGTGCTCCCACAGCGCTAAGGACACGCCGTGGAGTAAACCGTCGTTTCCTGGTCCCGGACGATCGTGCGGTGCCCGCGGACCCGGTCGGCCGGATCACTCCCGTCACATCAGCACCATCGACCCCGTGAGCCACGTGATCCGGGGCGCCGCTGAAGATCGATGTGGCATGGCCTACCACCGGTGGTGGGCTCTGCCACATCGATCTTGGAAGCGATGCGGAAGGAGGCGCCTGCGGGTCGCCTTCGCCGGTGCCTATGCCGGCTGTTCGGGGACTCCAGGCGGTGGCGTGCCAGAACCGCCGCGCACGGTCACGCGCCGGCCGGGGGCCAGGGCGACGGTGCGGATGCCGTCGTTGGCGAGTTCCTGGTGCGCGACGTTGGCCAGGATGTTCACCGCGGCCTTGGAGCCGCCGTAGAGGGCTCCGCCGGGACCGGCTTGCACCCCCACGACACTCGAGAGATAAATGATGCGGCCGCCGCCGCTGCGGATCATCAGCGGCGCGAAGTGCTTCTGCTGGTGATCGATTGCTGGCACGGAGAAACATTACCGAAAGCGTGCCTATCACGTAATGGGTCTCATACCAGCAATCTGTGATCCAGCACGCCAGGCGATCAGGGGACGAGGCCGATCCGCGGAGACGCGCGGGCCATCACCGGGCACATCCCCGCGATCGTGGAATGTGCCCGGTGCGCGGCCCGCCCAGTCCCTGTACGAGCCGGTCAGGGGACGACGACTGTGCCTGACGCGGTGACCGCGATGACCGGCTCGGCGAGCACCACGGCGGCGGACGGCCCACGGCCAGGGTCGGCCCGGCAGGCCACCCGCGCCTCGAACTTCAGATCGCGGCTTCGCCGTCCTACCCGCGTCACCGTCGCGGTCACCTCAAGCACGTCACCGGCCAGCACAGGTCCCCGGAACTGGACGTCGGAGTACGAGGCGAAGAGCCCTTCGTCGCCGTCGGACTGGATGCAGATCTCGGTGGCGACATCGCCGAACA
This sequence comes from Actinomycetota bacterium, assembly GCA_003168255.1. Classification (GTDB taxonomy): domain Bacteria; phylum Actinomycetota; class Actinomycetes; order Streptosporangiales; family Streptosporangiaceae; genus PALSA-505. Next base: position 21,102 of record PMSU01000110.1, read on the forward strand.
GGCCGAGGACGTAGGCACCGTCCACCAGGTTGCCGCCGTAATGAGCGTGGCTGTAGGGCACGTACCGCCGGTGCGTGACGGTCAGGCCTAGCCGCCGGTCGGCGACGGGCGGCGGGCCGTCGGCCGACTGTGCCGCGCTCATCCGCCAGCTCCGTTGCCCGTGCCCGTGGGCAACGGCGCGAGGGCGTGCACCAGATAGCTGGCGACCTCCCCGGGTGTAGTGCCGCGGCCGAAGACCTTGTCCACGCCGAGGTCGCCTGCCATCCCCGGGTCGAACCGCGGCCCGCCGACCACCAGCACCGGCCGCGCGTCGCCCGCCGAACTCGCCGCGACTGCCGTGCCCGCCGCGACTGCCGAACTCGCCGCGAGTGCCGTGCCCGCCAGTCCCGCCAGTCCCGCCAGTCCCGCCGGGCCCGCTCGATCCGTCCCGCTGGTATACGCGGCGCGGAAGGCCGCCGACAGCTCCCTGGCGTTCGACAGGTGCGCGTCCTTCTGCGTCACCACCTGGCTGACCAGCACCGCATCGGCGTGCTCCGCGCGCGCCCGGGATACCAGTTCCGGCACGAGCACCTGTGCACCGAGGTTCACCACCCGCATCTCCCGGTAGTACTCCAGCCCCTTCTCCCCCGAGTGCCCCTTCACGTTAAGGATGGCGTCGATCCCGACCGTGTGCGCGTCGGTGCCGATGCACGCCCCCAGGACCACGAGCTTGCGGCCGAGTGCGGAACGGATCCGCAGGTTGACCTCGGCGGCCGGCAGCAGGTCGAATTCCCGCTCGGCCACCGTGACCTGGGACAGGTCGACCAGGTGACTCGACCGGCCGTAGACGATGAAGTAGGTGAAGTCCGGGCCCATGCCCTTCGCGTGCACCACCATCGCGGGGTCCAGGCCCATCTTGGCGGCAAGCTGTAGGGCCGCGCCCTCCGCCCGGGCCCGCTGGGTAGCGTCACCGAACGGAACGGGCAGCGTGAACGAGAGCTGAACCCGGCCATCGCCGGTCGTGTCGCCGTAGGGGCGGATCACCGTCATCGGCTGGCATCCTTCCCGGCCGCAATGCCATCGCGTTCCAGGATCTCGATCGCGGGATTGACGTAGCCGTCCGCCCGCTTGATGACGCCGTCCAGGCCGCGGCCGCCGTCAGCAGGCCGCTTGGTGATCCCGAACGTCCCGTCCGCGATAGCCGTCAGCAGGCCGTCCACGCTGATCTTGCCGAGCAGCGCGACCGCCTCGCCGAGCACCTCAACAGCGCGGCGCTCGATGAAACCGCCCGGCTCGGGCCGGAAGCTCTCGCCCAGCCGGCCCGCCGCCTGCCGCACGTAGCGCACGTTCTCCAGCGCCAGGTCGCGGTCGGACAGGAACGGGGTGTGGATGCCCTCGGTCATCATGCCGATCAGCAGGATCGACTGGTCCGTCATGATCCCGCACAGGTTGAAGAACGCGTCGAGCAGGTAGCCGGCGAAAACGTTGCCGGTCATGTGTTTGGTCGGCGGCATGTACTTCAGCGGGGCATCCGGGAACAGCTCGCGGACGAGCTGGGCGTGCGCGAGCTCCAGCATGAAGGAATCGGGCACCGCCGGGTTGATCTCGAACGCGTGGCCGAGGCCGAGCTGGCTGTCGGCCAGCCCCGCTTCTTTCCCGAAGTACTCGTTGAGCAGCTGGCTGACCACCACCGTGTGCGCGGCGTCCACCGCGTCGGCGGTCGTCAGGTAGTTATCCTCACCGGTGTTGATGACGATCCCGGCACGGGCGTGCACCTGCCGGGAGAACCGCTGGTCGATGAACGTCCGGACCGGGTTGATGTCGCGGAAGATGATGCCGTACATGCAGTCGTTCAGCATCATGTCCAGCCGCTCAAGCCCGGCCAGCGTGGCGATCTCGGGCATGCACAGGCCCGAGGCATAGTTGGTCAGCCGGACGTAGCGGCCGAGCTCGCGTGACACGTCGTCCAGCGCGGCCCGCATCAGCCGGAAGTTCTCCCTGGTCGCGTACGTGCCCGCGTAGCCTTCCCGGGTCGCACCCTCGGGCACGTAATCGAGCAGCGACTGGCCGGTGGACCGGATCACCGCGATGATGTCCGCGCCCTCCCGCGCCGCAGCCTGTGCCTGCGGGATGTCCTCGTAGATGTCGCCGGTCGCCACGATCAGGTAGATCCACGGCTTGGGCGGGTCGCCGATGTCAGCCAGCATGCGGTCGCGTTCAGCCCGCCGCGCGTCGATCGCGGCGATGCCGCTGCCGACCGCGAGGTCCGCGGCCCGGGCGGCGGCCGTGGCGGCCTCCCCCTCAGGTACCCGGAAGGCGACCTTCCCGGCCGCGGCGTCCTGGGCCAGGGCGGCGAGATCCGGGTAGCCGCCGGCCGCCATCGCGTCCCAGACGGGCAGCGCGACGCCGTACTCCAGGCCGGCGCTGCCGCGGACGGCATCGGTGAGCAGGTTCACCCACGGCATGCCCTCGCTGTCCGCGCCATCCAGGCCGGCCAGCCGCAGCACCGCGCGTTCCACCGAGACGGTGGTGTGCGTCCGGGCCAGTTCGACGATCGGCCCGCCAACCTCGGTGGCCAGCCGCCGCGCCTCGCCGACCACCGCGGGGTCGAGTCCTAGCCGCTGGGTCACGACGCGCCTCCCTCTGCTTCGCCGCTGATCCTGCTCTCGAACAGCGCCCTGACGCCCTGGTTGCCGCGCAGTAGGCCCAGGGCCAGCTCCGCATGACCGGGAACGTACCCGTTGCCGATGAGCATCGTGACGTCCGCGGCCACTCCCTCGGCGCCCAGCGCGGCCGCGCTGAACGACGTCGCCATCGAGAAGAAGATCACCGTACCGCCCTGGCTGGTGGCGAGCACCGCGCCGCCTTCGCAGCCGGGCACGTCCACGCAGACCACGGTGACGTCGGCCGGGCCGCCAGCCTGCTGGACGGCCGTGGCCAGCGCGACCGGGTCCCGCGCGTCCGCGACCGTCACCTGGTCGGCCAGCCCGGCGCCCCGCAGGGCCGCCGCCTCACGCTCGTCCCTGACCACACCGATGATCTTCCCCGCGCCCGCGCGCCGGGCCGCCACCACAGACAGCGAGCCGCTCTTGCCGGCCGCGCCGATCACCGCGACGACCGGCGACAGCCTGGCGCTCACCACCCGGTGGGTCAGCGCCGGGGCCCCGCACACGTCCATCACGGCCAGGGCCAGCGGGCCGGGCAGATCCTCAGGCAGCACGGTCGCGATCGACCGGCCGAACAAGATGGCGTGCCCCTCGCACGGCACCTGCTCGGACCGGGCATCCCAGCTCGCCAGCCCGTCGGTGATTACGAGCGGGGTCAGCGAGAGCGACACCAGCGTGGCGATCCGCTGCCCGGCGTGCAGCCCGAGTGGTGATTGCGGCCCGACCTCATCGACCTTCCCGGTCAGCATGCCGCCCGATCCGGTCACCGGGTTCTGCATCTTGCCGCGTTCGGCGATGATGTCGAGTACAGCCGAACGGATGGCATCGGGATCGCCGCCGTGGGCTTCGTGCAGCTGGCGGTAGGAGGCCGCGTCCAGGTTCAGCCGCTCGAGCCGGATGCGTACCTCATCGGGCCAGATCGCGGCGCGTGCATCCAGCCGCCAGGCTGCCTGTGGCAGCACGCCGGATGGCTCGCGTACCCGGTGCAGCCCCAGCGGGGATCCCGGGCCGGGCTGGTCGGCTGTTTCCTGTCCTCCCCCGCCGGGCGCGGCGGCAAGAGCACGGTCGATGGACGACGCGGTCACGCTCCTCATCCTTCCCGTCGCCGCGCCCGTTGCTTACCGGGTACGGTCGACATCGGTCGAGTTCAGGAAGATTTCCTGTTCAAAACTATACTTACCGTAGCTTCTTTCGCGGTACCTGGCTCTGACAGGTTATCGTTGAAACGGACATGCTCGAGGAGGCTGCCGTGCTTAATCAGCCGTATCCGTACGCCCGCAAGGAACTGGTCGAGCCCGACTGGCGCCGCTTCCCCGGCTGGGCGGACGTGACGACTGCCGACTGGGAGTCCGCGCAGTGGCAGCGGGCGCACTGCGTCAAGAATCTGCGCCAGCTCAGCCAGCTGACCGGCCCCGGGCTGGCCGAGGCGTTCTACGCCGACGTGCAGCGCGACCAGCAAGAGCGCGCCACCATGTCGATGCTGGTGACGCCGCAGATGGTGAACACGATGGCCGCGGGGATGGCGCCGGATCAGGCTGGCTTCACCGACGCCTTCTACGCCGACCCGGTGCGCCGGTACATGATCCCCGCGTTCAGCGACCGGCGGACCGACTGGCCCTCGCACCCCTACGCCATGCGGGACTCGCTGCACGAGTCCGAGATGTGGGCCACCGAGGGCCTGACCCACCGCTATCCGACCAAAGTGCTCGCCGAGGTGCTGCCCACCTGCCCGCAGTACTGCGGCCACTGCACCCGGATGGACCTGGTTGGCAACCCGACCGCCACCACCGACAAGCACAAGTTCGGGCTTGCCCGCACCGACCGGCTGGCCGCGATGATGGACTACCTGCGCCGCACCCCGCAGGTGCGCGATGTGGTCGTATCGGGCGGGGATGTGGCCAACCTGCCCTGGCCGCGGCTGGAGGAGTTCGTCGGCGCGCTGCTAGACATCGAGAACATCCGGGACATCCGGCTGGCCACCAAGGCGCTGATGGGCCTGCCCCAGCACTGGCTGTCCGACGACGTGCGGTCCGGCATGCAGCGCCTCGCGGCGAAGGCCCAGGCGCGCGGGGTCAGCATCGCCATCCACACGCACGTGAACGCGGCGCAGTCGGTGACCCCGCTGGTGGCAAAGGCCGTGCGGGCCATGCTGGACACCGGCATCCGTGACGTGCGCAACCAGGGCGTGCTGCTGCGCGGCGTGAACGACAGCGCCGCGGCGCTGCTCGACCTGTGCTTCGCACTGCTCGATGAGGCGAAGGTCATGCCGTACTACTTCTATATGTGCGACATGATCCCCGGCAGCGAGCACTGGCGGGTCACCCTGGCGGAGGCGCAGCGCCTGCAGCACCAGATCATGGGCTACCTGCCCGGGTTCGCGACGCCGCGGATCGTCTGCGACGTGCCTTACGTGGGCAAGCGCTGGGTCCACCAGGTATCCAGGTACGACACCGAGCTGGGCATCTCCTACTGGACGAAGAACTACCGGACCGCGGTAGAGGCCGATGATCCCGCGGCACTCGACCGGGAGTACGCCTACTACGACCCGATCTACACGCTCCCGGAGCGCGGCCAGGAGTGGTGGCGCTCGCTGGCCGCCAAGGCCGCGCCAGGGGCCGGCGGCCAGCAGCCCGCCAGGGCCGTGGTCACCGCGGCGGTGCCCGCCGGATGAGCAAGGTGGCAGCCACCTGGATGGCGGCGGATGTGCCTGATCAGGCCGGCCGCACGGCCGTAGTCACTGGTGCCAACTCAGGTATCGGGTTCCAGGCGGCTCGCGTCCTGGCCGAACGCGGCGTCGCGGTCGTGCTCGCCTGCCGCGACCTCGATAGGGCGAAGGACGCCGTGGCGAGGATCGGCGATTTCGCGCCGGGGGCCGACGTCAGCACCGTTCGGCTGGATCTTGCTTCTCTCTCTTCGGTCAGGGAAGCTGCCGACGAACTGCACGCCAGCCATGGCACCCTGGACTTGCTGATCAACAACGCCGGCCTGATGATGCCGCCGTACGGCCGCACCGAGGACGGGTTCGAGCTACAGTTCGGCACCAACCACCTCGGTCACTTCGCGCTCACCGGCCTGCTGCTGGACCGGATGCTGAAGGTGCCCGGCTCGCGCGTGGTGACCGTGAGCAGCATCGGCCACCGGATCGGGCGGATCGACTTCGATGATCTTCAGTCCGAGCGCCGGTACAGCCGGACCAGGGCATACGGCCAGTCGAAGCTGGCCAACCTGCTGTTCAGCTACGAACTACAGGGCCGGCTGGCCAGGGTCGGCGCGGCGACCGAGGCCTTGGCCGCCCACCCGGGAACGTCGAGGACCGGCCTGAGCCGGCACCTGCCTGCGCTGATGCGGGTCGGCGCGGCGCTGGCGCCGTTTCAGGGCAGCGCGATGGGTGCCCTGCCGATGCTGCGCGCGGCCACCGATCCCGACGCGCATGGCGGCGAGTACTACGGGCCGGCCGGGCTCGGCGAATTCAGCGGCCCGGCCAAGCGCGTGCAGTCGAATGCGCGCTCCCACGACAGCGACGTAGCCCGGCTGCTGTGGGATGAATCGCGGCGGCTGACCGGGGTCAGCTATCCGATCTGAGCACCCGGCCAGGCCAGGCCGTCGACGCACCGATGGTCTACCCTCGTCGGGGTGACCCGCAGCACTGAGCAACTCAGCCCCGCACTACACGCCTATCTGGTCGCGCACAGCAGCCCGGTGGATGCGGTACTCGCCGCGCTCGCCGAGGAGACGGCACAGCGCTTCCCGGAAGACCAGGGCCTTCAGATCGGCCCGGAGCAGGGCACGTTCATGACCCTGCTCACCCGCCTTTCCGGCGCCCGTCACGGCATCGAGGTCGGCACCTTCACCGGCTACTCCTCGATCTGCATCGCCCAGGGGCTGCCGGCCGACGGACACCTGATTTGCTGTGATGTCAGCGCGGAGTGGACGTCGGTAGCGCGGGCCTACTGGGACAAGGCCGGGGTGGCCGACCGGGTGGAGCTGCAGCTTGGCCCCGCCATCGGCACGCTGCGCGCGCTGCCGGCCGACGCGGCGTTCGACATCGCGTTCATCGACGCGGACAAGACCGGCTACACCGGCTACTGGGATGAGATCGTGCCCAGGATCAGGCCCGGCGGCATCATCCTGGTAGACAACACGTTCTCGCACGCGCGGGTGATCGACGCCGCCGAGCGAAGTGAAACCGTGCAGGCGATCAGGGACTTCAACGACCATGCGGTGGCCGATTATCGCGTCGAGCTGGTGATGCTGCCGATCGGCGACGGCCTGACGCTCGCGCGCAGGAAGTAAGTGCCGTGCGCCGCGCTGCCCGTTGGGAAGAGGTACGACGCGTTACATTTTGCCGGTTAACTCACATTCCCAGGCAAGGTGGTTATATTTTCACGGTGTGAAAGTCACCCGATACTTGACAGCCGTCGCTGCCATGACCGCAGCCTTGCTCACGCCAGCCGCTGGGGAGGGAGCCGCCTCCGCAGCCCAGACGTATATCGCCCACTGGGGCTCGCTCGGCGAAGGCACAGGTGCCTCCGCCGACACGCTGTTGTCGCCCACGCAGATCGACTTGCCCGGCCAGGTCGTGCAGGTGGCGACGTCGAACTCAACCCAGTACGCCCTGCTGGCCAGTGGCGCGGTTTACGCCTGGGGCCTGGGGGGCGACGGGCAGCTGGGTTACGGCGGCACGGGGAACTCGTTCACCGTGGCGGTGCAGGTGCGGTTCCCGGTGGGCGTGACGATCGCCGCCCTGCCAACCGATGCCATGCCGTTCAGTACCGGCCTGGCCCTCGACACCAAGGGAAACGTGTGGGGCTGGGGGCTGAACATGAGCGGCGAGCTGTGCCTGGGCAACACCGCCAGGTACCTCAGCCCGGTCGAGCTTCCGCTGACCGGTGTGACGATCCTGGCCGGCGCGGGTGATCACGCCCTCTACGACTCCAACGGCACTGTCTATGGCTGCGGGGGCAACGGGCACGGCGATCTGGGGGACGGGACCAAGCACCTCAGCAGGACGCCGGTGCCGGTGCAGGGGCTGGCGGGCAGGCACGTCCAAGCCCTGGTTGCCTCGTTCAACGACTCGGGGGCCTTGCTGGACAACGGGGAGTACCTGGATTGGGGGTACGACGGGCAGGGTCAGCTGGGCGACGGGGAGATCGGCGTGAGTTCCACCGTCCCGGTGGAGGTGAGCCTGCCGCTTCCGGTGACCCAGGTCGCCCAGGGGGGCTCCGACGCCGGCAATGGACAGACACTCGTGATCCTGTCGAACGGCTCCCTGCGCTCGTGGGGGGACGGCCAGAGCGGACAACTCGGCGATGAGCAGACGGGCATCCAACCGTCCCCCGTCGAGTTCTTCCCTCCGAACGGCGTGACGTATGAGCAACTCGCCACGTCGGGCGTCACCTCGTACGCCTTGAGCAGCACCGGCGATGTGTACAGCTTTGGCGGCGGCCGCTACGGACAGATCGGCAACGGGAAGACGGCCAATCGGATGACGCCGGTGCTGGTCGAGTCCGGGGTGTCGCTCCTTTCGGCGACGGCGCGAGGCGTCGCGACCGGATAGTCGCAAGTGTGTCGCGCCGGACGCAGTCGAGTTAGCCGGTCTCGGCGACCGCCTCCAGAGCCGCCAGCCGCAGCTCGGCCCACGCAGTGCGGTGGCCGGCTACGCCGTCATGGCCCCACCGGTAAGCCAGCGCGTCGACAAGGAGCAGGCCTCTGCCGCTCTCGTCCTCCTCGCTGGCCTGGCCAACCTGGGGCGTGCGCACCTCTCGGGCAGTGCCCGCCTCGGCTGCCGGCGGGCAGAGCGGCACGGCCTCAGCCGGGGCATGGTCGGTGACGTCGACCCGGACAACACCGGCCAGGGCGCTGACGCAGACCTGGATGGCGCCGCCCTCCCCCGCCGCGCTGTGCCGGATCGCGTTGGCCGCGTATTCGGACGTGATCAGCTCCGCGTCGTCGGCCAGCGGGTTGCCTGCCAGGAATGCCCGGACGAAGAGCCGGGCCACTGGCACCATGGATGGCACGCCTGGAACGGAGATGGACCACCGGTCCATGGGGATTACCTCCGGCGAGTGATGTAGTGATCACTGCAAGTAAACTTGGGGTCACAAGATATCGCTGTGGTCACAGCTTGTCCGCCAAATCGGCAAGAATGGCTTTCGACCTGCTGGACTGCCGTCAGGGAGATTGAGTGCCGATGGGCGCGCCAACCGATCCGGTCTATCTCCGCGTGCTCGCGGACCTACGCGCGCAGATCCGCGACGGCATGCTTCAGCCGGGCGCCAGGGTGCCGTCCCGCAACGCGATCATTGCCAGGTACGGGGTTGGCGAGACAGCCGCCAAGCACGCGCTCCAGGTGCTCACCGCCGAGGGGCTGATCGAGGCCCGGGCTGGGTCAGGTTCCTACGTGCGCAGGATTCCTGCCGAGCGGCTGCTGGAGCATGACCGGCTGCACTTTCCTGGTTCACCGTTCGGCCTCGCGCAGTCGGCGGACGCGGCCGATGGCGATGACCAGGGGCAAGCCGGCGGGGAAGCCGTGCGGCTGGCGTGGGAGCACCACGCCGAGCGGGTACAGGCGCCATCATCGGTGGCGCGGCGACTGCGACTTGAGCCTGGCGATGACCGGGTGATGCGCACCAGGTACCTGCTCACCGCCGACTCTTCGCCGGTCCAGCTGGCCACGAGCTACGAACCCATGTCGATCACTGCGGGAACGGCGGTGCTGCTGCCCGAGCAAGGGCAGTTCGCCGGTCGCGGCGTGATCGCCCGCATGGGCGTCATCGGCATCCAGGTGGACCAGGTCGTGGAGGAGATAGCGGTCAGGCCGTCGCTGTCGGCGGAGGCTGGTGCCCTGGACATCGCCCTGGGGGCACCGGTGCTTTCTATCGAGCGGGCGCACCTCGCGGGTGACCGGGTCGTCGAGGTCTGCGACATCCTGATCCCGGCCGACCAGTACCGGCTGCGGTACCGGATCCCCGTGACGCGCCCTGAGTAGTCACGCCAGCCGGGGTGGTGAACGAGTCGAACTCATACTCGAATGCTAGGGCCTAAGGCACCCGAATCGGCTGCGACACGCCGACGTGCCTGCCCGCCATTAGGACGGCGGCGTCACCGGAGGCGCCAGGGGGAGCCGGAATGAGCCGGGGGGCTGCTCAATCCGGAACGTCAAGCCCGTCATCGACCGGAACGTCCTCGGCGGTCATCGCGTGGCCAGACGCGGCCGCCTGCAATTCGAGCAGCACGGCGAAGTCTTCCTCCACGTGGCCCTGGGCGACCGCGGCCTGCACCAGCTCGCGGGCCGCCGAAGCCACCGGCATCGGCACGCCGAGATCGCGGGCCGCGTCCAGGCCCAGGTCGAAGTCCTTGCGCAGCAGCACCGGCGTGAAGGTCGGGGCGAAGTCAAGGTGCACGAAGGCCGGGCTCTTGTAGCGGGTGAACGTCGAGCCCAGCACGCTGTTGTTGATGAAGTCGAGGAATGCCGAGCGAGTCATGCCGGCCTTCTCGGCCAGCACGGTGATCTCCGCGAGGCTCTGCGCGACCACCCCGAGCAGCAGGTTGTGGCAGATCTTGGCGACCCGGGCGAGCTCGCCCTCCCCCACGTAGCTCACGTGCTGGCCGAGCAGGCGGAGCAGCGGCTCGAGCTCGGTGAACGCCCCCTGCGGCCCGGACACCACGAGGGAAAGCAGGCCGGCCTTCACCACCCGCCCGTTGCCGCTGACCGGGGCGGCCAGGAAGGCCGTGCCGCGGGCTGCGGCGAGCTCGCGGACCTGGGCAGACGCCTGCACCGAGACGCTCGAGCAGTCCACCAGGAATCGCGGCGCCCGCGCGGGGTCGGCCAGCAGCCGTTCGACCACCGAAACCAGATCCGGCGACCCGGCCACCATGGTGAAGACCACGTCCATGCTCGCCAGGTCGGCGGGCTCGGCCGCGACCCGCAGGCCGACGCCGGCGAGTGCCTCCGCCTTTGCGCGGGTCCGGTTCCAGGCTGTTACCCGCAGGCCTGCCTGGGCCAGCCGCTCGGCCAGCGGCGCTCCCATCCGCCCGGTGCCGATCCAGCCCACGGAAAGATCAAGGGACCGAGAGTCGCCCATGCGTCGTCCATTCCCAGCCGCAGCGGATCCCTGCTGGACCCCAAGCCCGCTGCAATCGATTGTGCATCCTAAATGGAGGGTCATGCGGGCGTCAACCCTGCGTCACGGGCTGTAGGCCGCCCGCTGCGGCCAGGAAGAGATCGTGCCACGATGACAGGGTGCGGATCAGCAGCGTTGAGTCAACAGATCTCTTCGGCGGGACCAAGGTCCGGCCACTCCAGATCATCCGGGTCACGGTCGTCGGCGCAGGCCGCCGCCGGCGGCGCGATCGAGATGCTCAGGTGACCGTCAGGGTGCAGGGAGCCGGGGTCAGCACGCCGTTCCCCGCCGTGATCAGCGGTCTCGAGCCGGACGCGGAACAAGCCGTCGAGATCGGCGTCGAGATCGCCGCCCCGCACCAGCCGGGGAGCGTCCGCAGCGTCACGGTGATCGCGGAGACGGCAGGCAGCCGGGCCGAAGAGCAGGCCGAGATCACCGCCGCCGAGACAGGCTGGACCATGTGGATGGTGTCCCACTTCCACTACGACCCGGTGTGGTGGGACACCCAGGGCCAGTTCACCGAGTCGCGGCTGATGCTGCCGGACTCCCACGGCAACCTGCCCGCGGTACGGACCGCGTTCGAGCTGGTTACCCTGCACCTGGACGCCGCGCGCCGGGACCCGGACTACAAGTTCGTGCTCGCCGAGATCGACTATCTCAAGCCGCACTTCGACTGCCACCCCGAGGACCGGGCGGACCTGCGCAGGTTCATCGCCGACGGCCGGATCGAGATTGTCGGCGGCAACTACAACGAGCCGAACACCAACCTGACCTCCGCCGAGTCCACCATCAGGAACGCGATCTACGGCATCGGCTACCAGCGCGACGTGCTGGGCGCCGATCCGCGGACCGCCTGGATGCTCGACGCCTTCGGGCACGACCCGGGGTACCCGGGGCTGATGGCCGCCGCCGGGCTCACCTCCTCGGCCTGGGCACGCGGCCCGTTCCACCAGTGGGGACCGCACCAGACGGTGGGCAGTAACGACCGCATGCAGTTCCCCAGCGAGTTCGAGTGGATCTCGCCCGACGGCAGCGGCCTGGTCACCAGCTACATGGCCAACCACTACGGCGCGGGCTGGGTCACCCATCGCGCGCCCGACCTGCAAGCCGCGGAGCGGGCGGCTTATGAGCAGTTCCAGCAGCTAGCGCCGGTCGCCGCGACGAGGAACGTGCTGCTCCCGGTGGGCTCGGACCACGTCATCCCGTCCCGCTGGGCGACGGGGATCCACCGCGACTGGAACGAGCGGTATGTCTGGCCGCGATTCGTGACCGCGCTGCCCAGCGAGTTCTTCGCCGCCGTCCGGGGCGATGCCGCCGCGGCCGATATCTGGATAACGCCGCAGACCAGGGACATGAACCCGGTGTACACGGGCAAGGACGTGTCCTACATCGATACCAAGCAGGCGCAGCGGGCAGGCGAGATCGCCGTGACGGACGCCGAGCGGCTGGCCACCCTCGCCTGGCTCGCCTCGGCGCAGTACGCGGCGCCCGACGGCGCCGCCGCGTTCCGCTACCCGGCCGAGTCGCTGGACAAGGCATGGCGGCAGCTTGTCTTCGGCGCGCACCATGACGCCATCACCGGCACCGAATCCGATCAGGTGTACCTGGACCTGCTCGGCGGCTGGCGGGAGGCATGGCAGCGCGGCGACGACGCCCGCCAGGCGGCGGCCAGCTACCTGGCCGGCCTGATATCCACCTCAGTCGGCGAACACACGGTGGAGCAACCGCACGGCGCGGTGGTCGTCTTCAACACGCTGTCGCGGCCGCGTTCGGCCATGGCCCAGATCACGCTGTCGCTGCCCGCCGAGGCGGTGCGGTGGGTTAGCTTGCTAGACCAGTGGGGCGGCCGCGTCCCGTGCCTCGCCGAGGGAATCACCCGGCACGACGACGGCAGCCTGGCGGAGTTGACGCTCACCTTCCTGGCCGCCGACCTGCCCGCGCTCGGCTACGGCAGGTACCTGATCGTGGCCGAGCCCGAGGCGCCGGCCGAGGCGGGCTGGCAGCCGGTCGAGGGCACGGCGATAGAGAACGACGCATTCGCCGTGCAGGCCGACCCGGCGCGAGGCGGCGCGCTGTCCCGGATCCACGACAAGCGCCTCGGCACCGGGCTGCTTCGCGAGGGAACCGTCGGCAACGAACTCGTCGTGCAGGAGGAGTACGCCCTGCACCCGCGCTGGAACGAGGGCCAATGGCTGCTGTCGCCCAAGGGCCCAGGCCGCGGCCTGGCAGCCAGCCAGGCCCGGGTCAGGGCGGAGCGCTGCGCCGTCGGCAGCCGCCTGGTGACCGAATGCATCGACGGCGACCTGCGCATCATCCAGGAGACCGTGCTCTGGGACGGCGCGGAGCGGATCGAGTTCCGCACCCACGTGGACGGCTCCATCGGCCAGGACCGGCTGCTCCGGGTCCGCTTCCCGGCCGACGTGCCGGGCGGCCTGCCCGTCTACCAGACGGCGACCGCGGTGATCGGCCGGCCGCCGGGGGCCGCGGACACCGACGTCGCCAGCAACTGGTTCACCCTGGATAACCCGGCGCACGAATGGTTCGGCGTCGGCTCGACGGCGCGGGTAGCCGTGCGAACGCCGGAAGGCCAGCGGCAGATGCAAGCGATCGGCGTGGCCGAGGTCATAAGCCCAGTTATGCCGAACGGCGCTGCCGCACCCGACGACGAAAGCGGCCAGCTGGACACGGAGCCGGCCAAAGACCACGTCGGCGCTGGAGCGTGCCGCGGCGCGATCAGGGAGCTGATGGCCACCCTGGCCAGTCAGGGCGTCACCGCCACCTGCTCGCGGGCCGACGGGCCGCGCTACGGCGCGATCGACCTGGACTCCAACCTGCCCGACTTCCGGATCTCGCTCGGCGACGGCGACCAGAACCCGTTCACCGCCGAGGTGCTCGCCGCGGCCGACCCGGCCTGCGCGAAGGACCTCCAGGAGCAGCTCCAGCTCACCGGCTCGGCCCGGATCTGGGTACCCGCATCCCGCTCGCGCGAGGAGGTGTTCGCGCCCGGCACGGACGCGAGGGCGGCACGGGACCTGCCGGTGCTGATCGTGGCGGGTAACGGCCCAGACGGCCTTGCCGCCGCGATCGGCGAGGTGAGCAAGGACCTGGCTGGCTCGGTGATCGAGGCGGCCGGGCCGCCCTGCACGCCGCTCGCGGACCGCTCGGTCGCGCTGCTCAACAGGGGAACCCCCGGCTGCGTGGTGACCCCGGACGGCACACTGAACATCTCGCTGATGCGGTCCTGCAGCGCGTGGCCGAGCGGAGTCTGGATCGACGGCGAGAAGCGCACCGCTCCCGACGGCAGCAGCTTTGCCTGGCAGCACTGGAGTCACACGTTCGAGTACGCCCTCGCCGCCGGACCCGGCGACTGGCGGACGGCGGGTTTCGCCGCGGCGGGCGAGGACTACAACCAGCAGGTGCTGACCTGCGAGACGGATCTGCACGACGGCCCGATGCCCGGGGAGGCAAGCCTGTGCTCGGTGCAGCCTCCGGCCATCACCCTGACCGCGCTCAAGCCGCGCGGCAACCCGCTCGCCTCGGGCCGGCCAGGATCGCCCAACCAGTCCGACGGCGTGCTTGTCAGGCTGCGGGAGACGACCGGGCGTCCGGCGCAGGCTCGGATCCGCCTACCGGATGCGGTCCGCGCCCGCACCACCGACCTGCTGGAAGAGACGGACGGCGAGTGGCTGCCGGTGCAGGACGGCGACGCCATTGTCGACGTGCCGGCCGCGGGCATGGCGTCGCTGCTACTCCAGGCGCCGCAGGCCGACGAACCCGACCAGCCCGCTGGCGGCCTGGTCACCGGCACCGAGCCCGCCCAGCCGGTCTATACCCGCTACTGGCTGCACGGCAAGGGCCCCGCCCCAGCAGGGAACCTGCCGGTCGCCGTGCATGTCCGGCCCGGCCGCTGCGCGATGGCGGCGGACGGGACCGCCGCGTTGCACGTGACGGTCGGCTGCGGCCCCGAGCCGGCCACCGGCCAGGTAGAACTCGACGTACCGGCCGGCCTGACGGCGCAGTACGGCCAGCCACTCAACTACGACCTGCCGGCCGGCGGGCATGCGGCCTGGGATATCACCGTCCGGGCCGCGCCAGGAGTCGGCGCCGGGCGCTACTTCGTCGCGGCGCGGATCCGCGACAGTCTCGGCCAGCTGCTCGAGGACGCCGCGCTGGTGGCCATCGGTGAGTCGGCCGCGCCCGATATCAACCTGCCGCTCGACGAACTGCTGCCGCTGATCGAGGCAGACCAGCAGGCTGCGGCGGACGAGATCGACATTGCCGTGGTCAGTGCCGATGTCACTGTCGCACCAGGCCAGCAGGGTGAGCTGGCGATCAGGATCAGCAACCGGATCGCCTCGCAGATAAGGGGCGAGGTCCAGCTGGTTTCTCCGTTCGGCAGCTGGCAGCTGCTCGGGCCGTGGACGCTCGGCTTTGCCGCCGAACCGGGCGCCGGCGTCACCCTTCGCTATCCGGTGGTGGTGCCTGCCAGCGCGCGGCCGGGTGCGCAGTGGTGGGCGGTGGCCAAGGTGATGTACTTCGGCCGGGTGCGGTACTCCCCGGCCACGGCGGTGACGGTCAGCCGCTGACGCCGCCGAGCGCCGCAAGGCGGCTTTCCAGGGCGTCAAGCCTGCGGGTGATCTGGCCAATGGTCTCCACGCCCGCCTGATGGGGTTATCCATGGGGTTGTATCTGGGCGCATGCCGCCGGTCAACAGCTAGCCAGACCGGCGGCCGCGGTTCGAACTGAGTGCAGGAGCGCGTCGATGTCATCCCCCTTCTCGACAAAGGCGACAGCCCCTGCCGCCAGGGCGGCACGGCGAAGGCCGCTTCGGATGCTCATGGCTACTACGGAACAGCCCGGCTTCCGGCTCATGCTGCGCACGAGTCCCAAGCCGGTGCTTTCGTCCGGGAGAAGGACGTCTATCAGGGCGACGGAGGGATCGGCGGCCGACGCCATGGCCAGAGTTGTCGCGGCGTCGGCGGCCTCACCCACCACCAGCAGGTCGGCCTCGAGGGCGATGGTCTCGCGGATGGCGGCCCGTACCCGGGCGTCATCGTCGACTATCAGCACCCGGATGAGCTCGCAGGGCCCGTGCGGCACTGGACTGGCGAAGCACGGATCGTCGTCGATGCGGATGTTGGGCGGGACGGTCGGGCAGGTCATAACTCACTGTGACCCGGGTCGCCGATCGCGACATCGGTCCGATGACGGGCCTCTGCTCTGCTGAATGACGCAGGGCGCCCGTCGGTCTAGCGTCCGGTACCGGGCGCCAGGCCTTCTCGTACCGCCCACAATGCAGCCTGTGTACGTGAGACGAGGCCGAGTTTGGACAGGATGGCCGAGACGTGGGTGCGGGCGGTACGCTCGCTGACCACCAGGGTCTGGGCGATCTGGCGGTTGGAAGCTCCCTCGGCTACCAGCGTGAGTACCTCCCGTTCGCGTGGGGTCAGGCTGCTGTCAGGGCGGCGCGGCCTGCGGATTGAGTCGGCGAGGAGCCGGGCGACGGTGGGGTCCAGATGCATCTGGCCGGCGGTCGCAGCACGGATGGCCTGGGCGACCTGGTCTGCGTCGGCGTCCTTGAGCAGGTAGCCAGCGGCGCCGGCCTCGAGTGCGTCGCGGACCGTCGCTTCTTCGACGAAGCTGGTCATGGCGACTACTTCGATGACGGGCCAGCGGGATTTGATCTGGCGGGTGGCGTTGATGCCGTCCATGACCGGCATCAACATGTCCATCAAAACCACGTCGGGGAGACCGCCGCTCGGTTCCATCGCGGCGATGCGGTCGAGGGCCTGCTGACCGTCTCCGGCTTCTCCGATCACGGCAATGTCGTCGACCTGTTCGAGGTAGGCCGACACTCCGCTGCGCACGACCCGGTGGTCATCGACCAGCAATACCCGGATGGGTCCGGCGGCCTCTGCGTCACTGGGCACGTCATCCCGCCTTCGGCTGATCGGGTCGGGTGCGAGGCAGCGAGACCTCCACGATGGTGCCGGAGTTTGGCTCGCTGCTGATAGTGAGCTCGGCGCCGATGGCCTCGGCGCGCTGCGCCATCGTGGAGAGCCCCAGGTGCCCGGCGCGCTTGACCTTCGGGTCGAAGCCAGCCCTGTCATCACTCACGGTCAACCGCAGCACGCTCGCCTGCGCCACGACCGTCACGGCGGCGCTTCCCGCGTGAGCGTGCTTGACCACGTTATGCAGGGCTTCTGACACGATGCGATACAAGTGCTCTTCAACTCCGGCCGCCAGCTCTAGTCGCTGCTCGGGTCCGTGCACCGCGATGGTCACCAGCTCTCGAGCGCTCAGGGCCGCTCCCTGTTTGCGGAGGGCAGCCACCAGGCCCTCCTCGGCCAAGGCCCCTGGGCGGAGTTCAAAGATCAGTGCCCGCATCTCCGCTAGCGCCCCCCTGGTCAGCTCGGCCAGCTGGGTGATGGAACGGCCCAGCGGCGCCGTCTCGTCCAAACCCGCCTTGGCCATGGACAGCTGGGCGGCCCGGGCGTGCATGGTCATCGAGAACAGGGCCTGGCTCACTGAGTCGTGCAGCTCACGGGCCAACCGGGTCCGCTCGAGTGCGGCCGCCAGCCGGGCGTTGATGACCACGACGGCGGCCTGGTTGGCCAGCGCGGTGAAAAAGGCGAGCTCCGCGTCGCCAGGCCCGGCCACCCCCGACGGCAGAAACACCCCCAGGAAGCCGATCAGCTCGTCTTCCCAGGACAAGGGCACGTAAATCGCGCCCTGCCAGTCCAGGCCCGCCAGCGCGGCAGCAAAGCCTCTCATGATCGGACTGGCCTCGAAGTCCGACCGGGGGTCCCGCTCCCGAGCAACTGGGCCGACTGAGCCAAGGCGTTCGCGGTGCGCGCCGCGACTCCGGGACCGGTCAGGTCACGCAGGATGACCACACAGTGGGAATCCCCGGTTATGTCGAGGGCGAAGGTCACACACATGTCCCGCTCGACATCGTCCGAGCCGCGCAAGACACAGAAGAACGGGGCGGCCGCTTCGCCGACATGCGTGGGCAGGCGAGCCAGGATCCTGACGTGCTCCCCCATCGCGAAGCTGTCCAAGAAGTCCCGGCCCAGCAACTCCTCGATCGGCTGGCCCAGGACTCGGCAGGCCGCCGGGTTCGCATAGACATAGCGCCGGTCGGCATCGATGACGGTGATCCCGTCCCCGGTGCGCGCCAGCACACCGGCCAGGCCCGCTAGGCCCTGCGCCTCGGCGCTCGCGAGCGCCGGGGCTTCAGCGATATCGCGGAGCCCACCGGCTCTCTCACTCCGCGCTCCCCGCTCGTCACTGTCAGACACAGTCTTGCTCAGCTCCGCTCGACCGGCCGTCCGATGGCAACTCATTGCCGCTTCGGCCCGCCGTACCGTTTGTCCACCATCTCACGGAGCAGGCCTACGTCATTGCGCTGAGGGCAGTGCCGTCACTTGCCGGGGCTCACATCCAGTCTTTTGGCCGGTGTGCCCGCCGGGCTAGCGGCGCAGGATCGAGACGTCCACTTCCCGTCGCACCTCGAAAGGAGCATCTCCTCATGTCCTCCCTGACTCAGGCAATGGTCATCAACGCGGTCGTCCTGTTCGCCGTGCTGGAAGCTGACATCGGCCCGCACCGCAAGATCGGCTGGTTCCGCCTGGTCCGTCCGCTGCTGCTGGCCGGCGCGATCGTCCCGCTGTACCTCACGGCACTAGCCAGCCACGGCACAGACTTGGCGCTCGAGATCGCCGGCGCCACCGCCGGGCTGCTGCTCGGTCTTCTCACCACGTCACTCATGCGCGTTTATCGCAGCCCCAAGACCGGTAGGACGGCTAGCCGCGCCGGCTTCGGTTATGCCGCCGTGTGGACCATCATCATCGGCGCCCGCGCCGCATTCTCCTACGGCTCCTATCACTGGTTCAGTTCGCCGCTGAGCACCTGGATGAGCGACCACCAGGTCAGCGCCGACGCCATCACGAACACTCTCATCCTGATGGCCGTCGCCATGGTCCTCACCCGCACCGTCGCCATGGCCACCCGCGCGGCAATCGCACCACACGCAGCACCACACGCCGTCCCCGCGCTCGTCGCGGTGAACCGGCATGCCCGTACCGGTGTCGGCGACACCGCCGCATCGACCGCCAGGGACACGTCAGCCGCCTCGCCCGCCACTTCCCGCAAGGTTGCCTGATGATTTCCCTGGCCCGCTGGTGCTTCACCCATCGCAAGAGGGTCATCGCAGCCTGGCTGCTGGCGCTGATCGTCGTCCTCGGGGTGAGCCAGAAAGTCGGCAGTGACTTCAACTCCAACTTCAACCTGCCCAACACCGACTCACAAGCCGCGGTCAGCCTCTTGACCAAGAACTTCCCGGCCGCCTCCGGTGAGGGCGACCAGGTCGTGCTCCAGGCCACGCACGGCAGCACCATACGGACCGCATCGGTGCGGACAGCGGTCACCGCGGCCCTGGCCAAGGTGGCCAGGGTGCCCGGCGTCGAAGTAGTCACCAGCCCCTACAGCGCAGCAGGCGGAGCCCAGATCAGCCGCGACGGCACCGTCGCCTTCGCGACCGTGACCTGGAACAAGACCGCCGCCAAGGTAACCGACGCGGACGCCAAGAACCTGATCGCGGCGGCCGAGTCAGCCGACAGCGCCGCCGTGCACGTCTCGCTCAGCGGTCAGTCCATCTCGAGCGAGGAAGGCTCAGGCCCCGGGCTATCGGTGGCAGTCGGCGTGATCGCCGCCTTCATCATCCTGTTCATCGTCTTCGGCGGCGCCGCGCTCGCCGCGCTGCTGCCGCTGCTCACCGCTGTCCTCGCGCTGCTGATCGGCACCTCTGCGATCGGGTTGCTAACGCACGCCTTCGACGTGGCCAGTGTGTCCAGCGACCTCGCCATCCTGATCGGACTCGGGGTCGGGGTCGACTACGGCCTGTTCATCATCAGCCGGCACCGCAGCGGCGTGAAAGCCGGACTGTCCTACGAGGACGCAGCCGCGCAGGCGGTGAACACCTCGGGTCGCACCGTCCTGTTCGCCGGCCTCACCGTCTGCATCGCCCTGCTGGGCCAGTTCGCCCTCGGCATCAGCTTCCTCTACGGCCTGTCGATCTCATCGGCCATCGCAGTGGCGCTGACCATGGCCACCTCACTGACGTTCCTGCCCGCCATGCTCGGCTTCCTCGGGCCCAGGGTGCTGTCCCGGCGCGAGCGCGCCGCGCTCGCCGCCACCGGGACCCAGTCCGGCGACGCGACCGGGTTCTGGCTGCGGTGGGCGAGGTTCATCGAGGCTCGCAAGGTCTTGGTCGCCCTCGGCTCGCTGGGCATCGTCGTCGCGATCGCGCTGCCGATCTTCGGCCTACGGCTGGGATCATCCGACGCCAGCACCGACCCGTCCAGCTCCACCACGCACCAGGCCTACGCGGCCCTGTCCGCCGGATTCGGACCTGGCTTGACCGGACCGCTCGAGCTCGTCGGGCAGGTCTCGACGCCGGCTGACACCGCCGCGTTCGACCGGCTGCTGACCACCGCGGCGCACACCCCTGGCGTGGCGGCGGTGACACCGCTGATCACTTCACCGAACGGGAAAGTGGTCCTGGCCACGGTCTATCCCAGCACCAGCCCGCAGGACAAGCAGACCATTGCCCTGGTCAACGACCTGCGCCATGACCTCATCCCCCGAGCCCAAGCAGGCACCAGCCTGAATGTCCACGTCGGCGGTGTGACCGCCACCGACATCGACTTCTCCCGCGTGCTGTCGCAGAAGCTGCCGCTGTTCATCGTCGTCGTCGTTCTGCTCGCGTTCGTGCTGCTGATGGCCGTGTTCCGCAGCCTGCTCATCCCGCTCGTGGCCGCGGTCATGAACCTGCTCTCGGTCGGAGCAGCTCTCGGCGCCTTGAACGCCGTCTTCAACTGGGGCTGGGGGGGCTCGATAATCGGGCTGTCGGGTAAGGGGCCCATCGACGCCTTCATCCCGGTCCTGCTGTTCTCGGTGCTGTTCGGCTTGTCCATGGACTACGAGGTCTACCTCGTGTCCCGCATCCAGGAGGAGTGGCAGCACCTGCGCCGCCCCGGCGGTCGCGACGCAACGCTAACCGGCGGATACGCAGCCCGTCGCAACCACCGGGCCATCGTCAACGGCCAAGCCAAGAGCGGCCGGATCATCTGCGCGGCCGCCATCATCATGGTCCTGGTCTTCGGGTCGTTCCTGCTCAACGGCTCGCGCCTGCTACAGGAGTTCGGTTTCGGTCTCGGGTTCGCCGTCCTTGTCGACGCACTGGTCATCCGCAGCGTTCTGGTCCCCGCGATCATGCACCTCATCGGCCCGCGCGACTGGGCACTGCCGAGATGGCTGGACCGCGTCCTGCCCAACCTGTCCATCGAGGCCGCCGACCAGTCCACCGACACACCCACACCCCAGCACCCCGTCGCAGTCTCATAACCCGCAGGCGGGTCCGGGATCTCTCCCGGGCCCGCCTGCCGTTTTCGGGCGTGCGGGTCAGTCCGCCGCCTCCTCGCCTACCGCAACGAGCACCCGCGCCGCCGGCGCGGCCGGGGCGGCCTTGCGTCCGCGTATCGCCACCAGGACCACCAGCAGCGCGCACGCGTCGAAGATGGCCGCGACTGCGAACGAGGTGGCCATGCCGTGCGCGAGGACATGGTGGGCCTGCGCGACCCTCGTCGCGCCCGCCAGCGGGTGGGCGGCCGCGTTCCTGCTCGCGGTGCCAAACACGGTGACCAGGGCGGCCAGCCCGAGCGAGCCGCCGAGCTGCTGCATCACGTTCACCATGCTCGAGGCCGCGCCGGAGTCCTGCGGCGGCACCCCGGCGAGCGAGGCGGTGGTCAGCGGCACGAACGCCAGCCCGAGCCCGGCACCGAGCAGCAACATGGGGCCGAGGATGCCGGTGGCGTATCCGGTACTAGGCGAGACCCTGGCCAGCCAGGCCATCCCCGCGATCACCGGCAGCAGGCCCGCGACCATCAGCGGCTTCGGCGCGAAGCGGGCGAGCAGCCGGGGCGCCAGCCTGGACACGCCGAACAGCAGGATGGTCATCGGCAGGAACGCGATCCCGGCGCGCAGCGGGCTGAAGCCGAGTACCTCCTGCACGAACTGGGTCAGGAAGAAGAACATCCCGAACATGCCGGCCACCAGCAGCAGCCTGGCGAGGAATGACCCCGAGCGGCTCGTGTCGGCGAACAGCCGCAGCGGAGTGATCGGCTGACGTGCCCTGGTCTCGTTGACCAGGAACAAGCCGAGCAGGGCGGCGGCGGCCAGCAGGGCGCCGATGGTCACCCGGTTACTCCAGCCAGCAGACGCCGCCCGGATGAACGCGTACACCAGGGAGGCCATGCCTGCCGTGGAAGTGATCGCGCCGGTCAGGTCGAAGTGGCCAGGCTGCCGCTTCGTCTCGGCCACGAACAGCGGCCCTATCGTCACCACGGCGATGCCGATCGGCACGTTGATGAACAGCACCCACCGCCAGGACAGCCACTCGGTGATCACGCCGCCGAGGACGAGACCGAGTGATCCGCCGGCCGTGACCACGCCGGTGTAGATGGCCAGCGCCCGGGTCCGCTGCCTGCCTTCGGGGAATGAGGACACGATCAGCGCGAGCACCGCGGGCGAGGCCAGCGCGCCGCCGACCCCCTGCGCCGCGCGGGCGGCGAGCAGCAACGGCGCCGAGGTGGCGAGCCCGCCGGCCAGCGAGGCGAGGGTGAACAGGCCGATGCCGGCCAGGAAGACGCGCCGCCTGCCGAGGATGTCGCCGGCCCGGCCGCCGAGCAGCAGCAGGCCGCCGAACGTGAGGGTGTAGCCGTTCAGCACCCAGGACAGGTTGGTCGAGGTGAAGTGCAGGCCGGTCGCGATGTGCGGCAGGGCGATGTTCACCACGGTCGCATCCAGGATCACCATCAGCTGGGCGGCCAGCATGACGATCAGGGCGATGCCGGGACGGTCAGGGCGCCGGCGGGCCGCCCAGCGCTGCTGGCCGGGTGGCCGCGTCACGGGTGGCGAGGGAGTAGTCAAGGATTCTCCGCGGTCATAGGTTCTTGAGGTAGAGTGGAGGGACACTCCGTTTACTATACGGAGGCTACCTCCGGTTCGCAACCCATTAAATTCGGAGCGATGACTTCCACGACAGGCACCTCGCCCGGCGCACCGCCGCTGCGGGCTGACGCACGCCGCAATCGCGACCGGCTGCTCGCGGCCGCGACCACTGCGTTCGCCGAGCACGGAGCAGACGCTCCGCTTGAGGACATAGCCAGGCAGGCCGGGGTAGGGATCGGCACGCTATACCGGCACTTTCCTACCAGGCTGGCGCTCCAGGAGGGCGTGTTCCGCAGTCAGGTGGAAACCGTCTGCGACCACGGCCGCGAGCTCGCCGATGCCCCCTCTGCCGGTGATGCCTTTGCCGCCTGGCTACGGGTCATGGGCGGCTTTCTGGTCACCAAGCGCGGCCTGTCCCATGCGCTGATCGCCACGCTCGGCAAGGACTCCGAGCTGATCTCCTCGTGCAGCCAGGTGCTGCGCGCTACCGCCGAGCGGCTGCTCGACCGGGCGCAGCAGGCAGGGGCAGTACGCCAGGACGTTACCGCCATGGATGTGATGCGGTTGATACACGGCATCACGATGGCCACCGAGCAGGCCCCCGAGGAGTCGGAGCGGCTGCTGTCGCTGATGCTCGATGGCCTGAAGGCGCGGCCGGCCGGCTAGTGAGCCGCCTGTCGCAGCCGATAGCGCATTAGCCAGTCCCGCGACGTCATCCCAAGTCGCATAGGGGACATTCGGGACGAACCGCACCCTGGCCGGGTAGCTATGCAGGCGGCCGGCGACGTGAATGTGAAATTACCCCCCACGGGTGGTAGGCCATGCCGCATTCATTTTGGCGGGCTGGCGGGCGGGCTGGCGGGCCTGGCCGGCGTCTGGCCCGGCGCCGGGCCATGTCAGCAGCCGCCGCCCAGCCCAGCGAGTGGTCACTCCAGCGGAGCCGCACCCAAATGCGATAACGACAACAACCCGAATCCACCCCGCCCGGCACGACAGCCACTGCCCGCAGCCTCACCGCCGATTTCATGCTCGGTTCCCCCCGATCCAAGCGGCCGTCAACCAGCAGTTCACCGACCTGGCAGCTCGGCACGCCGAAACCGCGATCTGTCGCTGCTGTTCGCGCTCTCACGCTTAACGGGGCCGACCGGGCCTAACTCGCAGGTGTCGCCGCTTGCCGCGTTGAGGGCCAGCATCTCGCGCAGCCAGGTGAATTCCACGGCGTGCAGGACCACGCTGGTCACTGCCCGATCGCATCGACGCCCTGGGCGGGATCGCCCTAGGCCACTTCGAAGTCGCCGGGGACCGTCACGGCGATCCACACGTCATCGCCAGTCAGCTCGGCCCAGCCACCAGGTCAATCTCGTCCTCGCGCAGCGTCCTAATGCCCCATCAAGGGCCGGGGGGCCTGTTTTCGTACGGGGTGCTCAGCACAATCGTCGTCCGGGTGGAGACGTTTGCGGCCTCGCGAATCGCCTGCAACAGTTCCTCGAGCGCCACCGGCGAGGCGACCCGCACCTTGAGGATGTAGTTCTCCTCCCCCGCCACGCTGTGGCACGCCTCGATAGCGTGCAGATGCGCCAGGCGCTGCGGTGCGTCATCGGGAGCGGCGGGATCAAAAGGCTTGATCGAGACGAACGCGGTGAGCGGCAGCCCCACATCGTCGGGATTGACCAGGGCGGCGTAGCCGGTGATGACACCGCGCCGCTCGAGGCGGCGCACCCGCTGGTGCGCCGCCGACACCGAGAGGCCGGTCTGCCTGGCCAGCTCGGTGAAGCTCATCCGCCCGTCGCGGGACAGCAGCGAGACGATCATGCGGTCGATCTCTTCCACGCCGTCACCGTAGTCCGCCGGCCGCCTTCCCGCATGTCCGGCCGGGTCGGCCTTTCCTTTCGGCATATCAGGCCGGTCACCGATGTAACGACCCGATAACGCCCTTCACGCTCCCGTAACAGAGCGCGATCTCCTCTTACCTCGCTGCCTGCTGCGGGGTTAGGCTGCGCCACCAGGAGAAGCCCGCCGCGAACCGGCAACACCGAAGCTACGGAGCCAGCGATGGCACAGATCGTCCTAGACAAGATCGACAAGGTCTATTCAGGCGGCGTGAAGGCCGTAGACGGGCTGAGCCTGGAGATCAAGGATGGCGAGTTCATGGTCCTCGTCGGCCCTTCGGGCTGCGGTAAGTCCACCGCGCTGCGGTCGATCGCCGGCCTTGAGGAGATCAGCAGCGGCACGATCGTGATCGGCGAGCGGGTAGTGAACGACCTCCCGCCCAAGGACCGAGACATCGCCATGGTGTTCCAGAACTACGCCCTGTACCCGCATATGACGGTCGAGCAGAACCTGGCGTTCGGCCTCCAGTTGCGCAAGACCCCCAAGGACGAGATCAGGCGCAGGGTGACCGGTGCCGCCAAGATGCTCGGCCTCGAGCAGTACCTCAAGCGCAAGCCGGCCGCGCTGTCCGGCGGCCAGCGGCAGCGGGTTGCCATGGGCCGCGCGATAGTCAGGGAGCCGCAGGCGTTCCTGATGGATGAGCCGCTGTCCAACCTGGACGCCAAGCTGCGCGTTTCCATGCGGGCATCGCTGAACCAGTTGCACGAAAGGCTCGGCGTGACGACCGTCTACGTGACGCACGACCAGGTGGAAGCCATGACCCTCGGGCACAGGGTGTGCGTGCTGCGGGACGGCAGGCTACAGCAGGTGGACACCCCCCAGCGGCTGTTCGACCGGCCGGTGAACCTGTTCGTGGCCGGCTTCATCGGCTCGCCGGCGATGAACTTCGCGACGGCCAAGCTTGTCCGCGACGGCGGGCCCGCGGTTACCTTCGCCGGCTACAAGCTCGCGGTGCCGCCATCCGTGCTGGCTGACAAGCCCGGCCTGGACAGCTACTTCGACCGGGAGGTAGTCCTCGGCATCCGGCCCTCGGACTTCGAGGACGCGAGCCTGGCCGAGCCGAGCTGGGCCAGGATGCCAGTCAGGGCCGGAGTGACGGAGGAACTCGGCAGCGAGATTCACGTGATCTTCACGATCGACGCGCCCCCGGTCGAGCATGCCAGCATCGCCGAGGCTGCCAAGGGCGATGAGGGCGAGGATGAAGCCGCGGTCGCGCTCGCCGGCGGCAAGTCGCTGTGGACGGCACGGGTCGCGGCCCGTAGCACGGCCCGTCCCGGCAGGCCCATCGAACTCGCCGTGGACACCTCTAACCTTCAGTTCTTCGATCCGGTTAGCGGCCTGTCCATCGGCCATCCAGAGGCGGACGCCACCGCCGGGGAGAAGGGTACCGATGACTGAGATTGACGTAGCCGCGGAAATCGATATCGTCTGGCAAGAACATCAGGTAACAGTCAGGATTCCGCTGGCCGGCCAGGTCACCCAGGATTGGTGCCGTCGCTATCAGGCACTGGCTCATAGCAAAGACGTTCCGGCCCGGGCCGAAGAGCATCCCGGCCGATGCTGGGTCGTCGTCACGATGCCTGGCAGCACCGGACGCTCGGATGTCTCGGCCACGATGGATGCCGTCCGGGACCTGATCGCCGAGGCTGATGCCGACGAGGAACCGCAGGACCCTGAGGAGACGACGGCCGCGATCCGCGAATGGTGGGCTCAGCAGCGAGGCTGACACCACCGGACGTCTCTACGGCCGCCGGACGTCTCTACGGCAGCCTGCGGGCTGGCCATCCTCGCGGGGGCGGAATGCGGCCACGGAAAGCCGGCCAGGCCACCGGAATCGGCAGCCGTCAATCCCGTAGTCTGTCGGTCCCGCGGCTACCGGGACGCCCGGCCGGGACGCTGCGATCCCGCTCCACGCAGCTTGACCAGCCACGATATGGAGCCGTCGGTGCCGTCGGCTACAGGAAACCCGGACAGCGGATCATCAGCGCACGGCTATGTCGTCGTCAAGTCCCGACCGGGAGCATGTGGGTACCCCTGCTATCACGGGATCGCGAAACGGCGCCCGCGGGCGGCGGCCGAGTATCTGGCCGGGTCAGCGGTTCCCGCCGCGGCCGGTTTCCAGCGGCGGCGCGCCAACCGGGCAATAGGTGCGGCACTCGGGTTCTGGCGCCTGGCTGTCCGCGGTCGGCTTGAGCACGCCATTGTCGATCAGCAGGCTGGAGAGCACGGAGGCCACGACGAGGAGGCAGGCGCATATCAGCATCGCCGTCCTGAATCCCGCCGCGAAGGTCGCCGCGGAGCCGTGACCGCCGATGGTAAGCCCGACGGCGACGGGCAGGCCGGCCACGGCCAGCAGCCCCGCCGACCGTGCCACCGCGTTGTTCACCCCGCTGGCTACTCCGGCGTGCCTGGCATCGGCGCTGGCCAGGACCGTCGCGGTCAGCGGGGCCACGGTAAGCGACAGGCCGAAGCCGAAGACGCATACCGCCGGGAGCACGTCGGCCAGGTAGCTGGCGTGCTGCCCTATCCGCGTCATCAGCAGCAGGCCAGCCGCGCAGGTCAGGGTGCCGCCCGCCATCAGCCAGCGGGGGCCGATCCGCTGCGCCAGGGCGCCCGCCCGCGCCGAGAGCGCGAGCATCAGCAGGGTCGAGGGCAGCAGGGCGGTACCGGCTCGCAGCGGCGAGAAGCCCGACGCCACCTGAAGCTCCAGGACAAGCAGGAAGAACACCGAGCCGAACGCGGCGTACACGATGAATGTCACCAGGTTGACGGCGGTGAACTGGCGTGACGCGAACACGTCGAGCGGCAGCATGGGCGGGGTGCGGCCCGGTGAGCGGCCGCGGTGGCGTTCGGTGGCCACGAACGCCACGGCAGCGGCGACGCCGATGACTGTGGCGGTCGTTACCCGCAGCGCGGCGCCCCGCCCCGGCGCCTCGATCAGCGCGTAGCTGACGCCGGCCAGGGCAAGCGCGGCGAGCGCGGCTCCCGCGACGTCAAACCGGCCATGCGCCGAAGGGTCCCTGGTCTCGGGCACGTGCTTCAGCGTCACCGCGATCACCGCGGCGGCGACCGGCAGGTTGATCAGGAAGACCCACCGCCAGCCCACTGCCGTGACGATCCAGCCGCCGAGCAGCGGTCCGGCGGCACCGGCCACTCCGCCCAGGCCCGACCATGCCCCCACCGCCCGCGCCCTGTCCTCTGGCGCGAAGCTGGCCTGGATGATCGCCAGGGAGCCCGGAGTGAGCAGCGCGCCGCCGATGCCCTGTAGCGCCCGCGCCCCGATCAGCACGCCGATGCTGGGGGCCAGACCGCACAGCGCCGACGCCAGCGCGAACCACGTGACCCCGACGACGAAGATCCGGCGGCGGCCCATCCGGTCCCCGAGCGAGCCGCCGAGCAGGATCAGCCCGGCTAGCGTCAGGGTGTAGGCGGAGACCGTCCACTGCAATCCGCCGAGCGAGGCGCCGAAACGCTTGCCTATCGTCGGCAGGGCCACGTTGACGACCGTGGCGTCCAGCATCGCCATGCTGGAACCGAGGACCGTGGCAAGTATCACCCAGCGCCCGGCGGGCTGCCCGAGCCTGACCACGCGGTCCTGTGCTGTACCTGCTGCGTTGTCGCTCATCCGGTGTGCCAGGCCGCCGCTAGATCGTTGACCGGGGATT
>PMSU01000122.1 GCA_003168255.1 Actinomycetota bacterium
ACATCGATCTTGGAAACGATGCGGAAGGACGCGCCTGCGGGCCGCTTTTCCCGTTGCGGGTGCCGGCTGTTCGAGGATTCCAGGCGGGGGCGTGCCAGAACCGCCGCGCACGGTCATGCGCCGGCTTACGTCCTCGCGCTAGCCAGCGCGCAGCCCGCCCGCGGCCGCGCAGCCCGCCCGCGGCTGGGCGGCCCGCCCGCGGCTGGGCGGCCGCTCCTGAGCTCTTGCCAGGCGCCCCGGCCCGACCTGACGATCANNACGAAACCTGCGGCTTACTTCTGCGGGCCCTTAGCGGGTGGTGAGCGGTAGGGGGGTGCGTGGGTTGCGGACGGCGGCGCACACGCCGTCGCTGGCTGCCGACGCAGCCTGACGCTCGGCGTGGACCGGACCGTAGGTCGTGCTGCGCTGCCGCAGCGAGCGCCCGGTCGGGGCGACCATCTGGGCGAGCTGGCTGATCGTCTTGTACGACCCGTTCTGCGAGCCCGCCATCCTGCTGATCGTCTCCTCCATCAGCGTGCCGCCCAGGTCGTTGACACCACCGCGGAGCACATCCAGGCAGAGGTCGTCACCGAGCTTGACCCAGGAGCACTGGATGGAGCTGATCGCGCCGTGCAGCAGCAGCCTGGACACGGCGTGCACGGCGCGGTTCTCGCGCCGGGTCGGGCCGGTCCTGGCCAGCCCGGCCAGATAGATCGGCGAGTTCTGGTGCACGAAGGGCAGCGGCACGAACTCGGTGAAGCCGCCGGTCCGCTCCTGGATACCGCGCAGTACCCGCAGGTGCGCCACCCAGTGCGCCGGGGTGTCCACGTGCCCGTACATCATGGTCGACGAGGTGGGAATCCCGAGTTCGTGCGCGGTCGTGATCACCTCGATCCAGGTCGCGGTCGGCAGCTTGCCTTTTGTCAGCACCCAGCGCACGTCGTCATCCAGGATTTCCGCGGCGGTGCCGGGCAGCGAGCCGACGCCGGCCTCACGGGCGCGCACCAGCCACTCCCGGATGGACAGCCCGGTACGGGACGCGCCGTTGACCACCTCCATGGGCGAGAAGGCGTGCACATGCATGTCCGGGCAGCGCTGCCGCACCTGCGCCGCGATGTCGAAGTAGGCGGTGCCGGGCAGGTCCGGGTGGATCCCGCCCTGGAGGCACACCTCGGTCGCGCCCGCCGTCCAGGCCTCGGCCGCGCGATCGCCGATTTGATCAAGGGACAGCGTGTAGGCGTCGGCATCGGTGCGGCGCTGGGCGAACGCGCAGAACCGGCAGCCGGTGTAGCAGACGTTGGTGAAGTTGATGTTGCGGTTGACGACGTAGGTGACGTCATCGCCTGACACGTCCGCCCGGATCGCGTCGGCCAGTGCGGCAAGCGCCTCAAGCTCCGGCCCGTCGGCGTCAAGCAGCGCGAGCGCCTCGTCATCGCTGAGCGCGGCCGGATCCGATTCCGCCCGCCGCAGCGCGGCGGCCACATCCGCCCGCAGCCGCTCCGGGGCCGTGGCGGCGATACGGCTGCGAACCTCCGCCCAGTCGCCGTAGACCTCACCGAAGTCGTCCCTGCGGTCGCTGGTGCGGCCCGTCGTGTCGATCGTGACGTGCAGGTCGGTCCGCCCTGACGCATCGCCCCAGCTGCCATCCGGTTCCTGCCACGGCAGTCCGGCCGGTGCCGCCCGCTCGTCGGCCAGTCCGGTGGCCGGGTCGGCGAGCTGTGCCACGTGCGCGGCCAGCCTGGGATCCAGCCATGGCTCGCGGATGTAACCGGGGTAGATGGTGAGCCGCTCGCGCAGGTCGAATCCGTCGCGGCGGGTGCGCTCTGCCAGTTCCGCCACCTGTGGCCACGGGCGCTCGGGATTGACGTGGTCCGGCGTGAGCGGCGAGACGCCGCCCCAGTCGTCGATACCGGCCCGCAGGATCAGCGAGTACTGGTCACCGATCAGGTTAGGCGGCGCCTGGATCCGCATGCCGGGGCCGAGGACCAAGCGGGCCACGGCGATCGTCGCGGCGAGATCCTCCAGGTCGGCGTCTGGCACGCCGCGCATCTTGGTGTCCGGCTTGGCGCGGAAGTTCTGCACGATCACTTCCTGGATGCCGCCGTACTCCCTGGCGATCTTCCTGATCGCGAGGATCGAGTCGGCCCGCTCGGCGAGGGTCTCCCCGATGCCGATCAGGATGCCGGTGGTGAACGGGACCGCGCAGCGGCCGGCGTCCTCGAGAACACGCAGCCGCACGGCCGGGTCCTTGTCCGGGCTGCCGAAGTGCGGTCCGCCGCGCTCGGTGAACAGCCGGCTCGCGGTGGTCTCCAGCATCATGCCCATGGACGGCGCGACCGGCTTGAGCCGCTGGAAGTCCTGCCAGGAGAGCACGCCCGGGTTGAGATGCGGCAGCAGGCCGGTCTCTTCCAGCACGAGGATGGCCATGGCCCTGACGTAGGAGAGCGTGTCGTCGTACCCCAGTTCGTCCAGCCACGCACGCGCCTGATGCCACCGGTCCTCTGGGCGATCGCCCAGGGTGAAGAGCGCTTCCTTGCAGCCGAGCTCCGCCCCCCGGTTGGCGATGTCGAGCACCTCGTCGGGAGACAGGTAGGGGGCGTCGAGCTTCCCCGGCACCGTGGCGAAGGTGCAGTACCCGCAGCGGTCCCTGCACAGCCTGGTCAGGGGGATGAAAACCTTGCGCGAGTAGGTGATGATCCCCGGCCGGCCGGCGGCCGTGAGACCAGCGTCCCTGACCCGGCCCGCGTGGCCGAGAAGGGTGGACAGCTGGTCGCCTCGGGCGTGCAGCGCGATCTCTGCCTCGCCCCTGTCAAGGGTCTTGCCGTCCCTGGCCCTGGCAAGAACCCGCCGCAGCGCGGTGTCGGATACGCCCATGGCCGCACCCTATGCTGTGCCTCGGTCAGCTTCGCGCGCGGCCGGGTCGGCAATGGGCGGCATCACCGCTGTCCCGGCAGGACTCGGTCCCCCGTTGACCTGGGACATCCGCGTTACTCGTCGGTGGAGAACCTGATAGACAACGGGTCGAGTTCGATGCCAGGCCAGACTCGCAGTCCGCCGCGCAGTTCATTGCGGGCCCCGACGTGGGCCTCGTCGCCGATCACCACGCCGTCGAGCACGGTGTTGTTCCCCACGCTGGCGTCCCGGCCGATGACGCTGCCGCGGATCCGCGCGCCTGACCCGATGGTCGCGCCATCGAAAAGCACGCTGCCCTCCACCGTGGAGTCCCGGCCGATGAGCGCGCCCGCTCCCACCACGGTCCCGCCGGTGAGCGTCGCGCCCGCATAGACGGTGGCGCCGGGCAGTATCAGCGATTCGCCGGGGGTGGGTACCACAGGCGAGGCCAGGCGGCCGAGCACGAGATCGCACGAGCCGCGCACGAAGGCCTCTGGCGTGCCCACGTCCAGCCAGTACGCATTGTCTACGTACCCCATCACGACCTGGCCGGACTCGATGAGAGCGGGGAAGGTCTCACGCTCGACCGACACCACACGGCCTGGCGGTATCTCGTCGATGGCCCGCCTGGTGTACACGTAACAGCCGGCGTTGATCCGGTTCGTGACTGGGTTGGGGGTCTTCTCGAGGAACGCGGTCACCCGCTGGTTATCGTCGGTCGGCACGCAGCCGAACCTGGCCGGATCGGTCACCTCCACCAGGTGCAGCGTGACCGCGGCGTCGGCCTTGCGGTGCATGTCAAGCTGCGCTGGCAGGTCATGGCCGGACAGAATGTCGCCGTTCAGCACCACGACCGGGTCGTCGGGACCGCTGCGCAGCCGAGACGCTGCGTTGCGGATCCCGCCCCCGGTCCCCAGCGGTTCCTCCTCATGGACATAGTCGAGCTCCAGCCCGAAGCTGGACCCGTCGCCGAAACACTCGGCGAACATCTGCGACCGGTATGAGGTGGCGAGCACCACCCTGGTCACGCCGCAGGACGCGGCCCTGGCCAGCTGGTGAGCCAGGAATGGCACGCCCGCCGTGGGCAGCAGCGGCTTGGGGATCGAGATGGTCAGCGGGCGCAGCCTGGTGCCCCGCCCGCCAACAAGGAGGATGGCCTCCAGCGGCTCGCCTGCTCCGCTGGGGACGCGTGAATCGCCTGACATGGGCAGGGAGGTTACTCCGCTCGCTGCTCGGCAGCTCGCTGGTACGACACCAGGTGCGCTTCCGCCGATGCCGCCCAGGTGAATTCCTGCGCCCGGGCCTCGCCCGCGGCGCCCAGCGCCTCGCGCCGTGCCGGGTCCTCGATCAGCGCGCGCAGCGCGTCGCGGATGCTGTCCGCGTCCGGCTCGGTATAGCCGACCGCGTCGCCGCCGACCTCCGGAAGTGACGTCCGGTGTGTGGTCAGCACCGGCGCACCGCACGCCATCGCCTCCAGCACCGGCAGGCCGAACCCCTCACCGCGACTGGGGAAGGCCACCACAAGCGCCCCGCCCAGATAGCCGGGAAGATCGGTGAAACGCAGGTAACCGGGACGCACAAGCCGCAGGTGCGCAGGAACCCCCGCGACCGCCGCGTCCACCTCCTCGCTCCAGCCGCTGCCGCCGCCGAGCACGAGGGCCGGCGGGTTCTCCAGATCCGCCACCGCCGCAGCCCATCCCGCGATCAGGGCCGGGACGTTCTTGCGCGGTTCCAGCGTCCCGAGAAAGGCGATGTACGGCTTGCCGTGCAGGCCGAGCCGGTTGGAGACCTGCATCATCTGGTCAGCGGCCGGCCGGTGGAAGAGCACGTGATCCACGCCGTGGTAGGCCACATCGATCCTGGTCGGATCCGCGCTAAGCACCCGGACGAGCTCGTCCCTTGTCGCCTTCGACGGCACGATCAGCCTGCTCGCGCGGCGCACGGCGGTGCGGATTGCCGACTTGAAGAAGGCGCCGCTGACCGCACTGTGCAGTGCGGGCTCGGTGAAGAAGGTCAGGTCATGAATCGTGACCACGGTGGGCGCCGGCGGCCGCAGCGGCATTGAATAGTGCGGTGCGTGTATCACGTCCGCTTCTACCTGCTGTGCGACCATCGGCAAGCCGGTCTGCTCCCAGGCCAGCCTGGCCGCCCGGTGCGCGATCGCGGTCGGGCCCGCCACGATGCTGGCGCCGGGTACCAGCCTGGAGTACTTCTCCTCGTCGGACCGCTGGCAGGCAATCGCCAAGTCTGCGCCCGCGGCCACGAGGGCAGCTATCAGCCCATCGACGTAGCGACCGAGCGCCCCGCGGTCAGCCGGAACGGCTGTCGCGTCAATAAGAACACGAGGCGACACAACCGATCTTGCTCCTCTCCTGTGGCCGCGGCCTTGAGGGCATGCGAGTAGCTGCGGAGATCAGCTCTCTTGCAGATTTCCCGTCGGATCGAGCGTACGCCCACTGCCGGCGTAGTCCGCGCACTGGCGCCGACGGCCAGGCGAGACCCTATCGCGGCGCATGCGCAGACGGCGTGGGGACAGGCCGGCCAGCCGCGGCCTGTTCCGCGTGATCGAGCGCGGTCTTCATCTTGCTCAGGTCCTGGCCGTAGGCCGCGAAGTTGCCGCTCCTGAGCGCCGCCTGGGCCTGCTGGTAATAGCTTTGTGCCTGCTTTACGTACCCGAGCGCAGCGGCGGCGGCGCGGCTGCTGCCGCCCGTGCCATGGGCCGGCGGCGTGCCCGTCCCGGTAGTCGGCGGACTGGCCGGGGCGCCGAACAGCTGGCTGAGCGCATCGGCCAGCGTCTGGCCGTATCCGACGTTGCTGCCGAACGACGCGAACACCCGCTGCACGGTGGGATATGACCCGGTGCTTCCCGCGGCCGACGCCTCGACGTATACCGGCTCGATGTACAGGAACCCGCCGCTGACCGGCAGCGTGATCAGGTTTCCCAGGATCACTTGTGACCCGCCCCTGCGCAGCTGAGACAGCTGGATGGACGGCGTCGGGTCGGTCTCGAAGGAGTTCTGCACCTGCTGCGGCCCGGCGATGGCCGTGTCCTGCGGAAGGTCGAGAATCCTGATCTTGCCGTAGTCCGGGGAACCGGGATTACTGTCCACGGTCATGAACGCCGCCATGTTAGGCCGCCCCCGCTGCACGAACGAAGTGGCGAGGGAGAACTCCGGCGCCGTTTCGCCAGGTACGGTCATCGTCAGGTAGTAGGGCGGCTGCGCCCCTGAGTTTGGCGTCAGGCCGCTCGGGTTGGCCGGCAGCGTCCAGAAGTTCTGCCCGCCGTAGAAGGCCTGCGCCTGCGTTACGTGGTAGCTGGCGAGGATCTGGCGCTGCACGTCGAACAGGTCCTGCGGGTAGCGCAGGTGCGCCATGAGAGCGGCCGGGATGTCGCTGCGCGGCTTGATGATGCCCGGGAACGCCGCCATCCAGGTGCGCAGTACCGGGTCGCTCCCGCCCCACTGGTAGAGCGTGACGGCACCGGTGTAGGCGTTCACCACTGCCTTGACCGAGTTGCGGATGTAATTGAGCTGGCTGCTGCCCGGCTGATCGTAGGCGGACCCGCCCGGGTTCGAGCTGTCGGCCGTCGCCTGCTGCAAGCCCAGCCGCTGCGAGTACGGATAGTCATCGGAGGTGGTGTAGCCGTCGACGATCCAGTAAATGCCGTGGTTCGCGACCACCGGGTAGGCGTCGTTGTCCAGGGTGAGAAATGGTGCCACCTTTGCCACTCGCGACAGCGGATCACGGTCGTAGAGCAGCTTCGAGTCGGCGTTGACGGAACTGGACAGCAGGATATTGGGCTCGTGGAACTTGATCGCATACAGCAGCTGGTTCAGGAACGAGCCGATCGGCACGCCGCCGCCGCCGGTGTATGTGTTGTCGCGCTGGCCCGCCGTGCTCTGGTTGGGGTAATCGAACTCCATCGGCGCCCGGCCGTGCTGCGCCCCGACGATGGCGTACTGCGTCTCCTGCTCACCGAAGTAGACCCTCGGCTGAAACGACCCGAGCACCCCCTTGGGCGGGATATCGCTCTCGGTGAAATCCGGATCGCCGTCGGCCTGCACGCTATTGGCGGATGCCGCGACGAACCCGAAGCCGTGCGTGTAGACGAGGTGCGTGTTTACCCAGTTGGCCTGGCCCGGCGGCGGCCCGCTCAGCCCCCTCACCCCGACCACCATGTCTTGCGGCTGCTGCCCGTCACCTGGCACCTGGTACCGGTCGATATCCAGCTGCCCGGGAAAACTGTAGAAGCTCTTCACTTGCTGGAGCTGCTGGAACGTCTGCGAGACAACGCCGGGGTCAAGGAGCCGCACACTGGGCAGCGCCGCGGCCTGGGCGGCGACGCCGCTCGACGCATCGGTGGTGCTCGCCTGGTAGGGCATCGTCGTGGCGCCATTCAGCGCGTAGGCGTTTCTGGTGCTGTCGATCTCGCGCTGGAGATAGGGCGTTTCCTTGGCAAGCGCGTTCGGCTTGACAACGAACTGCTGGACGATCGCCGGGTAGACGCCGCCAATCAGGATCGCGGACAGGACGAGCAAGCCGAATCCCACGGCCGGCATCAGCGCGCTCTGCCGCGCCGCGCCCGCGAAGAACAACAATGCGCAGACCACCGCGATGGCGGCCAGCACGGTCTTGGCCGGCAGGATCGCGTTCACGTCCGTGTATGACGCTCCGGTGCTGACCGTCCCGCCCGGCGAAAGCTCAATGCCGTACCGGTCGATCCAGTAAGAGACCGCCTTGAGCAACACGAACAGCCCGATAAGGGCAAACAGGTGAGCCCGGGCCGCGGCCGTGGCCCGGCCGGATGACGACTGGAGCCGGATTCCGCCGTACAGGTAATGGACGGCGGCCGCTACGAGCAGGCAGAGCAGTACCGCCGCGAACAGGTAAGTCAGCACCATCCGGATGAATGGATACACGAAGACGAAGAACGAGATGTCAAGGTGGAACTGCGGATCCCGTGCGTGAAATGAGGTCCGGTTGGCGAACAGCAGCCAGGTCCGCCATGAACCGATGGCGGTGAGCCCGGAGATCACCCCGATGGCCGCGGAGCCCGCGCCGAGGGCAAGCCGGCGCCGGTGCTCAAGCGCCATCCGGTAACCGTCAAGCCCGCGCTGCTCCGGTGACGAGGGCCGGTGCATGGGCCTGAGCCGGTAGGCAAGCGCCGCGTTGAACCCGACCGCCGCGGTCATGAAAACCCCGACGATCCCGAACAATGCCCACTTCACGCTGTAGGTGGTGGCGAATACTGAGGTGTAATGGACCGATTTGTACCAGAGATAGTCGGTCCATATTCCGCACACCACGGTGACGACTACTATGGCCGCGATAATGGCCAGCGCCGTGATCACGACGATCCTTGGCCAGCGCCGCTGGATACGCAGCCGGGGGCGGCTGGCCGAGTGTCCGTTCGAGCCCGGTGATCGGAAGGTCACGCCCGCCCCCTCGCCGCACCTCGTGAAGGCAACTTAGCGGCCCGCGACATGATTCGCCGGGCCGTCAGCAGGACGGCACCGGCCGGTTCGCCTTGAGCGCTTCCAGATCCTGCACCGCTCCGGCCAGCGTACTCACCTTGATCAGTCGCATCCCGGCCGGCACGGCACTCACGGCGTCCGAGCAGTTGCCCGCCGGTGCCAGGAAGACCGTCGCCCCCTGCGCCCTTGCCCCGGCCATCTTCTGCTGGATACCGCCGATGGGTTCGACCGCACCGTTCGGATCAATCTCCCCGGTTCCGGCGATAAACCTGCCGCCGGTGAGATTCACGGACCCCAGCTTGTCGATAATGCCGAGGGCGAACATGAGTCCCGCGCTCGGGCCGCCGATATTGCCGACCTTGATTGTGACTTCGAACGGGAACTTGTACTGCTCCACGACCTCGACTCCGATTTCCGGATGGCCTTGGCTCTGCACGGCCTTGAGGCTGAGCTGCTGCGTCTTTCCGCTCCTTATGACCGTGAGCTGGAGCGGGGTGCCGGCCGGGTGGTCGCGGATCTGCGTGGTCAGGGTGGCCAGGCTGTTGATGGGCGTGCCGTTCACGTCGGCGATGATGTCGCCGGCCCGCAGCACCCCGGCGGACGGCATCCCGGGTTCGGTGTTCGCGATGGCGATGAGGGTCTTGAAGGGGATTTTGAGCTCGGTCAGCGCGGCCGCGGTGGCGTCCTGCTGCGAGCCTGTCATCTCCTGGACATCCTGCTTCAGCACCTGCTGCTGGGACTGCCCGGTCCCGAATACCTCCTGCTGAGGCACGACCGCGTCATGCGGGTCCAGCCACGCGCGCAGCGCGGTGAAGATATTGATCTCATCGCCGGGGCCGCCCTGGAAGTCGACCGTGACCATGTTGAGGTTCCCGACCGTGGGATTCACCCGGTGGCCTTGGATCTGGATGAGCGGCACGCCACCCGAGGTCCCGAGCGTGTTCAGCGTCGGGCCGGGAC
This sequence comes from Actinomycetota bacterium, assembly GCA_003168255.1. GTDB lineage: Bacteria > Actinomycetota > Actinomycetes > Streptosporangiales > Streptosporangiaceae > PALSA-505. The sequence goes on from PMSU01000122.1 coordinate 9,306, forward strand.
TCAGCACCACGTAGGGAACGGGCAGTACCGCAGCCACCACAGCCGCGATGACAACAGCGATTCCGGCCACGAGAAGGGTCAGGGCGCGCCGAGGCATGGTGCGAAGACTACGCGCTGCCCACCCACTCTTCGGACCCGTCCCCGAAGTGCTGGTGTTTCCAGATCGGCACGCTTGCCTTTATCTCGTCAATCAGGACCTCGCAGGCCTCAAACGCTTCCGCCCGGTGCTGGCAGGACACCGCCACGACCACCGCGAGGTCACCGATCGCAAGGTCGCCAACCCGGTGCACGGCGGCCAGCCCGTAGACGGGGAAATCGACGGCCACTTTCTCGGCCACCCGGCGCATCTCATCGGCGGCGGAGGGATGGGCCGAATACGACAACCTGGTCACCGGCCGCCCGTAATCGTGGTGCCGCACGGTCCCGGCGAAGAGCGCGATCGCGCCCGCCGCGGGATCGGCTACGGCCAGCCGCACCTCATCTACCGATAGCGGGCTATCGCGAATCTCGGTCAGCCTGATGACGTCCACTGACCTACGGTACCTGGAACCGGCCACATCTGGCTTGGATGGGTACCTGGAACCGGCCACATGTGGCCTGTGCGCGGCCTACGTGCGGCGGCGGTCAGGGCTCGGTGCGGCGGCGGCGGCGTGCCCGGCGGACGATCGCGGCGGTGCCGATGACCGCCACCGTCGCGCCTGCGGCCGTGATCGTGGCCTCCTTGCCTGCCAGGCGCCGACCGGCCACGGCGTGATGGCCGGTCCGCTGCTCCAGCAGCGCACGCAGGGCGGTCTCGTTGTCATAACCGGGCCGCCACCCCGCCGCCCGGAGCGTGGTGCAGTCCACCACCCACGGGTAGACGACGTAGCGCAGGTCGGTGGCGGGCGCCGGAGTGATCCCGACCCGGTGCAGCCGCTGCGCCGTGCCGAACGTCAGCGCGGCAGGCAGCTCTATCCGGCGCAGCCCAGCTAGCTCCTCGACCTGATCTTGCTCCAGCCAGCCGTCACAGCCCACCGCGAAGGCGCCGGTTACCTCGCCGGTCACGGCAAGCTCGAGCGCGGACAACAGATCGTCGGTGTGACAGAACTGCCAGCTGGGTGCACTGCCCTTGATCGTGAGTAGCCTCGGCGCCTCGAAATGCCTGGTCACGAAGGTATCCACGCCGGTGCCGACGAGCGCCGCTGGACGTACCACGGTGATGGTCGTGCCGGGATTGGTCCGCGGCGAGCGGCGCGCCAGGTCCTCGATCTCCAGCAGGTCGCCCACGACACTGCCGTCCGGGTCGGCGGCTAGCGGCGCCGACTCCGGCAACGGCACCGGGTTGTCGGGACGGGCGCCGTACACCATCGCGCTTGTGATCAAGATCACCCGGCTGACCCGGCCGGCCGCCGCCGCGGTGAGCACGGTCTGAACGCCGCGGACGTTGAACGCCCGCCTGGCGCTGCGGTCGGACTCCGGCGCCAGGTCGAGGTCGGTGTGCACGAGCACGTCCACCTCGGCCAGCCGGCCAGCCAGCGCGGGATCGCGCACGTCCACTACCCGCCAGGTCACGCCAGTCGCCTCGCCCCGGTGATCGTCTATCGCGATCACCCGCCTGACCCGCGCCGAAGCGGCCAGCTTGACCGTTAGCGCGTGACCGAGTCCGCGGGCCGCCCCGGTAACGGCGACGACAGGGCCATTCCCGCTGGCGCTGCCCTGAGCTCGGGTACGCCGCCGGCGAACCTGGGCGTTTGGGGTGGTCAAAGTAGGCTGCTCCCGAGATAACGTGGCGGGCATGACCCTTCCATCCTGCCCGAAAGGCCGCGAAGATGGCTGACCCTCCCTTCGGCTTCGGGATGCCCGGCGATCCGGACGAGGGTCCGGAGGATCCGGATCAGGCCGCTGGCGCCGGGCAGACGCCCGGAGAAGACGGCCTGTTGGGGGCCCTCGGGCCGCTCGGGGCCCTTGGCGACCCGCAGCAGTTCGCGGATGCGCTGCGCCAGTTCGCCGACCTGATGTCCTGGAAGGGCGGGCCGGTCAACTGGGACCTGGCGAAGAACGTGGCCAGGCACGCGGTGGCCGCGGAGGGCGACCCCAGCGTGCTGGACAGCCAGCGGAAGCAGGCGGACGAGGCGCTGCGGCTGGCCGACCTTTGGCTCGGGGACGTCACCACCTACCCGTCTGGGATCCGGGCTACGCAGGCCTGGAGCCGTTCGGAATGGGTGGAGGCGACGATGCCCGTCTGGTCCATGCTGTGCGATCCGATCGCGGCCAAGGCCGTCGAGACGATGGGCGGCATGTTCACCCTGGACCCATCAGAGCTCGGCGAGGTCCCGCCGGAAATGCGCTCGGTCATGGGCGCTGTCACAGGTGGCCTGGGCGGCCTCGGCCCGATGATGCAACAGCTCGGCGGGGCGATGGTCGGCGGGCAGACCGGTGCGGCGGTCGGCGCGCTGGCCCGGGAGGTGGTCAGCTCCACCGATATCGGCTTGCCGCTCGGGCCGGAGGGAATCGCCGCGCTGCTGCCGGCGGCCATTACCGAGTTCGGCCACGGGCTTTCGGTGGGCGAGGACGAGGTGCGGCTGTTCCTCGCGCTGCGCGAGGCGGCCCACCACCGGCTGTTCGGGCATGTGCCGTGGCTGCGGGCGAGCCTGCTCGGCGCGGTGGCGGAGTACGCGCGCGGCATGACGGTCGACGCTGCCGTGCTGCGGGATGCCATGCCGCAGGTCGATCTGGCCAACCCGGAGGCCCTGCGCGAAGCGCTGGCCGGGGGCGGCGCGCTGTTCCAGCCCGAGGACACGCCCGAGCAGAAGAGCGCTCTGGCGCGGCTCGAGACGGCGCTTGCCCTGGTCGAGGGCTGGGTCGCAACCGTGGTGGACGCGGCGGCGGGGCACCGACTGCCGCACGCGGATGCCCTGGCCGAGGCGATCAGGCGGCGCCGGGCAACGGGCGGCCCGGCCGAGCGGACCTTCGCCACGCTGGTGGGGCTTGAACTGCGGCCCCGCAGGCTCCGTGAGGCGGCGGCCATCTGGCTGGGCGTCACGCAGGCCCGCGGCATCGATGCCAGGGACGCCCTGTGGTCTCACCCGGACCTGCTGCCGACGGCCGAGGACTTCGACGATCCCGAGGGCTTTGTCAGCGGGCGGCCTGAGCTCGACACCTCCGCGCTCGACGACGGTGCCGGGAAGGGTGCTGCCGGGGATGTCGGCGGGGACGGGCCCGCCGCAGAGAACCCGGGCGGCGACAGCGAGTGAGGAGGGGCGCCGCCGGACACGCGGCGCAGACTTACTTTCCTTTGTCCACAGCCGGTGGATAACACTGTCGCAGTCAGTCGAGGCAAGCCAGTGCCAATCCGGGTCAAATCCCCAGGACCGTTCCTGGTTCTGCACAGCGACACCCCGCGATTTCCCCAGGTTCTCCACGGCGCTTTCCACAGCCGGGCTTGATCTGCCGGCGTCATCGCTTCTAACTTCAGAACGAAGAGTCCCCGGGCGGTCGGCGGGCCGCCCGCACTTCCGGGGAAGGGGGGCGAACGGCCCGCCGTAGCGGCTGTGTCGTCAGGACACGCCGCCCGCCCGGGACCTCAGCGCATAAAGGGCCTCATGTCAGCGATGACCTGCCCTGGTGCTTCGTGCATGTGGACAACCGCGCCGCCGTCTGCGGCCGGGACCCGAACCGCGCGGGATGTTTTGTCACAGTCTGGTCCATATGCCGGGTGCAAGCCGGTCAGCCTGTTCGCCGGATTGAATGTCGTCGATGTGGCAGCGCTGCTGTAAGGACACCTCGTGGAATAAACCGTCGTTTCCTGATCCCGGACGATCGTGCGGTGCCGCGCGGACCCTGCCGGCTGGATCACTCCCGTCACACCGGAACCATCGACCCCGTGAGCCACGACTTCCGGAGCGCCGCCGAAGATCGATGTGGCGGAGCCCCCCNNGGGGCTCCGCCACATCGATCATGGAAACGACGCGGAAGGAGGTGCCACCGGGCCGCCTTCCCCGGTGCCGGTGCCGGTGCCGGTGCCGGTGCCGGTGTCGGTGCCCGCACCGGCGCCGACTGTTCGACGACTCCTTGAACCCGCCGTTCACGGCTGTCCCGGGAATGGAGCCGACAGGGGACCACCCCCTTCAGACCCCGAGTGATCCTCGAGATCTGGCGGTCAGCCGGCCGCGGCGCGCAACCGGGCAAACTCCTGCGCCAGGGCGGCGGCGCTCCAGTGGGCGTTGAGTCCGCTGGGGTTGGGCAGTACCCACACCCGGGTGCCACCGAGGCTCTCCTGCTGCTCCCCGACAGCCGCATGACGCTGGCCGAACGCGACACGGAAGGCTGTGATCCCGACCACGGCGAGCCAGCGCGGGCCGAGCGCGGCTACCTTGTCGGCGAGGATCTGGCCGCCCTCACGGAGTTCCGCGACATCGAGTTCATCGGCGCGGGCCGTGGCCCGCGCCACCACGTTGGTGATGCCGAACCCCTGGGCCAGGAGCTGTTCCTGCTCCTCCGGGCGCAGCTGGCGGCCGGTGAAACCGGACTTGTGCAGCGTCGGCCAGAACCGGTTCCCTGGCCGGGCGAAGTGGTATCCGGCGGCGGCGGAGTACAGGCTCGGGTTGATCCCGGAGAACAGGACCCGCAGGCCGGGGCGTGCCAGGTCGGGAAGGAGCCGGTTCTTTGCCGCCTCAAGATCCGCGGCTGCCGGACGGCGGATGGCCGTCACGGTGCACCGACCCGAAGGCGGCTGGGCACTGGTGCGGCTTCGCAGTTACACAGAGTGATAGTGTCGTCCCCCGCTGCCATGCTGGACGGCATGAGACTGGCGCTCAAGCCTGGCCTTCTTCCCGTGTGGCGAGACAGCAACACGCTGCAGATCGGGATCGACTCGCGTCGTGCTGTCGCTGTCTCCGGTATTGGCCGCACGGCGGCCCTGATCGGCCTGCTCGACGGCAGCCGGGATCATCGGGCAATGATTGCCGCCGCGGGCGCTCTCGGCATCAGTGCCGAGGTCGCCGACCGGTTGATCACCCTACTCGCCGCCGCGGGCGTGCTTGACGACTTCCCGGCCGGTGCGCTCCGGGCCGTGCCTGACAGCCTTCGCTCCAGGCTCGCACCCGAGCTGGCTACGACATCGCTTGCGCACGGCGACGGGGATGGCGGTGCGCGCTCGCTAGCCCGCAGATCCGGGACCTACGTGCGGATATACGGTGCGGGAAAGGTCGGATCCTGCATCGCGACCCTCCTTGCCGCCGCCGGAATCGGCCACGTGGCGTGCCGGGATGCCGGCCAGGCATTCGCCGCTGATCTCGCGCCGGCCGGCCTGTGCGAAGCAGACATCGGCGAGCCGAGGTCGGCCGGCGCGGCCCGCGCTGTCCGGCGCACCGCGCCGGAGGTCCGGACCGACGATGACACCGGGCAGCCCGATGTGGCGGTGCTGACCGGCAGTCATGCCCCTGAGCTGGCCGCCAGGCTGATGGCTGACGGCGTGCCCCACCTGACCGCGACCGCGGGTGAAGCGATCGGCATCGTGGGACCTCTGGTGATACCCGGGCGTTCGGCGTGCCTGCGCTGCCTGGATATGACCCGGGCAGAGCGCGACCCCGCCTGGCCGCTGGTCCTCGCCCAGCTCGTCGAGCGTCAGCCGAGCACGCCGGCTTGCGACTGCGTGCTCGCCACCTCCGTGGCGGCACAGGCCAGCGGGCAGGTGCTGACGTTCGTGGACCGCGGCGGGAAGGCTGACGCGGTGACGAACGGAACGCTGGAACTCGTCTTGCCCGGCTGGCAGTGGCGGCGGCGCACCTGGATGCCGCACGCCGACTGCGGCTGCGCGAGCGACGCGGGGGGTTAGCGGGTACACGGGACCGCTGCCGGTAGCGGACAATGTAGATCGTGAACGACCTGCCTCGCCGCGCAGTAACGCGCACCGCCAAGCTCGCCACGCTCCCGATAGGGCTCGCCGGGCGGACTGCACTTGGATTCGGTAAGCGGATCGGCGGTCGCCCGGCCGAGATCGTCGCCGGTGAGATCCAGCAGCGCACTGCCGAGCAGATCTTCAGGGTCCTCGGTGAGCTCAAGGGCGGGGCGATGAAGCTGGGCCAGGCACTGTCAATCTTCGAGGCGGCGCTCCCGCCCGAGATCGCCGGCCCGTATCGCGCAACGTTGACCAAGCTCCAGGAATCGGCGCCGCCGCTGCCTGCTCGCACCGTCCACCGGGTTCTCGCTGGCGATTTTGGCGAGGACTGGCGCGACCGCTTCACCGACTTTGACGATCAGCCTGCGGCGGCCGCCTCCATCGGCCAGGTGCACAAGGCCATCTGGTATGACGGGCGGGAGGTAGCGGTCAAGATTCAGTACCCCGGCGCAGGCAAGGCACTGATCAGTGACTTCACCCAGCTGAGCCGCGCCGGACGGCTGTTCGGCATCCTCATGCCTGGCCTGGATGTCAAGCCGCTGCTCGACGAGCTGCGCAACCGCGTTGCCGAGGAACTCGACTATCACCTCGAAGCGACATCTCAGCAGGCCTTTGCCGACGCCTACGCCGGCGACCCCGACATTTACGTGCCGAACGTGGTGACGGCGACCGATCATGTCCTGATCACCGAATGGATGGACGGCACGCCGCTATCAAAGATCATCAGCGACGGGAGCCGTGAGGACCGCGACCGGGCCGGAATCCTCCTGGTCAGATTCTTGTTCTCGGGTCCCGCCAGGGCCGGGCTGCTGCATGCGGACCCGCACCCGGGCAATTTCCGGCTACTCGACGACGGCAGGCTGGGAGTGCTCGATTTCGGCGCGGTCGACAGGCTGCCCGATGGATTCCCTCCGTTCATCGGAAAGCTGCTGCGCATCATTCACGAGGACGGCGAGATCGGAGAGGTCGAACAAGAGCTGCGGCTGCAGGGTTTCCTCAAAGAAGGCATTGAGGTTGACCTGGATGCGCTGCGGACATTCCTCGGGCCGCTGGCCGAGCCGTCCAGCGTGGAGTCGTTCAAGTTCAGTCGCGAGTGGCTACGCGACGAGGCTGCCCGGGTGACCGACCTGCGGCCGTCCAACATCACCCGCCGGTTCAACGTGCCGCCTTCCTACGTACTCATCCACCGGGTGTCAACGGCGGGCATCGGCGTGCTCTGCCAGCTGGAGTGCGAGGGACCGTTCCGGGCCGAGGTGATCAAATGGATGCCCGGCTACGAGACGGGCACGGGCTGAGCGAGGCGCTACCCCTGGTCAACGACGTCAGCGCCGCTTGCCGTGACCGAGTAACTGGTCTGGCAAGCGGCGCTGAGGTGATCTTGCATGAGGCGTCGCCATCAGGCCTGGACATGGCGCGTCAGGATTCGGCCTCGAGTTCCCGCCGGAGCCGGCTGGCTTCGACGTGGGCCCGGTTCATTTGCCGCTCTGCCCGCACTACTCTGCGCCGCGCGCGGTTCAGGGCCTGAACCCGCCACGCATTACGGTGCAGCTGCGCCCGTTCGAGCTTTTCTTCGTTCATTTGCCTTGCTACATCATTTAGCGGATACATGATGAATCCACTCCGTTCTCGATCACGTGTTGGTGTCCGCGGCCGGCCATCGGAATGCACCGGCCGGGACAGGGTTGCGGTGGGATCTGGGCCCGCCCCGGGCTAGCCACCCGAGGTAGCCGCCTGTGCCTAGGCGGCCACCTCGGACTTGCGCGGCCGCCCACGGGGCCTCTTGCGAGGAATGACCTCTCCCCTCAGGAAGAGCTCGCCTCCCCAGACGCCCCAGGGCTCCCTGCGCTCAAGGGCACCCGCGAAACAGGCCATCCTCATCGGGCAATCCCGGCAGAGCGCCTTTGCGCACTCGACGTCCGCGGGCGCCTCGGCGAAGAACAGCTCGGGATCCTCCGTGCATGGCAGGTCAAGGCGCCCGGGCATCCGGGCAATCATGACCGCCGCCGTCACGGAGACGCCCGGCCCCTGCGACATGGCCGCCGCACGCAGATCTCCAGTGCCAGCTGCCCCGGCAACCGGCATTGCTGCCTGAGATACGGATCTTGCCTGGAACCCCGCCGCGACGGCGGTGGTCTCGGGCCACTGCATCGGTGCCAACCCCTCTCGACTGATCCTGCTAGTCGTTACGATCTCCGACTCGTCTGACAAACGGCGGCCCAGGAAAAGCTAAAGGCCGCGAACCCTTTGCGGGTTCGCGGCCTCCGAGGGGATTGGCCGGTCTTTCTAGACCGGTTCCGGTTCCCTCGCCGGATGCGAACCCGGTGCTCCACCACCAGTGGCGGCGACACGGGTCTTGTAGATGTACGGGTTACGGGTGGGCGTCTGCCCGAAGACAGGCTCCGGGGCATGCGCCGACAGGCCGGGCTGCGACATACCTGTCCCCTGGGCGGTGCACGGCCCGGAGACGGCGGCCATGGCACACGCGACGCGGCCGCTGTCGGCCGCGAGCAGGGAGGCATCCCAGGTTGGCGACTTCACGCCAGCACGCGTGACCACAGAGGCCGGAGCATCAAGAAGATTGGCCATATCGCTGGGCACCTCCTTCCACGACTCGACGACGGCACTGAAGGACATGTCAGCAGCGTACGTATTGGGGGCCCGGACGGCAACACTTTTTCTACCTGCGGCTTTATCTTTTCTGGCCGCTGCCGGAGCCCCGGCTCAGGCAGCCAGGGGAACTCAGGCTCCGGCAACCGCAGGAGCTCAGGCTTCCGCATCCAGGGAACTCAGGAACTCGTCCGGATGAGACCTTCCTGCACCACCGAAACCACGAGATCGCCGTCGCGGGTGAAGACCTGGCCGCGGGCAAGCCCGCGTGCCCCCGACGCCACCGGCGACTCCTGCGCATAAAGCAGCCAGCTGTCGGCACGGAACGGGCGGTGGAACCACATCGCATGATCCAGGCTCGCCCCGATGGTCCGCCCGTCCACCCAGGACAAGCCGTGCGCGAGCAGTACCGAGTCGAGCAGGGTCATGTCGGATGCGTAGGTCATCAGGCAGACGTGCAGCAGCGGGTCGTCGGGCAGTTGCCCATCCACCCGGAGCCACACCTTGTTGCTCGTGGTGCGCAGCGACGGGTCCAGCTGTGCCTCGACAGTAAGCGGGCCAGGGAAACGGATATCGACGGGATTGCGGCGAATCATCCGGTCATAGCGAGAGTCCAGCGGGCCAAACAGCTTCTCCAGCCGCTCAACCGTCGGGGTCACCGAATCGGGCGGCGGGACCTCAGGCATCGGAGCGGCGTGCACCGGACCCGGCTCGGGGTGGTGAAAGGACGCCGACAGCGTGAAGATCGTCTTCCCATGCTGGATGCAGGACACCCGCCGGGTGGTGAACGACCGGCCATCCCGCACCCTGTCCACCGTGTAGACAAGCGGAACCGCGGGATCGCCCGGCCGGATGAAGTACGCGTGCAGCGAGTGCACCGGGCGGTCAGCAGGGACGGTACGGCCGGCCGCGACGAGCGCCTGCCCGGCGACCTGGCCGCCGAACACCCGCTGGACACGCTCGTCCGGGCTTCGGCCGCGAAAGATGTTGGCCTCGATCTGCTCGAGATCGAGCAAGTCGAGCAGATCGTCGAGAGCTTTGCTCATGGCCGGTTGACCGTACCCTTCCGCACGGAGCTGAGGAACCTGGACGGCTTCCTGGACTGCCTTCCGCCGGGGGACCTGGCCGCCGGCCAGGACAGCTCCACCCGCTCACGGGCCCTTGTCACCCCGACGTAGAGCAGACGGCGCTCCTCCTCGATCGCCTCAGGTGTCTGGGCGTACACGATCGGCAGTACTCCTTCGGTTAGACCTGGCAGGAACACCACATCCCACTCGAGACCCTTGGCCGCGTGCAGGGAAGACAGCGTAACCCCGGGCGCGACGGGCGGGTGCTCGGCCGCCGCCCGGTCGACGAGTTCGGCCGCGAAGTCGGCCAGCGTGGCGTCCTGATCCGCCAGCGACATGTCGTCGGCGAGCGCGACCAGCGCGGTTAGCGACTCCCAGCGCTCCCTTACCGCAGCCCCGCCCGCCGGCACCGACTCGGTCAGCCCCAGGCCGGACAGCACGTCCCTGGCCTCGGCAGGCAACGATCCGGCCGCAGGCTGCCTGATTCTCGCAGCGGTCCTGAGCTGCCCGATCGCCTGCCGCACCACGGCCCGATCGAAGAATCGCTCCGTCCCCTTGACCTGGTAGAGAACGCCGACCTCCCGGAGCGCCCGCTCGAACGCCTCGATCTGCGCGTTGGTCCGCACGAGCACCGCGATCTCTCGCGGGTCGACGCCGTGCGCGACGAGAGAGCTTGCCTGCGCTGCGACGGCGTCCGCCTCGGCCTGCTCGTCCGGGTATTCGGTGAACGACGGAGCCGGGCCGGCCGGCCGCTGCGCCACCAGGCTGGTAGCCCACCGGGCCACCGCAGCGCCAGGAACACCAGCAGCGCCAGGAACACCAGCAGCGCCAGGAACACCAGGAACAGCCGCTGAGATCAGCCGGTTCGCGAGCGCCACCACCTGTGGCGTGGACCGGTAGTCCCTGACCAGCCTGATCACGGTCGCGCCCGGGAACTCGGCAGCGAACCCGGTGAGGTAGGCGGGGGTGGCCCCGGTGAATGAGTAGATCGCCTGATCCGGGTCACCGACCACGCACAGGTCGTCGCGATCGCCGAGCCACGTATCGAGCAGCAGCTTCTGGAGCGGGTTGACGTCCTGGTACTCGTCGACCACGAGGTAGCGGTACCTGTCCCTGACCTCGGCCGCCGCCTGTCGGTTCTCCGCCAGCATGGCGGCGGTGAGCTCGAGCAGCGACTCGAAATCGATCAGATGGCGTTGCCTTCGCAGTTGCTCGTACCCGGCATAGATCTGTCCTACCTGGTCGGCCCCGAGCGGCGGCGTCCGGCCAGCCAGCGCTGCCTGCCGCGGATAGTCATCCGGCCTGGCCTGAGTGACCTTGGCCCACTCGATCTCCCCGGCGATGTCGGATAGTTCCGCGCCGCCGGCCCGAATCCGGCCCGCCTTGGCGGCCTCGGCGATCAGGCTGATCTTCGATGCGAGCACGCGCGGCGGCCGCCCGCCCACGGTGGCAGGCCAGAAGTGGCCGAGCTGCCGCAGCGCCGCGGAGTGGAACGTCCGGGCACGCACCCGGTCCAGCCCGAGGCCAGGCGCGCCAAGCCGGCGCAGCCGGCCGCGCAGCTCACCTGCGGCCCGCGTCGTGAACGTCACCGCGAGCACGTGCGAAGGATCCATGACTCCGGTGTGCACGGCATAGGCGATGCGGTGGGTGATAGCACGGGTTTTGCCGGTGCCCGCGCCGGCCAGAACGCATACCGGCCCGCGGACGGCGAGCGCCACCTCGCGCTGCTCGGGATCCAGCGCGGCCAGCACCTCCGCGGGCCCGTCAGGACCGCGCGGCCCGCCCGGCTGGCCGCCTGCCGTGTCTGGCCTGCTCACATCCACGCTCACCATGTCGCGTTCACCACGGCCATCCTTGCGCATGTCCCGCCGACAGGACGGGAAGCCCGCCGCCCCGTTCTGCGTTAGCACGTGATGGAATGACCAGATCCGGAAGGAGGCGGCAGGTGCCAGAGCCGCTGACGATGTACACAACGCGGTGGTGCGGGTTCTGCCGACGGCTGAAGGGCCAGCTTGCCCGGGAGGGGATCGAGGTCGTAGAGGTAGACATCGAACTCGACCCGGAGGCGGCCGATTACGTCATGGCCGTAAACGGAGGGAACCAGACCGTCCCGACCATGGTGTTCGCGGACGGCAGCGCGATGACCAACCCCTCTGTGGCACAGATCAAGGCCCGGCTGACCGAGCTCGCAGCTCTTTAATGAACGAGATATCCAGCCGAACGGCTGGCGGCCAGGGCTCTGCCATGACGACGGCAGTCCCGCGTGAAGACCCCCCTGCGTCGCCAGACGGGGCACATTCATCGCCGCCAGTCGGGCCGGAAGTCGCGGTGGTGCGGCGCAGCGGCCAGGGCTGGCGGGTCGGTGACGAAGAACTGCCGGACCTGCTGAGCGCCATGGTGCTCGCCGACCTGCTCGCACCCGAGCTCCCCAGCTCGCCCCCCCCGGCTGCGGGTGGTGGCCAGGAAGCAGGGGAAATCGGGGACGCGGAACGCGAAGCGGCACGGCTGCGGGTAACCGTCGCCCAGCTGGAGCGCGCCCTGGCCACCCGGGTCCGGGTGGAACAGGCGATCGGCATTATTTCCGAGCGCAGGCGCGCGCCGCCAAGAGAGGCGTTCGAGCTGCTCAGGACGGTGGCCCGAGCCGACGGTACGCGAGTGGCCGACCTCGCCGCCCGCGTGGTGGACAGCGCGACCAACCCGCTGCTGATCCTGCCTGAGGACCTGGCAAGGCCGCCACGACAGCCACGGGCGCGGGGCAAGTCGCCGCGCCACGTGCGGGTCGGCGAGTAGTCTTCCCGGGCGGCGCTCCCGCCGAACGCGGCGGAGCGGTTGAGCACGCCCAGTCACAGCTGACTGTCGGTCCCTGCGGTTAAGGTCCGGCACAGGACACGACAGGAAGCGGCACGGGTATCCGCCACAACCACGCCGGGCTCGGCCAAGATAGGCATCGGCGAGCACCGCGCCAGAGCTGCCGAGGGAGGCCGACGTGACAGATCTTGAAGTGGTCGAGATCTGCGCGGGCGCCGGCGGCCAGGCGCTGGGGCTGGAGCGGGCCGGATTCGAGCACGCGCTCGCCGTCGAGCTCGACGCGACCGCGTGTGACACGCTGCGGGTCAACCGGCCGGCCTGGAAGATCGCCGAGGGCGATGCCGCCAACCGGCAGGTGTGGAACCCCAGGGATTACCGGGGCATCACGCTGCTAGCCGGCGGTGTGCCCTGCCCGCCGTTCACCGTCGCCGGGCGCAGGCTCGGGGCGGCCGACGAACGCGACCTGTTCGCCTGGGCGGTGGAGCTGTGCCACGTGATCAGGCCGCGCGCGCTGCTGCTGGAGAACGTACGGGGGCTGAGCGATGCGAGGTTCGGCGCGTACCGGCAGCATGTCCTTGACCGCCTGCGCGAGCTCGGTTACGTACCCGGCTGGCGGCTGCTGCACGCGTCGGACTTCGGCGTGCCGCAGCTGCGGCCCCGCTTCGTGCTGGTGGCGCTGCGGCCGGCCGATGCCCGCTGGTTCAGCTGGCCGGGGCCGATCGGCGGGCCGCCGCCCACGGTGGGCGAGTCGCTGCATGACCTGATGGGCGCGCGCGGCTGGCCTGGAGCGCCGCGCTGGGCACGCCGCGCGAACCGGATCGCACCGACGATCGTCGGCGGCTCGAAGAAGCACGGCGGCGGCGATCTCGGCCCCACCCGGGCTAAGCGAGCCTGGTCGGAGCTTGGCGTGGACGGCCTCGGCATCGCCGACGCCGCACCGGACCGCAGCGACGATCCCGCGCTGGTGCCCAGGCTTAGCTGCGAGATGGTGGCCAGGTTGCAGGGCTGGCGGGACGAGTGGGGCTGGCAGTTCACCGGTCGCAAGACCGCCCGCTACCGACAGCTTGGCAACGCCTTCCCGCCGCCGGTCGCGGAGGCCGTGGGCAATGCGATCCGCGACGCGCTGCTGCATGAAGGCAGCCGGGCGCAGCCGCCCCCGGAGGCGATCGTCGCCGCCGAGCACGGCGGCGATCCGGTCTATGCGGTCTTGCGCTCGCGCAGCGGCTTCCTGACCGCCGCGCAGATCGCCACCGCCGCGCAGATGCCAGCCGGCGTACCGGGCGCCCGCGAGGTGCTGCGCCGGATCCGGGACCTCAGCCAGGACTTCGAGGTTGACACGGCCGAGATCGCCGGCCAGCCCGCCTACCGGCTCGGCCAGTTCAAGGCATTCCTCGGCCAGCGCGACCACGAACGCCACCAGCGGTTCCTGGCCGGCCGGTCCACCATTAGCTAGCCCGTCCTGCGCACGCGGCCGGGTGGATGACGACCCGCACACCGCCCGGCCGGGGACGACCCCGCACACCGCCCGGCCGGGGACCGCCCCGCACACCGCCCGGCCGGGGAC
>PMSU01000080.1 GCA_003168255.1 Actinomycetota bacterium
TTTGGCACCTCGATGTCGGCTCGTCGCATCCTGGGGCCGGAGCAGGTCCCAAGGGTTGGGCTGTTCGCCCATTAAAGCGGTACGCGAGCTGGGTTTAGAACGTCGTGAGACAGTTCGGTCCCTATCCGCTGCGCGCGTAGGAGATTTGAGAGGAGCTGTCCCTAGTACGAGAGGACCGGGACGGACGAACCTCTGGTGTGCCAGTTGTTCTGCCAAGAGCACGGCTGGTTAGCTACGTTCGGAAGGGATAACCGCTGAAAGCATCTAAGCGGGAAGCTCGCCTCAAGATGAGATCTCCCTCAGGGTTAACCTGGTAAGGCCCCCAGCTAGACGACTGGGTTTGATAGGCCGGATGTGGAAGCACGGCAACGTGTGTAGCTGACCGGTACTAATAGGCCGAGTGGCTTGGCTTCTACTTTTGTTGTTTTCCGCGGGGCAACCCGCGGATCCTTGACATGTGTTTGCGTCCACTGTGCGGTTCCCGAGATGCGGTCGGGCTGTGTGCTCCTGAAGAAGGAGTGCGCAGACTTGGCTCCGGTCTTTGGACCGGATGTCCCTCTTGAGGGACTTACATCTCCATAGAGTCTCGGTGGTTATAGCGAGGGGGAAACACCCGGTCCCATTCCGAACCCGGAAGTTAAGCCCTTCAGCGCCGATGGTACTGCGCGGGGGACCGCGTGGGAGAGTAGGACGCCGCCGGGCATTCTTTCGTTGAGGGCCGTCACCGTAATGGTGAGCGGCCCTTAACGCATGTGTGCTTTTGATCGTATAGAGGGTCTTCATGGGTCTGCTGGAGGACGAACGTGCCGGGTGATCAGCGCGGTGGTCGCGCTCGCAAGCCGCCTTCCGCGCGGCCTAAGCGTGCCACTGCCCCCGGTGGTAACTCGGGCGGCGGACAATCGCGAGGATCGGGTGGACGTACTGCAAGCGGGCGTGGGCGGCCGAGCCCGGGTCCGGATCGGCGGCCAGCCAAGTCAGGCAGCGACGGTTCTCGGGCTGGCGGCAGCGACAGTCCACAGGCGGGGCGGGGAGACAGCCCGCGGGGCGGGCGGAGCGACGGCCCGCGGTTTGGGCGTGGCGGCGCCCCCGCGGCCGGTAGCGGGAAAGGTCCGCGATCGGGCCGCAGCGACGGACCACGGGCAGGCGGCGGCGCGAGCCAGCGACGTGATAGCGGGGCGAGACCTGCCGCAGGCCGGGCGACCGAGCGAGATCCCGCCCGTCGCGACGGTCCAGGTAGCGGGGACGGTCGGGCGGCACGGGACCGTACTGGCGGGCCTCTGCGGCCACTGACTGATGGGCGGGCCGTTCAGCGCCCCGGAGCACGTGGGCAGCGCCCGGCGGATGCGCGAGCTCCGCAGCGATCCGCCGGGCGCTGGCAGCAGTCGACCGATGAGCGGGCTCCGCAGCGATCCGCAGGTCGTACGCAGCGGCCGGCGGATGGGCGAGCTCCGCAGCGATCCGCCGGGCGCTGGCAGCAGTCGACCGATGAGCGGCCTGTTCAGCGGCCCGCAGCACGTTGGCAGCAGTCGACCGACGAGCGAGTTCCGCAGCGGCCCGCAGGTCGTACGCAGCGGCCGGCGGACGAGCGGGCTCCGCAGCGATCCGCAGGTCGTACGCAGCGGCCGACGGACGAGCGAGCCCCCCAGCGGCCCGCTGGGCGCTGGCAGCAGTCGACCGGCGAGCGAGCTCCGGCCCGGGTCGAGGGTCGGGTGAACGACGGGGCTCGGCGGCAGTTCGCCCAGCGGCGTGAAGAGCCAGGGGCCGAGCGACCCGGAAGCCGGGTCCCATACCAGCGTCATGAGCGGGCCACGGAGGGGCAGGGGAGGCGTCCGCCGCCGCAGCAGCGTGAGATGCGACTGCGGCCCGCGGACAATATCACCGCGGACCAGCTCGATCCTGCTGCCCGGGTGGAGCTGCGTACGCTGCCTGTGGACTTGGCGGACAGCGTCGCCTGCCATCTCGTGGCGGCCGACCTTCAGGAGGACCCCGAGCGGGCATACCTGCACGCCAAGGAGGCGAGGCGGCTCGCGGCGCGGGTCGGTGTGGTGCGGGAGGCCTGCGGCATCGCGGCCTACCGCGCGGGCCAGTGGGCGGACGCACTCGCGGAGTTGCGTGCTGCCAGGCGGCTGACCGGTCGCAACAGCGGCCTGCCGCTGATGGCCGACAGCGAGCGTGCACTCGGCAGGCTGGACAAGGCGCTTGCCATCGTGCATTCACCGGAGACGCGCGCCCTGGACAGGGCGACCCAGATCGAGCTCACGATCGTGGAATCGGGGATCCGCAGGGATCAGGGCATGGTGGATGCTGCCCTTCTTGCCCTCCAGGTTCCTGAGCTCAGTGACGGTCGCACATACCCGTGGTCGGCCCGGCTGTTCTACGCGTACGCGGATGCGCTGCTCGAGGCGGGACGCAGTGATGACGCGCGCGACTGGTTCGCCCGGTCGGCAGCGCGTGACGCGGACGAGGAGACCGACGCTGCAGAGCGGTTCGACGAGCTTGACGACGTCACCTTCGAGGACCTCGGGGAGGAACCTGAGGAGCTGGAAGAACCTGAGGACCTGGCGGAAGCGCTGAATGCGGAGATCCCGGACCGGTCAGCTGGTTAATGCAGCTGACCCGGCGGGTCAGGCGCGGGGGGGCGACTGCGCGGCGGGATCGGACTTATCTAGCCAGCGCATGATCCCCGCGACGTTGGCGGTCGTGCCGGTGATCTGCCGCAGCTTCGCGGCAGATGCCTCGTCCGCGCCGTCGCGGAAGGCGGCGTATCGGTGCTTGGTTCGCTCCGCCACCATCGCCGCCGCGTGGTCAAGGTCCTGGCTGACGCCACGAGCCCGGCGGGTCTCCTCGACCCACACCAGGATCTCCTCGGCGGACCGTCCCAGCGTCTCATCGACCGCGTCCACCGGCCCGTAGTGGCTGAACAGCAGCCGCGCTGGCTTGAGCGCCCCGAACTTGCGCAGCGATTCGAGTGCCTGGTCCAGGTCGAAGTCGGGAGGCGGCGTGGCCGCCCGCAGGTCACCGGTTTCCTGGATGTAGACGCCGGCCGCGTCCCCGACGTACAGGTCGCCGCTGACTGAGTCAAGCAGTCCCACGTGGTGCTTGGCGTGCCCTGGCGCATGATGGCTGTCGAGCCGCCGTCCGTCACCTAGGTCGATGCTGCCGGTTTCATCGACCGCCCGGATCCGGCCGGCCGGGGTCGGCGCCAGCTCGCCGAACAGGCTGTCAAGGGCATCCCCGTACACCAGGCGGGCGCTGGCCATGAGCTTGGAAGGATCGGCCAGGTGCCGCGCCCCCCGCTCGTGCACCACCACCTCGGCATCGGTGTAGTGCCCGGCTATGTCCCCCGTCCCTCCGGCGTGGTCCAGGTGGATGTGGGTCACCACGATCGTGGCGAGGTCCGCGGGCCCGACGCCCAGTGCGTCAAGCGCGCCGATGACCACGGGAGCGGACGGGGCGGTTCCCGTCTCTACCAGGCAGGGATGGCTGCCGCGAATCAGGTATCCGGCGGTGATTCCGTCGTAGCCTGCCATCCTCGTATCAATCTGGAAGACATCGTGACCCAGATCGGTGATCTCCGGCTCCCTGGGTGCGGCGGACTGGTCGCTTGTAGCCTGGTTCATGCGCCCCATCGTGCCAGACCGGCGTCTGGCATCGGGTCGCGGCTGATTCGCCCAAGCCGAGCGAATCCGTTGCGGTACCATCGGGCGCTTGGCCGGCGTGTGCCCCGACCCGCAGGACCTTCGGGACCCCGACGGCGGACCGGACACCCTTTCCCTGGACAGCATCAGGAGTAAGCATCAGTGATGGCCCAGCTGAGCGGTCGGCGATGAGCCAGGTTCCGCTGCACGCAGAGGGGGTCGGGCAGCCAGACGCGGCAGAGCGTTCCGTGCGCCCAGGCCGCAGCTGGTTCACGCCCGCTGGCGCCGTGATCCTCGTGGCCACCGTGCTGGGACTTGCGTTGCGGCTGCTACAGCTGACCCGCCCGGGTCACCTCCTCGGCGTGACCGAGTACGACGACGGGGTGTACTTCGGAGCGGCCGTCCGCCTAGTCCACGGTGTCCTGCCCTACCGGGACTTCACCCTGGTGCAGCCGCCGGGGCTCATCTTGCTGATGACTCCCATCGCGGAGCTGAGCAAGTTCACGGGAACCGACTGGGGAATGGCGATCGGCCGCCTCGTGACCGCCTGCGCGGGCGCGGCGTCGGTGCCGCTGGCCGGCCTGCTGGTCCGCCGCCGCGGCATGCTCGCCGTGGTCATCACCTGCGGGATCACCGCGGTCTACCCCGACGCGATCCTGGCGGCTCACACCGTGCTGCAGGAGCCATGGCTCGTGCTGTTCTGCCTCGCCGGAGTGCTGGCGGTGTTCGACGATGACCGGCTTACATCGAGTGGCAGGCGGCTGGCCTGGGGTGGCGTGGCGTTCGGGTTCGCGGGCGCGATCAAGGTGTGGGCGATCTTCCCGATAGTCGTTATTGCCGTACTGTGCGCGCCGAGCCTTCGCCGGGTGGCCACCTATGTGGGCGGCGTCGCTGTCGGTTTTCTGGTCCCTGTGCTGCCATTCCTGGCCATGGATCCTTCCTCGTTCTACCGCGGCGTGTTTGTGGCCCAGCTGGTACGGGTGGACGATACGCGAACGTCACTCAGAACGCGCCTGGCGGACCTCAGCGGCATTACCTCGACGACGGCCGCGAAGGTGGGCGTGTCGGCCTCGACCGCGGCGCTCGTGACGGCTGCGATCGTGCTGCTCGTGGCGGTCGCGTGCGTGGCCGCGTCGGTTATCACCCGCAGCCTGCCGCCGCCGCTGGAATGGTTTGCCCTGGTGACCGGTGCCCTGGTCCTTCTTTCTTTCCTGTGGCCCGTTGATTTCTACTACCACTACGCCGGCTTCTTCGCCCCTTTCCTTGCCCTCGCTGTGGCCCTACCGGTAGCGAGGCTGGTCGCGAGCCTCCAGCCGGCCGGCCGGCGGTCGCGTGGGCTCCGGCTGGATCTGGCCGCTGTCTGCGTGGCGGTGCTGGCCATTGTCGCGATGTCCGTCAGCCAGGCCCATTCGGAGGCCACGGCGAGGCCGTCCTACGACCCAACCGTTGCCCAGAAGCTGATTCCGGCGGGAGCCTGCGTGCTGACCGACCAGGTATCGCTCACCATCGCGGCCGACAGGTTCACCTCCGACGTGCCGGGCTGCCCCCAGATAGTGGACGGTGACGGCACCGATCTTGACCTCAGCGGAGGCAAGAACGGCGTCACCGGCGCGGCCAAGACGGCGGCGGTTCGGGCGGTATGGGACGCTGCCTTCCGGCATGCCCAGTATGTCTGGCTGTCCTCCGCCACGACGGCAGCCCGGCGGATCGCGTGGACGCCCGCACTCAAGGCCTACTTCGCCAAGAATTTCCGGCCGATTGACAGCCACGTCCCGATATTCAAGCGGATCGGGCTGCCTGGCACCGTCCCCAAGCCCTGATGGCCCGGCTCATTCAGCCATCGCCAAAGGTCCGGATCACCAAGCCGGTTCGTGGCTTCGGGCCGAACGATGTCGACTTACGCGGCACGCGCTCGCCGTCCGCCGCCACCGCGCGGACGTCCTGCGCGGTGACGGGATTGCAGATGACCGCTGTGCCGCCCGCCTCGTCCGCGGCGCGCACGGCCGTAGCGGCATCATCGTGAACCACGCGTACCGCATGCTCGTCATCGGGGATGCCCCACAGCCGGCCGATGAGAAGCTGCTGCAGGATCGACGCGGGCAGCCCCCGCCAGTGCGGCGAGCGGTCAGCCGGCATGGCGGCCGCCACTTGGACGGGATCCGGGTCGGTGAGCAGGTGCAGCGCGCCGCCGCCGCCGATCAGGAACGCCGCGCCGTCGCGGCCCGAGCTCTCCAGCGCCTCAAGGCCGGCCGACAGGCCGCCGTCCACCGCCCGCACCTGGAATGCCTGCTTGGCCATCGCCACGGCAGCTGCGGGCCGCAGGCCAGGGAGGACCCGGTGGATGGCGTCAATCCGCGGCGGATAGGCGGCAGCGTCAACCAGCAGCGCCAGTCCTTGATCCCATGGCCCGGGACCGGCTCCGGCGGCCCGCATGCGTGATTGCAGCTCCAGGTAGGCCGCGTAACGGTGATGCCCGTCCGCGATGAGCGCGTGCCGCGGCGCGAGATCCGCAGCGATCGCCGCAAGCTCCACCGGGTCGGTAATGGCCCACATCCGGTGGGTCAGGGAGTCTTCCGTCGCGACCTCCACCAGCGGCGGCCTGGACGCGGCGATCTGGTCCACGAGCTGGGACGCCGCTCCCGGCGCGCCGTCATGGAGCAGGAAGATCGGCTCCAGGTTGGCTCGGGTGGTCTCCATCAGCTGAAGCCTGCCGGTCACCGGTCCCGGCATCACATCCTCGTGCGGCAAGACCACCCCGGCACCAGGCGGGCTAAGCCTGAGCGCGCCGATGAGCCCGCGCTGGAGGACATGGCCGGACTGATCCCCCTGCTCGTACGCGTAGAGCGCGGGCTCGGGATCCGGGACGAGTACGCCGTCTGCCAGCCATTGCTTCAGGGTGCTCGCAGCATCGCCGTAGCTGCCCCCCGGCCGCGCGGGATCCATCTGCGGGAGGATAAGCCGTACCACGTTGCGAGGGTCCGCTGCCAGCAGCCTGGCCACGGCCCCGGGCCCGATCACGTCGTACGGTGGGGAGGTGACCTCGGCGAGGCCGCTCACCGCGCCGGGGGAGTACCGGACTCCGCGGAATGGCTCAAGGATCAGGGCGGCTGGCTCCCGCGACACAGGTGTCCGGCCGGATGGAAGGGTCTGCACACATGTCAGAAGCTCCGCGCGGTGGTCAAGATTCCCGGCCGGGGGAAGATCCGCCCGAGGACACCGCCGCGCCGCAGCCCGAGGGGGACGTTTATGCCTGGTATCAGCGGGGGGTTGAACTGCTCGGCAGGCACAGTCCGGCAGCGGCGGCACAACTTCTCGAGCGCGCGGCGGACGCCGAGCCAGGGTCAAGGATGGTCCGCGAGGCGCTGGCCAGAGCGCAGTTCGACGCGGGATGGTATGCCTTGGCCGTGGAAAGCTTTCGGATGATCGTGGAGGCCAGCCCGGCAGACGACTACGCCCATTTCGGGCTGGGGCTCGCGCTGGCGCGCGCCGGTGATCCGGGCAAGGCCGCCGAGTACCTCGCGCTTGCCGCCGCGATGCGGCCGGACCTGCCGCACTATTCAGCGGCGCTACGGGATGTCCGGGCAACTCTGCGCGCTCGCGCGCACGGGTCCGGCGCAGACAAGGCGGGCTCATGACCGGACAGGGTGGGGCGGACGGTGGCGGCATAGGCAGCCGCGGGGAAAACGGTGGCGGCACAGGCGGCGCCGGGGAAAACGGTGGCGGGCCGCCGCAGGCAGCGGTGCTCCAGGGCTGCGCAGAGCCGCTCAGCTCGTGTTATGACGTTGCCCTGCTCGACCTCGACGGCGTCGTCTACCTGGGCGGTGCCGCCATTCCCGGCGCGGCCGAGGCCCTGAGCAAGGCGACAGCCGCCGGCATGCGGCTTGCGTTCGTCACCAACAACGCCTACCGAACCCCCGCCGCGATCGCCGCTCAGCTCACCGGGCTCGGCGTAGCAGCCAGCCCGGAGGATGTCGTCACCTCGGCGCAGGCGGCGTCCCGCCTGCTGGCTGAGCGACTGCCGGCCGGCTCGGCTGTGCTGGTGATCGGCGGGACAGGGCTTCGCGCCGCGGTCAGGGAACGAGGCCTGCGCCCGGTCTCGGTTGCCGCCGACAGGCCCGCCGCGGTAGTTCAGGGGTACTCGCCTGACATCGGCTACTCGCAACTGACCGAGGGCGCGCTTGCTGTCGGAGCAGGCGCGCTTTTCGTCATATCCAATGCGGACGCCACGCTGCCCACGCCAAGGGGCCGCCAGCCAGGGAACGGGGCGCTGGCGGAGGTCATCGCCACCGCGACAGGGATCCGGCCGCTGGTCGCCGGCAAGCCCGAGCCGCCCTTGCACGCCGAATCCGTGCAGCGGACGGGCGCGCGGCGGCCGCTTGTCGTCGGCGACAGGCTGGATACCGACATCGAAGGCGCGTTCCGCGTCGGCGCGGACAGCCTGCTCGTGCTGACCGGCGTCACCACGCCCGCCGACCTCTTGCTCGCGCCACCCGGGCGCCGTCCGTCCTATCTCGCCGATGGGCTTGCCGGGCTGCTCGGCCCGCATCCTGAGGTAACTGTCGCCGACGGCGGATACGGCTGTCGCGGCTGGACGGCGCGGTGGGTGACCGACGGCCCGCGGCTAGAGCTGACCGGCTCCGGAGAGCGCATTGACGGGCTCCGGGCGCTGTCCGCCGCCGCCTGGTCGGGCGCACACGTCACGCCGGAGGCGGCCAGCTCGGCGCTGCGCCAGCTCGACGCGACCTGACTTGACTTGACAACGCTCCGTGATTGCGGTGTGCTACCTGGCATGCCAGCGCATGGAGTGCTCCCGCGCCGCGATCCCCGCGGCACCGGTGCGGCTTCCATCTGCTGTAGCTGTCCTTCGTGTTGTTGTCGCTGACGACTCTCAGCCAACCCTGACTCGTCGCCAAGGGACTGAAGCGTCCCGCAGCCGAAGGACCCCCGATGAAGCTCGACACCTCCGTCGCTCCCGAGATTGCCATGCTGGCCGAAGCTCTGGGCGTGGCCGCCGTTCGTCCGGCAGACCGGGCGAGCGGGCCAGCGGGACCGGACGAGGCAGCAGAACCAGGAAGGGCGGCAGGCCTGGGCGGACCGACCCGGACCGCCCCGGCGAGCATCGGCTACCTGGCGGGCTGCCTGCGGCGCCTTGTGGCCGACCCGCAAAGGTGGTGGGACCTCGTCCGTTTCGATCCGCAACGCGCTGTGCGTGCCGCCGTTGCGGTGCCCGAGCCGGGCTGCGAGGCGTGGCTGATTGTGCTGCCCCCGGGCCACCGCGGCGAGGAGCAGGAGCAGGGCGGCGAAGTGGCGTGCCTGGTGGCGGGCGAGTCGACCGAGCTGACCATCGCGCCGAGTGGCCTGAAGGCGCGGCCGCTACAGCCCGGCCGGGTGCGGGTGCGCGGCGGGCAGCGGCCTTACCAGGTGATCAATGCTGGCAGCGGGTACGCGATTAGCCTGCATGCACGGTCGCTGCCGGGCCGGCCGCCGGCCTAGAGGACGTTCAGGCCAGTCCGGACTCGCGCAGCGTTACGTTGAGCCGCCCGCTGCCCAGGCCGATTCCCTGATCGCCGGTACCGGGCATCGTTTTCGGCACGCCGTGATAGGCGAGCCTGGACGGTCCGCCGAACACGAACAGATCCCCGGATTCAAGCGGAACGTCCGTCCACGGCTTGCCGCGATCCCGCGTGTTGCCGAACCTGAATACGCAGCTGTCCCCGAGGCTCAGCGAGACCACCGGTGCCAGCGACCGCTCTTCGCGGTCGGCGTGCATGCCCATCTTGGCGGTCCCGTGGTAATAGTTGATCAGGGCGATGTCCGGACGGTACTCAGCAACCGCCTGCTCGTCGGCGTATGCCTCGGCAACGGCGCGCCGGCCGAGGTCAGCCAGCCAGCCGGGGAATGGCTTGACCGGCGCTCCGTCCACGTCATCCGCTGTCCGCGAGTACCGGTACGGGAGCCAGTGCCAGCCCAGGCACACCGTCTGCACCGACATGACGCTGCCGCCGGGCAGCCGGGTGGCGCGCATTCCGGCCGGCGGGCGGGACCATTCCCTGCAGGCAGACACCAGCCGCTGCTGCTCGGCAGGGCTCAGCCAGCCGGGCACATGCACGGCTCCCGGCGAGATCTCTGCCCTCGGACGCGGGATGAGTGCCGTCACCCGTCTGAGTATGCCGCGCGAACCCAAGACTGCGGCCGGGCTATCGACCGGAATCGGGTGGAATCAAACTTTTGCGATTTTGCCGTGGTGCCCCTTCCCGGCGGGATGCGGCGCGATCTAGGCTGGCGCCGCCGTGACCCGAAAGAGAGGTTCCCACCATGCGAAGGATTCTCACGATCACCGGTGCCACAGTGGTGCTTGGCCTGACAGGAGTCGCGGGCAGCGCGGTGACGCAGGCCGCGCCGCAGCATGTCAGCGCACTACAGCAGCCCGCTGCAAAGGTCGCTGTGCGACCCGACACCGCCGTCCCCAAGGCAGCGGGGAACGCCCCGGCAGCATCGAACGGCTGCGGCTTCGTCCGCGCGATCCCTGCCGACAACTACAAGGGCCTGCCTAACTTCACTGCGGCCAAGGCCGCGCACCCGTTTATCGTCCGCATGTTCACCACCCAGGGCTTGATCGTCTTCCGCGCGGAGACCGCGGCCGCGCCATGCACCACGTACTCCTTCCGGTTCCTCGCCGAACGGGGGTATTTCACCTGGACTCATTGCCACCGGCTCACGCTTAAGGGCATCTACGTGCTCCAGTGCGGTGACCCGACCGGCACCGGCTCTGGCGCTCCCGGCTACAAGTTCAACGACGAGAACCTGGCCGGCGCCACCTACCCGGCCGGCACGGTTGCCATGGCCAACGCGGGACCCGACACCAACGGCAGTCAGTTCTTCTTCTGCTGGAAGAACACCAAGCTCGCGCCCGACTACACGCCGTTCGGCGTCGTGATCCAGGGGATGAACGTGCTGAAGAAGATCGCGGCAGCTGGTGACGACAGCCAGAACGGCCCCGGCGACGGCTATCCGCACCTGTTCGTCGCGTTCAGGTACGTGCAGATCCAGTTCACCAAGTAGTCCCCAGCACGCATGGGGCGAGAGCGGGCGCATCCCTTGAGTGCGCCCGCTCTCGCCGTTGCCAGCGGGTGGTCAGCGCCAGTATTGGTTGACTCTTCCCTCCGGGTTGTAGATCTGAATCTGATCGCCGTCGCCCAGGTCCCCCGCCGTCGCGTCGAGGACAAAATCCGGGTAGTCCGCGTAGAGATAGAGATAGGAGGTATTTCCGGTGAACCAGGCGCCGAAGTTCCACTCCGCGTTGGTGGTGTTGTCGGCGCAGCTATAGAGCTGGACGTGGCTGCCGTCCGACAGTCCCGCCGAGTCGTTCGCGTTCAGGCACTCCGACGGGTACTGGACGTTCTCCATGATCGTGATGTAGTCCGAGGTGCTCCCGTCGTAGTAGACGGGAACCCATGCCTGGTTCTGCGTCTGCTTGCAGGTCCAGAGCTGGACCTTGTCGCCGTTCTTTCCCGCCGTGGAGCCGGAATCGTTCGCGTCCAGGCAGTATTTGCCGTTGTCAGACTCGTTTTCCAGGTACCAGTAAGCGGCCGTGGCGGTGCCTGGGCGCGCCCCTCTCCGGTCGAGCCTTGTCCTCAGGGTTGGGGACAGCGAAGATATCGGGATCTTGCCGCCCTTGACTGCCATCAGGCCGTGGGAGGTCCGCGTGGTTATCTTCGCGGGCCCGGCAGCGGCAGAACCCGCCATCGCGGGACCGGTAGCAAGGAGACCGAGGCCGGCCAGCGAGCCAACCGTCGCCATGAGTGCCACCGCGAGCCTAGGGATTCTTCGTTGACGCATTTTCTCTCCTGACCTGGGCTACTGGACGGACACATCCGCGGTCTGAGCTGCATACGCCGCTCGTCGGGCGGCCGTGCCATGCTCCTAAGCCTTAGCCGTGGCCGTGGAAGCTGGCTGTGCGCCGGCTGTCGGCCGTTTCCTGTAGCCGGTTACGTCGGAGTGCCGGCAGCTGGCACGGTGGAATCCGCGGTCCGGCCAGCGCCGGGCGTGGCGGGCCCGTACAGGAACCCGGTCAAGGGACTACAGGACCCGGGGCGACTAGTGTCAAGCGGGTACAACCGGGACACAGCCAAGCCGACCGGCCGGTGTGTCGATAACCGAACTTGGGGTGCTTGCGTGGCTGAGCTGACCAGGCTGCTGGACACCTGGCGCTGCGACCTGGACTCCTGGGCGATCCCAGCGCACATCAGCGCGGCGGTTGCCGAATCTCCCTGGGTGCTCGCGCGGCCGGTGTTCGCCCGCCGTGCGGACCGGCTGAGCAGTGCCCCGTCGGGCCCGTCCTATGAGCGGGCCTGGGCGGCGCTCGACCCGCCGGGAAGCATCCTGGATGTCGGCGCGGGGGCCGGAGCCGCCTGCCTTCCGCTGCTTTCCCGCGGCACGGCGCTCACCGTTGTTGACCGCGACGCCGGGATGCTGGCCCTAGTTGCCGAACGGGCCGCCGTCCTGGATGTTGCCGCTCAGTGCGTGCACGGCAGCTGGCCGGAGGCTGCCGCGCAGGTCCCGGCCGCCGACCTGGTGACCTGCCATCACGTCCTGTACAACGTGCCCGACCTGGCGCCCTTCGTGTCAGCGCTCACGGCCCGCGCGCGGCGGGTCGTGATCACCGAGATGACCGCCGAGCATCCGCTGGTGACGCTGAATGGGTTGTGGCTGAAGTTCCATGGCCTGCGGCGGCCGGAATCACCTACCGCGGCGGACCTGCTGCAGATCCTGGCCGCGATGGGCTTGCAGCCCGGCCACCAGCGGTGGCGCCGTCCCGGTGCGGTGGACTACGCGAGCTTCGAAGAACTCACCGACGTCACCAGGCGACGGCTGTGCCTGCCGCCCGAGCGTGCCGCCGAGGTGGCCGACGCGCTGGCCGAGGCCGGCGCCGACCCGTCCCATCCGGGCGAACTCGCGTCGCCGGGGCGGGAGGTCGTCACCATCTGGTGGCAGGGCGGCGCGGATTGAGCTGGTCAGAGGAGTCTCCTGAGCCGGAGCAGGTCGAGCAGGTTGCCCTCGATCTTCAGCTTGCCGGTCAGCCAGGCGTGGGCGAATTTCGCGGGGTCTTCCGCGATCGAGATCAGGTCGTCGCTGTTCGCGGTGAACCTGACCTGCGCGGGCTTTTCGTCTGGCGCCGCTTCCACGACCGGGTCCGCGCCGTGCGGCCCGATGCGGGTGACGAACAGCACGCCAAGGTCGGGTACTCGGCAGCTCATCGTGCGCTCAGGGAAGTTAGCGGCACGATCGGCAGGGTCCATCTCGGTAATGCGTCCGGTCAGGCTCTCCAGCGCCTTGCGGCATTCATCCGCGGTGGCCAATCTCGACCTCGCTCTCTCGGCAGGTGCCCATCCTGTCAGCCTCGGGCAGGTAATGACGGTAAGGGTGCGCGTGATGCACCGGCCTGTCGGTTTCGAACGGTAGCGTTTCTCGGGGAAACGGTGCACCGGCACGAGGAGCGTGGAGGCATATGCAGCACGAGAACGAGGAGACCGGCGAGGCGCGGGTTGATCAGGCGATCGCCGGGCTCGGCAGCCTGCCCGGCCTGCCGCTCGACGAGCACGTAGCGGTCTTCGAGGACATGCACGCCACGCTGCGGCAGGTGCTCAGCGAGCTCGATTCCGGGCCGGCGGATGCGGCCGGCCGCTGAGCAGGGATGCCACCAGTCATGGCCAGCCGGATCAGGCTTGATGCCGAACTCGTCAGGCGGGGCCTTGCCCGGTCAAGGGAACAGGCGGCCGAGCTGATCACCGGCGGCCGTGTCGCCGTGGCCGGGCTGGTCGCCGGCAAGCCCGCGACGCAGGTGGGCCGGGATGCCGCGATCACTGTCAGTGGCGACGCCGGGCCCGGATACGTGTCCCGGGGCAGCCACAAGCTGGCCGGGGCCCTCGCGGCATTCGGTGACCTGACGGTTGCCTCCCGCCGCTGCCTGGACGCGGGCGCTTCCACCGGCGGTTTTACCGATGTGCTGCTGCGCGCGGGAGCCGGGCACGTCATCGCGGTGGACGTCGGTTATGGCCAGCTCGCCTGGGTACTGCGCATTGATCCAAGGGTCACCGTCCTGGAGAGAGTCAACGTGCGCGAGCTGCGGCCGGAGCAGGTGGCGCCGCCGCCTGCCCTGGTGGTGGCCGACCTGTCCTTCATATCCCTGGCAACTCCGCTGCCGGCGCTGGTGAGCTGCGCTGCCCAGGACGCGGATTTCGTCCTCCTGGTGAAGCCGCAGTTCGAGGTGGGCAAGGGCCGGGTCGGGCCGGGCGGCGTGGTACGGGATCCTGAGCTCAGGGCGGAGGCAGTGTCCGGTGTCGCACGTGCCGCGGCCGCGTACGGCCTGGGCGTCGCGGGCGTAACAGCAAGCCCGCTGCCTGGACCGGCCGGCAACGTGGAATATTTCCTGTGGCTGCGCCGCGGTGCGCCGCCGCTCGACGGCGGCGAGCTTGACCAGGCGATCTCGGATGGCCCGCAGTAGGTTCCAACCAGGAGGAGCACACGGCATGACGGACGGGAAGAGAACGGTGCTCCTGGTCGCGCACACCGGGCGGCCGCAGGCGCGCAATAGCGCGCGATTCGTCGTGGACAGGCTTACCGCGGCAGGCCTGTCCGTGCGCGTGCTCGCCCCGGAAGCCCGCGCACTGCGCTGCGTCGCGGAAGAGGTCCCCCCCGGTCCCGAGGCGGCGGCCGGCGCGGAGGTCGTGATCGTCATCGGCGGTGACGGGACGCTGCTGCGCGCGGCCGAGGTCGCCCGCCCGGCGGGTGCTCCGCTGCTGGGCGTCAACCTGGGCCATGTGGGCTTCCTCGCCGAGGCCGACCCCGATGACCTGGCCGAGACCGTGGACCGCGTGGTGGCGCGCCATTACCAGGTTGAGCGCCGGATGACGATCGACGTGACCGTGCAGCAGAACGGAAGCATCACCGCCGTCACCTGGGCGCTGAACGAGGCCACCGTGGAGAAGACCCCGCGCATCGGGATGCTCGAGGTCGTCACCGAGGTGGACGGGCGGCCGCTGTCCAGCTGGGACTGCGATGGCGTGATCTGCGCAACGCCCACCGGGTCCACCGCGTACGCGTTCTCGGCCGGCGGGCCGGTGGTCTGGCCGGAGGTGGAGGCGCTGCTGCTGGTCCCGATCTGCGCGCATGCGCTCTTCGCAAGCCCGATGGTGATCTCACCCGCTTCCACGCTCGCGGTCGAGGTGATCGGCGGGTCGGCGCGGGGAGTGGCGCCGCTGGCTGGGCTGGGCACCGAGCCAAGCTCCGGGCGTGGCGAGATGACAGGGGCCGTTCTGTGGTGCGATGGTCGCCGTAGTGTCGATCTGCCGCCGGGCTCGAGGGTCGAGGTGAGGCGCGGGGTGCGTCCTGTACTGCTGGCCAGGCTCCAGCACAGCGGGACGAGGACCGGGACGGGTGCGGCGCAGGAATCCGCATCACGTGCCGGGGTCGGTGCGCCGTTCACCGATCGCCTGGTCGCGAAGTTCGGGCTGCCGGTGACCGGATGGCGCGGCAGGCAGGAGGCCCTGGCGCCGCGCCCGGCGGCTGATCGCCGGGCAGCACCGGCCGGCCGCGCAGCACCGGGCGGCCGGGCAGCACCAGGCGCGCAGGCAGTACCGGACGGCTGGACAGTGTCGGACGGACGGGTAGTACCGGGCGGAGAGGAGGCGTCACGGGCCGATGCTTGAGGAGGTCCGGATCACCGGGCTCGGCGTGATCGACGATGCGGTCCTCGAGCCATCCCCCGGGTTGACAGTGGTCACCGGAGAGACCGGGGCGGGCAAGACAATGGTGGTGACCGGGCTCGGTCTGCTGTTCGGCGGGCGCGGTGACCCGGCGCGGGTGCGTCCCGGCGCGGACCGTGCCACGGTCGAGGGCCGGCTGCGCATCGACCCGGGCGGCCACGTCGCGAAGCAGGTGGACGAGGCGGGCGGCGAGCTCGATGATGACGGCAGGGCCCTGGTCATCAGCCGTTCGGTATCTGCCGAGGGTAGATCACGCGCGCACGCCGGCGGCCGCGCGGTGCCGGTTTCGCTGCTCACCTACCTAGCCGACGAGCTGGTCGCGATACACGGCCAGGCCGACCAGCAGCAGCTGCTCAAGCCGGCCAGGCAGCGCGCGGCGCTTGACCGGTACGCGGGCGCCGAACTGTCCGGTGTGCTGGCGGACTACCAGCGCGCCTACCAGCGCCATCGTGAGGTGCGCGGCGAGCTGACCGAGCTGACCGATCGCGCCCGCGAGCGGGCGCAGCAGGCAGACGACCTGCGCAGCGGTCTCGTTGAGATCGATCGCCTGGAGCCGGCCCAGGGGGAGGACGAGGATCTGCTGGCCGAGCAGGAGCGGCTGGCGCACGCCGACGCCCTGCATACGGCGGCGACCGCCGCGCACGAGGCGCTGGTTGGCGACCCGTCGGCCGGGAGCGACGACGGCGCGGACGCGGCCACGCTGCTGACCGGTGCCACCCGCGCGCTCGACGGCGTCTCGGACCACGACGCGGCCCTGGCCGGGCTGGCGGCCCGCCTAGCCGAGGCTGCGTACGTAATCGCCGACGTGGCCGCCGAGCTTGCCTCCTACGCTCAGTCGGTGGAGGCAGACCCGGCCAGGCTTGCCGCCGTGCAGGAGCGCCGCGCCGAGCTGGGCAGGCTGATCCGCGCATTCGGCAGCCGCGGCGACGGCGCCGGTGACCTAGCCGCGGTGCTCGCCTGGTCCAAGGAGGCCGCGGGCAGGCTTGCCGAGCTGGACGGCGATGACGACAGGCTATCCGCGCTGGCTGCCGAGGAGGCCGCGCTTGCCGCCCAAGCGGACGGCCTGGCCGTGCAGCTGACCGAGTTGCGCAAGAAGGCCGCGGAGCGGTTCGCCGGTGCGGTCAGCGCCGAGCTCGCCGCGCTGGCCATGCCGCACGCGCGGCTGACGGTTGCGATCACGGCGGCCAGCGAGCTCGGGCCGTATGGCCGGGACGAGGTGGAGATCAGGCTCGCCGCGCACCCCGGCGCGCCTGCGCTGCCGCTGCACAAAGGTGCCTCGGGCGGCGAGCTGTCCCGGGTCATGCTGGCCATCGAGGTGGTCTTCGCGGGTGCCGACCCGGTGCCGACGTTCGTGTTCGACGAGGTCGACGCCGGCGTGGGCGGCAAGGCGGCCGTGGAGGTCGGGCGGCGCCTGGCCAGGCTGGCCAGGCTGGCCCAGGTAGTCGTGGTGACCCACCTGCCGCAGGTCGCCGCGTTCGCCGACACCCACCTGGTGGTCGCGAAGTCTGACGACGGCTCGGTCACCCGCAGTGGCGTCACCCGGCTCGACCAGGGCGGCCGGGTGCGCGAGCTGTCCCGGATGCTGGCCGGGCTTGAGGACTCTGAGTTCGGCCAGGCGCACGCCGAGGAACTGCTCGGCCTCGCCGCCGCGCAGCGCGCCGAGCTAGCCAAGCCGTGACCGCCCCGGGACCCGGCCCAGACCCCGCCTAGGCAGGAACGGACAGCGACAGCCCGAACAGCCGCTCCGGATCCGTCCACCAGGACCGCATGGCGAACCCGGCGGCCGCCAGTTCGGACTCGATGCCGTCGCGGCGGAACTTGGCCGACACCTCGGTCCGCATCTGCTCGCCGTCGGCGAACTCGACCGTCAGTTCGATGGCAGGCAGCCGTACCGACTGCGCGAGCGATGAGCGCAGCCGCATCTCGATCCATTCGTTTTCCGGGTCCCAGAGCGCTACATGGTCGAAGGTGTCCAGATCGAAGTCCGCGCCCAGCTGGGTGTTGAGTACCGCGAGCACATTCTTGTTGAAAGCGCCGGTGATCCCGGCCGGGTCGTCGTAGGCGGCCACCAGGGTGGCCGGGTCTTTGACCAGGTCGGTGCCGAGCAGCAGCGTGTCGCCGACCGACAGGCTGGCCCGGATCCTGGCCAGGAATTCCGCCCGCTGCGCAGGCAGCATGTTGCCGATGGTGCTGCCGAGGAAGGCGATCATGCGAGGCTGGTGCGCGTCGTCGGCGGGCAGCCCGAGGTTGCGGCCGAAATCGGACACGACCGCATGCACCGAAAGCCCGGGGTAGCCGGCCAGCAGGCGGTGCGCGGCGGCCCTCAGGGCGCTCTCGCTGACGTCGACGGGAACGTACCTGCGCAGGCTGCCGGCCTCGCGGAGCGCATCAAGCAGCAGCCGGGTCTTGTCGGAGGAGCCAGAGCCGAGTTCGACCAGCGTATGCGCCCGGCTCGCTGCCGCGATCTCGGCAGACGCCGAGCGCAGGATCGCCCGCTCGGCCCTGGTCGGGTAGTACTCGCGCAGCTCGGTGATCTTCTCGAAGAGCGCGCTGCCCTGGGCGTCGTAGAACCACTTCGGCGGCAGCGACTTCGGCGATGCGGTCAGGCCGGCCCGCGCGTCCTGGCGCAGTGAGGAGGCAAGGAAGTCAGTCGGCAGCAGCCGTTCGATCCGCAGCTCGGTCACAGCCCGGCGTCCCTTCTGTTCGAGCGGTCAGCTCTGTTCGAGCGGTCAGTCTCGGCATCGCGGGCGGTGCGGAACCCGGCGAAGATCTGTCGGCGGACTGGATAGTCCCAGTTGCGGAACGTCCCGCGGCAGGCCACCGCGCTTACCGCGAACGAGCCGCCGCGCAGCACCTTGTACTGGCTGCCAAAGAACACCTCGGAGTACTCGCGGTACGGCCAGGCGGCG
This sequence comes from Actinomycetota bacterium, assembly GCA_003168255.1. GTDB lineage: Bacteria > Actinomycetota > Actinomycetes > Streptosporangiales > Streptosporangiaceae > PALSA-505. The sequence continues at coordinate 18,313 of PMSU01000080.1, forward strand.
AACCCGGGATAGGGCAGGAAATCGCTGGCGGTCCACTCCCACACCTCGCCGATGAGCTGGCGGGCACCGCTCGGCGCCGCTCCAGCGGGATACGAGCCGGCCGGAGCAGGCTGGAGGTGCCGCTGGCCCAGGTTGGCATGGTGGTGGTCCGGCTCGCCGTCACCCCACGGATACCGGCGCGAGAGGCCGGTCGCGGGATCGAACCTCGCGGCCTTCTCCCATTCGGCTTCGGTGGGCAGCCTGCGTCCCGCCCACCGCGCGTACGCGTCGGCCTCGTACCAGCAGACGTGCATCACCGGCTCGGCCGACGGCACCGGCTCGACGATCCCGAACCTCGTACGCATCCACTGGCCGCCTTCCCGGCGCCAGAACAGCGGAGCGGAAAGGCTGGCCTGCTGCCGGTGCTCCCAGCCCGCCTGGCTCCACCATCGCTGCTCTTCGTAGCCGCCCGCCGCGATGAATGCCGCATAGGCGGCGTTCGTCACGGGCGTGGTGTCGAGGAAGAACGGGGCCACGTCCACCGGGTGCGCCGGGCGCTCGTTGTCAAGCGCCCACGGCTCGCTGGACGTGCCCATCGTGAACGGGCCGCCGGCCACGAGCACCTCGGGCGGGAGGCTGAGCGCGTCCGCCGCCGGCCCCGGAGGCGGCGCGGACAGCGCCTGACCGCCCCGCCTGAGCTGATGGGTGATCAGCATGGTCTCGTCGTGCTGCTGCTCATGCTGCGCGATCATGCCGAACGCGAACCCGCCGGTGACCAGCCTGGAATCGGTGAGTGGCGTCGTATCGAGCAGGTCGAGCACCCGGCCGCGCACCTCGCTCGCGTACCGCCGGGCGTCCGCGGGCGGCAGCAACGGGAGGGTCGGGCGGGCGGATCGTGGATGCTCGAACGCGTCGTAGAGAGTGTCGATCTCCGGATGCATGGGCTCCCGTCCGCCGACCGCGCGCAGCAGCCACATCTCCTCCTGGTTGGCGATGTGCGCGAGATCCCAGACCAGCGGGGACATCAGCGGTGAATGCTGGCGGACCAGCTCAGCATCGTCCAGGCAGTCAGTCAGCCCGCTGGTGCGCGCTCGCGCGGCGACCAGCTCGCCCGCGATCCGCTCCCGCAGTGCTTCCGCATGCGCCGTCATCTGCTCTCCTTCAGCCTGTCGTCGGCGGGGCATCGGCCTCGCAGTACGTAACGTTCGGCGAACGCGGCTACCGCGTGCCGGATCCCGGCCGGGACACTCGCGCGGCTGAGCGCGGCGTCAGCGGCTTCGAAGCAGGCCCGGCTGGCGCGGTTGAGCGCGGCGTCCTGCGGCCCGTGCCGGGCGGCCCGCAGCCAAGGGTCAAGATCAGGATCCCCATTCCGAACGGCCGCGATGCCGGTCTTGTGCCAGAGCGGCTCGGCTGCTGCCATGGCGGCCTCCGCTGCCCTCGGATCATCGAGCAGGGCCGTGACCACGGCGGTCGGGACGATCCAGCCATCGCCGAGCTGCGCGTCGATCATTCGCAGTTCCAGGTGCCCCTGCGGACGCACCGGCGGGAACAGCGTCGACAGGTGATACGTCAGGTCATCGGTGGTGGGCCTGCGCTCGCCCGCCCCCCGCAGCCAGTCGCGGAACGTCAGTCCAGGAGGTGCGGTCCAGCCAGACGGACCGTCCCGCCGGATGCACATCAGCTCGGCATCGAGCGCGTACGCGGTCCAGGCCGCGCGGGGATCAAGGCTGCCGGCGCCGCGGGTGCCGTTCCCGTTAGAGGCGGCCGGCTCGGCGCCGGGCGGCGGGCGGGTGCGGCCGGGGTCCAGGTGCGACCACACGGCTTGCCTGGTGCATCGCCAGCCGGACGCGCGGCCCTCCTGCAGCGGCGAGTTGGCGAAGGCGGCGACGAGCACCGGTCCGATGGCGTGTACCAGGCGCCAGCGCCACTGGTAGCCGCCTGGGCCAGAGCTGTCCTGGCCGGCGTCGAGGCAGACCTGGACGGAGGCGGTGTTGCACATCATCACCCGGCCCCACGGCCCGCGGCGATCGAAAAACTCTTCCATTGCCGCGTAGCGCGGCAGGTCAAGCACCCGGCGGGGAGGTCGGAGTGGGTCCAGGCCGTGACCGGAGAGTTGCAGGCCCGCCGCGCGGGTCGCATCCCGCAGCGTGTCAAGGTCTGCGCCGGCTGCTGCAATGCAGCTGGCCAGGCTGGGGGCGGGCGCGGAGCTGAGCTCCAGCTGGCCGCCTGGTTCGGTGCTAAGTGTTCCCCCGCCCGGCAGGACGGCGGGGGGGTCCCCCGTGGTGAGGCCGGTCACCGCCCGCACGATCCGGTCCGCCTGGACGCGGAGCGCGGGATCACGACGGTCGCGGACCAGCCACTCGAGTTCTACGCCGACGAGTCCTGGCGGGCCCGTCTTGAAGCAGATCCCGTGGACGTGGGCCTCCGCGTCCTCCTCCGAAAGTGGCGGGCCGCCGGGGAACCCGGGGCCGCTTGGCTCTCGCGGGGCAACAGAGTGGCGAGCCGACGCACACGCAACGCGCCCCCCGATGGCCTCAATGCCGTTCGGGGGCCGGTGGTTCCCATCGCTGATCAGGGCGCGGGTGCTCCGTTCTGGTTGCCGCGTTCTGGCCGCCATTTACTACCCTGCCATACCAGTCTGAACCGGACGGAGCAGGGGCAGTATCTGCGACGATACCCGGAGCGGGGAGATGGTCGCGCTCGTCCAAGACCGGTCAGGACGGTTCGCCCGTACACCGGCGGTAACACGCCGTAATGGCAACTGTGGCCGCTGCTACCCGGCCTGTCTGGCAGGATAGTAACGCGATGAAGTCCCCATCCCGTCTGCTCCCCTGGGCACGCCGTGGCAGGTCGGATGACCTGCCCGGGGTGATCGGTGCGGCGCGCCTGGACCGCCGGACCAAGAATCTCACCAAGCGGATTTCGCCCGGTGACGTCGCCATCATCGATCACCGGGATCTGGACCGGGTGAGTGCCGACGCGCTGATCAGCTGCCATGTAGCAGCGGTGGTGAACGTCTCGCCCAGCATCACCGGCCGCTACCCCAATATGGGTCCGCAGCTGCTGATAGAGGCAGGCATCCCGCTGGTTGATGACGTGGGACCCGACGTGTTCGCCCGGGTGTCGGACGGCCAGACGGTCTGGCTCGACGGCGACACGCTGTACCTGGCAGACGAGATCATCGCCAAGGGCACGCTGCAGGATAAGGATTCTGTAGCCGAGGCCGAGGCCCAGGCCAAGGTGGGCCTCGCCACCCAGCTAGAGGCGTTCGTCGCCAACACGATGGAGTACCTCAAGCGCGAGCGCGAGCTGCTCATCGAGGGCGTCGGGGTTCCCGAGCTGCGGACCAAGCTGACGGGCAGGCACGTGCTCGTCGTGGTACGGGGTTATCACTACCGCGAGGACCTGTCGGTGCTGCGGGGTTATATCCGCGAGTACAAGCCGATCATGATCGGCGTGGACGGCGGCGCGGATGCGCTGATCGAGGCCGGCCACAAGCCGCACATCATCGTGGGCGACATGGACTCGGTCTCCGATAAGACGCTGGGCTGCGGCGCCGAGCTTGTCGTGCATGCCTACCGGGACGGCAGGGCACCCGGCCTGGCCCGGGTGCAGGACCTGGGCATGCCCTGCGTGCTCTTCCCTGCCGCGGGGACCAGCGAGGACGTGGCGCTGCTGCTGGCGGACGAGAAGGGCGCCAGCCTCATCGTCGCGGTCGGCACCCGGTTCTCGCTGGTGGAGTTCCTCGACAAGGGGCGGTCGGGGGCGGCAAGCACATTCCTTACCCGGCTCCGGGTCGGCGGTACCCTGGTCGAGCCCAAGGGGGTCAGCCAGCTGTACCGCAGCCGCATCTCAGGATGGGGCCTGCTCCTGCTCGTGCTTGCCGCCTGCGTGACCATCGTTGTGGCCGTGGGATTCTCGCCCGCGCGCTCGATCCTGCTCGGATACTTCGGTTCCAAGTGGGATTCCTTCGTCTACTGGCTGACCGGACTGCTCTAGTGATTAATTTTCGTTACCACGTGGTCTCCATCGTCGCGGTGTTCCTTGCCCTGGCGATCGGGATCGTGCTCGGCTCCACGGAGCTACAGGGGACCGCGATCGACGTGCTGCAAAAAACGTCGAACCAGGTGAAGAGCGAATATGACAATGCGCACGCGCAGGACGTGCTGCTTCAGCAGCAGGTGAACGGCGCGGAGGCGTTCGCGCAGGCTGACGAGGCGCGGTTGCTCGACGGCCTGCTGGACGGCCAGCGCGTGGTGCTGGTGACGGCGCCCGGCGCGCCCGGGACGGTGGTGAGCGGCATGATGTCGGCGCTTCGCCAGGCGGGAGCCACCGTCACCGGCCAGGTCAGCCTCCAGCCCAAGCTGCTCGACGCTAGCGCCAACAACCAGCAGTTCCTGAGTTCGCTCGTGCAGACGCTGGTGCAGTCGGGTTCCGGACTGAGCAACGGGACTCCGCTCCAGCAGGCCGCCGAGCTGCTCGGCAGCGCGATCCTGACCAAGGACAACCCGGCGGGTGGCACTACGGACCCGGCGGGCAACCAGTCCGGCGATACCGGCAAGCAGTCCAGCAATGGTCAGGAGGTACTGGCCAGCTATGCGCAGGCCGGCCTGCTGAGCATCAGCGGTCAGCCGTCCGTCCCGGCCACTCTCGCCATGGTGATCACGCCGTCTACACCGCCGGCCGGCGGTGACTCCGACCCGGCTAACCAGAGCCTGATCACCCTCGCCCAGGGACTCAACATGGCGGGTCTCGGCACCGTGATGGCCGGCTCCATCAGCGGCTCGGTGTCAGGCAGCGCGATCGACGCGCTGCGCGGCAGCACCGCAGCCGGGCAGATATCGAGCGTGGACGACGCCGACATGGTCAGCGGCCAGATCGTCACAGTCCAGGCGCTGGCGCTGGCGCTGACCGGTCACAAGGCCGGCAGCTATGGCGTGGGGCCAGGGAACAACGGGGCAGCGCCAAGCCCGGCGCCCACCCCGTCGGCCTCGGTGACTCCCACCACGACAACGGGGTCGCAGGGGAAGAGCACGAAGACTTCCGCCTCGGGCAAGAAGCCGTCGAAGGGGAAGGCATGAGCCGCCGGGGGAGCGTCATGGCCGGGCTCGGCAGCACCGTCCTATCGGCCGCCGCTGGCCGCGCCGCCTACGCCGCGCTGTCCCGCAGGCCACCAGGCGGGCGCGACACCTGGGCGCGGACCAACCACCGGGGCGAGCAGGTCACCCTGGTGGAGGGACCCGCCGCCGCGGTGGCAGCGGTGGCTGTCGCGGCGGTAACTCCAGGCCTGCCTGGTCGTGCCCGCGCTGCGCTGGCTGCTGCGGGGGCAGGAGCAGCGGCGTTCGGCTGTTATGACGATCTGGCCGGAAGCGGGGACCGGCGCGGATTCCGCGGCCACCTCGGCGCCCTAGCCAGGGGCGAGGTGACGAGCGGCGCCGTGAAGATCGTCGGTATCGGCGCGGCGGGGGTGACCGCGGCCGCGCTGCTCGGCGGCTCGCCGGTAGACATCGTGATCAATGCGGGCCTGACGGCCGGCGGGGCGAACCTGCTCAACCTGTTCGACTTGCGCCCTGGCCGGGCGATCAAGGTGGCGCTGGCAGGCAGCGCGCTGCTCGCGGCCGGCGCACCGGGGCCGGCCCGGATCGTGGCCTGCCGCGCGATCGCCGGGCCCGCGGGCGCCGCGCTGGCGCTGCTGCCCGAGGACCTGGCGGAGCGGGCGATGCTGGGTGACGCGGGCGCCAACGCGCTCGGCGGCATGCTCGGCGCCGCCGCCGCGGCCAGCCTGCCCCGGACGGCAAGGATCACGCTGCTCGCCGGGATCGCCGGCCTGACCGCGGCCAGCGAGGTAATCAGCTTCACCAAGGTAATCGAGCAGACACCCCCGCTGCGCTGGCTCGACATGCTCGGCCGCCGGCCGGCGGCGGGGGCCGCCGCACCGGCGGCTGCCGGGGATCAGGCGGCGCCGCCGGCGGCTGACCAGGGCACGGAGGCGGGCGCGTGGCCCCCCGTGGTCGTACCGGAACAGGCCGCAGCAGACTTCCCGTGACCGTACCGGCTACCGACCGGGGGACAGTGACAAAGGCTGGCCGTGCCGCCGGCGGGATCGGCCGTCCCGCCGTGCTGATCGGCGTGATCACCGGCGTGGCGAACATTGTCGGGTTCGGCAGGCAGCTCGTGTTCGCCCACACGGTGGGGGCCTCCTGCCTGGGCACCGCATACGCGACCGCCAACCAGGTGCCCAACATCATCTACGCGATCGTGCTGGGCGGCGCCCTCACCGGCATGGTGGTGCCCGTGCTGGCCGGCCCGGCGCTGGCGGGTGCGAAGGCCGAGGCGCGGCAGACATCATCGGCGATGCTCACCTGGACCCTGCTGCTGCTCGTCCCGGTCAGCCTCGCCGTGCTAGCGGCGGCGCGACCGGTAGCCTCGCTGCTGCTGGCCAGCACGCCAGGATGCCCGCACGCGACCATGCTCGCGGTCGGCTCACGGATGCTCGCCGTGTTCGCGCCGCAGATCGTGCTGTACGGGCTGGCCGTCGTCGGTTACGGGATCCTCCAGGCGCACCGCAGGTTCGCCTTCCCGGCACTCGCGCCGGTGCTGTCCAGCATCGTCGTGGCCGCCGCGTACTTCGCCTTCGTGCCGCTCGACCACGGTCACGGAGTGGGCGACCTGCCGCATTCCGCGGAACTCATGCTGTCGGTCGGCACCACCGCCGGCGTGGCCGCGCTCGCCCTCACTGCCCTGGCCCCGGTACACCGGCTCCGGCTGCGACTGCGGCCGACGCTGCGGTTCCCGCCAGGTGTGGGTGCTCGGGTGCGGGCTCTCGCCCTGGCGGGAATCGCGGCCGTGGTCGCGCAGAACGTGAGTACGGTCGTGGTGATCGTGCTCGCGAACGCCCGCGGCGGCTCGGGCGCCCTGGTGCTCTACAACTACGGCTGGCAGGTGTTCTTCGTGCCTTACGCGGTGCTCGCGGTGCCGATCGCGACCAGCGCGTTCCCGGTACTCTCCGCGTCCGCGGCAGACGAGCGGACACCCGCCGGGACCGAGATGCCCGGTCCGCGGGTCAGCACGGAGGCTGGCGCAGCCGATGCGGACGCTAGCCCGGCCGATGGGGTGGCTGGCCCGGCCGGCGCGGTAGCTAGCCCGGGTCGTGCCGGGGCCAGCTCTGCTGCTGCGGGGGCCGGTCCTGCTGCGGCGGAGGCCAGCCCGGCCAGTACTCCGGACTTCGACGCTGCCGCCGCCTCCTCCACGCGCGCCGCCGCCCTCGTATCGTGGCTCGGGGTCGCGCTGCTGGCAGGCGCCTGCGTTCCGGCCGCTCGCGTATTCCTCTCCCATAACACGGGTGCCGACCACGCCCAGGCCCGCGAGCTGGCCTGGGCGCTGGCCGCGTTCGCGCCCGGCCTCGCCGGGTTCGGCCTGGCCGCGAACCTGTCCCGGGTGCTCTTCGCCTGCCGGCGGACCAGGATCGCGGCGGCAGCGGTCACCGGCGGCTGGCTCCTGGTGATCGCGGCCGACCTGGTGATCGTGCCGCTGGTTCCCGGCAACTGGGTGGTGCCTGCTCTCGGGCTCGGCAACACCGTCGGCCTGACCGTAGCCGGGGTCGCGCTGCTCCGCGCCGTTCGGCGGGCACGCGGCCGCGCCGTGCTGCACGGCGTCACGCGGGCCGGCGCGGCCGGGCTGGCGGCCGCACTGGCCGGCGCGGCCGCCGGGACTGGGGTGTCCGCGGCGCTGCGGCTCAACGGCTTCCTGCCGAACGTGGCCGTCGTCCTGCTCGCCTCCGCCTGCGCGGCGCTGGCCTTCGCGCTGGTTGTCCTCGCGCTCGACGGGGGAGAGGTGCGGTCGCTCGCATCCCGTGCCAAGTCGAGGCTGGCGCGATGAGGGTCGCCTACGTTCTCGGCACGTCCGCGGGTGGAACGGCGCGGCATGTCCGGATGCTGGCCGACGGCCTGGCCCGCCGCGGCGTGGTCGTAAGCGTGTACGCCCCGGCCGCGACCTGGACCACGCCCGCCGTTCCCGCGGAAGCGCGACCCACGATCACAACCGACGTTCCCGCGGGAACGCGGGACGACACGTTGGCCGACGTTCCTGCGGGAACAGGTGAAGGTTCCCCGGGCGGCGTTCCCGCGGGAACGCGTGAGGGTCCCCCGGCCGGCGTTCCCGCGGGAACGCGTAGCGACGCGGGAGTACCACATTTCGCGGCGGTTGAGATCGCCGACCGTCCCCGGCCGTCGCGCGATCTAGCCGCGGTCCTGCGGCTGCGCCGCCTACTGGCCAGGTCGCGGCCCGATATCGTGCACGCGCACGGGCTGCGGGCGGGTGCCCTGGCCGCGCTCGCGATTGGCAGTGGCACGGCACGGCCCGGCCTGGTCGTCACCGTGCACAATGCCGCGCCCGCCGGCGGCCCGGCCGGCGCTGTGTACCGGCTGCTCGAGCACCTCGTCGCCCGCAAAGCCGGTCAGGTGCTCTGTGTGTCCGGTGACCTGGAGGCGCGGATGCGCAGGCTCGGTGCCCGCAACGTGGCACGCGCCGTGGTGCCCGCCCCGCCTGCCCCGCCGGACGTTTCCGCGGAAACCCTTGCCGGACTGCGATCCGAACTCGGCATCGGCCGCGCCCCCGTCATTCTCGCCGTGGCCAGACTGGCCCCGCAGAAGGGCCTCGACACCCTCGTCGAGGCCGCAGGTCACTGGCAGGACCGTGGCCCTGCGCCGCTGCTGGTGATCGCCGGGACGGGACCGCTGCAAGCCGAGCTAGCCCGCCGCGCCGAGGCCGGCCAGGTAAGGTCGCGTTTCCTCGGCCACCGCGACGACGTGCCTGCCTTGCTGGCGGCCGCGGACGTCGTGGTTCTGCCGAGCGTCTGGGAGGGGCAGCCGCTGATCGTGCAGGAGACGCTGCGGGCAGGCAAGCCACTGGTGGCCTCCCGGGTCGGCGGAATTCCCGACCTCACCGGGGAAGATGCCGCGCTGCTGATCCCGCCAGGAGATGCAGCCGCACTATCCGCGGCGGTGCTCTCGGTGCTCGACGATCCCGCGCTGTCCGCACGGCTCAGCGAATCCGCGATCAAGCAGGCCGGAACGCTGCCCTCCGAGGATGACGCGCTGGACGCCGCGATGGCGGCCTACCATCACCTCGCTCCCAGCTAGGCTCAACTTACGTTGGCGTGTCGCTTGAAAAGGGCATCTGAGCTGTGGAAACGCTGCTTTCAGTTGCGAATTCGTAGCCAGAAAGATCCAGCAAGCCTCGGGCGTGGTACTAAGTTGATCATCGACGGACGGCCCAGGCGCCGCGCCGGAGAGCGGCATGTAGCCAGAACATCAACTCAGCCCGTCCATCGTTTGCCCAGGTCTACACCGGTATCCGTACCACCTGGACGACGTAACTTCGGGCTAGGAAGGTGTCATCCGGTGCGGCATTAGGCACTCTAAATCGAACTGGACGATCTTCTCGTAGAGATTTGTCCCGGCCGTGAACGAGATGCCGTCGGCACTCCACGCCCGGGGGGTGTGGCCGCTGGTGACGGTCGCGTTCTGGTTGCTGCCGGGGGTGCGCAGGTGGGTGCCGTGTTTGAGGGCGGCGGCGTTGTTCACCGTGCCCGACAAGCTGCCCACCACCCGTCCGTCGAGGTAGAGCGTCTGCGTGTCGCCCGCGGCGGTGAGCACCGCCAGGTGCCAGTTCCCGTCCGTCACCGCCGAACTGGAGGTGATCGGGGTGGCCTTGCCGTTCCAGAACTCGCCGCGCAGGTTCCCGTGGCTGTCCACGTACAGGTTGGGCGTGTAGTTGCGCGGGGTGCTCGAATCGGTGATCGGGTCCGCCGACGAGCCGAAGATCACTCCGTTGATCGTGGTGGTCTTGAACCACACGGCCAGCGACTGGTAGCTCGCGCCGGACACCAGGTTGGTCGGGAGCTTGAGATAGGAGGAGGTCCCGTTGAACGATGCCGCAGTAGCTGTCGAGCCGGCCAGCGGCCCCGGCTTGCCCAGCGTCACGCCGGAGTAGGTCGCGTTGTCGGTACCCTCGTTGGCCAGCACCGAACTGGCCGCCGTCGTCCCCGAGGCCTCATCCAGCCGCCAGTACGAATGCGGGCCGGTGTCCAGGACCGCCGTTGACCGGCCGGGGTACACGAACTCGGTGCGGGAACCGTCAGCGTTCTGGTACACCCTGGACTGGGCGGTCGCGGCAGCCGGCAACAGCCGGCTGGTTGAGCTGACAAAGCGGGCCTGCCCGCCAGGCCCGGTGCGGTATAGGGGCGTCGTCGCTGCGTGCGGGCGGTAGGCAGGCAGTTGCCCCCGGCCCTTACCGGGAGGCCGCCCCCGGCCCCGGCCCGCCCGCGTCGCCCAGGCTGGCACCTGATGATGCAGCCCGGCGGCCGTGCCCCAGGCCTGATGCGGGGGCCGGGGCGCTGGCCCCGGTCCGGTCAGCCACGCCCGCAGGCTACCCAGCGGCAGCGAAGGCCAGCCGCCCGTTGCGGCGGCGGCGGGCGCCCACGCCGCCATGGGCAGCCATACCAGCATGACCAGCGCGGCCAGCCGGACCGGCCGCCGGACGCCGCGGGGGCGGCGTCACGCGCCTGACATAGACCTTTTGGGATGCCGGACCCGCAAGCCGGCTCAGCTCATCGCGCCGCCGCCGGCGCTGGCGGGCCATCGCCGGCATCCGCTTACGCTGGTCCCCGGCACCGGGCATCCGCTGCACCTCCAAGCCCTCATGACCGTCGTCGGCCACACGACGCGAGCCCCGCCGCTACCGCGCCGGTACCGGGCTGGGCCGGTAAACCAACGCGGGCGTCGTCGGTAGACCATTGTGCCCGGTAACGCAAGGAGTTCATGGCTGCAAGGAACTCACCGGGTCTCCTGCCAGCGGCGCTGAAGGTCGGCGAGCCCGTCTGCGGTCAGCGAGCCGAACAGCCGGAGCCGGGCCACCCCGCCATCGGGAAAGATGTCCAGCCGCACGTGGGTGGCCGCCGTCCCATCGACAAGAAACCGGTGCGCGGTGTCTGGCTGGAGCCGGGTCCGCGGCAGCAGCCCGAACCAGGCATCAGGGTCGGCCAGCGGCGCAACACGCGCGTCGATCCCCGACAGCGAAGCGGCGCCGGGTGCGTTCCCCTTGTAGTGCAGGGTGTCGATCTCGGCCAGCCGCACCACCCCGGCGGCGGCGAGCCGGACGATGAGCCAGTCGTTCCCCTCGCCCCGGCGGCGCCTGGTCTCCCAGCCCTCGCCCATCACCGCGGGCAGGCCGGGGGAGATGGTGTTGCGCGGCGCGGAGAAGAACCGGTCGCTGCATTCCACGATGTCCGCGCCGAGCTCCACCGCGGCCAGGTCGACGGTCAGGCCGGTGACCAGGGCAGGGTCGGGCACCACTTCGCCGTGTACCCGGAGCCTGGCCACCCCGCCGTCGGGGAAGATGTTCAGCCGCACGTGCGTCCTGCGCCGGGCCCCCGCCACCGGGAACACATGCTCCCGGTCGCCGGCCACCGGGCTGCGCGGCACGATCTCCTCCCAGTCGGCGCTCGCCAGGTCGGCGATCCCCGGGTAGCCGGGCATCGCGCATGCCTGGACCGAGCAGGACTGCGGATGGTTGCCGGTGAAGAACGCGGTATCCACCACGACATCGCGCACGACGCACGGGGCGCCGAGCCGGATCACCGCCCAGTCATGGGCACCAGGCGCCGGCAGCGAGCCGTCGGGAAGATGCCGGCGCCTGGTCTCCCAGCCGTCGTACAGCTGTCCCTTGGGACCGAACGTCCGCGCCTGATGGGCCGGCGCATCCGGCTTGATCAAGTGGTCCCGTTCGGCAAAAAATTCGTCGCTGGCCGCCACCACAGATCCGCGGAGCGCGCGCGACGCGAGATCGGGCAGTCCGGCCTGACCGGACGCGGCAGGGTCAGCCACCGTCATTTTCTCCCCTGCGCAGCAGGCGGCCAGCGGGCCGGCCGGCCAGGGTGATCACCTGGCCGCGGAGCCAGACCTGCCGGACGGCCCCGGCCAGCACGCGGCCCTCGTATGGGGTGACCGGGCTGCGGTGCTGAAGGTCGGCGCCCCGGACGGTGAATTTCGCCTCGGGATCGAACGCGACCAGGTCGGCGTCGCAGCCGGCCGCGATCGCCCCCTTGCCGGGCAGGCCGGCCAGCGCGGCGGGACCGGCGGCCATCCACCGGGCCACGTCGGCCAGCGTCCGGCCGCGCCGCCGCGCGGCAGTCCAGACCGCGCAGAGCCCGAGCTGGAGCGACGCGATGCCGCCCCACGCCGCGCCGAAGTCACCCGACTCCCGCCGCTTCAGCTCGGGCGGGCAGGGCGAATGGTCGGAGACAACGCAGTCGATGGCGCCGGTCTCGAGCCCGCGCCACAGCGCCTCCCTGTTGACCGCGTCCCTGATCGGCGGGCAGCACTTGAACTCGGTTCCGCCCGGCGGCACCTCCTCGGCGGCGAAGAACAGGTAGTGCGGGCAGGTTTCCGCGGTCAGCGCGATGCCCGCTCCTTTCGCGCCGCTGATCATGGCGACGCATTCGGCGGCGGACAGGTGCACGATGTGCGCCCGTGCCCCGGTGCCCGCGGCCGCCGAGATGACCGTCTCGATGGCGCGGCGTTCGGCCCGCGGCGGCCTGGACGCCACGAAGGACGAGTAGTCGGGCCCCGACGCGCCGCCGATCTCGGCCGGGTCCTCGGCATGCACGGCCAGCACCGCGCCGGTGCCGTTGAGCTCGGCCATCGCCGCCCGCAGGCCCGCCGCATCGAGCGGCGGGAATTCCGGCACCCCGGAGTCGGCCAGGAAGCACTTGAACCCGGTCACGCCGGCCTCGTGCAGCGCCCGCAGCTCAGGCTGGCTGCCGGGAACGGCCCCGCCCCAGAATGCCACGTCCACCGCGCACTTGCCCGCCGCCGCGGCCCGCTTGGCCGCCAGCGCCGACGCGGTGAGGGTGGGCGGCAGCGAGTTCAGCGGCATGTCGCAGATGGTGGTGACCCCGCCGGCCGCGGCCGCCCTGGTGGCGGTCTCGAAGCCCTCCCACTGCGTCCGGCCCGGCTCGTTCACGTGCACGTGCGTGTCCACCAAGCCGGGCAGCAGGACGAGATCGCCAAGGTCGTCATCGCGAGCCGCGCCCAGCCGCGCGCCGTAGTCGGCGATCGCCACAATCTTTTCCTGCCGAACGGCCACGGCCGCAGCCTGCACGCCGCCGGGGAGCACGACCCGGCGTGACCTGATCACGAGGTCGTAGCTCATGACGGACCCGCCGTAGCCTCACCAGGGCCGGTCGGCGGCAGCCAGTCGGCGGCGAGCCTGCGCGCTGCTTCCTCGAGCAGCGGCCCGGCGTTGGCCAGGCAGCGGTCGAGATCGGGCTCGATGTCGGTGAGGGCGTAGGCGGCATCGAAGCCGGCCCCGCGCAGTTGCGCGGGGGTGAGCGTGCAGCTGCCGGCGACCGCGATGACAGGCAGGCGCGCTGCGGCGCGCGCGACCCCGGCCGGAGCCTTGCCGCGGAGCGTCTGGGGGTCCAGCGCCCCCTCGCCGGTGATGACCAGCCGAGCCCCCGCGAGTCGCTGGGTAAAGGAGATCATGTCGAGTATCAGCTCAATCCCGGGGGGGGTCTGGGCGGCCAAGAAGGCGAGCGCGGCGAAACCGAGTCCCCCGGCAGCGCCCGCGCCCGGCTCATCTCTGAGCCGGGTGACCCGCTGTGATTGTTCGTGTCCGTACTGCCATCCTTGCGTGTGCGCTAGCCCGGCGAGTGCACGTTCGGCTATATCCGCCCAGCGGGCAAGCCCAGCCTCCAGGACCGGGACGTCCGCGGCTGACGCGCCCTTCTGCGGGCCGTACACGGCTGCGGCGCCGTGCCCGCCGAGCAGCGGGTTGTCCACGTCGGAGGCGACCAGCACCTCGATGCCGGACAGCAGGGTGATGCCGGTCAGGTCCATCCGGTCCAGCGCCGCGAGCGCCGCGCCGCCCGGCGGCAGCTCATTGCCTGCCTGGTCGAGCAGCCTGCCGCCAAGGGCCTGAAGCATTCCAGCGCCGCCGTCGCTGCTGGCCACCCCGCCGAGGCCGAGCACGATGCGCCGTGCGCCCATGGACGCTGCGGCCGCGATCAGCTCGCCGACTCCAAAGCTCGTCGCGGTCAGCGGAGCCGGCGACCCGGGCAGCCTGGTCAGCCCGCACGCCTGCGCCGCCTCGATGATCGCGGTCCCGTCCTGCCAGCCGAACTCGGCGCTGACCGGCTGCCCGGTCGGTCCCCGCACGGTCTGGCGGACTGAGCGGTAACCGGCGGCGACCGCCGCCGCCACCGTCCCGTCCCCGCCGTCGGCAACGGGGACCTGCTGAATTGCCAGGTCCCCGCGGGCACTGCGCAGCCCGGCGGTCACGTGCGCGGCAGCCTCGGCGGCAGTAAGCGTGCCCTTGAACTTGTCCGGGGCGACCAGCACGTGCCCGCCGCGCGCCTCTGCCCGTGCCATCCGCTTCCCGTCCCATGATCACGAAGAGTTGTGCGTGCTAGGGCGACAGAATAAATCCTTCCAGCCAGCACCCGCCGGCACCGCCCGACGCCTGGTCATCACATGGACCGCCCAACTCTGAAACGACGGCTCCACCCCACACCCACGCACCGGGCGATACCGCGCAGTCTTAGCCCCCAAGGAGACCTAGCCGAACGGAAGGACATTAAACCCCCGACACATCCCGCCAGGCCCCGCTCCTGTGGAAATGACCTTTCTACAGGAGGCCGGCCCACCCGCCCCCCCGGCGCCGGCGTACGCGATCTTCCGGCTCCGAGTAGCTCCCAGCGCCGTACACCCACCCAGAGACGCATGGGGGGCACCCTCAGACACGAAGATGCCCCCCACAGCGGTGACCTAGCCGAGCACGGCTCAGGTCAGGTCGAACCGGCCAGCGCGCACGCTGGCCGTGAACGCTCTCCAGTCGGTCGGCGAGATGACGAGCTTGGGCCCGTCAGGGTCCTTGCTGTCACGGACGGCAACGGCGTCGGTCAGGCTGGCAGCCTCTACGCAGTTACCGCCGTTGTTGCCGCTACGTCTGCTCTTGCGCCATACAGCGCGGTTCAGGTCCATACTCCCTCAGCTACTTTCACGATCAGGTCCCGAGACAACCGCCGGGGCAGGGCATCCGAACGCAGGCTATCGAAGATCAACCCGTCCTCCTCGACGGCGGACGGCTTCTCCACGATCTGACCACCGTTGGTCGTCTCTAGGTACACGATACTTTGCGCGTCCGCGAAGTCCGCGATAACGAACGCACCGAGCAGTCCGCTATGCGCGCCAGTGCCGTAGGGGATCACCTCGACCGTGATGTTGGGCCGGTCGGATGCGTACGCCAGGTGCAGTAGCTGATCATGCATCACCTTGTTGCCGCCCACATCACGGCGCAGCACGGCCTCATCAATCACACACCACAGCAACGGCGGGCTGTCACGTTCCAAGATCGCCTGCCGGTCGAGCCGGGCGGTTGTGAGTTGCTCAACTTCGTCTTCGGTGGTGTTCGGCCGGGTGGACAGTACCGCACGAGCGTACCCGCGTGTTTGCAACAGACCAGGAACGAGCGAGTGCTCAAAGCTGCGCAGTGTCTTGGCCTTCGCTTCATGCTCAACGAACGGCCGGAACCACGGGGGATATGGCCCGTCCCCCCACTTGCGCGCATCGTGGTAGAACCGCGAGAACCAGCCCGTCATGTGTGGGAAAGCCTCGTCACACGCCTCAGCGAAACGCTCGGTCGGAGCCAGGTCCCCCGCTTCGATCCTGGACACCGTAGACGCGTCACACGGGACCCCCGCGCCCAGGTCCGCCAACGTCATCCCGGCCGCTTCGCGGGCACGGCGGACCTCCGCGCCGAAGAAATGCAACGGTGACGCGGAGGGATCGAGATCGCGCTTGCCGCCCATGTGGCTCTCTTTCACGGGGTTTCCGGGTGACACACCGAGCTTTCCGGTAGCCGTCCAGCCTTGCCGGTAGGCGCCTGACGTTGCCGGTAGGCGTCCTAGCCCTTCCGAGCGTAGTCCTGCGGCGACAGGCTGTGGAGTACCTACAGCCGACCCGAGAGAGCAGGGGCATGCAGGCCACCGACACGCAGACTCAGGACACAGCCGACCTGGAGAGACTCGGCGCAGAGCTGGCCGCGTACGGCCTTCAGGCGAACGTACGGACGCTGGGCGACCGACTGCCATACCTTGACGTCATCAACCCCCAAGCATGTTCCCTGGCCGAGAAGGTGTACGTGCAGGGTGGCTCCTATTGGTGGTCGTGGGCGGAGAGAATCGCCGGATGCGATGACGTGGCCACTGCTGCGGCCAATCTCGCCCGTGTGCTGCGCACAGCCGACAGCGAGTGACCGGTGAGCAATTCAGCCGATGAGCCGACGCTTGCCGATGTGCAGCGCGAGTTTCCGACGTGGCACTGCTGGCGCGCTGTTTCCGGATTGGTTTACGCCCGGCGTGCCGACGCCCCGCCGGGCGACCCTGCGCCTGTTAAAGGTGAAGACCCTTTCGATTTGCGGGACCAGATCATCCGCGCCGAATCGCTGGCGGCCAACGAGCAAACCTGAACTTCCAAGACGGCGGACCGGTGCTGTGAGGGGACGCTCAACCCCGTGAGCGTCCCGTGTATCGCTCCGGCACCGGTACCGCCTTCCAGCCCGTCAAGGAGACCCACCGTGCCGCAGGTGAGATACACCTACCCCGTGTCCAACCGCCCCCAGTCCGCAGGGTGGGCGCGCTCCTGGGTGCGTATCGCATTGATCGCGCACGGCTTGGAAGATTACCTCGATTCCGCTTTGCTAATTATGTCCGAATTGATAACTAATGCGGCTATTCACGCCACTCGGTCAGACATCATCAAGATCGTCTGTGAGCTGGACGCGGGCATCCTGATACTTGGCGTCATTGATCATGACCCGCGTTTGCCGGTCAGGTTCGACGTCAGTGAGGATGACGAGCACGGACGGGGGCTAATGCTTGTCGATGCCATAGCCGACGAATGGGGATGCCGCCCATGCGACGGTGGAAAGATCGTTTTTGGTCTTCTGCATCTGCATGTCTCGCAGCCATCCGCCGTACGGCCACGCGCGGAACTACTCGTCTTTGCGTGATAATCATGCGACCGCACCATGATTCGCCGCAGTTTGAAACTGCGGCTTCCATCGATCACGATAACCCGCTGTGGCTTGTGATGTGGGGCGTCGCGAGCCGTTGTTACTGGGCTTATCCGAAATTCAACGTGCCGAAGGGCACCATCCTCAGCGCGTTTAATCCCGACGAACTGCTATCCCAGATGCGCCAAGTGGAACTGCGATACCTCCCGCCACCATACCAGCCACCGATACAAACCTAACCGGGAAGAACAGATGGCAATAGGGCAGACACTTTCCTCTGACGTCGTTACAACAGCAGTGGTCGTGATCGCGGAAACTCTCGGGCTGTACGACGAAAAGAGATTCGGGCCATTATCGCCAAAGGCTGTGCTCTTTTCGACAGACATGTACGGGAGCCTGGCGTTCTATGCTGCGCTGTACCACTTCTGGTGGAATGCCTTCGTGCTGACGCTGGCCGCAATCCTGAACGTCTGGCTCTGGTGGCACCATCGCAACAAGGGCAAGCGCAAGCGTGTGCGTGCTTTGCTCGGGAACAAGGCACAGGCGGAACGGGCGCGCATAGCCGCACGCCAGCGCAGCGCAACCAGGCCAAGGCCAGCACTCCAGCCAACATGACAGCCGTATGACCCGCCAGCGATACCACCACAGTGGAGAGTGCATCGCCAACCTCGCACCCCAGCCACCACACGAACAAATCCGTAATCCCTCAGCACGCAGGAGGCCAGACATGACGCTAACCCCGCCCCTTCCCGCAGGTCACAGTCAGGACAGCGCAGCAAGTGCTACCGTCGATACCGTGCGTAATACAGCCGCTACGGCCGATTTCCTCTGGCTAGAACTCACCGGCCGGTGCCCCCTCGCGTGCACCCACTGCTACGCGGGCAGCTCACCCCAGGGCAGCCACGGCACCATGATGGAGACCGACTGGCGATCGGTGATCGACCAGGCCGCCGCGCTGGACGTGTCGATGGTGCAGTTCATCGGGGGCGAGCCGACCGCCCACCCGCAGTTCGCGTCCCTGCTCCGCCACGCCATCGGCGGCGGGCTCGCTGTCGAGGTCTACACCAACCTCCTGCACGTCAAAGAGACGTGGTGGGATCTGTTCGCCTGCCCCCGCGTCTCCCTCGCCACCTCCTGGTACTCCGACTCACCCGCACAGCACGACGCCATCACCCAGCGCCGCGGCAGCCACGCGAAAACCCGGGCCAACATCGCCGAGGCCATCCGCCGGGGAATCCCCTTGCGGGCCGGCATCATTAGCCTGGACGGCACCCAGCGCACAGACCAGGCACGCGTAGAACTCGAAGCCCTCGGAGTCCGCAGCATCGGCCTCGACCACCTGCGCCAGATCGGGCGAGGCGTCCGATCACCGGTCCCCACCCTCTCCCAACTCTGCGGCAACTGCGGTCACGGTGTCGCCGCCATCTCCCCCACAGGGGACGTGTGGCCCTGCGTCTTCGCCCGCTGGATGACCGCCGGTAACGTCCTGCACACACCGCTGGCCGACATCCTGGCAGGCCAGGCAATGGCCGACGCCGTAGCACAGATCCCTGGCAAGCGTGCCCGGCACCAGGGATCAGACCCGTGCAAACCTGGCGACACCGAATGCGGCCCCACCTGGCGGGCAGCCACCCCCGCACGCACCGCCACTATGTGCACTCCGCACTCCTGTAGCCCGAACAGGCCCTGTAATCCTGACGGCCAGGATGGTTGTGGGCCAAGTAGCTGTAAGCCGGTCAAGTGACCTGGCAAGATCGCGCTGCGAAACTCGCCGCGCGCATCCTCTACCCCCACTCACGGTGGTGGAACGCGGTAACCACGACGCCCCGGCACCTGCTGATTCCCCGCTGGTTCGACTGGGACGAGGAGGCCGAAGGCTGGCAGTTGCGCGACGGCCCATCCGACGAGCGGGCATGGATGGCCGCTGTCTACACCGGGCAAACCAGGGTAACCAGAGTCGGGGCGGTCCACGCGGACCATGCCGAGCCGGGCCGAACCTACCCCGGGTGGCCCACCTCATCATCGACCGCGCCGGGCCTGGTCGTGGCGATGTACCGGCACGCTCACATCTACGACGGCGCTGATGTCCTGGACGTGGGCACCGGCACCGGCTACGGGTGCGCACTGCTCACCCGCCGGCTTGGTGCCGGGCACGTCACCAGCATCGACGTCGACCCCTACCTAACCCGCATCGCGGCTGAACGTCTCGACACCATCGGAATCCACCCGGCAATCCTGACCGCCGATGCCACCGCAGAACTGCCCGGCAGCTACGACCGCATCGTCCCCATGATGTCGGCACCGAGAATCCCGGCGAGCTGGCTGACCGCGCTACGGCCCGGCGGACGGCTGGTGTTCTCCCTCGCTGGCACGTCGGCCCTCATCACCGCGAACAAGACACCTGACGGCGGCGCGGCCGGGCAGGTCGAATGGTACCCCGCCTCTTTCATGACCGCCCGTCACGGAACCGACTGCCCCAGCCCCCTTGACGGCATGTTCAAGGAGATCCGCGACGCCGAAGGCGAGCACGTCAGCCAGGGCAAGTACCCCGTGCTGAACGTCACCTGGGGCTGGGAACTGGACGTCGTCCTAGGAGTCACAGTTCCCGGTGTCGTGCATCGCTACAAGCACGACGAGAAGACCGGCACGGAAACAGCCTGGATGCTGCACGAGGACGGCTCATGGGCCAGAGCATCCGGCACGGAAAACGAAGCCCCCATCGTTCACCAGAGCGGGCCACGCCGCCTATGGGACACGCTGGACGACATCCGCCACCACTGGGTGGCAAACGGTGCCCTGCCCGTACGCGGCGCAGACGTCGAGGTCGACCCTGACGGCACCTGCCACCTGTCCAAGGGAAAATGGAACGCGACCATCCGCTGAAGCGCCACCGCACGTCCCAGGCTAGCCAGCACCCCGCATACCCGGCGAGAACCCCGCACCATCACCACGCACCCCCAAAGCCAGACCCGCCGCCCACAGCCGCCACCAACAGCCCCCCACCCTCGCCATCCCAGCCCGCCGGACCGATCCCGGGCCGGCCGCCCCCCCGTTACCTGCGTGCCCGGAGGGCAGGCCCCGCCGGCCGGTGCGCAGGAGTCAGGTCACCCCCCCTCGCCCGAACCCCGCACAGTGGCGACGGGACCTGTCACACACCCCTCACAGAGGCCACACACGGGCGTCACAGGCTGTGAGGGGCGGGTGAGGGCACGCCTGCGGCGTGCGTGCCGTCTGCCTGCAGCGCTGTAAAGAAACACCGCCCCGGCCGCCGCGCGGGTATCGTCTGGACAAGGGCAACCACGGCGGCACCGGCGAAAAAGCATTCATTAAAGGGGGAACAATGACATCCGGGCCGGAGGGAGAACCAGGAAAAGATAAGGGCAATTCACCGGATTCCATTCCTGGTGGCGAGGTATTCGCGTATAATCTAGATGACAGCGAAACGCCGGGCGGGATTAAAGTCCGGTGGAAAATACGGGTAGCGCAGGGAAAAGAAGCCGGGCGGGTGACCGCCCGCCAGGCCGAGGCGATCAGGGAGCTTTGATATGGGCACAGCAGCGGCAGGCGAGGCGGGAACGGTCCGGCCCGGGCAGCCGATCCCGGTAGCGTTCACCGGCCGCACCTCCACCCTGGCCTTGCAGGACCCGGTCGCCTCGATGCGCCGGCAGGTCCGCGAATGCGAGGCCAAGCTGCCGGCCGGGATGTTCCTCGCCGCGTACTACTGGGACATCGAGTCCGGCGGCCTGGACATCGACGCCCGGGGGCACGGCACCGGCCACGAACAGTTCACCGCCCAGATCGGCATCCCCCGCGACGGCGGCATGGCCGACCTGCTGCGCGAGGCGGCCAGCCCCGCGCCCCGGTTCGCCGCCGTCATCTGCGAGGACATCGAGCGGTCCGGCCGTGACACCTATTACGCGCTGAAACTGGAAAAGGAACTAGTATGCCGCGCCTGAAAT
>PMSU01000069.1 GCA_003168255.1 Actinomycetota bacterium
CACCGGGCGTTACGGACGATGTCCAGCACCCCGTGCGCCTCCGATGCGCCAAGCAGATACGGGTGGGTGCGGTCGGTGGTCCCTAGTCCCTCGTAGTCGGTCATGGTCACCGCGTACCCCTGGCGCAGTAACGCGTTGAGCAGCGTCTGGGGATAGGCGTTCATCGGGTGGGCCTGTGAGCTGGGCTGGTCGCGGGACGGCGCGCAGAGACTGGCGACGCCTACCGTGCCATGAGCCCAGCTGACCACGGGGTATCCGCCCGACGGAGGCGGCGTTGCGGGCAGGGCGATGATGCCGGAGGTCGCGATGGGGTTGCCGCTCACATCTTGCGACTGGTACAAAACCAGCCAGTTGTCGCCATCTGTCAGTACCGCCGTCGGATTGTCGAGCGGGCGCTGGTAAATCGGATCACCATGCTCGCCATCGACCGGCAGGTCGGGCGGTGTATAAAACGCATCACCGGACCGGGGCATTGTCCGGCGGGTCTTCTACGGGCGCTGAGTCGACCACGGTATGTCCTTCCACCCTCGAAGCCGGACCGGATCCTCCAAGATCGGCAGAACTCGTCTTGGACGGTGCCACGCCCAGCGATCGCCGGCAGGACCGCGAAGCTCACGCAGGATGAAGGGCTCTATGTCCCGGTGAGGTCTGACGGGTTGTCGCAGACGTTGCGTTCGGTCTCGGTCCTGATCTGCCCTGCCTGCCCTCTGATCTGAACACGGCCTGCGGGTCGGCGCAAGAAGGCTGCGTCAACGTATTGAAAGGTGACGAGTGCTACCGGATAGCCGGGATGTTCGGGCCTGGTTTGGTGGTGCGCTGGGGGCCTTGTCGCCTACAGGGCAGGCTGTGATGTCGCGAATATGGGCGGGGCGTTGCGATTGAGAGGCAGGTCGCGGCGGGGGCCGTCGAACGACGGCAGGAGCGCGCCGAGCGCGGTGGCCGGGCGGGGCTCGTGGTCTTTCGGCAGCGCTGGATGGCTTATCAGGTGTCCGCGTATGTCGGCAGGCAGCTCGCTCCAGTGCGGGGTGAACGACAGCAGGACGCAGTCCCGGCGGTATTCGCCGGCGTTGGCGTGCGTGCCATGCAGCAGCCGGTAGTCAGTAACGACCGCATCTCCTGCACGCAACGCGAGCGTGACCTGTTCCGGCTGGTCGGTCATGGCGGCATTGTCGAGGTCGAGACCGGTCGATTCGTCGCTGTGGGCCTCGGGCAGCTTGCAATGCAAAGGCACGCTCGCCGCATGCGAGCCGGGCAGGATCCGAAGCGCGCCCGTCTCGGCTGTCGTGTCAGACAGGTAACACAGGACCGCGATCTGCGGGGGATCTTGCTGGAAGGTGACTGGATGGTCCCAGGCCCACCAGTCTTGGTGCCACCACAGCGGCGGGCTGTGCGGATCTTTCACACTCACGTAGCCGGAGATCCATCGCAGATCACGGGCGCCTGCCGCCCGGCCGATCCGGACGTGGCCGGCCAGAATGAGATTGACCAGTTCGTCGCCCCATCGCAGCGGCACCAGGGTGTTGTTAGGGCGCTCGCACGAGATTCCGCTCGGGTTGCGTACGGCTCGCTCAGCAGCGATTCGGGCTCGTTGCAGCGGCTCAGCCACGAGCAGGCCGCGCAACACCACGAATCCTCTGCTCCTAAATTCGCAGGCCTGTCCAGGATCGTCCACGTTCGCCCATGTCACGACTGTCACGCCCGAACGATATCGCCGCCCCAGCCCGGACATGGATCCGCCTACAGACGGCCGGTTGCGTAGTGGTAACGCAACGTATTCAACGGCGACCCATAGAGGGCTGGTCTTGTCCGAGACTCCGTGGTCTTGGCGGCTGGTGACCCGGGCACGTATCGGCAGCTACTGACCGGGGCGCTGCCAGTGGTAGCGGACGTCGGGGGCGCCTTCCTCGTTGTCACCCTCAGTGGTGGCGACAACAAGGAAGCCGTGCCGCTCGTAGAAGTTCCTGGCGCCCAGGTTCGCCTGGAATGTCCAGAGGTCGAGGGCGGCGCGGCGCTGCTTGGCGAGATCAACCAGCCGGGAGCCGAGGCCCCCGCCGGTCCACGCCGGGTCTACGTAGAGCTGCTCAAGCCAGTCTCCGCCGAGTGCCATGAGTGCGACGAGCTGACCCTGCGATGCGACGACCCATAGTTCCTGCGAGGGGAACAAGACGGTCTCGAAATATGCCCTGACCTCGTCGTCGCTATGGACGGGCGGCGGGATCTGCGGAACCGACGCCCGGCGAGCCCGCAGCCAGAGGTCTGCGGCGGAGCGTACCTCGCCGGGACGAGCTCGTCGCGGTGTCAGGTCAGCGAGGGATTCCGCGGTGTCGTTCACTCTCGCATCGTTCCATGTCGTGCTGCCGGACTGGGAGAAGCCTGCCGCCGCCAGCATCCTCGCTGCCCATGGATCAGCTAGTGGTAACGCGACGTATTCAATGGCGACGAGTACTGCCGGACTGATCACCGGGCGCTCACCCGGGTGGGGGCTGCTGGCTGGCGTCGTCATCGAGCAGGTGGCGGAAGTAGGAGCCGGGCTCGGCGAGGAAGCGGCGCCAGGCGCTGACGAGGTGGAGTTCTTCCCACTGGGCGGGGCGGATGCCCCAGTCGCCTAGTTCCAGGATGCTGGCGCCGGGAACGGCGGCGAGGATGGGTGAGTGGGTGGCGATGATGGCCTGGGAGCCTTCGGCCGCCAGATCGTGCAGCAGGGCGGCCAGCCCGAGGCAGGCGGTGAACGACAGCGGGGCGTCGGGCTCGTCCATCAGGTAAAAGCCCGGCTGGTTCACCCGGGTGCGCAGGATCTCCAGGAAGCCCTCGCCGTGGCTGAGCTCGTGGAACCGCTCCTGGTGCCCGCCGTGGTTGTCTTCAAGGTAGCTGTAGAGGCTGTGCATAGTGTCGGCGCGCAGGAAGTAGGACCAGCGGGGCCGGGCAGGTCCGCGCTCGACGATCAGGTGCGGCCCCAGTCCTGGCTCGCTGCCGCCGGTCCTGAACAGCGCTGCCTGGGCCGACCCGCCCTGCGGGTTCAGTCCGCAGGCCTCGGCCAGCATCTCCACGATGGTGGACTTGCCGGACCCGTTCTCGCCGACCAGGAACGTCAGGCCCGCAGGCAGCGGCAGGCCCTCGGCCAGCACCTGGTCCACCGCCGGGACCGTCGCGGGCCACCGGGAGGGATCCACGGGAGTAGCCCGGTCGTGACGGACCAGGCGGACGGTGCGGCTGTCCGCTTCCCATCCCGCCTCGCTGCCGCTGGCCACACGCCCATCATGCCGTGTTCACTCAACTGCTCGGCCGGGCTGAGACGGCTCCAGCATCGCCGCCTGTCCCGGGCCTGGCCGGACGCCGAGCTGCTGGTCATCCAGGATGCCGGTCACCTCGGCAACGAAACCTGGAAGCAGTACGTGTACGGGCGATCGACCGGTTCGCGGGCGCTAAGTCCCTGATCGGCTACAACATGCATGTCAGGCTCGCTATCTGCACGAGCTACCTCAATTGCCCTGGTCACAGGAACGCGCTAACCAGCAGACATGAGCTGGCCGGAGACCATCCGCCGCACCGCGTCGACCTGCAGGTCAGCCGCCACCGAGCGCTCAGGACCGAATACCTGCACCTGATGCAATTCGTCGCACCCTAGTGCCGATAATGTACATTATGTTAAGTTAGATATCTGAGAGGGGTCTGGCGGTCCCTGCGTCGGCCCAGCGCCGCCCATTGTCCTCCGTTGAGCGTCAGATTGATGTAGCCGGGCGTCCATCGACCTTGCTGGAAAACGTTCACCGAGCTGGGGGGCAGGTGGCTTAGCATGACGGCATGAGACCGGACATGATGTGGCACAGGCGGCATGCCTGAGCCGCGGGTTCGCTGGGTAGGTTCTGCGGCGGTCATCAGCCTGCTGTGCGTTGCCGGGGCTGGGAGCTACGCGCTGATTGGGAACCAGGGGCTGCCCACGTCGGTACCTTCATGTTCCTGGCCACTTCGCATACACGGTGAACCGGCCAGCGGGGAGGCCGGACTTGTCCGCTGCTATCTGCGAGCGCTCGCCGGGCGTGATGTCGCAGGCTTGGATGCGGTGGCCGACGATGACCCGCCCATCAGCATCACCGAAGCCGACCTCACTCACTCGGCAGACGCGCGTGCTGGGCTAGCCACCGCCACGTTCACGCCGGACCCGGTCGACAGTGCGGATACGAGCCTGACGATCAGGTACGCCGATGGCGTCAGCGACGACAATCTCGAAATCCTGCTGGTCAATCCGCAATCAGCGAGTTCCTGGCGGCTCCGAATCGGATCCGCACTCAGCACAGGTGTCGGACCATCGCCGGCCAAGCAGGGAGGATGAGGTTTGCGGGAGCCAGACCGGGTCTCTGGCTGTGAGCAGGCATGCGTGAACTAGGCCCGTTCGTCGGCTTCCTGGTCCCGTCCGGCGAGGCTGTTGACGATCTATTCATTAATATGATATCATTTTGATATGCGACCGGGTAGCCGGCGGCGGCAGGAGGCGTCCCGATGCACGCACCAGATGACAGCACCGCTCCCTCGCGTTCTGTCACCGTTATGAGGCGTCTGATCAGGCCCTGGGAGTCCCGGCACCTCCGTGCCGTCGCGGGCGTGCGCTTTGCCGCCGGCGGGTTTAATCTCGGCGTCGGCCTCGTTCTGCTCTCTCTCGGTCGCAGCGCGGGAACTGACCGAGAGCGGCGCAAATGCTACGGGTGGGCAGCGTGGTTCCTGGTGTCTGCGGCGTTGCAATTCTTGGGCGGCTATATGGATACGACTGTCGACCGCTCCGCACCTCCCCGAACCTGAGCCTGCGCTACTCGCACGGGCCTGGCGGGCGCTGGACGAGCTGGCGGGCTCTGCTGGCAGAGGAAGCTTCCGTTCTTCCGCTCTTCGGCTGTGGTTCCCGTTGCTGGTCTTCCGCGTCGGCCAGCCTCACATCACTGCGAAGGACTTTGCCGACTTCCCGACCCATCACCACGCGTGAACAGCTGGCCTTCCCCCGCCGATCTGGCGGATACCGCTGTACTGGAGCGACAAGAAACCTTCGATCCCGTCAAGGCCTGCCATCGCACCCATGTCGAAGAGCCCGACGGGGACATCTTCACTACGGGTGCAGGTCACTGATCGTCGTCCTCGTCCTTTGCGTGTCCTTGGTTTGCCGTCACTGGCTGTCGTACTCATCGTGGCGGCGGAACCAGAAGCCGGTCTCGTTGCGACCGAGTGGCGTACGGTCGAGCCACTGGTACATGCCCCAGATGCCGTCCACGCCGCGCTCGTACGCCGAGTAGGTGTGGTAGACGAGGCCGTCCTCGAGCGCGAATGCGCTCACGCCGGGTCCTTCTCTCCTGTACGTCGCCCAGTCCGTTTCAACGCGCGACGCGAACTCGTCGAGCCCGGAATTGTCCTGACCGGCCGGCGGCCGGAAGTCCATCGTGCGGAAGTTGTACTCGACCGCCCCCGACTCCCACTGCTCCTTGGTGTGCGCCACCCCGAAGTCGTAGTTGAAGTCGCTGCCGAACGAAGACGCCCAGGGGAAGCTCCAATCCATCCGCCGCTTGTACGCCTGCAGTTTCGCGAGCGGCGCCCGCGACACCGCGCAGAGGGTGACGTCGTGGTTCGCGAGGTGGACGACGGAGCCGTCGAAACCGTCCGCGATCGCCGAGCAGGACGGACACCCTGCCGTGTACTCGGGCCCGAACATGAAGTGATAGATGAGCAGCTGCGAGCGTCCATTGAAGAGATCGGCGAGGGACGCTGTGCCCTCGTTGGTCTCGAAGCGGTACTTCTTGTCGATGCGAACCCAGGGCAGCTCCTGCCGCCGCCGCGCCAGTTCGTCGCCGCGCCGCGTCAACGCTTTCTCCGCCTCGAGCAGCTCCAGCCGGGCCGCAAGCCACTCTTCACGTGTTCCGGTCTCGTGAGCGGTCATTGTTTCTCTCCTTCTTATCGTTACAAGAGCTTGGCGTGACCCCCGGCGCCGATGACGTCCTCACATCGGTGGCGTGAGTCCGGGAACCGACGAGGGCGCGATGACGATCAGTAGTCCAAGTCCGACGATTGCCAGCGCCAGCGGCACATCGACGGCGGCTTTCGCGGGCAGGAGCTTCTGGGCGATGACGGGGACGGCGATCACGCACATCCAGATGACGCTCATGACACTCACCGCCACCAGCACCACCATCAGTCCGATGCTCGATCCGACGCAGTACAGGCCGAACTCGAATCCAGAGCGCATGCCGGCGCGGCAGCAGCGGCGAGAGTGCCGCTTGACTGGGGTGAACTCGTAGATGCCTGCCGCGATGACGACCGCGCCCGCCGCGCTAGAGCCGTGCGGTCGGTACAGCGCGTACACGGCGACGCCTACGAGGGCCCAGACGGCCAGGTAGGACCCGACGAATGACGGCACGGAGCGCAGCCGACCACTGGCATGAACACGTCTCAGGACTGCCGGAGCCGCGCCCGGCAGCATCATCGCCGCCATCATCGACACCCACACGGCGACAAAGAACGCGAACGAGCCGAGCCGGGTCGCAACGCCCATGTCCATCCCGTTCATCTGCCGGACCGCGACGACCCAGGATGCGGCGGCGAGCCCGAGCGTCGCCGTCAGCGCGGCTGCCGTCGCGGCTGTCCTAGCGCTCGTCATGGCGGCGGAGCGCTCTCGCGCAACCTGGAGAAGCTCCATCGGCTCCGCCATCAATCGAGTCCGTTCCTTGGAGGAATTCACTTCGATCCCCACTACATTGGATGGCACGGCCACCGCCGGTCGTATGGTTCCGACACACCCACATGAGCACGGCGATGGCCGACTCACGTCGCGGCCTTCGTCTTTGCTTATGCCTTGACAGGCTCTGCTGCCACGAGCGCCGAGAGCTGGCGCTCGAGCGCCTTGGTCGCACCGTTGTGCCAGCTCTCGGCCATGGACGCTGACATGGGATCGGGGAAGATGTCTTCCTCCCCGTTCTCCACTCCGTCGAAGATGGCTCGCGCGACGGACTCGGCAGAGGCCTTCGGTATGTCGATGCCTCGGGACATATCGGTGTCCGTGGGGCCGGTCAGGACGGCATGTACCCGCACGCCCTGCCCAGCCAGAAGAGCGCGCAGCGATTGCGTCAGGGAGAACGCGGCCGCCTTTGAGATCGAGTAGGCCGGAATGACCGGCATGGGGGCGAATGCGTTCAACGACAGATTGTTGACGATGACTCCCCGGGAACCAGCCAGCAACGGCAGGAAAGCCTGGGTCACGCCATAGGCGCCGAAAAGGTTGACAGCGAGGTGCTGCTCGAGCACGGCACGATCGCTGAGGTCATCGTAAAGCGCCACTCCAGCGTTATTGATGAGGATATCGAGAGAGTCGATTCTCTCGACAGCTGCCTGAATCTGCGCAGCATCGGTCACGTCCAGGATCAGGGGCGTGACGCGCTTATCGGAGTGGGCCAGGGGCTGGCGCGCACCGGCATACACCCGCTTCGCGCCCCTCCTCAGGGCTTCCTCGACCAGCGCCTGCCCGATGCCGCGATTGGCACCGGTTACCAGAACTGCCGTGTCTGCGATTGTCATAACACCCTCCTAGATAGTGCGGACCGTCCGCGGACTGCGGAAGCCCGGTAGCGCCCATCTCTGTGTTCGCGATCGCCGAGAGGCGATCGAGCCGGCCGGTCCCAGCCGCGTCAGGTCATCCCCCCGGTACTGCCGGGTCCGGAGTAGCGGCCTCGGGCTGGGGAGCCGGGGCCTCCAGCAAGCGCTGCAGCCGGGCCAGCTTGCTGTCCCAGTCCCGGGCCAGCACCGCGAGGTAGGACTGGGCAATCGCCATCGGCGCCGCGTTGACGCGGTAGCGGATCCGGCGGCGCTCGCCTGGCTCGGCGAGTACCAGGCCCGCGGCGGCGAGCAGCTCGAGGTGTTTGGTGATCGCCTGCCGCGAGATCGGCAGCAGGCCTGCCAGGTCGGTCGCCGTCGTCGGCCCGCGGGCAGCGAGGGCACCGAGGATGCTGCGCCGGGTCGGCTCGGCGAGCGCGGCGAAGACCGCCTCGGCGACTGCCTCCGGGTCAGGCCGCGGCATGGAGATAGTCGGCCAGCTCGGCCAGTTCCTTGCGCCAGCCCTCGACATTGCCCTGATAGGCGCTATCGAGCAGATCCTCGGGCGCCTGCGCGAATCCGGACTCCGTCACCGTCAGCCGCGTCCCCCCGCCGCTGGGCGCGAGGGTGAACTCGACGTAGGTGCGGCGCGGATCGGTGGCGGGCAGCCCCATGATGCCCCAGGTCCAGGCGAACCTGGCCGGCGGCTCCACGACGGAGATCGTCAGCGTCGATTTGTAATCCTCATCACCCCACTCGACATAGGCCGTGCCACCGGGGCGCAGGTCGACGGTGGCGTGATCGCCGAACCAGCCGCCGAGTCCTTCTGCGCTGGTCAGCGCCTCCCACACCCGCTGCGGCGGCTGGGCGAGATCGATGGTGCGCTCGATGCGATCCGGGATGGGCATGAGAGAACCTCCGCATATAGCAACCATTCGGTTGCGATAAATCTATAGCAACCGCATGGTTGCGTCAAGCTCCTGAGCCCTCCGCAAGGCATCGGCATCGCTACGAGGCGACGGAGTCGGGGCGGCGGCGCACGGTCGCCGGCTCAGGGGCGAGGCCTCCCGGCGCGCGATCGTGCAGGCCGCGATCCGCGTCCTGGAAGGACGGACCGCCGCGGTCACGCACCGCGCGGTCGCGGCGGAGGCCAGCGTCTCGGTCGCGCTGACACCTATCACTTCGGCACGCTGGATGAGCTGCTGGGCGCCAGCCTGGCCGAGGAGGCCCGCGCCGGCGCCGCGCCTGGCCCACGCCATCGATCTCGCCAGGGCCAGACAGATATTCCCGCTCGACGCGTGCGCCGACCACCCCATCGACCTGCTCGGCCCGCGCCGCGTCGAGTTCCTTGTCAGCCTTGAAATCCGGCTGTTTGCCGCGCGGGCGCGACGATGCACTCCGCGGCGAGCAGGCAGACGCGGCCTTCGCCGACCTGCAAACTGTGCGATGAGGACCACGCCGTCCGGCTAGTAGAGTCCTACCTCACCACCGACAGCGCAGGGCAGTCGCAGTACTCCAGCGCCCACTTCGATGCGAATCGGCCCCGTGTCGGCAGATAAGCCCCTTGCCCCCAAACGCCCGCACCTGATCCCCGTATACGACAGCCGGATCAAGAAGGAGGGAGCCGCCTGTAGTTATCCGCGGGTGGTCTGGCGGCCAGAGCGGCCCGGTGATGGCACGGGCCTGCGGCCGGGTCGTCGCGGCCGGGCCGCTCCCGCGGTGTCCGCTGCGTCCTCATGGGCGGGGGTTTTGTCCCGCTCGGACCCGTGACTCTCCCGTCGCCCTGCTGCGGGGGGCTGTTTCCCTGGGCGCCGCGGAACAGCCCAGGGTGGTCGATCCGCGCATTGGTGTTCTTCTATGACGGTCGATCCGCGGATTGGTGTTCATCGGCGGCCCGGCCACGTGCCAGCGGACCCGGTTCTGCCGCGGGTGAGTCGCGTGCCGCTGCCTGCGGGTGGCCGGCCGGCGGAGCGATCCGGTGATCGCAGCTCACCCGGGCAGAGCCGCACCCATTTCCCTTCGCTGAATCGAATCGACCAGTTAGTTGCATCGATCGCGCTGACAT
This sequence comes from Actinomycetota bacterium, assembly GCA_003168255.1. Classification (GTDB taxonomy): domain Bacteria; phylum Actinomycetota; class Actinomycetes; order Streptosporangiales; family Streptosporangiaceae; genus PALSA-505. The sequence goes on from PMSU01000069.1 coordinate 9,626, forward strand.
TCCTTATCGCTGGCTGCCTTCGCCGTCGGGCACGGTGAACGATGGCATCTGGGCCACGAGCTCGGCGAGCTCGGGGTGCTCCTCATGGCGGCAATGGGGGTCGTCTGAGTAGCGCCGCTACTCAGGCAACCCCAAGAGCGGCGAGTTCGCCACCAACCGCCGCGACCAGCAGGAACTCGGCAGTGGTGGCTGACTGTATAGTTGTCCCGCATCCGCCGATCGTTAGTGCGGCGGATGCCGCCAGCGCGCCGATCGCCAGCGACATGTGGAATGACTACATCTGCTGCTCCTTCCTGCGCAGGCCCAGGCACCGGATGCTTATCTGACGCGCTGGGGCTGCCGCCGGGTCCGCCGATTGCGCGGGCCAAGAGACCGGCCAGGGCCTGGAAATAGTCCTCCTAACCGGTCGGGAGAAGCTGACTCTGCTGGGGCACATTCCGCTGGACCACGCAGCTCAGTCCGCACAGGAGTGCGTAGCGTGATCATGGTCCGCGCGGCGCCGCCGTCCTGCAGCCCCTCCCCCGGCAGGTAAGGATGTCAGCCACCCAAACCCCCGGCCCTGGCGCCGCAGCCATCATCGAACCCCGTCAGGTAAGGATCCCAGCATGGCGACTCAGGACCGTACATCCGCCGGTTATCCCGAGGCTAAACGCCTTGATCTCGTCGGGGAGATCCACGGGCACCGGATCGCTGACCCGTACCGGTGGCTGGAGGACTTCGACGATCCGCAGACCCGAAGTTGGTGTGCGCGGCAGGACGAGCTGTTCGCGCGGTGGCAGGCGCGGTGGCTCGGCGCCGGGGCTTGCGAACGGCTGCGGCGAAGGCTCGCCACGCTAGCCGACGCGGGGAGCGTATCGGTCCCGGCCTGGCGGGGCGAGCGGCGGTTCTTCACCCGGCGCGGGCCCGGCCAGGAACACGAGGTACTGCTCACCGCCGGCCCGGACGGCGCGGAGCGCGCGCTGATCGACCCGGCGGCCCTTGACTCATCGGGCTCGACGACCCTCGATGCGTGGTTCCCCTCACTCGAGGGCGAGCTGCTGGCCTACCTGCTCTCTGCGGGCGGCACCGGGCAGTCGCAGCTGCGGGTGATGGACGTGACGACCGGCGAGACGGTGGACGGGCCGATCGACCGCACCTCGCAGGCGCCGATGGCCTGGCTGCCCGGCGGCGCGGCGTTCTACTACCAGCGCCAGCTAGCGCATGATCAGGTCCCGGCCGGCCAGGAGAAATACCACCGGCGGATCTACCTGCACCGGGTCGGCACCGATCCGGACCGGGACGTCCTGGTGTTCGGCGAAGGCCTGCCCCGGACGGCCTACCCCGTCCCCGTGGCGGTGTCCCGGGACGGCCGGTGGCTGCGGCTCGACGTGGACTGGGGCGCGCGCATCGATACGCACCTGGCCGATCTGGCGGCCGGCGGGATCGAGGCGCCGCGGTTCACCGTCTTCCAGCAGGACGTCGACGCGATCTCAGCGCCCTCCTTCGGCCGGGACGGACGCATATACGTGCTCACCGACCGGGAGGCGCAGAACCGGCGCCTGTGCGTGGCCGACCTGAATCACCTGGACTACGCGCACTGGCACACCGTGCTGCCCGAGGATCCCGAAGCGGTGCTCCACGAGGTCGCGATCCTCGACGGCGGGCAGCCGGAGCGGCCGCTGCTGCTGGCGCTGCGGTCCCGGCACGCGCTGAGCGAGCTGACGCTGCACGACCTGGCGACGGGCGAGCTCGTCGCCTCGGTGCCGACCCCCGGTCCCGGCACCATCACAGAACTCCGGGAGCACCCGGACGGCGGCCCCTTCGCGTGGTTCTCCTACACCGACGACCGGAGCCCGCCGAGCGTCTACCGATTCGACGCCCGTACCGGCGACATGACCGTGCAGGCCCCGTCGCCCGGCGGCGTCGAGGTCGGCGCGGTCGAGGTGAAGCAGGTCACGTACACGTCCCGAGACGGAACGGCCATCAGGATGTTCATCCTGTCGCCGGCCGGGCAGCCGGACCGGCCGCGGCCGGCGATCCTGTATGGCTACGGTGCCTTCGGGAGCTCACGGACCCCGGTCTTCAGCGCGCTCAGGCTCGCCTGGGTCCAGGCCGGCGGGGTCTACGCGATCGCGAACGTGCGCGGCGGCGGCGAGGAGGGCAAAGCCTGGCACCGGGCCGGCATGAAGGAGAACAAGCAGAACACCTTCGACGACTTCCACGCGGCCGGCGACTACCTGGTCGATCAGGGCTGGACGACGCGCGCCCAGCTCGGCATACACGGCGGCTCGGCCGGCGGGCTTCTCAAGCTCGATCTTCACTGATCCTCAGGTCGACGGCCAGCTACTAGTGATCAAAGCCCAGCGGTCGGCGCCCGGCTTCATCGATGACCAGTGGAGTGCTGCCCAGGAGCCGTCATTGCCGCGGGCGGCGACTACGACGGCTCGGAGGCACACGTCGGCCGTACGCTGGGGGAAGCGGCTTATCACCCTCCCAGTCCATGACCGGTTTGGCCCAGGGATTCCTGGGCGGATGGGAGGGTAACACGTTCGACAACAAAGTGGTCTCGCCCGAAATTACAGCGGTGCAAGTTCGTACCCGCTGGCCACTGCTATCCTGACGAGCCTGCCGACTTCGGAAGGGCTCGCCATGGCCGAACTTGCCACCGAACTCACGTCCTTCATGGCCCGGTATGAACAGGCTAACAACAGTCACGACATCGATCGTGTGGCGCCACTCATTGCTCAGGATGCCACCTATTGGTTCTCAGACGGTTCCTATGACGGCGTTACAGCGATCACGGCAGCAATTGATCGCACATTCGCCGCGATACGCGATGAGGTCTATCAGATCACCGGCATTGAATGGATCGTCCGCACGCGCGATATAGCGGTATGCAGGTACCACTTCTTCTGGGAAGGAATGGTCGACGGCAAACCGCGTACCGGACGAGGGCGTGGTACGAACGTCATAGTGAAACGTGACGGCGTCTGGAAGATGCTGCACGAGCACCTGAGTTCGTGACCTGACGCTGGTACGCCCCATGCTGCGGATGCGGTCAGCTCACAGACTCGGTGGAAACTGCTCCCTCCAGCAGCAGCACCGCGTGACCCGGGGCGATCATGACGGCATTGGCTGGTCCCGGCGGCATCGCCGGCGATGATCCCGCTGGCAGAGTCGTCGGGGGCCGACAGCAGCACCGGCGTGGTCTAGGTGCTGCTCCCCGCCGCAAGCCGCGTGTCGTACACACCAGGGATGCCGCTGGCGTTGTCCTGCCCAAAGATAGTGATGATGTCACCCGCGCCGTCGATCGCGGTAACGCCCCATCCGGGCAGCACCATCGGGGTATTCCACGTCCCGGTGGCCGAGCGGGTGGCCATCTTGTGGATAGACGCCCCGACGACCCAGGCCAGTGACGCCTGGCCCGCGTTGTTCAGCACGACCTAGGTGTGCCCTGGGTAGATGTCGGGGCGGATAGCGGCTGGCGCGTCGCCGACCTCCGAGCCGTTGTCGACGGTCGCCGGCGCTGCCAAGCCGCCCAGGACTGTGCCGGAGTCCGCTATGACGGTGCGGGCCGGCTCGATCCGGGTGATGACCACCAATCCGGCGGAGTTCACCGCGAGCGCCGCCCCGCTGCTGCCAATGGTCGTGTCCAGGGTCTTTACCGCCGTCCAGTTGCCGCCGGCCGGGAGGCTGGCGGTTCTGATTGCGCCTGCCGCCCCGGCGTAGGCGACGATCGCGTTGCCTGACCCGTCGATGACCGGCGTGGACCAGGTCAGCCCGTTGGTGCTCGGGCGGGCCTGAGTAGGAGCGCCGGCACCAGCAGACACGATGGCGACTTCCGTGCCTGCCGCGTTCACCGCCACCGGGCCGGCGTTCAGCTGGACTGGCGTCGACCATGTGCTGGCCGCTTGCGCAGGGAACGCCACGGCGGCACTGGTGCCCCAGCGCAATCAATAAAGCTGGCAGCGCCAGCGCTCCGCGGCGAACGAATCGAGACATGACAAATTCCTCTCGGTCATCAGCCCCTCCGCCAAGGGCAGGTAAGAGAGAACGGAACGGTTCAGCAGACCGCGTCAGCGCGCAGCGTCAGGTATCGCCCGCTCCCCCGGTCCGCGTCCGGGATACAGGGGCAAGAGCGCGCCCGTCATACTGCTCCCGGCCCGGCAGGAGACAGATGCGGTCAGGCGGTGCCGAGTTCGCCGGGGACTTCGTGTCCGGTTTGCTGAGGTTGCGGTGCGCGGCAGTCCCGGCCCGCCTGGATCGTGAGTGCCGCACTCCCCCACCACGGCCCGCGAGACCGCGGCCGCGAGACTCACTGCCCGCAGAACGAGGTCCCCCTCGGCGGTTGCGTCTCCTGCTGCCCCCCGGCATGCCAGCGGCTCCCGGTCTTCCGCCAGTGTTTTTGGCTGTCCGGAGCAACCAGAGGTGCGTCATGCCTGGCCGACGTGAGCTGGGTATGGCATCGTTCCGCCCATGTCATCTGACGACACCCCAGACGCGATCCCCAGCGATGAGAACGTGGCGGCCGACATGCTCGCGTTCGCCCAGATGTTCGTGGACGGAACGGCCGCCGAAGGGCAGGCTTTCGGATGGGACGCGCCCTCCGCACGCCGGCTGGATGGCTTGTGCGAGGCATTCCTGGCGGGTGATCCCGGCGAGGACGTGATTCAGAGCATGGTCCTCGCCATGGGCGCCTACCTGGGCGAGCTGATCGTCCGCAATGGCGACGGGCGCTGGGCCTATGACGCCGAAGCATGCGCCGCGCGCGTCGATCTGCCGTCCAGGAAGCCATGCTTCCCGCACAGCAGGGTGGACCATCGCCTTCACGTCGGCCCCGCGCACAGCCTGCGGCTGTTCTACGAGATAGCCGTTACCGGGCCGCTGCTGGCCGAGGCGCCGCGCTCAGCCAAGTAGCCAGGCGCCGCGGGCTAATTGGTCGGCATACACGCATCTGGCCTGGCCGGCAGCCCGGCATCGCCTGCCGGAGGCGCGCCGCCGGTGCCCGGCGACGCGCAGTGTCGGCGGGCGATGCCGGGCGCGAACGGTAGAGTCGCCCTGTGGCAGACGACGACTGGCGAGTGACGGTCACCCTTCACGACGAGGCCAATGCCCAGCGGGCGGTTGAGTCCGTGCGCGAGCATGAGGTGGAGGACGACGTGCGCCGCCGGATCGGTCACCGCATCGCGGTGTCCGCCGACGGTCCCAAGGTCTTCCTTTACGCCGGTACCGAAGACGCGGCGCGTGCGGCAGACAGGGTCGTGCGCGAGGTGCTGGCTAAGCGGCAGCTGAGCGCCGAATTCGCGCTCGACCGCTGGCATCCGCTCGAGCAAGAGTGGGAGGACGCCGACGCCCCGATGCCGCAGACCGCCGAGCAGCAGCAGGCGGAGCATCAGCGTCTGCTGGACGACGAGACGCAGGAGTCCCTTGAGACCGGAGAGGCCGGCTGGGAAGTCCGCGTCGAGATGCCATCGCATCATGAGGCGGTAGAGCTGGCCGAACGGCTGCAAGCGGAGGGCCGCCGGGTGATCCGCCGCTGGAAATACCTGCTCCTCGGGGCCAACAACGAGGACGATGCCAGCGATCTCGCCAAGGCGATCGAGCAGAAAGCCCCGGCAGACGCGTCCGTGCATGCCGAGCCAGTCCCGTTCGCCCACTTCGGCCCCGCCCGGACTTGACGCGTTCCGGGCTGCCCCCGGCCGGAGCCTAGGCCGGCCCGTCAGTCGCTGAGGACCGCCAGGTCGTGCACGGCCGCGGAGTCGGCTCGCAGCACGACGTCAGGGTCGAGCAACGCAAGAAGCGCGTCGGCCTCATGCAGCCGACCTGAGGGCCAGCCCGCCGGTCGCTCTCGAGCCACGCCGGGAACACTCAGGCATGGGTGAACCGCGCGCTGGGCTCCCCGCTCAGCTGGCCGGCCGGAAGCTTCCGGCCGGCCAGCACCAGGACGAGGTCCTGGGCCGCGCCGTGCACCGGCGTTCCGGATCCGAACGTCCAGTCCATATCGTCGGCGGACAGCTCGATCCCGCTCAGATCGACGCCGAAGTACTTCAGGCCCCTCGGCGTGCACAGGCCCCGCAGGACGACGCGCACCCGGTCCTCGGGGACCTTCCGGCCGATGCGCAGCGGCACCGTGAAATCGAGGCCATGGACCACATCGTGGGTCAGCGCGCCCTCATATCCGCCGCCTGGCGGCTTCCACGGGTTGCTCGCGTTGCTGGCCAGCGAAGCGGCGAGCTCAGCAGCCGACAGGGCAGCGGCGTCGCGCCGGGCACACCGGTCCGCCATCTTGTTGAAGTTGCCTCGTGCTCTGACGAGCTCGGCCAGGACCCGCGGCGTCGAGTACCGGTACGGCATCGTCATGTGGGCCACGACCTCGCGCGGCCGCCACCCGGCACATAGGGTCTGCGCGTCCCACATCTGAGCCGGCAGGTCTGCGAGCACCGCTGCCAGGTCGCGGCGTTCCGCCGCGATCGCATCCCGCAGCAGATTGTCTGCATCCGCCATGGCCGATCAGCTCCCCTCGTCAGGAAATGCTTTTGCCCTTCCGACGAACGGGCGGGGCCCGGCCGGACACCCGGGCGGCTAGGAGCCCGCGCCAATTTCCGTAAGCCTGCGACTGAGGTAACCTCGTTCAGCGTCTGTCGCCGCCAGTTCCAGCGCCTCGCGGTAGGCCGCGGCTGCCTCGGCTGCGCGGCCGAGGCGGCGCAGCATGTCGGCCCGCGTCGCCGGCAGCAGGTGGTAGCCGGCCAGCTCTCCCGACGCCTGCAGCGCGTCCACGAGTTCCAGGCCGGCCGCCGGTCCCTCGGCCATTCCCACCGCCACCGCCCGGTTCAGCCGCACCACCGCGGAGGGCAGCAGCCGCGCGAGCCGTCCGTAGAGCGCGGCGATCTGGGCCCAGTCGGTGTCGGCAGCGGTGGCCGCGGTGGCGTGGCAGGCGGCAATGGCGGCCTGCACCTGGTAGGGCCCGGGCCGGCCCCACCGCAGCGCGGCCTCAAGCAGCGTCGCGCCCTCGGTGATCTCTGCGGAGTCCCACCGGCTCCGGTCCTGGTTCTCGAGGGTCACCAGATCACCGGCATCGTCGAGCCTGGTGCCGCGGCGCGCGTCGTGCAACAGCATCAAAGCGAGCAGGCCCGCCGCCTCTGGCTCGTCGGGCATCAGCAGCCGCAGCACCCGGGCCAGCCGGATCGCCTCGGCGCTCAGGCTCTGCCGCAGCAAGTCAGCTCCAGCCGATGCCAAATAGCCCTCGTTGAACAGCAGATACAGCACGGCCAGCACGGCCGGAGTGCGCTCGGGCAGCAGGTGCGCAGGGGGCACGCGGTACGGGATCCCGGCGTGCTGGATTTTCTTCTTGGCCCGGACCAGGCGCTTGGCCATGGTCTGCTCTGCCACCAGGAAGGCCCTGGCGATCTCGGCAGTGGTCAGCCCGGCCAGGGTGCGCAGGGTAAGCGCGACCTGGGCCTCCAGGGCCAGCGCCGGGTGGCAGCAGGTGAACATCAGCCGCAGCCGGTCATCAGGCACTCCGCTGTCGTCACCGGGGGGTGGCTCTGGCTGGTACGACATGGCGGCGACCTCCCGCAGCTTGGCGGCGCCGACCGCTTCGCGGCGCAGCCTGTCGGTGGCGCGATTGCGCGCGGCCGTGGTCAGCCAGGCGCCGGGCCGATCGGGAATGCCGTCGCGCGGCCAGCGCTGCAGGGCCAGGGCGAAGGCATCCTGGGTGCACTCCTCGGCGAGGTCCCAGTTGCCGGTAATCCGGATCAGCGTCGCCACCACCCGGCCCCACTCGTCCCTGAACGCCCGGGCAACCGCGGCCTCGACGCCGGTGGTCATTGCCGCCAGACCGCCCGGATCTCGATCGTCCCGTAGCCCGCGGCCGGATGCTCCGAGGCGACCTCGATCGCCTCGTCGAGGTCGGCGCAGTCGATCAGGCAGAACCCGCCGATCTGCTCCTTGGTCTCGGCGAACGGCCCGTCGCCGAGCAGCAGCTTGTCATCGCGCACCCGCACGGTCGCGGCCTCGGCAGGTGGCCGCAGCCCGCCGCCGCCCTGCAGCACCCCGCGGCGCAGCATCTCGGTCTCCCATCCGCCGCAGCCGTCCTCGGCATGGGCGGCGGCGGACTCGTCGCCGCAGATCAACAGCATGTACCTCATGGTTCCTCCTCGAATTGCCGGCCCACAATACGACGAACGGAGACGGTCGTGAAGGACTACCTGTCGGCGAACGCCGTGTTGCGGCACGCGCGACGAACTCGAGGAGGAGTTCGCGGGTAAGGATGTGGCGCGCTGCCCGATTTGTCGCTCTTGAATTCCTTGGGTGCGGCGCTCCTGGAGTGATCCGTCGCCGGCTAGGAACGTGGATGTGACGTAGCCCCCCACTGGTGGTAGGCCACGCCGCATCCATTCCGCGGGGACTGTCTGCCGAGCCTCCGGCAGGCACGCCAGCAGCCACCATCTGTCCCATCTGTCCTGCCTGTCCCGGGCGTCCCTGCAATTGGTGCTGCTGGGTGACGAGAAGCTCGTGACGGCCGAGCAGGACTACCTGTCGGCGAACGCCGTGTTGCGGATCGGCGGCAGCGCCACCGCGGCGATCGCGGCGATCGCGGCGACGGCGGCGATGGCCATCCCGGTAACGTGCAGGCCGGCCACCGGTCCTCGCTGTCGTGCCTGCGCGGCGAACAGGGCCGCGATCACGCCGACGCCGAACGAGCCCGCGATGCGCTGCCAGATGCTGAACAGCGTGTTGGCATCGGCGAGCTGACCTGGCGCCAGCCAGCGCAGCAGCACGGTCAGCAGCGGGGTGATGACCAGACCGATGGAGGCGGCGCGGGCGGCCAGGATGACCGCGGTCACCGCGAGCGGGGTATGCGCGCCGATGGCGAGCAGCCCGAGACTGGCGACGGCCAGCACGGTGAATCCGGCCAGCACCGTGGCCCGTACGCTGACCCGGCCGAGCAGCCGCTGGCCGAGCACCGTGCTGACGCCGGTGATGACGCCCGCGGGCAGCATGGCAAGGCCGGTGGCCGGGGCGCTGTGGCCCTGCACGGACTGCACGAATACCGGCAGCAGGAAGACCGTGGAGTAGGTCACGACCGACGCCGCGGCGCACAGGAGTAGGGCAAGCGCGCAGCCGCGATTGCGGAGCAGGGAAAGGTCCAGCGCGGGATGGTCGCGGTGCGCACCCCAGCCCGCGTAGCCGGCTAGCAGCGCCGCCCCAGCCGCGAGCGGGAGCCAGCTGGCCGGAGCCGACCAGCCGCGCAGCCCGCCCTGGCTTGCGCCCAGCAGCAGCAGCGTAAGGCCCACCGCCAGCAGCAGCAGACCGGGCAGGTCGAAACGCGCCGCCTCGTCCCGGCCGGGAGCCAGCGCGGCCGGGATGCGGGTAGCCGACACCGCGGCCACCGCCCCGATCGGCACATTGATCAGGAAAATCGTCCGCCAGCCCGCCACGGCGATGAGCGCTCCGCCGACGCTCGGGCCGAGCGCGGGACCGAGAAACAGCAGGATCCCGGCCAGCGGCGAGATCGACCTGGTGGTGTCGCCGCTGCCCAGCATCATGCTCATCGCCAGCGGCACCAGCGGTGCACCGGCCAGGCCCTGCACGACTCGCGCGGCAACCAGCATGTCCACGCCGGGCGCGGCCGCGCAGGCGGCCGAGGCCAGCGTGAAGGCGATCAGGCTGGCCCGGCAGAGGGTCAGCGTCCCGGCGCGGCGGGCCAGGTAGGAGGTAGCCGCCAGGCCGGTTCCCATGGCCAGCAGGTAGCCGCTGACAGCCCATTGCACCGTGGTCAGCGGCGTGTGCAGCTGCCGGGCGATCGGCTCGACCGCGACGTTGACGATGCTGGAATCCACCATCGAGAGCAACGGGCCTGCCAGCAGCGCGTACTGCACGACCACGCCAAACCGCGGTCTGGCCGGCGCAGCGGCCCGGCCGCCGGCCGCGGTCACGCCCCCGCCCGCGCAGCGGCCCGGCCGCCGGCCGCGGTCACGCCCCCGCCCGCGCAGCGGCCCGGGCGGCCGCCGCGGTCACTCCCCTGCCTCCTGCACTGGCGCCGACGCGGCGAGCAACCGCAGCTCGGCGAGCCAGGCCCGCTCGGTGGCACATCGGCTGATCAGCTCGTCGGCGACCAGCCGCCCCCACCGCTCGCCCTGGACACGCTCGCTCAGCGTCTGCACGTGCGCCGACCGCGCCGTCACGGCGGCGTCTCGCGCGTCCAGCACGGCAAGCCGCTCGCCCGGCTCGAGCAGCGCGAACTGGGCCAGCCTGACCAGGAACTCCGCCTCGTCGCCCGCCTGGTCGGCGGGAAGCTCGGCCAGCGTCTCGTGCATCAGCTCCCGCCCCGTGTCGGTGAGCTCGTACACGTGCCTGGGCGGGCGGCCCTGCTGCGGCTGCGCCGTCTTGACCACCGCGCCGGCCTGCTCGAACCGGTGCAGCGCCGGGTACAGCGAGTTGTTGTGCAGCACGAATCCGGTGCTGGCCTCGACATGCTTGCGCAGCTCGTAACCATGCGCGGGCGCCCGCATCAGGTACCGCAGGATCAGCACATCCACATACGACATGTCGTCCAGTATGACATAGGTAACACTGGACGATGTCCTGGCTCAGCCGCTCAGCCGCTCAGCCGCTCAGCTGGCTGCGGGACCGTGACCCACGAGCGCGAGAATTTCTTTCACGTGGTCGAGGACCTCGCGCTGCGCGTCCTTGCTCGCGGGGTTGTTCAATACGGCCAGCACGGAATCCTGTCCGTGCAGAATGTCGATCTGCTGCTTGGCCATCTCGTGCAGGGCGATGAGCGTCTCGTGGTCTGCGATCGCGCGGCCGTCGCTGGCGGCCTGCGACCTGTTGGCGCTGACCTGAAGCGAGATCATGATGGACAGCTGAGGCAGGTTGAGGATCGTGAGCAGCAGCGGCCACGGCGTCTTGTCGAATCCGACGATGTTCCCGAGGAAGAGCCAGGCCACGATGGCGATGGTGATGCCGATGAACACGTACATGGAGCCGCAGAACTTGTTGACCCAGTTGGCGATCCTGTCCAGGATGCTGGTGCCTCGCACATGAGCGGACAGGATGAGCCGGGGGCGGTGGAGTTCGGGCGCTTTCCGGATCTCCGCCGCCCGCTGCCTGACCTTCCCCGCGGCCTCGTCGATCGCCCTGAGTGCCGCGGCGTCCGTCTCGGGACGGCCGAGAAGTATCGGTTCGCTGTGGTGGACATCGGGCCGTGAGCTGGTCTCGGTCATGGGATCCTCCGCGTGCGCTGCGGTCGGCTGCGATCGGTCGGACTATGGATTGGCACAACCTAGCGGAGGCAGGCCGGGGCTCACTCGTCGCCGACGGCGCCGGCCTCGGCCAGGCTGCCGCCCGGCCGGGTGCGCCGCCTTCGCCGCACCGGGATCGTGGCCGCCGCGTCCGCGTCGTCGATGGTCAGCGCGACCAGCACGCCCGCGGCGGCCATGGCGGCGGCGACTAGGAACGCGACGTGGTAGGCGGCCAGGTTCGGCGTGACGCGTCCCCCGATGGCGTGCCTCGCGCCCACGGCCACGACGACTGTGGTCAGCGCGGCGACGCCGATCGCGCCGCCGAGCTGGCGGACGGTGTTGAACATGGTCGAGGCCCGGCCGGTGGCCTGCGCCGAGATGGTGGCGAAGGCGGCCGCCTGGCTCGGCACGAAAACCTGGCCCATCATGAAACCCATCGCGAACATGAGCAGCCGCATCCACCACAGGCTCGTGTTCATCCCGATCAGGGCCATCAGGCCGATCGAGACCGTCACGCCAGCCAGCCCGATGGCAATGTGGCGGCGCGGCCCGAGCCACGGGTAGAGCACCCGGCTGGCTAGCTGGGCGCCCATCATGACGCCGATGGCCTCCGGGAACGTGCTCAGGCCCGCGCCGAGCGCGGACAGGCCCCTGCCGTCCTGGAAGAACAGCGTGACCAGGTAGAGCGTGCCGATGAAGGCCACGGACGCGAGGATCATGACCCCGTTGCAGGCCCGGAACAGCCGGTTGTTGAACAGCCGCAGATCGATCAGCGGCTGATCGCTGGCCAGCTCCACCCGGGCAAGGAGGGCAAGAAGTACCACGCCGGCGCACGTTGTCACCAGTACCGGCACCGATCCCCAGCCCTTGACCGGGCCCTCGGAGACGCCGTACATCAGCGTGCCCAGTCCCGCGCCTGCCAGCGCGAATCCGGCGACATCGAACCGGCCGGGATGCTGCTGCGCGCCGTCTTCGAGGAACAGCAGGCCAAACAGCAGCGCCGCCGCCCCGATCGGCACGTTGACGTAGAACACCCAGCGCCAGGATGCCTCCGTGACAAGCAGCCCGCCGAGCACCGGGCCGGTGGCCGGCGCCAGCGTGGTCGGCACGGTCAGGATGCCGGACACCCTGACCCGTTCGGCGGGCGGGAACACCCGCAGAAGCATGGCCAGCCCGACCGGCGTGAGCATCCCGCCGCCCATGCCCTGTAGGACCCTGAAGACCTCGAGCTCGGTCAGCGACTGAGCCGCCCCGCAGAGCGCCGAGGCGCCGGTGAACAGCACGATGGCCGACAGCAGGATCCGCTTGCCGCCGAACCTGTCCCCCAGCCAGCCGGACGCGGGGATGAAGACAGCCAGGCTGACCAGGTAGTAGATGGACACCGTGTCGACAGAGGTGGCGGGAACGCGGAAATGCCGGCCCAGGGTCGGCAGCGCCACATTGACGATCGTGGCGTCCAGGATGGCCATGAACATCGCGGCCACGAACACCACGCTGACCGCGACCTTCTGGTTCATCCGGCCGGCCCGGCCCATCGTCCGCACGAGATCAATCGAACCACGGCGGCCGCCCTGCCTCCTCATCCCGGTCTCGTGCGCCCGGTGGGCCGCCTGAGCACGCCGGTGAGCCGGGTCCTAACATGTCCGCTCATGGAGGACCAGGTGGCGCTGCGTCCCGTGCTCGAGGACGACCTCGCCGTATGGCAGCGGCTGAACAACGATCCGGAGGGCACCGGGCCGCACGAATGGCACGGCTGGAGCGATCCCCACGTGCTCAGGCACAGGTGGGCAGAGAACGGCCTGCTCGGCTCGGCTGGCGGCGTCCTGGTGGTGGCCCGCGGTCCCGACGTGCTCGGCTTCGTGACCTGGCGGCAGTTTCCCACCGGGCGGATTTCGCACTGCTGGGAGATCGGCATCAGCATCGCCCCCGAGGCCCGCGGCCGCGGCTTCGGCACGCAGGCACAGCGGCTGATCGTGCGTTACCTGTTCGCGCACACCCAGGTGAACCGGATCCAGGCCGGGACGGAGATCACCAACATCGCCGAGCAGCGGGCGCTGGAGAAGGCCGGGTTCAGCAAGGAGGGCGTACTGCGCGGCTTCGGGTTCCGGGACGGCCGCTGGCACGACGGTGTCCTCTACAGCGTGCTGCGCCACGAGGTTGACCTCACCGGCGGCGCTGGCGGCCCGGGCGGAGGCTGACGCCTGCCCGTTCGGCGGAATAAAGGCTTATCCAGTCGGCCCGGTCAGGCCGTGGGGCCGCTGCCAAGCCAGCCGCGCCGTTTGAACAGGAGGAACAGGAGCGCGATCGCGACCAGCTCGGAGCCGATGCCGAGGAAGAGGAAGTAACCGAGGCCGACCTGTAGGTGAGCGCCCAGCCAGGCGAAGTTCTGCCCGAAGAACCCGGTGAGGAAGCCCAGCGGCAGGAAGATCGTGGCGATCATGGCCAGTTGCTTCATGATCACGTTCAGCCGGTTGGACACCATGGACAGGTGCGTGTCCATGGCGCCGCTGACTAGGTCCCGGTACCCGTCCACCATGTCGCTGATCCGGATGAGGTGGTCGTAGAGGTTGCGGAAATAGACCGAGCCCTGGTCGGTCATCCCGGGGATCGCCACCATGCCGCCGTTGAGGCTGGAGATCATGTCGCGCTGCGGCGTGATGACCTTGCGAATCATCATGATCTGCCGCTTCATGGCGAAGAGCGTCCCCAGCTGCTCCTCGGTCGGGTTCTTCAGGATGGCGCCCTCGAGATTGTCGATCGAATCGTCGAAGTCGGACAGCACCGGGAAGAACGAGTCGATCAGGCTGTCCATGATCAGGTAGAAGATGGCAACCTGCGGTGCGGCCACGTCGGAGGAGTGATGGCTGCCGATGCGGTCGCACACCGTGCCCAGGGCCGGGCAGTTGCCCTGGTGGATGCTGATGATGAATTTCTCGGTGATGAAGCAGTGCACCTCGGCCACGTTCTTCCCGTCGTCAGCCATGCCGAAGGTGACGATGTGGACGAAGTCGTCGTAGTCATCGATGCGGGCCCGCTGGCCGAACCTGTCCGCCGCCTCTACGGCCACCGGGTGGAAGTGGAAGGTGTTGATCAACAGCCCCATGACGTCGTCGTCAGGCCCCGGGTCGTGGATGTCGAGATCGAGCCAGAAAAATGCGCCGCCGGCCGCTGCCTGTTCGATGCCTTGCTGGGTGGCTCCGGTGGTGCCTGCGCCGTCTTGCGTGAGGGTCCCCTTCATGGGGGGATATTCCCACGCTCAGGAGGCGGATGCGTCCTGATCTGGTTCGACGGGCCCGTTCGCCGCGGCCTCGGCGTCCGCGGTCGCATCCACAGCAGCGACTTGCGCCGGGGTGGCGCCGAGGCGGCGCTCGACGTCGGCCAGCCGGTCACTGATCACCGACAGCTGCTGGCCCAGGTCGGCGTGGCCCTTCCTGAACTCTTCCTTGTTGGCGTCGGTGTGCTCCTTGACGAACAGGGAAGCAACGGTGGCGGTGAGCACGCCGATAAGGCCGATCCCCACCAGCATGAGGATCGTGGCCACCGCCCGGCCGCCTTCGGTGACGGGGAACCGGTCCCCGTAGCCGACGGTAGTGACGGTGACGATGGCCCACCACAGCGCGTCGCGGTAGCTGTGGATGTTGCTCCCCTTGGCGTTCTCCTCGAAGATCAGCACCAGCCAGGCCCCGAGGAAGAGGGTCGCGGCGGCCGCTATGAGAACCCGGAAGAGACTGTGGTGCTTGAGGATGGCCTCCAGCCGCAGCTCCCCCTCGTGCAAGAGGAGGCACATCTTCTCGATGCCGACGAGGTGCCAGCCCTGGAGCGGGGGCACCACCACGGTGGCCGGCTCTGCCCATCGCCGCTTGAGATAGCCGCGACGGTCGGGGCTGACCACCAGGCGCACGACGTACTCCACCAGCAAGACGGCCCAGAGCGCGAAAAGGCTGCCGACCAGCGCGACGGAGGCCGACCCGCGCAGGTTGCTCTCCAGGACGATGATGACGATGACCAGCCAGGCAACCCCCGCCGCGGCCATCGGGTACTTCGTGACCCGCTCGATCTGATCGACGAGGTCGTGCCGCCCGCCCGACGGCTTGGCCCCGGCGATGACTTGCCGCCGGCGCTCCTGTTTGCGCTCCTTCTCCTCCAGTCGCTCCATCTCCAGCTTCTCCAGCCGCTGGATGCGCTCGATGGAGGACGGCTTCTTGTCTGCCGTGGCGCCTCCTGGAGCAGTTCTCACGTCGGTCGAGTCCCCCCGCATTCAGACGAAGATAGTGGGTGGGCCTGGTAGTGGCTATCGCCCCCCGGGGGCTGGGCTGTCGCCCGCTGGCCTTACGGTGGTTGAGGACCCCAAGTGCACGGCAGCCGCGGAGGCTTCATGACCGAGCAGGATTTCCTGACCGTTACCGACAGCCGGACAGGCCAGGACTACAAGATCCCGATCAGCGACGGCACGATCCGGTCGACCGACCTGCGGAAGATCCGGGTGTCGGAGAAAGACCACGGGCTGACCAGCTACGACCCAGGGCTGTTCAACACCGCCGTCGCGCGCAGCCAGATCACCTACCTGGACGGCGAGGCCGGGGTGCTCGAGTACCGGGGCTACCCGATCGAGCAGCTGGCCGCGAGCGCCAGCTACCTGGAGGTGGCCTACCTGCTCATCTACGGCCACCTGCCGTCCGAGCCCGAGCTGGCCAGCTGGTCCGAGGACATCTCCATGCACACCTTCGTGCACGAGAACATCAAGAACTTCATGCAGGGCTTCCGCTACGACGCGCACCCGATGGGGATGCTGCTCGCCTCGGTCGGCGCCCTTTCCACCTTCTATTCCGACGCGAACTCCTGGGACGATCCGGAGTCCATCCAGCTGCACGTCCGGCGGCTGATCGCCAAGATGCCCACGCTGGCCGCGTTCGCCCACCGGCACAACCTGGGTCAGCCCTACGTCTACCCGGACAACGAGCTCAGCTACACGGCCAACTTCCTGTCCATGCTGTTCAAGATGTCAGAGCGCCACTACACCCCCGATCCCCGGATCGAGCGGGCGCTGGAGGTCCTGTTCATCCTGCACGCCGACCATGAGCAGAACTGCTCCACCACGGCGGTCCGGGTGGTCGGCTCGTCGCACGCGGACCCGTACTCCTGCGTCGCGGCCGGCATCGCCGCCCTGTACGGCCCGCTGCACGGCGGCGCGAACGAGGCCGTGCTCAAGATGCTCGTCAAGATCGGCGACATCAGCAACGTGCCGGACTTCATCGACGGGGTGAAGAACGGCAAGCAGCGGCTGATGGGCTTCGGGCACCGCATATACAAGAGCTACGACCCGCGGGCCAGGCTGATCAAGCAGGCCGCGGACGACGTGTTCGAGGTGAAGGGCACCAGCCCGCTGCTGCGCATCGCGCTCGAGCTGGAGAAGCGGGCACTGGAGGACGAGTACTTCGTCAGCCGCAAGCTGTACCCGAATGTCGACTTCTACTCCGGTCTCATCTACCAGGCACTCGGGCTGCCGCAGGAGATGTTCCCGGTGCTGTTCGCCATGGCCAGGACCAGCGGCTGGGTAGCCCAGTGGCTGGAGATGATCCGCGACCCCGAGCAAAAGATCGCCCGGCCCCTTCAGGTCTACACCGGCGATCGCGGCCTGGAGTACAAGCCCCTCTCGTCGCGCTAGGAGCGCCGCTGCCCGCCCGCCGCACGCAGATAACTAGTTGCTATCAAGCAACTAGTTCCGGGTAAGCTGTCCTGACGTGCGAGGTGACACGGCGAGCAAGGGCGATCGCTACAAGTGGGTCGCCCTGTCCAACACCACGCTGAGCATCACGATGGCCACCATCGACGCGTCCATCGTGATCATCTCGATGCCGGCCATCTTCCGCGGCATCCACCTGAACCCGCTGACCCCGGGCAACGTGACCTACCTGCTCTGGATGATCATCGGGTACCTGCTCGTGCAGTCGGTGCTCGTGGTCACGCTGGGCAGGCTGGGTGACATGTTCGGCCGGGTGCGCATCTACAACCTGGGCTTTGTCGTCTTCACCCTGGCCTCGATCGCGCTCTCGCTGGATCCGCTGCTCGGCCAGTCCGGGGCGCTCTGGCTGATCGGCTGGCGGTTCGTGCAGGCGTTCGGTGGCGCCATGCTGATGGCCAACGCGGCGGCGATCCTGACCGACGCGTTCCCGGCCAACCAGCGCGGCATGGCGCTGGGCATCAACCAGATCTCGGGGATTTCCGGCCAGTTCATCGGGCTGCTGCTCGGCGGCCTGCTGGCCGCCTGGGACTGGCGCGCGGTGTTCTGGGTGAACGTGCCGATCGGCGTGTTCGGCACGGTCTGGGCCTACCGCAGCCTGCGCGAGATCGCCGTGACCAGGCGGGCGAAGATCGACTGGGCGGGCAACGTCACGTTCGCGCTCGGCGCCGGCGCGGTGCTGGTCGCCATCACCTACGGGATCCAGCCGTACGGCGGGCATCCGACCGGCTGGACGAACCCGTGGGTGATCGGCGGGCTGGCCGGCGGCGTGGCCACGCTCGTCGCGTTCTGCCTGATCGAGACCAAGATCGCGGAACCGATGTTCCAGCTCGGCCTGTTCAAGATCCGGGCGTTCGCGGCAGGCAACGCGGCCAGCCTGCTGGGCTCGATCGCCCGCGGCGGCCTTCAGTTCATGCTAGTCATCTGGCTGGCCGGCATCTGGCTGCCGCTGCACGGCTACAACTACGTGGACACGCCGCTGTGGGCAGGCATCTACATGCTGCCGCTCACCGCGGGATTCCTGATCGCGGGCCCGGTCTCCGGCTACCTGTCCGACCGGTTCGGGCCGCGGCCGTTCGCCACCTCCGGGCTGCTGCTGGCCGCCTGCGCCTTCACCGGGCTGATGCTTGCACCGGTGGAGTTCCATTACTGGGTGTTCGCGCTGCTGATCTTCCTCAACGGGGTCGGCTCCGGGCTGTTCGCCTCGCCGAACACCTCGGCGATCATGAGCTCGGTCCCGGCGCGGCACCGCGGCTCGGCGTCGGGGATGCGGGCCACCTTCCAGAACTCCGGCATGTCGCTGTCGATCGGGATCTTCTTCTCACTGATGATCGCCGGGCTGGCGTCCACCCTGCCCGCCGCGCTGACCAGCGGTCTTCGCTCGCAGGGCGTCCCGGCTGCCGTCGCCGCACATGTCGCCCACCTGCCGCCGGTCAGCACGATGTTCGCCGCGCTGCTCGGCTACAACCCGATCCAGCACCTGCTGGCGCCCAGCGGCACGCTCGCCAGGCTGCCCAGCCACAACGTCGCCGTGCTCACCGGCAGGCAGTTCTTTCCGCACCTGATCTCCGGCCCGTTCCACCACGGCCTCATCATCGTGTTCACCGCGGCCGCTATCATGTCGGTCATCGGCGCGGTCGTCTCGCTGCTGCGCGGCAAGCAGTTCTACTATGACGGGCCGGACGATCCCGGCTTGCGGCAGTCTCCTGCTGCGGCACTCGTCCCGGCTTCAGACCCGCCGATGCCGAACGGGCAGGCGCCGGACCATCCCGCCGACGCCGGCCAACCGGAGCGCAACCATCCGGCAGCCGGCAGCGTCTAAAGAGACAGACAGCACGAAAGCACCGCGTCCGCACCAGGCTTGCACCCGGCTTGCACTCGGGGGAAGAAGAACGCTCGTGAAGATCCCGCACCCGCGGCTTGCCGCCGCGCTCATGCCCGTCGTGCTCGGCGCGGCGGCCGCCATCGTCATCGCCGCGATGACCGGTGCGCCCCGACCGGGCGGCAGCGCGCTGGAGGCCGCCGTGCAGCCGTCAGTGGTCGTGCTCAACTGCCCGGGCAAGCAGCAGGTCCGACCGTCCCAGATCGTGCTGGCCTGCGCCGACGGCAACGCGTACCTGTCCGGCCTGCACTGGACTACCTGGGGGTCCGCCGCGTACGGAACCGGCACGTGGCGGATCAACGACTGCACGCCGTACTGCGCCAAGGGCACGTTCCACAGCTTCACCGCGCTGGCGGTGCTGTGGCGGACCGCACCGCTGCCACAGCACCCTGACCTGCGCTACTACACCAGGATCACCATGATCCTGCCCGGCACGCACTGCTACTGGGCGGCTGGCAAGCGGACCTGCTACCCGGTCACCTACACCGAGGCCCTGTGGGATCAGACAGCCAATGGCCTGCCGGTCAGCCAGTGAGCTCCGGCGCGGCTAGTCGCCTTGCCCGCCGTGGCAGGTGGTGGGCGGAGTGAACAGCGCGGTCGAGTCCACCGGTTCGTTCGACGGCGGATCCGTGATGATCGTGTTGTGCTGGGTCCACTTGTCCTCGCAGTTGAGCAGCGCGCTCTTCTCCGGGTTGTGCAAGGACGCCGCGTTACCGCCCATCCACAGGTCTACGTGGTTGTTCGGCACGCCGCCGCAGCTGCCGCCGCACTGATCCTCGTGGATGAAGTACTTCTCCAGGAACGGAATGTAGATGATCTGGCACCAGGGGCCTTTCGCTCCGACCTCGGCGAAGGTGACCGGGTTGCTGTAGGTGCCGATGCCGCCGGCCTGCTGATGGATGCAGGGGTGCGCGATGGCCCGTCCTGGCGGGGAGTTGTCTACATACCCGTAGAACGTCACATAGTCGGTGACCGACGACATGTGGTGGCTCGCGCTGGACTGAGTGGCGGCCACGCCTGCCGTCGCGGTCAACAGTGCCACCCCCAGGCCGAGAGCGGCCGCGACCGACGTGAATAGCGTGAGTGCGCGGAATCTTTTCCTGGATCTCATGCCCTTTCCTCCAGATCCGCCGGGATTCATAGTTAGGAACACTTCCTAACTATTCGACCGGAGCCTAACGCTGCTCCCGGAGGTGGTCAAGGGATGCGCAACGTCAACGTGACTGACTTCGGGCACGTCGTGGCATAAACCGTCGCTTCCTGATCCCGGACGATCGTGCGGTGCCTCGCGGACCCGCCCGGCCGGGCTACTCCCGTCACACCGGCACCACCGACCCCGTGAGCCACGACTTCCGGAGCGCCGCCGAAGATCGATGTGGCGTTACCTACCACCGGTGGGGGGCTCCGCCACATCGATCTTGGAAACGACGCGGAAGGAGGCGCCTGCGGTCGCGTCTTCGTCGGCACGAAGGGCTAGCTGATCATCTACGGGCTGCTCCGCTAGCGGTGAACGGCTCCAGCAGGTGGCTGAAGGCCCAGCTGCCCTGCTTGATCCCGGAGCAGGTGTTCCGGTCCGCGGCACCCGGGCAGCCGCCGTTGTCACGCTGGATCGCCCAGATCGACAGCAGGCTCATGTGCTGGTGGCTGGCGAAGGCCATCACCTCGGCCATGCCGTGCAGGTACGTGGTCTCGATCTTGCCCCGGTCGTCGACGCCGGGCAGCAGGGTCATCCCCTCCATCCGCCACAGCTGCGCCGCCGTGCCGGATGGGTAGAGGCCGGACAGCTGGTTGTGCAGGTTGAGCGCGGCACTCATCGCGGCGGCCGGCATGTCAACCCGGCCTTCGTGGGTCTGGTAGTAGTCGAAGGTCATGATGTTGACCACGCCGACCTGCACGCCGTCTGCGATCGCGTTCTTGAGCACGGCCATGGCGTTGCGCTGTAGGCCGTTCGGCTCCACTGGCATGGTGAAATCGACCTGGAGGGTGACGCCGCGGGCCTTCGCCCAGGCCTGGGCCATGGCGATAGCCTCGTCGCGCCGGTTGATGCCGGCCGAGTTGTTCAGCGACTTCGACTCGACGTCCATGTCCAGCCGGGTCACGTGATACTTGCTGACCAGCAGCTCGTAGGCCGCGGCGATCTTGGTCACGCTGGTACAGGAATCGGCGATCTCGGTGCCGCCGCTGTCAGCGCTGTAACCGCCGAACGACGGGATGACGTCGCCGCCCATCGCCCGCAGCGCGGCGATCTGGGACAGGTAGTGCCCGGCCGAGAGCGGCTGCTTGGCGTCACCGTTCCAGGCCGGGGTGCACGATCCCTTCGCCGGCGCCTGGATGAACGCGAGGGTCAGGTAGCGGACACCGGACTGCGCGGCGATCTCGGGGATGCTGCTGGTCAGGTAGGTCTCGAAGTACGGCGCGTAGACCTGCGCGGGAACCGGGGCGTATGCCGCGGCGGCCACCCGGCTGGCGGCCGTCGTTGTGGCAGCCGCCGCCGTGATGCCGGCCAAGGTGGAGGTGACCAGGGCAACGACTGCGGTCAGGGCAAGAGCCCGGGCGCGGCCGCTGGTGCGAGTGCCGGTGCGGGTGTGACGGATTCTCACGGGGCGTTCCTCTCTGGGCGGTCAGTTGCCGGCGGCCTGGCGGTCACGGCTGGCGGTCACGGCTGGCGGTCACGGCTGGCGGTCACGGCTGGCGGTCACGGCACCGGCGCGGCGATGTCGCGTGCGGCCACGTTCCAGCCGGACACGCTGATCACGGGGGTGGCGCCGTGCAAATCGGTGGAGTCGTAGCTGACCGTCAGCGTCTGCGACTGCCCCGGCCAGAGCGTGATGTCGTCGTTGCTCCAGGTCGATGACTGCAGCTCGTTGTCGCCCGGCGCCAGGACACCGGTCGGCGTGCCCCGCCGGACGTCAGCGCGCAGGAAGAAGGCGACGGTCGAGGCGGCCGAGGTGTTCGTGATCGTCACCCTGGTCACCAGGTCGGCGCCGGCCGGCCCGCGCTGCGACGAGGTGACCGCCCGGACCTGGACCGCCGCGGCCGGCAGCGAGTTCAGCCCGCGCAGGTTCGCATGCGACGACAGCGTGGCCTGCGGGCTACCCAGGGTCTTGGGCCAGTTCACCACGTCGGGCTGGGTGGACAGCCAGTAGACGTTGTTGTCGAGCACGGTGCCGTTCCGGCTGAGCAGCAGCTGCACGAAGTAGACCTTGGCCGGCGCCGGCGCAGTGGTGGCCGCTGGCACCTTCGGCCGCACGACGTTGTTGATGACGCCCTGGCTGGACAGGGCGAGCGGGCCGGAGTGCTGGTCGTCGAGCAGCCTTCCGGCCAGGCTGTACACCCGGGACTCGACCGACAGGCCGGACTGCCGCGAGCCGGTCAGGTTGTCCACGGTGACGGCTCCGGTGTCCAGGGCGTAGAGCACGTGCAGGCTCCGGTTGGCCTCCTGCGCGCCAAAGTAGCTGCCTGCCTGGTCGCCGTCGCTGTTGTAGAGGTTCCAGAGCAGGCTCGGCCAGCCCTTGTTGACCTGCCAGTAGATCGTTCCCGTCGACGGGGTCGGCTTGCTCGTCGAGTGGTCGATGTAGGCCTCGAACTGCGCCCGGGTGTTCTCGTAGTTCTGCACCTGCGCCTTCTCGACGTAGCTGCTCAGGCTCGACCACGGGCCGTACCGCTGGGCCAGCGCCTGGTCGAAGTTGAACAGCGTCCCGAACGCGTAGCCGTGATGACGGGTTCCCTCGTAGTTGGCGTGGTACTGGTTGTAGTCCGGGTTCTGCCAGAGCTCGGCCTGATCATGCGGCGACATGAAGCGCTTGATTGAGTCCAGCGTCGGGACCGTGTCGCCGGCGCTCTGCTCACTGTCGTAGGCCCAGGCGCCGCCGACGTTGGTCCTGGTCGGATCGCCGCGGAGGTAATGGCTGGTGTCGTACCAGTAGCTGGGCGGCACCCAGTCGTAGGGGCCCTCCTTCTCCCCCGACTGCCCGAGTACCGGGCTGCTGTTGTACTCGGCGGAGGAGATGAGCGGATCGTCGAAGTCGGCCTGCCGGAATCCGCGCAGCGACACCTTCTCCTGCCGCGGGATCGGCGCGTTGTCGCTCCACTGGAAGCTGA
Organism: Actinomycetota bacterium; assembly: GCA_003168255.1. Classification (GTDB taxonomy): domain Bacteria; phylum Actinomycetota; class Actinomycetes; order Streptosporangiales; family Streptosporangiaceae; genus PALSA-505. The sequence goes on from PMSU01000069.1 coordinate 32,574, forward strand.
ACACGCTCGGGTGGTTGCGCAGCCGCTGGCCCAGGGTCAGCGCGGAGAGCTGGAGCAGCCGGTAGTCCGCGTTGGTCACGCCCCGCCCGTTATAGGGCAGCTGCCAGGCGTCGCAGCACTGGTATCCCGCGTTGATCAGGATGCCGGCCCGGTCCATCTGGGTGAAGAAGTTATCCGGCATCAGGTGGCCCTCCAACCGGAGGGTGTTGATTCCGAGGTTGCGCATCAACGCGATCTGCCGGGCGATGTCACCCGCCGAATAGTGCAGGAACAGGTTGGGCGAGAACCCGCCGCCGCGCACCACGAACCGCCTGCCGTTGATGGTGAACACCCGTGTGCCGGCCGGGGCCTTCGGCGACTTGCCCGTGAGGTAAGAGGTCACACTCCTGATGCCGAACTGCTCGTGCGTCGAGTTCAGCACCCGTCCGTTCCGGGAAATCCACGTCACCAGGGTGTACATCGGCTGGCCGCCCATCTGATAAGGCCACCAGAGGCTGGGGTGGGCGATCCGCAGCGCGGGGTAGGCGGCCGGCCGCAGCGACACGGTCTGGGTGGCGTGCGGGGGGACCGTCACCGGGGCGCTGACCAGGATGACCGGGCCGCCATGGCCCGGCGCGACGACCGCCGCGCTGAACCTGCCGCGGGCTGCGTCACCGGTGGAGTTGCTGATGTCTGCCTTGACGGTCAGGGCCGAGCTGGTCAGGCCGCGCGCGTTGTGCTCGATCACGTGCGCGTTGCCGTCGGCGAGCGGGCCGTCCACCCGCAGCTGGACGGGGAACTGGATCCCGGTGTTGTTGTCCGGCGGAATCTGGTTCCAGTCCACGTCGTCGAGCGTGTACATCTTTCTCGGGTCATTCGGCTGCATCTCGATGGCCACGGTGTTCGTCCCGTGCCTGAGCAGCCCGGTGATGTCAAAACTGAACCGCGTGTAGGCGCCGGTGACCGTGGCCGGAGTGGCGACCTGATGGCCGTTGACCCACACGGCGGCTGCGCCGACCACCCCGTTGACGATGAGCTCGGCGCTGCTGCCCGCCCGCAGCCGCGGGTCGAAATCGGTGCGCCACCACCACGGCACCGAGAAGCGCGGGACGGTGTCCGCGCCGATCCTGGTCATGTAGCCGAAGCACTTCTTCATGTTGGCGGCGTAGAAGACGCTCTGCCGGCTGTCGCTGCTCTGGTTCACGTGCAGGCCGGGGTCGCCAGGGCAGACGCCATTACGCAGCAGTGCCTCGATCTCGGTCCCCGGGGCTCCTGCGGCGTCGTTGGCCACCGGCAGCCATGAGCTCACGTTGAACCCGGGCTCGGAGATCGCGGTGCCGGGCTGGGCAGCGGTCGCGCTGCTGGTCACCCGCCAGCCTCTTGCCCCCAGATTGACCAGGTCGCTGGCGCCTGTGTCCGACGGCGAGGCAAGGTCGGCATCGGCCCCGGTGATCAGGGCGGCGGTTACCGCCGCGGGCGTGGCCGCGCTCCGGCGGCCAGGCCCGCCGGCTGCACTCCCCCGGCCAGGCCCGGCAGCCGCACTCCCCCGGCCAGCTCCGGCGGCCGCACTCCCCCGGCCAGGCCCGGCGGCTGCGCCGCCGGGTGCCGCCTGCGCAGGCAGGCCAGACAGCATCGCCATCGTCACTGCCACCGCGACGGCGGCCCGGGCCGCGACCCTGGCGCGGGAGGCTCGTCTCATGATCGGCACCGCTGTGCTCCTCCCCGCGGCACTGCGCCGCGATCGGCCGGCCCCGTCCTACCGTCCCCCGCGAGCGCAAGCCCCCGCGCCAGTGAGCACACCTGTCCGATGCGCATTAGTTTGTATAGTTTCCAAACCAGCCGACCAGAATCCGTCCCGCACGTCAAGGCCCCTGGGCGCCTGACGTCGGCCGGCCGGCTGATCGGGAAGCAGCGCGCCGCCGAGGCGGTGCTATGCAGATGTGCCGGTCGGCAGCGCCGCCATCAGCTGCTTCCAGGCGACGTCGCTGCCAGCGGCCAGGCAGCCGTCGACCACAGCGTCTGAACCGAGCGCGCTGACCCGGACGGCCGGCCGGACCGGAGCCAGGGTCTGCAACTGACCGCTGACCGCATCGGCGAATCCTGGCGCCTGGCCGATCCCCCCGCCCAGCACGATCAGCTCGGGATCCACGACCGTGATCACCGCGCAGATCGCCTTCGCGACCAGTCGCGCCTCCTCGGCGACTACGCCGGCAGCGCGCTCGTCGCCCCTCGCCGCGGCGTCAAAGACCCGGCGGGCGGTGACGGGCCCGCGCATGCCGGCCTTGCGGGCTGCCCGTACTACTGCGGCGGCCGCTGCGGCAGCCTCAAGTTCGCCGCGCTTGCGGGCGTCGCCCTCGTCGGCGCCGGACCCCTCGGACAGCGGCATGAAGGCGATTTCGCCGGCTACCCCGTGCACGCCGCGGCGCAACTGGCCGCCGAGCACAAGGCCCATGCCGATGCCCGTGCCGACGTGCACGAAGGCGAAGTCATCCACGTTCCGGCCGTGGCCGAGCGCGCGCTCGGCCAGCGCCTCCGCATCCACGTCGTTCTCCATCAGCACCGACTCGCCGAAGGCCGCCCGCAGCCCGGCCAGCGCGGCGGGCCTGTCCCAGCCGGCCAGCCCTCCGGTCAGCGCCATGGAATTGCGGCGCGGGTCATAGACACCCGGGCTGCCGATAACGGTCTGGGTGATGGCGGACCTGGCGACGCCGGCCTCATTGCACAAGACGTCGCCGAGCCGCACCAGCTCGGCCACCCTGCCGCGGACGCTGGTGGCGCGGGCGCGCAGCGTGGATCTGGCCCGGATCTCGCCGGCCAGGTCGGCGAGGGCGCCCCTGACGTACTCGTGCCCGATATCGAGGCCGAGCACCAGTCCTGCGTCAGGGCGGATCTCATAGAGCAGGGCCGACCGGCCGGGCACCCCGGTGCGCTGCCCCGCCGCCTGCACCAGGCCTGCCCGCTCCACGTTGCCCAGCGCCAGCGACACGGTCGGCTTAGACAGCCCGGAAACCCGGGCGAGCTCGGCGCGTGAGCACGGGCCGAGGATGCGGATGTGCTCAAGCAGCAGCTGCTCGTTCAGGGCACGGATCAGCGGAGGGCGCGCAGCAGATATGCGGCCGGTCGGGCCGCCGCGGCCGACTTGCGCCCTGGCGGCCGACGGCACCCCCGGACCGACGTCCAGCGGCTCGGCAACCGCGCTACCGGACACGCCGGATGACAGTGCTGTCACGGCCACCTCCCGCTCCATGATCTCCCGTCCCCCTGAGGATGACATCACGATTGGTCAATTCGCATCCTTGTACCGCAGACTTAGTTTGGATACTGTCCTAACTATCTTATTCTCGGAGGATTCAGGACAGCATGAGCACCGCCACCGCCACCGCCACCGTCCTGCTCGGGATCGACTTCGGCGGCACCAAGATCGCGGCTACCGTGTCCGATGCTCGCGGCCGCCGGCTCGCGTCTGCCACGGTCGACAGCGCGAGTGAACTCGGCGCACGCGCTGCCTTCGACCGCGGCATCCTCGCGGCTGAAGAACTCCTCTCCGCAGTGAGCGATCGGCACCTGGCGGCGGTCGGGGTTTCCACGTTCGGGATACCGTTCGATGATCGCGTCGAGCTCGCCCCCGCCATCACGGGCTGGGACGATCTCGCCCTCGGCCGCGAGCTTCGCGCCGCCTTCCCCGGCGCGAAGGTCGCGATGGCCACCGACGCCAAGGCGGCCGCCCGCGCCGAGGCCACCTGGGGCGCCCTCGCGGGCTGCGATCCCGCCGTCTACCTCAATCTCGGCACCGGGCTCTCCGCCGCCATCGTGACCGGCGGCCGGGTGCTGGTGGGCCGCAACGGCGCGGCCGGCGAGATCGGCTACAACCTGCGCGCGGTAACCGACGTCGGGCTTGCCCTGGACCGCCGTGTCCCGCTGGAATGGATGGTCAGCGCCAGGGCCCTGGCAAAGCGGGCAACCAGCGCTCTTGGCTCTGGCCGGGAACTCACCGCCGCGGAGGTGTTCGAGGCAAGTGCAGGGAATCAGATGCTGGACGATGTCATCGATGAGTTCGTCGCGGAACTCTCCTTTCACCTAGTCAACCTGGCGATCTGCATCGATCCGGTGCGGATCGCCGTCGGCGGCGGAATGACGGGCTCCTGGGAACGCCTCCGTCCTGGCCTGGAGCAGGCGCTGAGGGCGGGGGTCCCGTTCCCGCCCGAGCTCGTGCTCGCCGCCTTTCCCTTCGACGCGCCGCTGATCGGCGCTATTGCGCTTGCCGTGGAGGCAGCGCAGGACCGGCTCGGCACCGCCGCAGCGCGGGTGGACGGCAGGCACGGGCCCGAGCCTGCGCTGAATAACGCACACACAACAAAGGACTAATGCCATGAGACGCTTCGGCAGAATCGGGCTCGTCATCGCGGCCAGCCTGCTCGCGGCTAGCTGTAGTGCCGGCTCCGGCAGCACTACCGCCACAAAGGGCGTGGTGACCATCTCGAACGAGAACGGCGCCCTCTGGACCTGCGACTTCAGCCCGTTCAACGGCTCGGACACGCTGCTGTCGGTCGGGTTCGTCTACGAGCCGCTTGTCTACGTCAATCCGCTCCAGAACGGCAAGACCACGCCCATGCTCGCCACCTCCTGGACGTGGGGAGCGGGCGACAAGTCGATCACATTCACCATCCGCAAGAACGTCAAGTTCAGCGATGGGTCGGCGCTCACCCCGGCCGACGTGGTGTACACCTTCAACCTGCTCAAGAAGTACGCCGCCCTGGACCTGACCGGGGTGTGGTCGGTGCTTTCCAGCGTCACCCAGACCAGCTCGGACCAGGTGACCATGGCCTTCAAGACCGCGGCGGTGCCGTACTTCTACTACATCGCCGACGAGACCCCGATCGTGCCAGAGCACATCTGGTCGAAGATCGCGAACCCGGTGACGTACCCCGACACCAACCCCGTGGGCACCGGTCCCTACGAGGTGAACCCGTGCGCCAAGGCGAACATCACCTACACCGCCAACCCGCACTACTGGCAGCCCGGGGAACCGCACATCGCCAAGGTCGAGTACCCGGCGTACACGAGCAACACCACGGCCAACGACCAGCTGCAGAACGGCCAGGCGCAGTGGGGCTCCCAGTACATCCCGGGCATCAAGCCCTTCTACACCGCTAAGAGCTCCAACTTCCACTACTGGTTCCCGCCGACCGTGAACGTCTCGCTGGTGCCTAACCTGAAGAATTCGCTGCTGAGCAACGTCAAGGTCCGCCAGGCGATGTCGTACGCGATCGACCGCTCCAAGGTCTCCACGATCGGCGAGTCCGGCTACGAACCGCCCGCGAACCAGGCCGGCATCGTCACGCCGACGTTCAGCAGCTGGCTGGACAGCTCGCAGCTCGCCAGCGACGGCGGCTACGCCTACAACCCGGCGAAGGCGAAGCAGCTGCTGGCCTCGGCCGGCTTCAAGATGGGCTCCGATGGCGTGATGGCGAACGCGCAGGGCCAGAAGCTCGCCTTCACCGTCATCAACATCGGCGACTACTCCGACTGGGTGGCCTCGATGCAGGTGATCACCCAGGATCTCCAGGCGGTCGGCATCGCGCTGACGCCCGCCAACCTGACCAACACCGACTTCGACGCCGACCTGTACTACGGCAAGTACCAGCTCGCTTACTACGACCAGCAGACCTTCGGCCCGGCCCCGTACTACGAGCTCAGGAACTGGCTGGACTCGGCGGACACGGCTCCGATCGGGTCCGTAGCCGCCACCAACTACGAGCGCTACAGCAATCCGGCCACCGACAGCCTGATCAACCAGTACGCCGCCACCACCAGCACGGCGATGCAGCATTCGATCGTCGACCAGCTACAGCAGGTCATGCTGACCGACGTGCCTATCATCCCGGTCGTGGAGGCGGTGGACTGGTACCAGTACGACACGGCGAACATCACCGGCTGGCCCACTCCCGGCAATCCCTATGCCCAGCCGTCCGCGTTCGCGTACCCGGACATGGAGCAGGTGCTGCTGCACCTCAAGCCGCGGTAGGCCGGTGCGTGCCCGGGGCCGGCCCCGGATCCCCGGGCACGCACCTAGCTGGGGCGCCCGGCGCCGGCTCCCCGGCACCGGGGAGCACCAGGCTGACCGCTTCAGACGACACGGTGACAAGCTAACTACCTGGATGACCGTGAGGAGCCGACCATGACCAGCAGGGGAAGAGCGTGAGGTTCGCCCTCCGCCGCCTCGGCTTCTTCGTACTCACGCTGTGGGCGGCGGTGACCCTCAATTTCCTGCTGCCTCGGCTGATGCCGGGAAACCCCGCGCTCGCGATGATGTCCAAGTTCCACGGCGAACTCGGCCCGGGCGCGCTGAAGGCCCTCGACATCCTGTTCGGGGTCAACACGCACAAGAGCCTGCCCGCGCAGTACTTCAGCTACCTGCACCAGATAGCGACGGGCAACTTCGGGACGTCACTGGACTTCTACCCGGCATCGGTCACCTCCATCATCGGCAGCGCGATCTGGTGGACGCTCGGCCTGGTGGGCATTACCACGATCCTGGCCTTCGCGCTCGGCACCGGCCTAGGCATCGTCGCCGCCTGGCGCCGCGGCGGACGGCTGGACAGCATCATGCCGCCGGTGTTCGTGATCACCTCCGCGGTCCCGTACTTCTGGGTGGGCATGGTGCTCGTGCTGATCTTCGGGATCAGCCTGCACTGGCTGCCCAGCCAGGGCGGCTACTACGTCTCTACCGACACTCCTGGCCTCACGCTGACCTACTTCGAGGACGTGCTGTCGCACGCCATCCTGCCCGCCATCTCGCTGCTGGTCACCACGATCGGCACCTGGATCCTGACCATGCGCAACACGATGATCACCACCCTGGCCGAGGACTACGTACGGATGGCGCGCGCCAAGGGCCTGCCCGGCCGGCGCATCATGATCGACTACGCGGCACGCAACGCGATCCTGCCCAATCTCACCGGCTTCGCCATGTCCCTCGGGTTCGTGGTCAGCGGCGCGATCCTGATCGAGTACGTGTTCAACTACCCCGGTGTCGGCTCCATGCTGCTACAGGCCGTACAGGGCGAGGACTACCCGCTGATGCAGGCGCTGTTCCTGCTCATCACCGTCGCGGTGCTGCTGGCCATCCTGGTCGCCGACATCGCCACCGCGCTGCTGGACCCGCGTACCAGGACGGCGGGCTAGCCCATGTCCATGCCCATATCCGCGGTCCCGGCCACGGTCGACCAGCCCGGCCAGCAGCCCGGCAGCACCGGGGCGGGGCGGTCCAGGGCGCCGGGTACCCGCGTGCTGGCGCGGATGGGCCAGGCGGTGCGGTCGAACCGCAAGGCCACCGTGGGCACCGCGCTGCTCGCGTTGTTCGTCCTGGTCTCGCTCTTCCCGGGAGTGATCGCTCACGACAATCCGGGCGCGGACGCCTATGCGCCGCGGCTGGGGCTGACGACCGCCCATCTGCTCGGCACCACCGCGCAGGGGCAGGACATGTTCGCGCAGCTGGTGTGGGGCACCAGGACCGTGATGATCATCGCGTTCGTGGTCGGGCTGGCCGCGACCGGGATAGCGGTCCTGATCGGCGTCGCGGCAGCATACCTGGGCGGGCTCTGGGACGGCTCGCTCAGCGTGCTCACCGACGTGCTGCTGGTCATCCCGCTGTTCCCGCTGCTGATCATCATCGCCGGCTATGCGCACGGCGCGAGCACGCTGGTGCTCATCGTGGTGATCACCCTCACCAGCTGGTCCTACACCGCGCGCCAGCTCCGGTCACAAGCGCTCTCGCTGCGCGGCCGGGACTTCCTGGAGGCGGCGCGGGTGCGCGGCGAGCGCAGGCTCTACATCATCGTGGTGGAGCTCATCCCCACGATGACCTCACTGATCGTGGCGGCCTTCCTGACCAATGCCCTGTATGCGGTGCTCTTCGCCTCCAGCCTGCAGTACATCGGCCTGGGCAACCCCAACACCCAGAGCTGGGGCACGATGCTGTACTGGGCGCAGAACGAAGCGGCGCTGCAGACCGGCCAGCCCATGTGGGCGCTCGCGCCCGGGGCCTGCATCGCCGCGCTCGGCGCGTCGTTCGCCTTGCTCAACTACGCCTTCGATGAGATCGGCAACCCAGCCCTTCGACCGGTACGGAGGACCCGTGGCAAGCCTGCGCGCTGACGCTGATCCCCAGTCCCCAGGCTCCGGGCCTGCGACCGATCCCATCCTCGCGGTGAGCGACCTCTCGGTGCAGTACACGACGGCGGCCGGCGCCGTTGCCGCCGTCGACCGGGTGAGCTTCGACCTGTACCCGGGCGAGTTCCTGGGAATCGTGGGCGAGTCCGGCTGCGGCAAGTCGACCCTGCTGTTCGCCATCGCCCAGCTGCTCGCCCCGCCCGCCGGCATCACCGGCGGGAGCGTGGTCTTCAAGGGCACGAACCTGGTGGGGATGACCGACAAGCAGCTGATGGCGCTGCGCTGGCGGGACCTGTCGGTCGTCATGCAGAGCGCGATGAACGCGCTCAACCCGGTCAAGTCGATCGGGGCGCAGTTCAAGGACGCGATGCGGGCGCACGGGGTGACGTCGGCGGCGGAGATCGCCGGGCGGTCGGCCGAGGTGCTGCGCATGGTCAGCATCGACCCGGTACACCTGAGGAGCTACCCGCACCAGCTGTCCGGCGGCATGCGGCAGCGCTCCATGATCGCGATGGCACTGCTGTTCACGCCGGATCTCGTGATCATGGACGAACCCACCTCGGCGCTCGATGTGGTCGCGCAGCGCTCGCTGATGGTGCACATCAAGAAGCTCCAGTCCGAGCTGGGATTCGCGGTCATCTTCGTCACGCACGACATGTCGCTGGTCAGCCACTTCTCCCAGCGGCTCATGGTGATGTACGCGGGCCAGGTCGCCGAGTGGGGCGCCACCAGGCAGGTCTTCGACGCCCCCCGGCACCCGTACAGCATCGGCCTGCTGGAGGCATTCCCCTCCATCAAGGGCGAGCGGGTCCCGCTGACCGGCATCCCGGGCAGGCCGCCGGACCTGTCCCAGCCGCAGCATGGCTGCTGGTTCGCGCCACGCTGCCCCAAGGTCAGGGATATCTGCGCCGAGACCGAGCCGGACCTGTACCCGGTGCACGACGTGGCGGTCCGGTGCCTGCGGTACGCCGACGGGGCGGACGGGAAGGCTTACGTTGGCTGACACCGCTACCGGCCCCTTGCTCCGCACCGAGGGCCTGACCAAGCACTTCAAGATCGGCAACGCGCTCTCCCGGCGCACCCTGCACGCTGTCGATGACGTGAGCCTGGCCATCGGCTCCCGTGAGATCGTCGCGTTGGCCGGTGAGAGCGGCAGCGGCAAGAGCACCATCGCCCGCCTGCTCGCCAAGGTCTACCGGCCGACCGGCGGTGAGATCTACTTCCAGGAACGGCCGGTGTCGTCCATCCGGTCCCGCCGGGACCTGCTGCGGTACCGGGGCGATGTCCCGATGGTCTTCCAGGACCCGTTCAGCTCACTCAACCCGGCGCTCCGCGCCGCCCACGGCCTGATCCGCACCCTCAAGCTGCACCGGCAGGACCTGAGCGCGCAGCAGCGGCGGCAGGAGGCACTGCGCGCGCTGGAGGCGGTCGGGCTGAGCCCGGCCGCCGACATCCTGCAGCGGTACCCGCACGAGCTCAGCGGCGGCCAGCGGCAGCGGCTTGGCTTCGCCCAGGCGCTCGCCCCCCGCCCGAAACTGATCCTGGCCGACGAGCCGGTGTCCATGCTGGACGTGTCCATCCGCATCGGCCTGCTCAACCTGATGGCGGGGCTGCGCGACAGCGAGGGCGTCTCCTTCCTCTACATCACCCACGACATCGCCAGCGCCCGCTACGTGGCCGACCGGCTGATCGTGATGTACGCGGGGCAGATCGCCGAGTCTGGCCCGGTCGAAGACGTGCTCGCCCGCCCCAGGCACCCTTACACCCAGCTGCTGCTGTCCGCGGTCCCCGACCCCCGGGCCCCGCTGAACATCGGCGCCGATACCGACCGGGGCGAGCCGCCCAGGGTGATCGACCCGGTGCCCGGCTGCCGGTTCCGGTGGCGCTGCCCGCTCGCGGTCGACGAATGCCACCGGGTCACGCCCGAGCTCAGGGAACTCCTCCCGGACCATCAGGCGGCATGTCATGTCGCCACCGCCGACACCCTGACGAAGGCGTTCGGATGAAGGTCGTGGTCGTCGGCGGCGGGTCGACCTACACCCCGGAGCTGGCAGACGGCGTGGCAAGGCTGGCCGGCCAGGTCGACGTCACCGAGCTCGCACTGGTCGATCCGGACGAGCGGCGGCTCTCGGTGGTCGGCCCGTTCTCCGCCCGGATCATGCGGGCGCTCGGCCATCCTGGACGGGTCAGCTGGACGGCAGATCTGGACAAGGGACTGGACGGGGCGGGCGCGATCCTGCTCCAGCTTCGGGTCGGCGGCCAGGCGGCGCGACAGCGTGACGAGACCTGGCCGCTCGAGTGCGGCTGCATCGGCCAGGAGACCACCGGGGCGGGCGGGCTCGCAAAGGCCCTCCGCACCGTCCCCGTTGTCCTCGATATAGCCGAACGCGCACGGCGGCGCGCCGATGGCTCCGCATGGATCATCGATTTCACCAACCCGGTCGGGATCGTCACCCGGGCACTGCTCGACGCGGGCCACCGCGCGGTGGGACTGTGCAATGTGGCGATCGGATACCAGCGCCAGTTCGCCGCGATGCTCGAAGTCGCGCCGGACCGCGTCCTGCTCGACCACGTCGGCCTGAACCACCTGACCTGGGAACGTGCCGTCCTGGTGGACGGGAAAGACCGGCTGCCTGAGCTGCTTGCTACCGGGGCCGAACAGATCGCGGAGCACACCGGCCTGCCGGCCGATGTCACCCTCAAGCTCGGCGCTGTGCCGTCGTACTACCTGCGTTATTACTACGATCACGACGCAGTGGTGCAGGAGGAGCGGGGCGCGCCTACCCGCGCCGAGCGGGTCGCCGGGATCGAGCGCGAGCTGCTGGCCATGTACGCGGATCCGGCGCTCGACCGCAGGCCAGAGCTGCTGGGCCAGCGCGGCGGCGCGTTCTACTCAGAGGCGGCCGTGGCGCTGCTCGCCTCGCTGACCGGTGACGCGGGGGACACTCAGGTGGTCAACGTCCGCAACGCGGGCACCCTGCCGTTCCTGCCCGATGAGGCCGTGATCGAGGTACCCGCGCGGGTCGGCGCTGACGGCGCGTCACCGGTGCCGGTTGATCCGGTCGAGCCGCTTCAGCGGGGCCTGATCGCACATGTCAGCGCCTACGAGGAGCTCGCGGTCGATGCGGCGCTGCGCGGTGGCAGGGACCGGGTGGAGGCAGCCATGCTCGCCCACCCGCTGATCGGCCAGGTAGACCTGGCCCGGCGCCTGACCGACCTGCTCATCTCGGAGAACGCCGGCTACCTGCCCTGGGCCAGCGGGGCAGCCGCAGCCGCGGGCTGGGGCCGGGGAACGGGCCTGGGGTGACCGCACCTAACACAGCCGCGGCCGGGAATCACGGGCTGCCCGCCGTGCTCGCCGTGGACGGCGGCAACAGCAAGACCGATGTGGCGCTCGTCGCCGCCGACGGCTCGCTGCTGGCCAGCATCCGCGGCCCCGGCATGGACGCCCAGCGCGACGGCGTGACCGAAACCATCCAGGTGCTCGCTGGCGTGGTGGGAAAGGCGGCAGCGCGGGCAGGCCTGCATGACGGCAGGCACTCCCCCGCCGCAGGCCAGCCGGCCGCTGCCTCCCCCGTCGCCTTGCACCTGTCCGCCTGCATCGCCAACGCCGACCTGCCCGAGGAGGAGGAACGGGTCTGCGCGGCGCTGCGGGCGCAGGGCTGGGGCATAACCACCTCGGTCGCCAATGACACCTTCGCCGTCCTCAGGGCGGGATCGACGGCGGCCGAGCCCGGCGAGCAGGAGAATGCCGGCAGCCACTGGGGGGTGGCCGTCACCTGCGGCGCCGGCATCAACTGCGTGGGGCTGGCTCCGGACGGGCGGTCGACCCGGTTTCTCGCCCTCGGCGACATCAGCGGCGACTGGGGTGGCGGGTTCGGCCTGGGCCGCGCCGCCTTGTGGTGGGCGATCCGGGCCGAGGACGGGCGCGGCGAGGCGACCGGGCTGCGCGAGGCCGTAGCAAGCCACTTCGGCGTGGAGACGGTGCGGGATGTCGCTATCGGCGTGCACAAGGGACTGATTCCGGCTGACGACCTGCTGGGCCTGGCGCCCGTGCTGCTCGCCACCGCGCACCGCGGCGACCGGGTGGCGCGGAACCTGGTCAGCCGGCTGGCTGAGGAGATCTGCCTGATGGCGCTCACCGCGATGCGCCGCTTGTGCCTGACCGGCCTGGCCACCCCCGTCGTGCTCGGCGGCGGGCTGCTCACGGCAAGGAACACGCTGCTCACCGCCGGAATCGAGGACAGGCTCGCAAAAGTCGCGCCCCGCGCGGTCGTGCGCATCATCGACGTGCCGCCCGTCGCCGGGGCGGCGCTGCTGGGCCTCGACCAGGTACACGCCGGGCCAGCCGCGCAAGCACGGCTGCGCGCCGCCTACGCCCCGGCCGTGGACCTTTCTTGATCGGCCCCCACCAGGTAAGAGCCCGCAGAGAAGTAAGCCGCAGGTTTCGTGATCGTCAGGTCGGGCCGGGGCGCCCGGCAAGAGCTCGGGAGCGCCCGCCCAAGGCCGGCGGGCTGCGCGCTGGTGAGCGCGCGGACGTAAGCCGGCG
>PMSU01000015.1 GCA_003168255.1 Actinomycetota bacterium
CCGGGCCGGCCCGGTGACTGGGGCAGTGGGCGTCTGCGGGCGGCTAGCCTGGGCCCGAGCACATCGTCGATCAACTCGGGGAGTCCATGTCATGCGGCTGAGCGCGCGAAACCAGATCCCGGCCCGGATCACCAGCATCAACGCCGGTGAGGCAATCGCCAACGTGGAACTGGACGCGGCCGGCGTCCGGCTGGTGGCCTCGATCACGATCGAGGCGGTCCGCGATCTCGGCCTGGCCGAAGGCGGCGAGGTCACCGCCGTGATCAAGGCCTCCGACGTGATCCTCTGCGTCCCCGGCGACTGAGTTCAGCCCGCCACTGCGGCGCACAGCATGCCGACGAGGGCGGGCAGCAAGACGCCGTCCGGATCGTGATCGGGGTTGACCTCGGTCACCACCAGCCCGGCGAACTTCGCGCTCCGGCAGAAGACGCCAAGGCAGCTAGCCGCCTCATCCAGCGTGAGCCCGGCAAAGTGCGGGAAGTTGGCCAGCGGAAACGCCCCGGTGTCGAGCACGTCGACATCGAAGTGCACGAGCACCGAGTCCGAGCGAGCGGCCAGCCGGGAGAGCGCATCCGCGGCTCGCCCGGCCGGGTCCTGCCGCACTGCGGGCGCGGGCGTGGCATGCAGGTTCCGGCCCGTCAGCCGGGTCCACTCTCCGGTGTCGAGCTCGTCAGGGTCGAAGCCGAACAGCTCAACCTGATCGGCGCGGACAAGCGGCTGCCGCGGCCCGAATCCGGACAGGGCTGCCACGCCGCCGCCGAGCATGTGCGTCATGCCCATCGTGTCCAGCACCCCTGACCCGCTGGTCTGCGGTGTAGACAGGTCGGCATCCCCGTCGAAATACATCAGCCCCACGTCGTCGTGCCGGGCCAGCCCGGCGACCACTCCCAGCGTGATGGTGCAGTCTCCGCCAAGAACCAGCGGCAGCAGGCCGGCCGCGCGGATCTCACCGACCCTGTCCGCCACCTGCCCGGCCACCATGCGCACCCGACCGAGGTCCCGCACACCGTCAGCCCGCTCGGCCGGGCGGTGCCGCGCAACGGGCAGATCACCAAAGTCGCGGACCCCCGCCCCGCGCTCGGCAAGCTGCTCCACCAGGCCGGCCGAACGCAGCGCGGCCGGCGCCTTCTCCTGCCCGGCGTTGTGCGAGCCCGCACTGGTCGGCACGCCGAGCAGCCCGATGGTCGGCCCGCCCGCCGTTGTCCCGGCAGTCACTCACGCTCCATGTTTCTGAGTTTTCACCAGCTCACCCTCGCAGCACGGTGATCGGCGACGCAACCGCCGAAGCGAGCCCGGCGCCGGGCACGGCGCTAGGCTCCCTTTCCATGGCTGCTACGCGTGCTTTTCCTGTGGTGTATGCGACCAACGTGGCCCGGACGGCGGGATTCTGGGAACGCCTCGGTTTCATCCGGTTCTTCCAGCTCCCTGACGACGGGGAGCCCGGCTACGTGGGCCTGCGGCGCGGCGACAGCGAGCTGGCAGTCGTAGCGGCTGAGTGGCCCGGCCAGCAGTACGGCCTAAAGGTTGGCGAAGGCCCCCGGTTCGAGATGTTCGTCTACGTCGATGACGTTGACAGCCTGGTAGCGGAGCTCGCGTCCGCGGGGGTCGCCGTGCTGCACGGGGCAGTGGACATGCCCTGGGGCGAGCGCGTCGCCGCCATCACCGACCCCGACGGGAATCCCGTTTCGCTGGCCAACGAGCCCAGCCCGTCGGGTTAGCCGCCGCCCGCTCCGCCAGGTCCGCTCATCGAAGAGGTGATTTCATAGCGAAACCGATACTCTGCATGTGTGAGTGGCGGGGCACCCGCCGGGGACAGAGTTGTCGATTCGCCTGCCGCACGCCTTGCCCGGCTGCGCGCGAGCCTTGGCCTGAGCCAGGAGCAGCTGGCGAGGGAACTGGGCGTGTCGTTTGCCACGGTGAACCGGTGGGAAGCCGGTCACACTCAGATGTCGGCCCGCGCGGCCCGTGCCCTTGCTGACTTCGAGGTGCGTAGCGCCACGAACAGCCAGCAGTCCGACTCCCTGCCGGTGGCGCAGTCAAGCTTCGTCGGGCGAGCGCAAGAGCTGGCCGAGGTTTCTGAGCTGCTCGGGCAATCGAGGCTGATCACTCTCATCGGGCCCGGCGGGGCAGGTAAGACCCGGCTGGCGATCGAGGCTATCCGCCGCCAGGCTCCGGCCGCCGATGTCGTGTTCATTCCGCTCGAGCCGGTGCGCCATCCGGAGTCGCTCATCGCGACGGTTGCCTTTGCGCTGCGAGTGCGCGACCAGCCCGGGATCGCGGTGCACGCCTCGATGGAGGCGGCGCTGCGCTCATCGCCGCGGCTCATCGTGCTCGACGGCGCGGAGCACCTGCGCGGCGAGGTCGCCGAGCTTGTCAGCAGGCTGCTCGCCGCGGTCTGCGAGTTGCGCGTCGTCGTCACAAGCCGGCTGCTGCTGGGTATCCAGGGCGAGGTGTGCTGGACGGTGCCGCCGCTGACCTGCCCGTCGGCCGCCGCCCCGGTGTCGGACATCGCATCCTCGGACGCGGTGCAGCTGTTCCTGGCCAGGGCGCGGGAGCGGCTGCCCAGCTTCAGCGGCGCGGATGTCGCGCCGCACGCCATCGCCGAGCTGTGCCGTCGGCTCGACGCCCTGCCGCTGGCGATCGAGATGATCGCGGGCTGGGTGGGCACGCTTTCGGTGCACGAGATCCTCCAGCAGCAGGCGGTGCTGCTCGATCAGGAACCGTTGGATGGTGACCCGTCGGGCGGCCGCAGGCTCGCCGACGTCATGCGCACGAGTTACGACCTGCTCCAGCCCGAGCAACAGCGGCTGCTTCCCGTGCTGGGGGTTTTCGCCGGGCCGTTCACCCTGGACGACGCCAGGGCCGTCAGCGATGCCGGCGGGCTCGCGCTGCCCCGGGCGATCCGCGGGCTCGTCGATTCGTCCTGGCTCGCCGTCACCCACGGCGGCGAGCACAACCGGTTCACCATGCTGGAGACCATGCGCACCTTCGCGGCCACCCTGCTCGATGACCGCGGCGACGGGCCGGGCGTCCGCGGGCGGCACGCAGCGCATTTCGCCGAGATCGCCCGCCGCAGCGAATCGGGCCTGGCCGGGCCTGAGGCGGCGGCGTGGAAGGCCCGGCTGGAAGCCGTGATCGCCGACCTGCGTGTCGCGCTGCAATGGGCCGAAGAGAATGCTGACATCGACCTCGGCCTGGAGATGAGCGCTGCCCTGTGGCGCTGGTGGCTGCATAGCGGCCGCCTGGTCTCCGGACGGGGCTGGCTGGGCACGTTCCTCGCCCTGGCAGGCCAGCGCCGGGATGAGCGGACCGGTTCGGCATTCTGTTCGGCGGCCATACTCGCGGCCGAGAACGGCGACTACTCCGAAGCAATCCGCCAGGGGCGGCTCGCGCTCGGCATCTTCGAGCAACTGGACGTGCCCGAGCGCACCGCGCTGGCTGCGACGGTGCTCGGCTCGGCGCAGCGATACCTCGGTGACGCAGCCGCCGCCCGCCGCTGCTTCGAGCGGGCGATGGATCTGCGAGCGGCGATCGGGGACCGCCAGGGCGTATCCACCGCGATGAACAACCTGGCACTGCTGGAACTGGACGACGGCAATCTTGACCGGGCCCGTGAGCTATTCGAGCAGACGCTGGTCATCAAGCGTCAGATCGGTGAGCGGCAGTCCCTGGCGATAGGCCTCAACAACCTCTCCGACGTCCTGATCCAGTCTGGACGGCTGGACGCGGCGACCAGGACCGTGGCCGAGGCCGCCGAACTCGTCGCCGACATCGGCAACCCGCAGCTCCTCGGGACGGTCCGCTGCAATCAAGGCGACATCGCGGCCAGGCAGCAGCACTGGCAGGAGGCTGCCGAGCACTACCGGGCCGCCATGCTGGCCCACCGGCAGGCCGGTCACGCCAATGACGCGGTGCTGGCCATGATCGGACTTGGCCGCGCGACCTACCAGCTTGGCAATCAGGACGAGGCAATCCGGCGGCTGCGCGACGCCGAGGCGATCGCCACCGAGATCTCCAATCCGCAGCGGCTTGCCGAGGTGCGGTCCGCGCTCGCGGAGATCGGTGAGGGTCAGGTCGGCCCGCTGCCTGACGGTCTCACCGCCCGTCAGGCCGAGGTGCTGCGGCTGCTCGCCGCCGGGATGAGTAACAAGCAGATCGCCGCTGAGCTGTACCTGAGCCCGGCGACGGTTGAACGGCACCTGGCCACCATCTACCGCAAGCTCAGCGTGTCCGGACGGGTCGAGGCGACCCGCTACGCGGTGCGCAGCGGGCTGGCCGGCCCGGCTCGCTGACTCCGCGGGCTGGGGGCCCGGCTTGCTGACCGGTCGGCTGACTCCGCGGGCTGGGGGCCGGGCTTGCTGACCGGCCGCTGACGCGGCGGGCTCGGCCCGGCTCGTTGACGCTGCGCTGTTATAACACGCGGGATGCCCAGGGTCTGTTATCGCGCCTGACAGGTGTCAACCCCCTGCGCGAGCTTGCGCCCGCGCCGTTCGGATACATGGTTTCGAGGATGTGCGGGCGTAGGGCGAAGCCGTAAACCTATGGATAGCGATATCCGCTGTCGCCCTGCGGATCACGGGGGGCACTGAGAGAGGACAGAGCGGACATGGACGAGAAGGTAATCGGCTCGACACTGCCAGTGCTTGAGGTCAACCTTGACCCGGACGAGAGCGTCATCGCCGAGGTCGGCGAGTTTTCCTGGATGACCGACTCCATCCAGATGTCCACGGGCATGGGCGGCGGAATCGGCGGCCAGGGAATCATGGGCGCGCTCAAGCGCAAGGTCGGCGGATCGTCGTTCCTGTTCAGCACCTACACGGCTCAGGGCTCGGCTGGCATGATCGCGTTCGCGTCTAAGCTGCCGGGCAGCATCCTGCCCATCGATACCGGCAGGGGCGCCGAGTACATGGTGCACAGGCGCGGTTTCCTGGCGGGTACTCCCGGCATCCAGATCTCGGCCGGCTTCCAGCAGTCGTTCAGTGCGGGCATCTTTGGCGGCGAGGGCTTCATCCTCCAGCGCATCGGCGGCGAGGGTCGGGCGTGGATAGAGCTCTCCGGTGAAGTGGTGGACTACGAACTGGCGGCTGGCGAGTCGCTGCGCGTGCACCCAGGGCACATCGGGATGTTCGAATCCTCGGTCGCCTTCCAGGTCATGCGCGTGCAGGGCATCGCCAACCGGTACTTTGGCGGCGACTCGCACCACTTCGGCGTGCTGTCCGGGCCCGGCAAGGTGTGGCTCCAGTCGATGCCGATGCCGATACTTGCCGCGTCGCTGGCCCCTTACCTTGGCGACGCGGGGGGCCGGGGCAAGGCGATCGAGGGCGGCGCCATCGGCGGCGTCATCAGCGACCTGCTGCGATGAACCGGCCGCCCGGCGGACACCGCCGCGTTCCCCGGCTAAGAAAAATTCTCCGCAAGCTCTTGAATCGAGGACCCAACATGAACCGATCGCGCCTCACGGTAGTCAGATCCGCTGTCCCTGTCGGCGTCGCCGCTTTCGCGGCGCTGGCCCTCGCGGGCTGCGGCGGGTCATCATCCAACGGTGGTGCTTCTGGCCAGTCACCGGCCGGCGGATCATCTCCCACAGCCACGCATAGCTCGGCATCCACGGGCCCGGGCAGCGTGACCACGGACTCCTACTTCCCCTTGGCGGCGGGCGAAACCTGGGTGTACAAGGACACCCTGGGTACCGCGGGAGGCACCACGATCAACAAGATGACCGCCGTCATCCCTACGTCCGCCGGCCAGCAGGCGACCATGACGAGCACGGTCAGTTATCCCGTCAAAAAGACGACGAAGGAAACCCTGATATTCCGTCCGGACGGCTCGATCGCGATACCGCTGACCCAACTCGGCGCATCGGTAAAAATCGTGTCGGGTAGCGTGGCCTGGCCGAGCGCGGCCGACCTCGCCTCCGGTCAGGCTCACACCAGCACGATCGTGATGAAGATTGCTGAGGCCGGCGTGGACAAGACCATCACCATGCCGGTAACCGTCAAGGGAGAGGGCACGGTCTCCGTGACGGTGCCGGCCGGCACGTACCAGGCCACGCTCATCAACGAGGGCATGACCACCAGCGTTGACGGGTACAAGATCACGATGGCCGTCCGGACCTGGGTGGCGAACGGCGTCGGCCCGGTGAAGTCCGAGGTCTTCAGCAGCGCGCTCGGCGGCTCCTCATCCACTCCGCTTAGCACCGAGGTGCTCGAGTCGTTCACCAAGGGGTAACAGGCGATCAGGCCTCGCCGCGGCGGGGTGTGGTGACAGCGTGACAGAGGCCTGGCAGCGATGGCTGCCAGGCCTCTTCGGGGGTTCTGGTCCGGTCTGTGGCTAGCTCGGGTCCGGGGCCAGTGTCGGTGCCGCGGATTACCCTGGCCTGGTGCGCGAGGAGGATAACGCGGAGGCGGCGGCTCCGGCCGCTGACCCGGCCAGCGCATTTCGGCCAGGTCGGCTAACCGGTGGCAAAGCGATGGCGGGCGAGATCGGCCATGCGCTCAACCTCGGCCGACTCAGGAGCATGGCCATTCGCGAACATCGCAGCTTGCAGATCTGGCCCCAGTGCGTCGGCGTCTGCCGCTTGCTCCCTCGTAACTGGCTGCACGACGTAGTGGAGGTGCCCTGGTACTCCGCCAGCGTGGGACCAGAGGCAGTTGTAGACCTGATCCGCGTCGATAAGGTCGCGTGCTACCGCTGACGTCCGGCGAAGCAGCAGGCCGAGCTCGCTCGCCTCGGCATCGGACAGGTCCCCGACTGCGGTCACATGGCGCTTGGGCTTGACGATCAAGGTGCCGAGACCCAGCGGCCCGGTGCAGTGCTCGACCAGCCAGTAGTCGGTGCTGTGGATCAGCCCGCCAGGCAGGAATCTCCGCCCGTCGGCCAGCTCGCAGGCCAGGCACTCATTCATCTGTGTACCCTCCCACACCGGCGAAGCCGCTGGGCCGACAGGGCACGGTGGTCGTTGTGGCAGCGCCTACCACCGGTGGTAGGCAACTTCACATCGACGTCGCCGACGGCGGGGTGCGGCTCGGCGAGCCCTTCTTGCATCATGGGCGGTGATTCCCGTTGGTGAGCTCGAAGATCAGTTCTCGCCCGTCCGCTTCATCCCACTGCTCACCCGTCTCGGTGAAGCCAAAGCCAGCGATCGTGGCCAGGGACGCGGCGTTGGATGGGCTGATCGATGCCCGCACCGTCTTGACGCCTGGCTCGGTGGCCGCGCGCCGCAGCAGTTCGCGGAGCATCGCCCTGGCGTAGCCCTGCCGCCGGTAGACGGGGTCCACCGAATAGGCGACCTCGACCATCCCGGCCGCATCCGGTGGTCCGTGAAACCCGGCGTGGCCGACCACGACGCCGTCCGGCTCGGCCACCGCTGCCCGAGCGATCCACCGTCCGCTCGGCGGGTCGGCTGCTATCTGATCGACGCGCAGCCGCCAGAGGCCCAGCGCTTCGGGGGCCATGAAGTAGCCGGTGAGAGGGACCCCGGCTGCCGAACTTGCGCCGGCGAGATTCCCGTTCAGCAGTGCGGTCAGGGCCGCAATGGGCAGCCGGACGAATCGCACCGACGTCGGCCTAGCTGGTCCCCTCATGGCGCGGATCATGGCAGGGCGCACGCTTGGAGATCAAGCGGTTTCACCATTTCAGCCGGCAACTTGGCGGCGGGCCCGAGTCCTCGTCGTCGCCCCGGTGACGAACACGCCCGCCATCACGAACGAACCGCCGGCCACCGTGGCGGCCGACACGTGCTCTGCGAGCAGGGCGACGGCGCTCACCACGCTCACCACCGGCTCTAGGTAGAGCAGGAGGCTGATCCGCGTGCTGCCGCCGGACAAAATGGCCCGGTTCCACAGCAGCATTCCGGCGACCGTGCTGCCGAGCGCGAGGAAGACGAGTTCGCCCCATGCCATCGGCGGCAGGCTCGCCAGGCGGTGCACGGAGAGCAGCCCGGCGAAGGCCAGGTATGGCAGGGTGCCAGCCACGGTGGTCGCCGCCGTGGCCGGCAGCGCTCCATAGGTCCGGCTGAGCGGACGAACCACGATCGTGTAGGCGCCGAATGCCAGCGTCCCGAGCAGGACAAGCCCGATGCCGGGGAGGGCCCGCGCGCCCATGCCATGGGCTAGCACGCGCGGGCCGGCCAGCATGATCACGCCGCACAGGGCAACGGCGCTGCCGATCCAGGCCCGGCGCCCGGCTCGTTCGGCAAGAAAGACGTTGCTGATGACCAGGACCCAGAGGGGCTCGGTGGCCAGCAGTAGCCCGGCTGTGGATGCCGGAAGCCACTGTAGGCCGATGGTGACGGGCAGGTTGTAGCCGATCATGCCGAGCGCGCCCGCGGCCAGCAGCCTGGCGAGTGAGCGCCGGTCCAGGCGCCTGATCACCGGCAGGCACCATGGCAGCAGCACAACCGCCGCCAGACAGAGCCGCAGCAGCAGCAAGGGCAACGGGGCGAGCTGAGACACCAGCGCGCGGGTGGCAACAGGGGCCAGCCCCCACAGGGTCACGGCCACCAGTCCGCCGGCCGTTGCTCGGGTTCTGACTTCGCGCATTCAGCCAGTGTGCTGTAATGGCCTTATGCAGTTCAACACTTACACTTCCGCAGGTGCTCACATAGCCGCCGCCTTGGTGAACGACCCGTCGGCGGACGAGCGGGCACTCGCCGGCATGCTTGCGGGCTACGAGGTTCACGAGCCGGTTCCGGCCCAGGCGCAGGTGCTGGCGCTGCGGGAGTGGGCCGGGCGGCTTCGCGCCGTCTTCGACGCACCGGCAGAGGCCGACCAGGCAACCCTGGTGGACGGTCTGCTCCGTGCCTCGGACTGCCGTCCGAACCTGGTGTCCCATGATGGCCTGCCCTTTCATCTGCATTACGCCCCGGTGGCCACCGACCTGGTGGCCCGGGTCAGGGCGCTGACTGCCGCGGGCCTGGCTCATGTCATCGCCGAGGGAGGCGGTCACCGGATCCGGTGCTGCCAGCGGACCGGCTGCGGCAGGGTATTCGTCGACACGTCACGCAGCGGCGGCCGGTGCTTCTGCAGCGTCCGGTGCGCCAATCAGGTGAACGTCGCCCGGCACCGGGCTCGCCGGCGGCAGGATCAGCAGGCGTAAGAGGTCGGCCGGCCGGGAAGGTCCGGCCGGCGAGCAGCGGGAAGGTCCGGCCGGCGACCAGCGGGAGGCAAGGATGAGCAACCTCGATATCCGGCCCATCGAGATGGCCTCGGAGATTCGCGCCAGCTCTGCGCCGCCGGAGGCGGCGGCGGAGGCGGCGGTCGAGGTCTTGCAGCCGCGCCAGGTTCCGCTGGGCGGTCCCCGCGCCATGAACGTGCGGCGAACCCTGCCGCAGCGGCAGCGGTCACTGATCGGCGGATGGTGCTTCATCGACCACTACGGACCCGACCTTGTCTCACAGACCGGTGGCATGCGCGTGCCGCCGCACCCGCACGCCGGGCTGCAAACGGTCAGCTGGCTGTTCACCGGGGAGATCGAGCATCGTGACAGCGCGGGAAACCACGCCCAGGTAAGGCCCGGTGAGCTGAACCTGATGACCGCCGGACGCGGCATCAGTCACTCCGAAGTCTCCACGCCGGACACCCGCGTGCTGCACGGGGTGCAGCTGTGGGTGGCGCTGCCGGCTGCCACGAGGTTCGCCGACCCGGGGTTCGAGCGCTACGTGCCAGATCCCGTGCATGGAGAAGGATTCACCGCCCGGGTATTCCTGGGTTCGCTGCTTGGCGGCTCGTCCCCGGTCGCCAGCCACTCCCCGCTGGTGGGAGCCGAGATATCGATCGCGCCTGGCGGCACGCTGCGGGTTGGGGTTGACACCGCGTTCGAGTACGGAATCCTGGTGGACACCGGCGTGGTGACCGTGAACGGCACGGTCGTCGAGACGGCGCGGCTGGGCTATCTCACTCCCGGTCCTGGGGAGATCGAGCTACATGCCAGCGGCGCGGCACGAGTGCTGCTGCTGGGCGGCGCACCCCTGGGCGAGCAGATCGTCATGTGGTGGAACTTCATCGGCCGCAGCCACGACGAGATCGTCGGGTACCGGGCGAACTGGCAGGCGCAGATCGGCGCGACGCCTAGCGGGGGCGGCAGCCCCGTCCCCGATCAGTTCGGGCTCCCGGCTGGGGACATACTGCCGCCGGTCCCCGCGCCGCCACTCCCCAACGTCACGCTCCGGCCGCGGCACTAGGCCCCGCACGGATGCCACCCTGGGAGGGGAACTTAGCGGGAAGGATCCTGGCCGTCAGCGCGGCCCAGATCCTTCCCCATCGTGGAATCCCGGCCGGGCCCCGCTGGGTGGAGTGCGTCGTGGCGGTCGTAGGTGCGGTCGCCGCGCTGTTCCCGGATGAGGCGCCTGATCAAGGTGGTGCGCTGGCGCTGGCCGATGCGTTCGCTGAGCCGGGTGCTGCCGGGGATAACGCGCCGGGCGGTCTCCAGGCCCAGCACGGCGGCGGCAGTACCGATGACCGCGGCCCGGTAGAGCCTGGTATCGGGAGCGCCGAGGAAGTCGGCGTTGTGCTTGCCAAGAACCAGCCGGGCGAAAGAGGCCTGGTAATTGACCAGCGCCTGCCCGGCCCGTGCCGAGTCCTTCCAGCGCGGCGGGAGCAGCAGCGTGGGCGAGGCGGCAAGCAGCGCCTGGCCGAGCTTCCTTGAGTCGCTATCGGGCCGGAACTCGGTAAGGCCCTCCAGCCAGAACAGCCGCCAGGCGTCGGCCTCTGTAGCCGGCAGCAACTCGGGGCAGACGCCCATCAGATGACCGACGTAACGCCACAGGTGGACCGAAGCTGCCCTGTCCCTGGCGGAGAACCGCAGGCCGAGGGTCCGGGAGCCGAGCAGCATCACCAGGGAGAACAGCAGCAGGGTCCCGACGACCTGGATCTGGTTGACCGGATGGTCCCACGCCTCGTGATCCCAGTCGGGGCGGCGCAGCATGGCCGCGCGTACCTGGGCGTGCATGATCCGTACCCGCAGCACGCCGGTGAAGCCCGGGCCGAAGCGCTCCAGTCCGCCAGGCGTGGTGACGTCCACCCACCAGTTGGCGGTCTCGGCCAGCCGTTTCGACGCCATGCCGTCCAGGTCCCCGGTCCGCAGCAAGGTCTTATCGGCCCGGGAGGCCAGGTATCCGCCGTACAGCCCCATCATCGGCATCACCAGGACCATCCCCAGCAGCCCGGTGCGCGAGATTGCCCGGCTGCCGCGGTCGAGTTGGTCGCGGTCAAGCCAGTACGGGACGGCATCGACGTGGGCGAAGAAGTCGGCCAGCGCCTGCGGCGGGTTGGCCACGGCGTCAATGCCGTCACTGACGGCCTGCTCGAAGAGCCTGCGTCCCTGCCCGACCGGCAGGTCGCGCATCATCTCCACGACCGCGTCGGCGAGCGGATCCCCTACGACGGCGAGCCGGCGGAACGACGCCAGCTGTGACGGGGTGGCCCGCACATCGGCGCGCGCGAACACCGAGAGCGCGATGTTGAACGGCGGCCTTGCCATCCATTCCGGGTGCGGGAGCCGTTCTTCCGCCGGGGTCGCCTTGCCTCGCCTCTGCTCCGCCAGGGTCATCTCGGCTCGCCTCCGAATGTTGGTGAACGTTGTCACCAGAATTTCTGGTTACTATCGTCACCAAATGGCGGGGCGCCGTCAAGACGATGCGGGACAATCGGGTCTGTGACATCCGTGACCCGCTCCTACCGGGGGGCCTCCGCCGACGAGAGGCGGTCCCGCCGCCGGGCTGCTCTGCTGGCGGCCGGGCTGGAGCTGCTGGGCACGAAGGGCTGGGCCGGTACCACCGTGCGCGGGGTATGCGCCCAGGCCGGGCTCAATGACCGGTACTTCTATGAGAGCTTCCCCGACCTGGACGCCCTGCGGCTCGCGGTGGTCGACGATCTCGCTGCCCACGGCACGGCCGCGATCCTGGCCGCCACCGACGCCCCGCGCGACCTGCGGGCCCGGACCCGCGCCGTGGTGACCGCCATCGTTGACTTCTTCACCGCCGACCCGCGCCGTGCCCACATCCTGGTCCACGAACTCCAGGCCAGCCCGCTTCTCCGGGAGCGGCGGCGGCAGATCATCCAGGCGCTGGTCGCCATCTTCACCGTTCAGGTTCACGAGATCCTCGACGAGGTGCCGGTCTCCGACGCCGACGTGGAACTGACCGCGCTCACCCTGATCGGCGGTGGCTTGGAGCTAGTCACCAGCTGGTTCCGCGGCGACGTGGCCGTGGACCAGGACCATCTCATCGACTTCATAATCGCCCTGATGCTCACCTCCACTGACCTGGCCGCCGCCCTCGAACGGGAGGCGCGAACCGGGCCGCACCGGGACGGCTGAGCAGATGACCGAGTTCCCTAAAGCTGGGCCGGGCGATGTCCCGCCTCGGCGTGGGTGCTGCGCGACCTGGATGGCCTGCGCCGGCAACGCGCTCAGTGCGGATCCGCGTTGATTCCGCACACGGCCGGGGAGCCGGTGGCGGCTGGCGTGACGCGACGCCGTCCTGGCGTGACGCGACGCCGTCCTGGCGGCCGGCGCAGCAGATGCCGCGCCAGGGCGAGCGTGGCGGCCATCGCCACCAGCGCGCATACGCCCGGCCAGCCGAGCCAGGAGTATGCGCGGACGCCGAGCCACGACCCGGCGCTGCCGCCCAGGAACGCGCAGGTCATGTAGGCGGTGTTGAGCCTGCTTCGTGCCTCAGGACGCAGCGCGAAGATCCGTGCCTGGTTGGCGACCTGACCGCACTGCACCGCGACATCCAGCAGCAGCATTCCGGCCGCCAGGGCCAGCAGGCCGGCCGTGCCGCGCAACCCGCCGGCCACCAGCAGGCCGGCCGCCGCGATGCCGCCTAGCATGCCGAGCAGGCTGACCCGGTCGGGCCCGCCACGGTCGATCCAGCGTCCGGCTATGGGCGTGCAAAACACGCTCGCCGCTCCGACCAGGGCGATCAAACCGACCGCGCTGGCTCCCAGGCCATACGCGGGCCCGGTGACCAGAAGCGCGAGGCAGGTCCAGGCCGCGCTGAAGCCGCCGAACATGCACGCCTGGTAGAAGCAGGAGCGGCGCAACTCGGGCTCACTGCGGAACAGGTGCCAGGATGCGGCCAGCAGGGATGGGTAACGCTGGCTGGATGACGGGCTGGTCGCCGGTACGGTGACGGCCAGGACCGCGGCGAGCAGCAGCGCTAGCGCCCCGGCTATCAGGTAAGGAGCGCGCCAGCCCAGCCACTCGCCCACCGCCCCGCCGAAGACGCGGGCCAGCAGGATGCCGCCGAGCAGGCCACTCAACAAGGTGCCGGTCACCGCCCCGCGACGGGTGCCGGGTGCCAGCCCGACCGCCATCGGGATCAGGATCTGCGGGACCACGGTCGTGACGCCGATGACCGCGCTCGCGGCCACCAGGACGGGCAGCGATGTGGCGCGGCTCGCGCCGAGCAGTGCCAGGCCGGTGAGCGCGAGCAGCGTGACGACGAGGCGGCGGTGCGGCAGCCGGTCGCCCAGCGGGACAAGCAGGAAGAGTCCGGCCGCGTAGCCGAGCTGCGCCGCGGTCGTCACCAGGGCGGCTGAATCCGGCGACACATGCAGCGCGGAAGCGATGAGCGGGCTGATGGCCTGCGGGAAGTAGATGTTCGCCACGCTGATGCCGCAGGCGAGCGCCAGGACCAGGATTACCCTGCGGCTCAGCCCCGACCCGGATTCGCCGTGCGCCACGCATGCTCCCTCCGTGCAGGACCTCATCAACCACACCTCATCAATCACACCTCATCAAATGAGTAACCATCTAGACGGTTACTATATAAGTAACCTATAATACGGTTATGAACGTGGTCAAACAGCCAGCGCAACCCTGGGTCTGGTACGGCGGCCGGCTAAGCGTGGACTTCGTCAACACCCGCAGGAACCGTCAGGCGTCCGGCGTGGAGTACCTGACCCAGCCTGGCGATCTCGCCGGCTGGCTCATCGCCGCCGGGCTAGCCGCCGGACCCGTGCGGGTCGATAGCACCCTGCTCGACCAGGCCAGGGAGTTGCGCGAGGCGATCGACGCCGGCATCGGGGCAAGGGTCGCGGGCGAGGCGTTTCCCGCGGCGGCGGCCGCCGCCATCAATTCCTGGCTCGCTGAAGGTTCCAGCCGCGCGGCACGCCTTGAGATCTCCGATGGGGTGGCCATGCTCCGCGACCCTCGGGGGCGCGAGGACGCGCGTCGCGCACTGGAGCTGATCGCCATCGACGGCGCGCGGCTGCTCGGAACCCAGGAACGCGCCCGGCTCCGGATCTGCCCAGGGCCCGGCTGCGGCGGCCGGTTCGTCGACGTGTCCCCGGCGGGGCGGCGCCAGTGGTGCTCCATGGCGGTGTGCGGGAACCGGGCGAAGGCCGCACGGCATCGTGATGCGACGAGGATCACCGGCGGCAGCCCAGAAGCGTGAATCGCTCCGGGCGGCTACTGGTGCATGGGAGCGAAGAAGCCACGGGGGAGTAGCCGCTCGAGCCGCAGTTTCTCCCCGGCGCAAGGGCTCGCTCACGCGCGGAATCGCCGATTCTTGTGGCCTGGCCCCAATGCGCTGATTCCTGAATTTGTGCTCAATGCCGACTATCTCGCCCGCCCGAATTCCTGGACGATAAAGGCAGTGGGCGTTCCGCTCAGCTGAATACCGGATTTCCAGCCGAGTCCGCGCGGCGATTGCGATCGCCGGCGGCGGCGATAACGGAGGAGCTGCACACCGATGACGGCCAGCAGCGAAGAAAATGAGTTCCTGTTCACCTCAGAATCGGTAACCGAAGGTCACCCTGACAAGATCGCGGATCAGATCTCGGACGCCGTCCTGGATGCCGCGCTGGCCGTGGATCCCCAGTCGCGGGTGGCCTGCGAGACCATGCTGACCACCGGCCTGGTGCTTGTCGGCGGCGAGATCACCACGTCTGCGTGGCTGAACATTCCGGAGATCGTCCGGAACACGATCCGGGGTATCGGCTACACGCCGGCCTGCGGGTTTGATGGCGATGCCTGCGCCGTCCTCACCACGCTGGACAGCCAGTCGCCCGATATCGCCCAGGGCGTTGACATGGCGCACGAGGCGCGGCGCGCGCTCAGCGACGACGAACTCGACGCAGTCGGCGCCGGCGATCAGGGCATGATGTTTGGCTACGCCACGAACGAGACGCCTGAACTGATGCCGATGCCGATCGCGCTCGCTCATCGGCTTGCCCGGCGGCTGGCCCATGTGCGCAAGTCCGGTTTGCTGCCCTTCCTGCGGCCGGACGGCAAGACCCAGGTCACCGTGCGGTACCGGGACGGGGTTCCGGTGGCGGTTGAGAAGCTGCTGATCTCCGCGCAGCACGAGGAGGGGGCGGAGGACCGGCTTCCCGATGCCCTCTGGGAGGCCGTCGTCCTCGATGTCATCCCGCCATCGCTCTGCGACGCCGCGGAACTGCGGCGGAACTTCTACGTGAACCCGACCGGGCGCTTCGTCGTCGGCGGCCCTGTCGGTGACGCCGGGCTCACCGGGCGCAAGATCATCGTTGACACCTACGGCGGGTTCGCCCGTCACGGCGGCGGCGCATTCTCCGGCAAGGACCCGTCCAAGGTGGACCGGTCGGCCGCCTACGCTGCCCGCTACGTCGCGAAGAATATTGTCGCGGCCGACCTGGCCGACCGCATCGAGATACAGGTCGCCTATGCCATCGGCGTCGCCCGGCCGCTGTCCCTTATGGTCGAGACGTTCGGCACCGAGAAAATCCCGAAGCGGCAGATCCTCGATCTGATCAACGAGCACTTCGACCTCCGGCCTGCGGCGTTCCGCTCCTACCTGAAGCTGCACCGTCCGATCTACTCGCTGACCGCTGCCTACGGCCACTTCGGCCGGGACGAGGCGGAGTTCACCTGGGAGCACACCGACAAGGCTCAGGAACTGCGTGACGCGGCCAGCCTCGTCTCGGCGCGGAGGTGACCGGGATGAGCCAGATCGTCACGGGGTCCATCGCCACCGACCACCTGATGGTCTTCCCCGGCCGGTTCACCGAGCAGCTCGTCGAGGGACAGCTAGACAAGGTGTCGCTGTCATTCCTCGTCGATGAGCTGAGGATTCACCGTGGCGGCATCGGGGCCAATGTCGCGTTTGGCATGGCATTGCTCGGCCTGCGGCCGGTCCTGGTCGGTGCGGTCGGCGCCGACTTCGCCGACTACCGGCAGTGGCTGGACGCCCACCGGGTCGACACCAGCCACGTGCGTGTCTCGGAGAGCCTGCATACCGCACGATTCTTGTGCACGACCGATGCAGCGAATAATCAGATTGCCACCTTTTACGCCGGCGCGATGAATGAGGCACGGCACATCGATCTGTCGGCAATCCTGGATTCGTGCGACGACGCGGAAATCATCGTCGTCTGCCCGGATGATCCGGGCGCAATGCTGCGGCACACGCGAGCCTGCCGGGCCCGCGGCTTTCCCTTCGCCGCCGACCCGTCACAGCAGATCGCCCGCATGCCAGGCGCCGACCTCCGCGAGCTTATAGACGGGGCCAGGTACCTGTTCACCAATGAATACGAACGGAGCCTGCTGATACGCAAGACGGGCTGGGGGGCCGAGGAGATACTGAGCCGCGTCGGGAGCTGGGTCACCACGATGGGGCCCAAGGGCGCGATCATCGAGTCCTCCGGTCAGCCGTCAGTGTCGGTCCATGCGGCTATCGAGCGGCGCAAGGCGGACCCGACCGGCGTCGGCGACGCCTTCCGGGCCGGCTTCTTCGCCGGCATCGCCTGGGAGCTGGCTCCGGAAAGGGCGGCTCAGGTTGGCTGCGTGATGGCCGCGCTCGTGCTTGAGACGGTCGGAACCCAGGAGTACGACTTCGATCCTGGCGACTTCAAGGTCCGTCTCGCGGCGGCCTATGGCACCGATGCTGCCGATGAGGTGGCCGGCTGCATGAGTTCCGCAACGGTCGCATCGGCTAAGGAGAACGCATGACTTCCGACGACAACTTGACTTCCGACGACAACTTGACTTCCGACAACAGCTTCAAGGTCGCCGACACCTCGCTTGCGGATTTCGGTCGCAAGGAAATCAGGCTTGCCGAGCATGAGATGCCGGGGCTGATGGCGGTCCGTAGTGAGTACGCCGCTACCCAGCCGCTGCGCGGTGCACGGATCACCGGGTCGTTGCACATGACCGTGCAGACGGCGGTGCTGATCGAGACGCTGGTCGAGCTCGGTGCGCAGGTGCGCTGGGCGAGCTGCAACATCTTCTCTACTCAGGATCACGCCGCGGCTGCCGTGGCCGTCGGACCCGACGGCACGCCGGACCAGCCAAAGGGAATCCCGGTGTTCGCCTGGAAGGGCGAGACTCTCGAGGAGTACTGGTGGTGCACCGAGCGCGCTCTGACCTGGGAAGGGGAGAGCGGGCCGAACATGCTGCTGGACGACGGCGGGGACGCCACGATGCTCGTGCACAGGGGTGCGCAGTTCGAGGCAGCGGGCGCGGTTCCTGACGCGGCCGACGACGATTCCGAAGAGTGGCGGGTTTTCCTTGGCCTGCTGCGCGCCTCGCTCGCGGCCAGCCCCGGCAGGTGGACCGCGGCCGCCGCGGGAATCAGGGGAGTCACCGAGGAGACCACGACCGGCGTGCACCGGCTGTATGAGATGGCCGCGGCGGGGACCCTGCAATTCACGGCCATCAATGTCAACGACTCGGTGACCAAATCGAAATTCGACAACGTATACGGCTGTAGGCACTCACTGATCGACGGCATCAAGCGGGCAACCGACGTCCTGATCGGCGGCAAGGTCGCCCTGGTGTGCGGCTATGGCGACGTGGGCAAGGGCTGTGCCGAGTCACTGCGAGGTCAGGGCGCCCGGGTGATCATCACCGAGATCGACCCGATCTGCGCCCTCCAGGCCGCGATGGACGGCTTCCAGGTCACCACGCTGGAAGACGTTGTCGGCCAGGCCGATATCTTCGTCAGCGCTACCGGCAACTACCGCATCATTACCGCGGAGCACATGAGCCGGATGAAGCACCAGGCGATCGTGGGGAATATCGGGCACTTCGACAATGAGATCGACATGGCCGGCCTGGCCGGCCTGCCCGGTGTCAGCAGGACGGTTATCAAGCCGCAGGTGGACGAGTGGGCGTTCCCTGACGGTCACTCGGTGATCGTCCTTTCAGAGGGGCGGCTGCTGAACCTGGGCAATGCCACCGGGCATCCGAGTTTCGTGATGTCCAACAGCTTCACCAACCAGGTGATCGCCCAGGTGGAGCTGTTCACCCGGCCGCAGGACTACCCGCTGGGCGTGCATACCCTGCCCAAGTACCTGGACGAGAAGGTGGCGCGCCTGCACCTTGACGCGCTAGGGGTGAAGCTGACCATCCTGAGCAAGGAGCAGGCGAGCTATATTGGCGTGCCTGTTGACGGCCCTTATAAGGCAGACCAATACCGATACTGAACGGCTCCGGTAACCGCTCACAGGGACGCGAGGCGGGAGCGCACAGGCGATGCTCGGCGGACTCACGCCGACGACAGCGAGGAGATCGGGTGGGCGAGATCCGCCGGGTTGGAGTGGTCGGCGCGGGACTGATGGGCTCGGGCATCGCCGAGGTATGCGCGCGGGCCGGCCTGGACGTGCTGGTCGGGGAGGTCAGCCCGCAGGCGGTGCAGGCCGGGCAGCAGCGGGTGATGAGTTCGCTGGACCGCGCGGTGCGGGCCGGAAAGATCTCCGAAACCGACTCAGGTGCCGCGATGGGCGGTCTGAGGTTCACCACCGATTTTGGTGAGTTCGCGGACCGCGAGCTGATCGTGGAGGCAGTCACCGAGCAGGAGCAGGCCAAGGTCGAAGTGCTCGCCGCGCTCGACAAGATCGTCGTGTCTCGCGAGGCGATCTTCGCGTCCAATACCTCCTCCATCCCGATCATGAGGCTCGCCATGGCCATCTCGCGAGCGCCGCAGGTCATCGGCATCCACTTCTTCAATCCGGTGCCCAGGCTCCAGCTCGTCGAGCTGATCCCCTCCCTGGCGACCAGCGAGGAGACGTACTGGCGGGCAGAGGCCTTCGTCACGGTAACGCTGGGCAAGACCGCTGTGCGCTGCCGGGATCGAGCCGGGTTCGTGGTCAACGCGCTGCTGATCCCCTACCTGCTGTCCGCGATCCGGATGCTGGAGTCGGGTTTCGCCGGCGCCGAGGACATCGACAACGGCATGGTGCTCGGTTGCGGGCACCCGATGGGCCCGTTGCGGCTGAGCGACCTGATCGGGCTTGACACCGT
This sequence comes from Actinomycetota bacterium, assembly GCA_003168255.1. Lineage (GTDB taxonomy): Bacteria > Actinomycetota > Actinomycetes > Streptosporangiales > Streptosporangiaceae > PALSA-505. The sequence continues at coordinate 19,225 of PMSU01000015.1, forward strand.
CAAGGCGGTGGCCGAGTCGATGTACGCGGAATTCAAGGAGCCGCTGTACGCGCCGCCGCCGCTGTTGCTGCGCATGGTCGACGCGGGCCTGCTCGGCAGGAAGAGCGGCCGCGGTTTCTACGACTACACCGGCTGATCAGGAGCGGGAGAGCCGCCCTCACCCCGCTGGCCGCTGGTCGAAAATGTGAACAATGCTGGCGACGTTGTCGTTGCCGTGCCAGCCGCCGGAATTCTGGGTAAGCGCCACCCGGGCTCCGGGGACCTGCCGGCCGCCGGCGCTGCCGCGCAGTTGCGTGACAGCCTCCACGATCTGGGCAAGTCCGGTGGCACCGATGGGATGCCCGCGGGCCAGCAGGCCGCCGCTGGTGTTGACCGGCAGCCGGCCGCCCAGCGCGGTCTGGCCGCTGCGGATGAGGGCCGGGCCGCCGCCTTCTGGGGCTAGGCCAAGCTGTTCGCAGATCACCAGTTCGGCCGACGCGGCCGCATCGTGCACCTCGACGCAATCAAGATCCTCGGGACCGAGCCCGGCAACCTCGTAGGCGGCATGGGCGGCCAGGCTGGTGACGCTGACCGAACCGTCGGCCGGAGCGGAGCTGGCGGTAGAGGCAAGGACCGTGATCCGCCGGCCGGCCGCAGCCCGGCAGAACTCCTCGCTGACCAGCAGCGCCGCGGCCGCGCCATCGGAGATCGGCGAGCACATCTGCAGCGTGAACGGCCAGACGATCTCCCTGGACTCCAGGACCTGTTCGATGCTGATCTCGGCGCCATACTGCGCGGCGGGATTGAGCATGCCATTTCGCTGGTTCTTGACCACGACCGCAGCGAAATCTTCTCGAGTCGCGCCCGACTGCTTCATGTACCGCAGGGCTGACTCGGCGTACATGTCCATCAGGAAGGAACGGCCGGGGGGCAGATCCTTTGGCGCGGTCTCGACGTCAACCGAGCCGCCGATTGCCGCGAATGAGCGCGCTTTGTCCGGGTGCGTCATTTTCTCGGCCGCGACCGCGAGGACGATGTCGTGTATGCCCGTCGCGACATTCTGCCAGGCGAGATGGAAGGCGGCGGACGCCGAGGCACAGGCGTTCTCCACATTGAAGATCGGGATCCGGCCGAATCCAAGTGGCCGGAGGAAGAACTGGCCGGCCAGCATCTCCTGGCCCGTCATGGATCCCGCTACGGCATTGCCGAAGTAGCAGGCCTGCACCTCGTCCACCGTCATCCCGGCATCCTTGAGGGTGGCGGTGACCGCCTCACCGGTGAGGTCCTTCAGGCTCCGTTCTGGTTGCTTCGTGAACCTGGTCATGCCGATTCCGGCTACATAGACGTCGCGCATCGCCATTACCTGCGGCAGGTGAGATAGCTCCACGCACACGGGAACGAGTCCCGGCCCGGGAACAGCTTGTCCAGGCTGTACCTGATCAGGAAGAGCCTGTCCCGCACGGCGGCATTCGACGGCGGCCCGCCCTCCACTTTCTCTGAGCCGCCTACCCAGCTGAGGACACCCTCGTTGTAGGTGCTCAGCAGCTGATACCACTCGTCGATGCGGGCGGTGATCGTTTGGTCGAATACGTGCAGGACCGTGAAGCCGGCCTCCTCGAACGCCTTGACGTAGAAGTCGAGCGGCCGGACCGGAACGAATACCTTGTCCCTGAGCTTGCCGTGCTTGGCCATCAGGGCGCTGTTCTCGAGCGTCGCCCGGTACTCCTCGAAGGCCGGCTCCCTGGCTACTACATCGGCGGCGATCTCGTTCACCTTGGCGACGGTGTCGTCGATGATCCAGTTCCCGGCGGGGGAGTGCTGATTCTGCATGTTCCCGGAGCAGATAAACGCGAGGCCACCAGGCCGTAGCACGCTGGCCCAGGACGCTAGCGTCTCGTCAAGGTTGTAGTAGAGGTGGATGGCGTTAGTAGAGGTGAGAATGTCGGCGCCGGGTGTAAATGTCGCTGGACTGGCCACTTCGTCGAGCCGCTCCAGCCGTTTTTCCTGCTTGAGCCAGCGGAGCAGCCGGAAGGCGACTCGCTCATCATCTCGGAAACTCTCCAGCGCGACGCGCAGGAACTTAGTCGACGCATCCACGTTGAGTAGGCCCACCGAGTAGTTGATCTTCTCAAGGAGGCGCCTCGTCAAGATGCCGGTACCACTGGAGTAGTCAATGAGCACTTTGCCTGGCTCGAGAGCGGCCAGCACCTGTGCGATCGTCGGCTCCAGGTTCTTGTACCAGCCATGTCCGCCTACGGTGTCATAGTTAAGGCCGAACTGGTCGACCGGCTGGCGCGTCCAGTCGTCGTCCGGAATTCGCTCGAAACCACCCGGCCAAGTGAACTCTGGAGAATGAACGAGGCTCAACCTGTCGCGGACTGACGTGACGCTCATAGAAGTCTCCGGTTCGTCGTTCCTTCGTCCCACCTTAATTGTGCCTCCGGTGGGACACATGGAACAGCCGACCTGTGCCACAAATTAGGGCTGCACTTCCTTGTGTTCGCCTCACAAGGAGCAACGGGTACCGGACAAGAATTGCGATTTTCATCATGAAGTCGATCGCCCGCGGCCGCTCCGGCGCCCGAACCAGGGGATCAGCCGGCTCGAGCGCCGCGCAGCAGGGCAACGGTCTCGCGGAGCTGCCTGATCTCTCGGCTCATGGACGCTATGACAGCCTCGGCGGCGTCTTGCGCCGACGTCGGCACGTCCACCAGGTGGCCGCACTGTGGGCACACGCACTGTTCACTCACTACGCACCACTCCCGCGAGCGGCCGACGGCTGGCACCGATGCAAGCACGCCCAGTTCAATCATGCGACCACAATCGCATGCCGGACAGCGGTACCCGGGCACTAATTCCGGGCACTCATTCTTGTGGCCAGGCCACAAGAGCCGGGCCGGCCGGGCGATGCCGGTTCCCGTGGCCTGGCCACAAGGACCCGGGCCGCCCGAGCGCTGTCGGCGGCTCGCCAGGGATGCGGCGGATACTGGGCGGCGGGGAGTACTACGCGGTCCAGTCGCGTTCTTGGGGCAAATCGGGAGCGTTCCGGCATGCGCGGTATACTGAAGCAGGGTTACGAGAAAGTGCTAACCGGTGACTATGACGAACGGGCAAGAGCCAGACAAAGGCTCGACCGATGCCAGGGACAGCGGCCGTGAGCGCGTGAGCCGGGCCGCTTACGAGCTGTTCAGCCGTAACGGCGTCCGTACCGTCGGCGTGGATGCGATAATCGGCCGGGCCGGTACCGCGAAGATGACGCTCTACCGGAATTTCCCGTCTAAGGATGACCTGATCCTTGAATTCTTGCGACGTCGCGAGCAGCTGTGGACGCGGGAGTGGGTGCAGGCCGAGAGCCAGCGCAGGGGCGAGACCCCCAGAGATCAGCTATTGGCAATTTTCGACATATTCTCCGAGTGGTTCTCCAGGCCAGACTTCGAAGGCTGCTCCTTTCTCACCACAATGATAGAAATCAACGAAAAGGGTCATCCTGTGTACCAGGCGGCGGTGTCGCATCTGGCCAATATCAGGAGCTACCTCGAGGACCTTGCCGAGGCGGCGGGAATTGACGACCCCAACTCCTTCGCCCGGAAGTGGCATATCCTCATGAAAGGCTCGATCATGGCCGCTCACGAGGGTGACACGGCTGCCGCCAGCCGGGCCCGTGAGATCGGTGAGCTTCTGCTCGCGTCCTGCTGATCCGGCGATCGCCCGGGCATCAATAGCAGTCAGCGGCGGCCACCATCACAGGCGGCCGCCGCTGACGCTGAGCGCTGGAGACGGGTGAGATCAGCCGATGCCGAGCTTCTCGGCGGCCAGCTTCGTACCCGCCACCCTGTTCGTGATCTTCTGGAAGGCGATGTCGCGAGCGTAATCTGGCGAGCCGTGGCTGGGCTTCTCGTCGATGCTGAAGGGCGAGAATCCGCAATCGTCGGTCGAGGCCAGCTGCTCCTTGTCGATGAAGTTCGCTGCCCGTATCAGGGCGTCGCGGACCTCCTCGGGGCTCTCCACCCGCGGGTTCAGCGGATTGATGACGCCGACGTAGGCCATCTGGGTCACGCCGTTCGCGTCGCCGCGGATGTTCTTCCCGATGATGTCGTAAACGCGATCCTTGTCCCGCTCGCTGGCGAGCTGGATCAGGAAGTAGCCGGCGTTTATCTGGAACATGCTGGGCAGCAGGTCGTTGTAGTCCACGTCGGCGCTGTGTACGGAGTCGCGGTCGCCGCCCGGGCAGGTGTGGACGCCGATCTTGGACCGCTCTTCGGCCGTGAAGCGCTCGAACACGCGATTGTCCAGCTCGATGAAGTGCGGCAGCATGTTCCGCCCGGTCCACGGGTTGCGCGGATCGTTCCTGGTGGCGAGCCGCCCCTCGGTGAAGTCGACGGAGACTCTTGCCGCTCCGGCCTCGAAGGCTTGCCGGATGTCCTTCTCGCACTCCTGCACGAGGTCTGTCTCGAACTCCTCGCGTGAGTAGCCGGGCACCTCGCTGTCCAGCGGGTAGAGCAGGGCGAGCATCGAGGGAGCGATCACCGCCTGCTTCATCGGCTTGTGCGCCATCCCGATCGACTTCTTCAGCGTGTCGGCGGCGTATGTCTTGTACCTGAACGGGCCCTTAGCCAGGCGGGGCAGCTGCCTGCGATGTCCGTCGGCGAAGATCGCAAAGTACTGGCCGCCGTCTCCGGCAAGGGTGTCGACCAGCCCGGTACCTGCCAGGGTGTCGGTAATGGCATAGGTGGCGAAGCTGGACCAGCGCTGTTCGCCGTCGGAGATGATCGGCGCCCCGGTGGCCTCGTTTCGTTCGATCGAGTCACGGACGGCCTCGTCCTGCTCGGTCTCCAGCTGGTCATGAGTGATGTCGCCAGCGTCGTACTTCGCGTACGCTTCCTGGAGCTTGGTTGGACGAGGCAGTGAACCCACAGGCTCGGTGGGGATGCCAGTGTCCGTTCTCGGGTCATACTCGGTCATAACGCGCTTCTCTCCCTAGGTCGTATGCGAGCGCGGCACCGCAGCGCAACGCGGACCCAGCTGAACACTCGTCAGCGGGCAGCGGCGCGCGCATTCATCGCGATGATGGTGGAGAGATAGACCGGCCTGTCTCATCTGCCTACTCCCCGGACAATAGACCGGTTGCTGGTTGCAGTCAACGCATGTTTCGAAGGCATTTCGTCGCCGGGTCTTGGCGGTTACGTTTTACCGCCGTACTCTGAGAGAGACCGACCTGTCTCACGACGGCCGAGCTGACGGCGAGGCGTCGCCAGGCGGTAACCATAATTTTGGGTGGTGGCTGATGGGTAACAGCCCGCGGCCCGTTTCTCGCCGGACGTGGGATCCCGTATTCCGCGATCGCGTCCTGGTGTGCGATGGCGCGATGGGGACGATGCTTCACTCGGCTGGCGTCCCGCTGGACCGGTCGCTGTGCGAGCTGAACCTGTCTCAGCCCCTGCTCGTGCGTGACCTGCATGCGGCCTACCTTGCGGCCGGGGCGCACATCGTGCAGACGAACACCTTCGATGCCAACCGGCTACGCCTGGCCAGGCTCGGCCTGGAAGACCGGGTCGCGGAGATCAATATCGCCGGCGCGCGGCTCGCCCGCGAGGCCGTCAGGGAATCCGGCTCGTCAGCTATGGTCGCGGGCAGCGTCGGGCCGGTGATGAGCGCCGCCGCGCCGCGCATTCCGGATGTCGCCCGCGGTCCGGTGCTGGCCGAGCAGATCGCGGCCCTGGCGGACTGGGCAGATGTGATCATGCTGGAGACGTTCGGCGATATCGAGTCGCTGGCACAGGCCGCCGAGGTCGCCCTCGCCGAGTGTGACCTGCCGGTAGTCGCCCAGATGACCTTTGGTGAAGACGGCAGGACCCTTCGCGGCGAGGAGCCCGCCGCGGTGGCCGCCGTGCTCGCGGGGCTGGATGTGGCAGCCGTCGGCGCCAACTGCACAGTAGGCCCGGCCGCCCTCCAGGATGTGGTGAGGCAGCTCGCCGCGGGCTGCCAGCTGCCGATTACCGTGCAGCCGAACGCGGGCATGCCCAGGCGACTGGGACGTCAGCTGCGCTATGCGCACAACACCGAATACTTCGCCGAGGCCGCGTGCGGGTTCGTAGCAAGCGGGGCGACGATCGTCGGCGGATGCTGCGGGACGACTCCGGCGCACATCAGAGCGGTTGCGCGATCGGTGTCAGGGCTGAAGCCGAGCCGGCCGCTGACCGCCACGACCATCGCCGCGGCGCGCCCGCTCGTGCGCGCGGTTCCGCCGCGGCCGGACCGCCGCGTACCGGTCGCCTGGCCACATGCCGGCCGGTTCGTGATCCTGGCGGGATTGCGGGTACCACGGGGTCAGGACGTGCCCGAGTTCGTGGCACAGGCGCAAGAGCTCATCTCGGCCGGCGTTGACCTGCTGGTGATCACGGACAGGGAGACGCCGGCCGCCCGGGTGAACCCGGTCGCCGCCGCCGTGGTGCTGCGTGACCGGCTCGCGGCAGATGTGATGCTCCAGATGGAGGCCGCCGACCGCAGCCTGGCCGCTCTGGAGGCGGACCTGCTCGGCGCTTACGCGCTGGGCGTGCAGACGGTGGTCTGCCGGAGCGGTACGCCCCGGGTGGCCGGGGATTATCCGGATTCCTACTCGCTGTGGGATGTCGACTCGGTCCGCCTCATTGCCGCCTTGTCCGGGTTGAACGCCGGTGTCGACTGGCGCGGCGTGACGACGCCCGATCAGACCCGCTTCGTCATCGGCGCATCGCTCGATACCTCGGCCGCGGACGTGGGCCAGCAGCTGGACAGGATCGAGGAGAAGGTCAGGGCCGGCGCGCATTTCCTGCTGACAGACGTCATCTACGACGCCGACAGCTCGTTCCGCGTCCTGGCCGAACTGCGCGGCCGCGGCATCGAGGTGCCGGTCATCGTCGCGCTTGCGCCGTTCGACGACCCCAAGACCATCGCGAGGCGCCTCCACGAGGTCCCCGAAGTCTCCCAGCAGTCCCCGGCGCTGGCCGCGCTCCGCGGCGGCGAAGACCTGGCCCATCGGGTGAACTCGGCGCTGGATGCGGTGCACAAGCTGCGCGATCTGGCCTCGGGCGTCCTTATCCATGCTCCGGCCAGGCCAGATGACAGGATGACGAGGCTGGTCAGCCGACTGGGCCAGTCTCGGCCAGCATCGTGAGCGCAGTGGAAATCGGGGAAGGGCCCGGACCGGACCCCGGATCCGGGCCGCGCGGCGCGGACCGCGCGGCAGACATTAACACCGTCTTGTCCCGGCGGAACTCGGTGTACCGGCGCATGACGGCGGTGTGCGACCGGGTGGCCGACGCGGCCCTGCGAGGCGCCGGTGCGGCCGAACTGGCCACCGTGTTCTCGCAGATGATCCGCAAGACGGTGATGCTGCTGGATCCGGAGTTCGGGCTGCACACGCATGCCTCCTGCGGCGAGCCGGCGGTCACCGAGCTGTCCTGGGATCCAGCCGAGGCGAGTATCGCCCGGCTGCTCCGCGTGCTGGCGGCCGAGCGGCGACCGCTTCGGGTGCCGCCGGTGCCTGGCTCGGCTCTATCGCATGGTTGCCTGGCCATGCCGGTCACTGCCGGTGAAACGGCTCTCGGCTACCTGCTCGTGCTGGATGAGACCGGCGGAGCCGAGCCTGACGATGCCGACCTGATCATCACCAGCTACGCGGCCACCCTCTTCGCCCTGACGCTGGCCAGGGAGCAGACCACCCTGGAGCTTGGGCTGCGCTATCAGGGCACGGTGCTCGACTCACTGGTGTGCGGCCATTTCCTTGATCGTCACGATGCGCACAGCAAGGCTCTTGAGCTGGGTATCGCCGATTCGCAGCCGTTCCGCGTTGCGGTGGCCCGGGTTCGCGCTACCGGCGCACTGCCGGGAGTGTCCCAGCCGCACGACGACGACTCGGCGCAACGGCTGATGAGCCGGCTGGCCGTGTCCGCGCGATCGCCGTTCGTCGTGCGCGGCTCAGAGCTGGTCATGATCGTGCCCGAACCGCAGCAAGTTCCTGCCCGGGCGGGGCGGATTACCGGCGGCCAGGAGGCTCCGCTAGCCGTCTTCGCCAGGCTGCTGCGGGAATCCCCGGCCGGCCCGGAGCTCACCTGCGGGGTGAGCGAGTCCACCCGGCAGCCGGAGCTGGCCCCGCGCGCGCTCCGCCAGGCCGAGCACGCCATTGAGCTGGGAACTCGCCTCGGGCGTGCCGGTCAGATCATCCGGTACGAGGACCTTGGTATCTACCGGCTGTTGTTGCAGATCGGCGATATGAATCAGCTCTGGCAGTTCGCCGAGGACGTACTCGGGCCGCTGATCGACTACGACGCCACGCACAAGGTCGACCTGATCGGCACCCTGTCGGCCTACCTGCACCAGCACGAGAGCCTCAAGCAGACCGCTCGCGTCCTGCGCGTCCATGTCAACACCATCTCCTACCGGATCCAGCGGATCGGGCAGCTCACCTCGCTTGATATGGCCGATGCCGACGATCGCCTGATCGCGCACGTCGCAGTGAAGATCATCGAGTCCCAGCGAGTCGGTGACGGCGGGCCGGGTGGCCGCGGCGCACCGGGCCGCGCACTCCTGCACGAGCGGCAACAGCCCCGGGCGATCTGATCACCGGTCGCGTGGTTCAGTGCCCGGGGCCGCCCAGGCGGGGTGGCGGGGCAGGAAACTGAGGGTGACGGATGCGTGAAAGTTTGCCTTGCCCGCGTCAGCGCGTTCGGCTATTGGGGGCTTGCACCTATTCTGCTGCTTGATGAGTGCTCTGCCAGTTCCCCAGGTGTCGGCGCCGCGGCGCGGCGTTGCCGCAGGCGGCTGGCTTGCGGCAGCGGCGCTGGCGGCCGGGCTGCTCGCGGGCTGCGGCGCAGGTTCGGCCAACGCGAATCTCATCTCGGTATCGACCGGTGCCTGCGGCGGCCGGTGGAGCCCGGCCGCGGCGGGTTGGCGCACCTTCCAGATCCAGAACGCCTCGACCGAGGCAGCCGAGGTCGATCTCATCAATCCCGTGAACGGGGCGATCTACGCCGAGGTGGCGGCGCTCGGGCCGAACACGACGCGCCCGATGCCCGTCGATGTGGGCTCGGGGGCGTACGCCTTCCGCTGCCTGCTCGAGGACACCGACCCGATCACCGGGCCGACGGTCCGGATCGGCGGCCACGCCCAGGGTGCCGCTGCCGTCCTGCCCGTCACCACCGACGATCTGCTCGAGCCGGCCAGCGAATACCACGCCTACGTCACGGCCGGCCTGAACGTGCTGCTGGGGCAGACCGCAGCGCTGGCCGCCGACGTCCGGGCCGGCCACCTGGCTGGCGCCCGCGCTGCCTGGCTGCCGGCGCACCTGACGTATGAGCGGCTTGGCGCCGCATACGGCACGTTCGGTAACTTCGACACCGAGATCGACGGCCGCCCCGACGGGCTTGTCGGCGGCGTCAGCAGCCGGCGGTTCACCGGCTTTTACCGGGTGGAATACGGGCTGTGGCACGGCCAGAGCGGACGCGAGCTAACCGGCCCTGCGGACCAGCTCGCGGGCTACGCGCGATCGCTGCGCGCCGCCTTCCCGGCCATGGAGATCGACCTTCTGGACATCGGGCTGCGCACCCACGAGATCCTGGAAAACGCCCTGGAGTTCCAGCTCACCGGCCATGACGACTACGGCAGCGGGACAACCCTGGCCACGACGGCCGCGAACATCACCGGGACCAGGGAACTGCTCCAGGTCCTGCATCCGCTGCTTGTCGTGCGCTACCCGGGCCTGCCCGCCGTGTACACCTGGCTGGGCCGGCTACAGCGCCTGGTGGACGCGCAGCGGCGGCCGGACGGTCGCTGGACGCCGGTCAGCCAGCTCGCCGCGACCAGCCGGGAGATGATCGACGCCGCTGCCAGCCAGACGCTCCAGGAACTCGCCCCGATCGCCGTGATCACCGAGCCGAGGAGGACGTGATGAGCGGGCCTGCTGAGCCGGCCGGCGACCGCGCACCGGCCATGCCTCCAGGTGACCCGGCGCCTGCCGGTGAGTCGCCCGCCGGGCCGCCGCCTGCCGGTGAGTCGCCCGC
>PMSU01000130.1 GCA_003168255.1 Actinomycetota bacterium
CGGCGCCGGTCAGGCCCGCGGCAGCGGTCAAGCGCATCTCGCGCACGATCTCGGCCACGCCCGCCCGGCGCGACAGCCGGTCGTGGGAGCGCTTCTGGAATGGCAGCCCGGCGCGGGTGAGCGCCTGGGTGAGCGGTCCGGCCTGGCTATCTGTCCGGTAAAGCACCGCTACATCGGCCAGGCCGAGGCCGCTGTGGCCGTGCCCGTCCGCCCTGCCGCTGTCCAGGGAATGGAAGGAGGCGCCGCCGAGGAGCCGATCGATCTCGGCCGCGATCCAGTCCGCTTCTGCCCGCTCGTCCGGCGCCTCGTGCAGGGCGATCGCGGCCGGCCCCGATCGCCTGGCCGTAGCCGGCGACGGGCGGCTGGCCGCCCGGAGGCTCCGGTCAGGGACCAGCGTGGCGGGGGCGATCGCCTGCACCGCGGCGGCCACGATGCCGGGCGCTGACCGGTAGTTCGTGCTCAGCTGAACCGTCTTGGCGCCGGGAAAATCCGCGCCGAACCGCAGGAAGAAGCCCACATCGCTGCCGCGGAAACCGTAGATCGCCTGATCCGGGTCGCCGATCATGGTCAGGCTCGCCCCCGGCGGCGAGCCGGCCGTCAACTGTCGCAGCAGGTCGTACTGCGGCTCGTTGACGTCCTGATACTCATCAACGCTGATGCAGGGCCACCGCTCTCGAAGCGCCGCCCTGAGATCCGGCTCGCGGCGCAGCAGGGCCACCGGCAGCTCGACGAGGCTGTCGAAGTCAACCAGGCTGCGGGAGGTAAGCGCGGCGCGGAAATCCGCCCGCGCGTCCGGGTCCCTGGCCGTCTCGGCTAGCATCCGACGCCCCTTGGCGGCCGATCCGGCGAGCTCGGCGGCCACGGCGAGCGTGGCGGCCTCGTCGGCGACCCTGAACCCGGGGTCGAGCCCGGCGAGTTCATGGTTCTCCCGAAGGATCTGCAGGCCGAGGCCGTGGAATGTGGTCACGGTCACCCGCCCGGACTGTTGACCGGTGAGCGCCACGAGCCGCTGGCGCATCTCCGCCGCGGCCCGCCGGGTGAAAGTGATCGCCAGGCACTGGGCGGCCCGCACCCGCCCACCGGAGATCAAGTACGCGATGCGGTGGGTGAGCGTGTGGGTCTTGCCGGTACCGGGTCCCGCGATGATCAGCACGGGTCCGGTCGCGGTGGCGGCGGCGCGCTGCTCCGGATCGAGCCCGTCGAGCAGCGATGGCGCGGCCGGTGCGCCGCTCTCGCCCGGCGCCGGGGCCTTCGCCCTGCCTGGCTGCGTTGCGGCGGAGCCGTCCGGCGTCAGCCGTTCGGCTATGGTCCTTTCTTTCTTACCCGGCGGATCGGGCCTCGCCATGTCGAAAAGCGTTGCCGTACGAGAGAGCTCGTCCGAGCGCATCAGCCGGATGGTGCCGTACTCGCCGTCGTAACCGGCATCCCTGATGACCTCGCCCCGGCGCAGCCGGGCTATAGCCTCGCCGAGCAGGCCGCCGCCGACCCTGGTGACTTCGTCGTGCGGGACGTCGGTCAGGATTTCGATCTCCGGACCGAGCGCGGCTACCAGCCTGCCGACCTCAGCGGTTACCTTCTTACTCCGCGAACCCACCGACATGATCTCGCCGACGATCTCCGGGAGCCTGATCAGGTTCGTGCTGGCCGCCGCGTTGGCAGGCCGGTACCCAGGCGGCCGGTCGGCCAGCGCGGCCACCCGGTGCAGCACTCCCACAGTCAGTGGTTTATCGCATTTCGGGCATATCCCGCCGTAGTCCCTCGTCTGTTCCGGCTCGAGCCGCACACCGCATTTCCGGTGGCCATCCAGGTGATACTTACCTTCCTCCGGATAGAACTCGAGCGTGCCGGCAAGACCGTCCCCGGTTCGCAGCGCGTCGGCCATCGCGAAATAATCCAGGCCGGTACTAAACGTCGTGGCTTCACGGCCGAGCATCGGCGGAGAGTGCGCGTCCGAGTTGCTCACTAGGCGATAGGAGTCGAGTACCGAGCACATCCAGTTCATCGGCGGATCTGAGGACAGCCCGGTCTCGATGGCAAAAATGTTGCTGGCGAGATCGGCATAGCACTCCGCCACGGTGTCGAACCCGGACCTCGAGCCGAGCGCGGCGAACCAGGGAGTCCACACGTGCGCGGGCACGAGGTAACATCCGGCGCCGCCGTCTAGTGTGATCTCGAGTAGGTCGCGGGAGTCGAGGCCGAGGATCGGCCGGCCGTCGGAAGCCAGGTTCCCGATCTTGGAAAGGGCCGCGGTAATGCGGCCGGCCGCTTCGAAGTCCGGAGCGTAGAGGAGATGATGAACTTTTCTCGTCCGGTCGGCGCGACGGTAGATAGTTGAGATCTCCACCGACAGCATGAATCGGACAGGGCGGTCGCAGCTTGCCGGGGTTTCGCGCCTCAACCGCATCTCAAGTTCCGGCCGGAGCCTGAGCAGCCCGGGCTCGGCCGGGATGAGTGACTCGGCGAGTTCTTCGGCCCACCCGGGATGGGTAAAATCGCCGGTCCCGACGACCGTGATCCCTTTCCGCAGTGCCCACCAGGCAAGATTGCGTATGTCGCAGTCCTTGCTGCACGCACGGGAGAACCTGGAGTGGATGTGCAGGTCGGCGTAGAACATGGCACCGTCGCTAACTCATACCGTCGGCGGGAAAGTCCGCCGCCGCCGATCCTGCCACGCGCCGCCAGCCGGCGGCCGAGTTCCGCGCCGTTTGGGTCTATGCGTCACAATGCCTAGACAGGGTGCGTCAAGCCCGCGATGCGGTGTAAGCAAGCAGAAGGGGCGTTGCGCCCTCGGCCGGTCGACGGAACCGGCCTGAACTGGCGGGAACTGACGGGGAGGGGAGTACGTTGCAAGATCTGGCTGTGCTCACACCATCGCTGATCGTATGTGCTGCCTTCCTCACCGGAGTGTTCGTCCTGCTCCGCCGTGAGATGGCGCCAAGGCGGCGTGACCGGGAAGGCGACGGTTCGGCAGCGGAAATGTCGGCTGGCGGACCGATTTCTGAACAGGAAGAGACCGGGTCAAACGCAACATCTGGCAACGAAGAGACAGCAGATCAGCAGACTGGAAGGCGTTCGCAGGGCTAGCGCTCGATAGTCTGCCTTGCCGGTTTCATGTAGAAGCATCTGGTCCGTGATTACGGAGCGTTACGGCAATCTTCCGGTCCGTTTGCGTCGCCTTGCAACGGTAACTCATACTCGATTCCGCGCGTCAGGAATTGTCAGAAGCAACTCGCGGGTATATGTTTGCTGCCTAAATATACTTACCCCAGCGGAAGGGCTGACACCCATGGCACAGAAGGTGAAGGTGACGGTCGTCTGCGACCTTCCCCACGATGGGGAGGTCGAGGGTCAGGAGACAGTTCAGTTCTCCTTTGACGGCACCTCCTACGAGATCGACGTGTGTTCCAAGCACGCCAAGGAACTGCGCGAGAAGGTTGGGCAGTACGCGGATCACGCTCGCAAGGCGAGTGCGGTCGGACGGCGGCGCCGGTCGCGCACCGGACCCGGTCGCGAGCGCAGCGGAGAAATCAGGGCGTGGGCGAAGCAGCGCGGGCACAAGGTGAGTGAGCGCGGCCGCATTCCGGCCACCATCATTGCTGAGTACGAAGCCTCACACTAAGACCGGAGTATGGGGCCCCGCCGGAAGGGGCGGGGCCGCGCGCAGCCCGCGGTAACCATTGCGCCGGTGCCCTTGTCTGGCGAACGGTGACCTCATCCGGTGCATCGGCGGCCTGTCCGTCGCGGCTGTCAGATATGTGTTGTTCGTTGCGGCTGCTGCGCGGCCCGCTGCCCACGGGGGCGGCGGGCCGTTCGCTTGCGGCGTACTCGGAACACCTGGCCCCCCTTACGGGGTTGGATGGGATGAAGGCCCGTTGTCGGGGAACGTCTTCATCGTGCGATGTGCGCGGACGGTGTGGCCCGGCACCTGGCTAGCATGCGGAAGGAACGGCGCCGGACATCCCGGGCCTGCCGACCGCTCTGTGAGGAGCGCGAGATGTTCGAGAGATTTACCGACCGGGCACGGCGGGTTGTGGTGCTGGCTCAAGAAGAGGCCAGGATGCTCAACCACAACTACATCGGGACGGAGCACATCCTGCTCGGCCTGATTCACGAGGGCGAAGGCGTCGCGGCAAAGGCTCTCGAGTCCCTCGGGATCAGCCTGGAGGCGGTGCGCCAGCAGGTTGAGGAGATCATCGGCCAGGGCCAGCAGGCCCCGTCCGGGCACATCCCGTTTACTCCGCGGGCCAAGAAGGTGCTGGAGCTCTCGCTGCGCGAGGCGCTTCAGCTTGGCCACAATTACATCGGCACCGAGCACATCCTGCTCGGCCTCATCCGCGAGGGCGAGGGCGTTGCCGCGCAGGTGCTTGTCAAGCTGGGCGCGGACCTGAGCCGGGTGCGCCAGCAGGTGATCCAGCTGCTGCACGGATACCAGGGCAAGGAGCCAGCGGCGGCGGGCGCTCCCTCTGAGTCCACCCCGGCTACCTCGCTGGTGCTCGACCAGTTCGGCCGGAACCTGACCCAGGCGGCGCGGGAGGGAAAGCTCGACCCCGTGATCGGCCGCGAGAAGGAGATCGAGCGGGTCATGCAGGTGCTGTCCCGCCGCACCAAGAACAATCCCGCCCTGGTCGGCGAGCCGGGTGTCGGCAAGACCGCCGTGGTGGAGGGGCTGGCCCAGAAGATCGTGAAGGGCGAGGTCCCGGAGACCCTCAAGGACAAGCAGCTGTACACCCTCGACCTTGGCGCGTTGGTCGCCGGATCGCGTTATCGCGGTGACTTCGAGGAGCGGCTGAAGAAGGTGCTCAAGGAGATCCGCACGCGCGGGGACATCATCCTGTTCCTCGACGAGCTGCACACGCTGGTCGGCGCGGGGGCCGCTGAGGGTGCCATCGATGCGGCCTCGATCCTCAAGCCGATGCTGGCCAGGGGTGAGCTACAGACCATCGGGGCGACCACCCTGGACGAATACAGGAAGTATCTGGAGAAGGACGCCGCGCTGGAGCGCCGGTTCCAGCCCATCCAGGTGGCCGAGCCGACGATCTCGCACACCATCGAGATTCTCAAGGGCCTGCGGGACAGGTATGAGGCTCACCACCGGGTGTCCATCACCGATAGCGCGCTGGTCGCCGCCGCGCAGCTGGCGGACCGCTACATCAGCGACAGGTTCCTGCCGGACAAGGCCATCGACCTGATCGACGAGGCCGGGTCGCGGATGCGGATCCGCCGCATGACGGCACCACCGGACCTGCGTGAATATGACGAGAAGATCGCGCAGGTGAGCCGGGAGAAAGAAACGGCCATCGACTCGCAGGACTTCGAGAAGGCCGCTGCGCTGCGCGACCAGGAGAAGCAACTGCTCGTCAAGAAGGACGCCAGGGAGAAGGAGTGGAAGGCCGGCGACATGGATGTCGTCGCCGAGGTGAACGAGGAACTGATCGCCGAGGTGCTGGCCACGGCAACGGGTATCCCGGTGTTCAAGCTGACCGAGGAAGAATCGCAGCGCTTGCTTCGGATGGAGGACGAACTCCACCGTCGGGTCATCGGTCAGGAAGACGCCATCAAGGCACTCTCCCAGGCAATCAGGCGGACCAGGGCCGGCCTGAAGGATCCAAAACGGCCGGGCGGATCGTTCATCTTCGCCGGACCATCCGGAGTGGGTAAGACCGAGCTCTCCAAGACGCTGGCGGAATTCCTGTTCGGCGAGGAAGACTCGCTGATCCAGCTCGACATGAGCGAGTACATGGAGAAGCACACAGTCTCACGACTGTTCGGCTCGCCGCCCGGTTACGTCGGATACGAGGAGGGCGGACAGCTCACCGAGAAGGTGCGAAGGCGACCTTTCTCTGTGGTCTTGTTCGATGAGATCGAGAAGGCCCACCAGGACATCTTCAACTCGCTGCTGCAGATTCTCGAGGACGGGCGTCTCACCGACGCACAGGGCCGCACGGTGGACTTCAAGAACACCGTGATCATCATGACCACGAACCTCGGTACCCGCGACATCTCCAAGGGTGTCTCGGTGGGTTTCGCCCGCACCGGAGACGTGCGCGGATCGTACGACAGGATGAAGGCCAAGGTCCAGGACGAGCTGAAGCAGCATTTCCGGCCTGAGTTCCTCAACCGGGTGGACGACACGATCGTGTTCCACCAGCTCACCCAGGAAGAGATCGTCACCATCGTCGACCTGATGATTGCCAAGGTGGACGAGCGGCTCAGGGATCGCGACATGGGGATGGAACTGCGGCCCGCCGCCAAGGCGCTGCTCGCCACCCGGGGATACGACCCCGTGCTGGGTGCCAGGCCGCTGCGCCGCACCATCCAGCGCGAGATCGAGGACAGCCTGTCGGAGAAGATCCTCTTCACCGAGCTCAAGGCGGGGCAGATCGTCATCGTGGACGTCGAGGGAACAGGGGATGACGCGAAGTTCACGTTCAAGGGCGTGCCGAAGCCGGAGTCCGTGCCTGACGCCCTGCCGCCGGAGATCGAGAGCCAGCCGGCCGGCCAGCGGGCCCGGGTAACCCCGCCGCCGGGCCGGACTGAGTCCTCGACTCAGTCGGAGTAGTTCTTCGCCGCAGCAAACGAAACGAGCCGCCCGCAAGTCCTGCGGGCGGCTCGTTTGCATGCGCCCGGCAGTCCTCGCGTGCCTGGCCTCGCGTGCCTGGCCTCGCGTGCCTGGCCTCAGACGCCAGGGAGCGAGAACATGTCATCGGCGTGCGCTTCGACGAGCCCGTCCGCGACGAGCCCGTCAAGTGCCCGCGATCGCCGTGCCGGTTCCGGCCAGGCCGCGGTGAGCTGCGGTCCGCTGACCGGCCCATGAGCTTCCCGGATGACGGCGAGCAGCGCTCCGCGGCACTGCCTGTCGGTGCCTGTGTAACGCTGCCCGCCGCGCCTGGGCGCGGCCTGGGGCCGGCCGGCGCGCAGCCACGAGCACTCGGCCGCCAGCGGGCATTCGGTGCAGCGGGGGCGGGCAGCCGTGCACACGAGCGCGCCGAGTTCCATCACGGCCACCGACCACCGGGCCGCCACGGCGGGATCGGCAGGCAGCAGGGACTCGGCTAGCCGTGCCTCGGCCACCGAGACGGCAGGCCCGGCGACCTGCGTGCCGCTGATCAGGCGGGCGAGCACGCGGCGAACGTTCGTGTCGAGGACGGCGTGCCGCTGGCCGAAGGCGAAGCTGGCCACCGCGGCCGCCGTGTAGCTGCCGATGCCCGGGAGATCGAGCAGTTCCGCGTGGCAGGCAGGGACCTGCCCGCCGTGCCGCTGCACCAGGATGCCGGCAATGGCGTGCAGGCGCAGCGCACGCCGCGGATAGCCGAGCCGGCCCCACTGCCTGACCGCCTCCCCGGCTGGCGAGCCGGCCAGGGCCGCCGGAGTCGGCCAGCGCTCCAGCCACGCTTGATAGGCAGGCAGCACCCGGGCCACCGGGGTCTGCTGGAGCATCACCTCGCTCACCAGCACGGCCCAGGGTGATGCGTCAGGCCTCCGCCATGGCAGGTCCCTGCTGTGCGCTGAGTACCAGGACAGGACTCGCTCGTGGTGCCGGTGCGTCATGACGGAGCCGATCGTCGCATGGATCGCGGGCTGCCGGCGGGTCGGCAGGATAACTCGCCGTAAGCTCTGCATACTATTTGCATGGATCCGATTACTCCTCGTAACCGGAGCCGGTCGGGGGTTGAGCCCGATGTCTACTGGCGCCGGAGGCTATTCGCGCTCGCAGCTGGTCTCGGCGTGCTCGGCTTGCTCGCCTGGGCGGTGGGTGGTGCCACCGCTACCCGTCCGACGGCCGCGACGGCATCGCTGAACAGCCAGGGATCGCAGGGGAACATCTCGGCGCCGGGCGCATCGCCGGCCGTGTCTACCGCGTGGCCAAGCCCGTCGGCCGTCAGCCCGTCGCCGAGTCCGTCGCCGTCGGCGTCCCCGTCCCCTACTGGCACCGCGCACTCCAGCACGGAGGGCAAGAAGTCCGCGTCGTCGGCCCGGCGGCCGCGCAGCGACCATGCGGCGGCTAGCACGCGTGCGCACGGCAGCGGCTGTGCTGCCGATGATGTGGTGATCAGCCTTACCGCCCGCAGCGACGACTACGATGCCACAGCGCGGCCGGAATTCGGGATCGACGTGGTGTCCACGGATGGCCGCACCTGCACGTTCAATGTCGGCGCCAAGTACCTGACCCTGGTCATCGAGTCGGGCGGCGTCAGGGCCTGGGGCTCGGCCGATTGCGTCCGCGGCGCCGGAACGCAGGTCACGAAGCTGGCGCGCGGCGTGCCCATTCAGCGGAGCATCTCGTGGGACCGGATGCTCTCCTCTCCGGGATGCCGCCTGCCGCGCACGGCTGCGCGGCCGGGCACCTACACGGTGACCGCGTCCGACGCCGGAGCCCGTAGCCACACCCTGGTCTTCGTGCTCGGCTGACCGCGGGCAGGATCTGCGACGGGCGGCCGCATCAGTCGCGCGTGCCGTAGTCGCCGAGCGCAACGGCGATCGCTGCCGTCACGTCCGCGACCTCCCTGATCTCTATGGGCTCGCCCTGCTCGCCCGGATCCGTTGCGTCCAGGCAGGACGGCAGGGCGCCCGAGGCGGCTGGCACTATCGCCCGCCGGAACCCCAGCCGCTGTGCCTCCGCTATTCGCCTGGCCAGACCCGGCACCCGTCGCACCTCGCCAGCCAGGCCGACTTCGCCGATGGCCACGACATCGCCAGGCACGCTCAGGTTGACGATCGTGCTCGCGATGGCCAGCGCGACCGCGAGGTCGACGGACGGCTCGAAGAGCCTGACCCCGCCGACCGTGGCCGCGTAGACATCGCACCCGGCCAGCTTCAGGTTCGTCCGGCGCTTCAGCACGGCGACCAGCATCCCTACCCGGGAGGCGTCAAGCCCGGAGGTTACCCGGCGCGGCAGCTCGGCCTGGGTGGTTCCGACCAGCGCCTGCACCTCGGCGACCAGGGCGCGGCGGCCCTCGAGTGCCACCGTCACGCACGTTCCCGGCACCGACTCGCAGCGCTGCGACAGGAACAGGCCGCTCGGGTCCGGCAACCCGATGAGGCCGTATTCTCCCAGTTCAAAGCAGCCGATCTCATCCGTCGGCCCGAACCGGTTCTTCACCGCCCGCACGATCCGTAGCTGAGAGTGCCGTTCGCCTTCGAAATACAGCACGACATCTACCAGGTGCTCGAGCGCCCGCGGTCCGGCTATCGCGCCATCCTTGGTCACGTGCCCGACGAGCACGGTGGTCATCATGCACTCCTTCGCGACCGCGGTCAGGGCGGCCGCGACGGCACGCACCTGCGTTACCCCGCCAGGTGCGCCGTCGATACCCGGAGCGGCAATGGTCTGCACGGAGTCGACGACCAGCAGCCTGGGCCGGACCGCTTCGACGTGACCGAGAAGCGCGGACAGGCCGGTCTCGGCCGCCAGGAAGAGGTCGGCATGGACCGCGCCTATCCGGTCGGCCCGCAGCCGTACCTGGCCGGCCGACTCCTCTGCGGTCACGTACAGCACCGGACCCAAACAGGCGGCCTGGGCGCACGCCTCGAGCAGCAGGGTTGACTTGCCCACGCCGGGCTCACCTGCCAGCAAGATCACCGCTCCTGGCACGAGGCCGCCGCCGAGCACCCGGTCCAGCTCATCCAGGCCGGTGGGGCGTGCCGCGGCCGCGGTGGCGTCCACCTGGCCGATCGGAATGGCCGGCGTGCTGACCGGTCCGGCGCCGACGGCTCTCAGCCCGGTGTGCGCCAGCACCGGGGCCTCGGCCGCTTCCACCGTTCCCCACGCCTGGCACTCCCCGCACCGCCCGGCCCACCTCGTCGTGCGCCAGCCGCATACTGTGCACCGGAAGGCCGTAGCCGTCGTGCCGGTCGATGACTTCGCCATGATCGGCACGCTAGCTGGCGGGTACGACACTCGCCGCTTGGCAGCGGCCGGCCTGGTTCGGCATAAGCTAGCCCGCGGAGGCTAAGCAGCGGCGATCGGTAGGGAGGCGCAGTGACGAAGACTGCCGGAGTGCCGCGCACGCGCCTCGCGCTGTCCACCAGTTCGGTCTACCCGGACAGCACGCCGGACGCCTTCGAGACGGCCGCCAGGCTCGGCTACGACGGCGTCGAGGTGATGGTCTACACCGATCCGGTGAGCCAGAATATGGACGTCCTGCGCAGGTTGTCCGACTATCACCAGATCCCGGTAGTCGCCGTGCACGCGCCATCCCTGCTGCTCACCCAGCGGGTCTGGGGGCGCGATCCCTGGGAGAAGCTCCGCCGGTCAAAGGACGTGGCGGAGCGGCTCGGCGCGAGCGTGGTCGTCCTGCACCCGCCATTCCGCTGGCAGCGGGAGTACGCCCGCGACTTCGAGGCCGGCCTGGCCAGGATGAGCGAGGAAACCGACGTAGTCTTCGCCGTCGAGAACATGTACCCGCTGCGCGCGCGGGCGACCGAGGTGGTGCCCTACGCACGGCACTGGGATCCGGTCGGGCAGGACTACCCCAACGTCACGCTCGACCTCTCCCACACGGCCGCGTCCGGCTCGGACGCGCTGGCCATGGCAGCCGCGCTCGGCGACCGGCTGGCGCACGTTCACATGGCCGACGGGACGGGCACGGCGATAGCCCCAGACGAGCACCTGGTCCCGGGCCGGGGTGGCCAGCCCTGCGCCGAGATGCTCGAGTGGCTTTCGGCTGCCGGGTATCCCGGCATCGTCGTGCTCGAGGTGAACACCCGCCGCGCCCAGTCGAAGGAGGAGCGGCAGGCCGATCTGGCAGAGGCACTCGCGTTCACCCGGCTTCACCTTGGCCTGCCCGCCGGGCAGGCCGTCGCTGGGTCCGGGTCAGGAACCGCCTGATGGCGCGTGCCTCACGCATCCAGGATCAGTGTCATCGGACCGTCGTTGACCAGGGATACCTCCATCTGCGCGCCAAAGACTCCCGTCTCCACCCGGGCGCCGAGCCCGCGCAGCGCGGCGACGAACTCGTCCACCAGCGGCTCCGCCACCGGACCAGGCGCTGCCGCCAGCCAGGACGGGCGGCGCCCCTTCCTGGTATCCGCGTACAACGTAAACTGGCTGATCACCAGCAGCGGCGCGGCAACGTCCGCGCAGGACCGCTCACCAGCCAGGATCCGAAGATGGTAGATCTTGCGCGCCAGGACTGCCGCCGTCTGCCGGGTGTCGCAGTGGGTCACGCCAACGAGCACCACCAGGCCGGGTTCGCTGACCGACCCGACGGTAACACCGGCAACGGTGACGCTTGCTTGGCTGACGCGCTGGACTACGGCTCGCACGAGAATGCATTCTGCCCCTGATGACAGCTAACCCGCCCGCCGGAGCCGGCACCACGATCATCACCGTCGCGCCCACGGGTGCCGAGGCCGAGAAGGCGCGACATCCCGCCCTGCCGGTGACCCTGGAAGAGCTCGTGACCGCCGGCCGGGACTGCGAGGCAGCCGGCGCTTCGGTGATTCACGTGCACATCAGGGACGACGAGGCGCGGCCAAGCCTTGATCTGGTCAGGCTCAAAGACACCGTTCAGGCGCTGCGTGAGAGCACCACCCTCGTCGTCCAGCTGTCCACCGGCGGGGCGGTCACCGATGACTACGCCGACCGGCTGGCGGTGCTGGACTCGGCTCCCGATGCCTGCTCGCTCACCTGCGGCACGGTGAACTTCGGTGACGAGGTCTTCATGAATCCCTGGCCGTTCATTCGCGAGCTCTACGCGCTTTCCAAGGAACGCCACGTGGTGCCCGAGTTCGAGCTGTTCGACCTGGGCCACGTGGCAACGCTGCACAGGCTGCTCGACGAGCTTGGCCCGCCGCATGGCGGGCACGTGCACTGTGATCTCGTGATGGGGGTCCCAGGCGGCATGCGCGGGGACGCTGCCACCCTGGTCCGGGCGGTCGAGGCGCTGCCGGCTGGATCGACCTGGTCGGCCACCGGCATCGGGCGGGCCACGCTGCCGGTGATATTTGCCGCTCTCTCGGCCGGCGGCCACCTGCGGGTGGGCATGGAGGACACGACCAGTTACGCCAGGGGCAGGCCGGTGGCAAGCAACGCCGAGCTCGTGCAGCGCGCCGCCGCGCTTGCCGAGGTAGCCCAGCGGCCGCCGATGCGCCCCTATCAGGCGCGCGCATTTCTTGGAGTCGGCAATCACCGCTGAGAACCCGGTCCTGGCCGAGGTCATCCGGTCAGGGTTTGCCGAGTCGATTCACCGTGGTCCGGTCATCGGGCTCGGTGCCGACGGTCAGCCGTTGCTACAGGCCGGCACCGTGCATGAGCCCATATTCCCCCGCTCTTCCAACAAGCCGCTGCAAGCCGCCGCCATGGTCCGCTGCGGCCTTGACCTGGACGGCAAGCTCCTCGCCCTCGCCGCGGCAAGTCATTCCGGCGAGGACTTCCATGTCGCGGGGGTACGCGAGATCCTCGCCGGGGTCGGGCTGACTGCCGAAGCGCTGCAATGCCCGCCGGGGCTGCCGATCGACGAACAGGCCATGCGTGCCCTGATCCGCGGCGGCGGGCAGGCCGACCGGATCCACATGAACTGCTCGGGCAAGCACGCGGCGATGCTCGCCACCTGCGTAGCGGCCGGCTGGCCTACTGCCACCTATCGCGACCCGGCGCACCCGCTCCAGGTGGAGATACGGCGCACCGTGGAGCGGCTGGCCGGCCAGCGCGCCACAGCGGTCGGGGTGGACGGCTGCGGCGCGCCAGTCTTCGCCCTGCCGGTTTCCGGGGTCGCCCGCGCTTTCCGTGCGATGGTCCTTTCCGACCCTGGATCTGCCGAACGGAGGGTAGCCGATGCCATGCGCATGCACCCCGACTGGACTTCGGGGAGTACGCGTTCGGAGCGAGCGCTGATGGAAGCCGTGCCCGGGCTGCTGCTGAAATCTGGTGCGGAAGGTGTTCAGGGCTTCGCGCTTGCCGACGGCCGGGCGGGCGCCTTCAAGATCGAGGATGGCGCCTTCAGGGCAAATCCGCCGGTGACCGTTGCGCTGCTGCGCGCGCTCGGCGCGGTCGACGAGCCGGGAGTGGACGCGGCCGCCCTGGAGCAAGTCGGGTGTGTCGAGGTAACAGGCGGCGGTGAGCGGGTCGGCGAGATCCGCGCGGTCTTCGTCGACAGCTGAGCCTGACCTGAGGTGCTTGCTCCGGATTTGCAGTTGCAAGCACCCGGTGGGAAACTGGAGGCATGCGCAACGTGAACGTGAACTCGATCGGTGAGTACATCAGGCAACAGCGGGAGCAGGCCAAGATCTCACTGCGCCAGCTCGCGCAGGCGGCAGGGGTTTCCAACCCGTACCTGAGCCAGATCGAGCGAGGCATGCGCAGACCGAGCGCCGAGATACTTCAGCAGATCGCCAAGGGGCTGCGGATATCCGCGGAGGCGCTGTACGTGCAGGCGGGAATCCTGGAGGATCGTCCCTCCGATACCGGTGTGCGTTCTGCCGTGCTCGCCGACCCGGGCCTGTCCGAGCGGCAGAAGCAGATCCTCCTGGAGATCTACGAGTCGTTCCGGACGGAAGCTGCTGCTGCCCTCGCGGAAGCCGCTGCCCTGGAGGAAGCGTCTGCTCCCGAGGGCATCCCTGCTCCCGAGGGCATCACCGTCCGCGAGGACACTATCGCTCCCGAGGACAACACCGCCCCCGAGGAACGGGTGAACGGGGCGGCATTGCCACGCGTGGCCGCCGGGATCCTGTCCGGCTCCGCGGAGTCCGCCGGCGCCGTGTCAGCTCCCCAGCCGATTCCCAACGTGTCCGGCGAGCGGATAACCTGAGGTTCGTGTTTAACAACTGGAGTTCAATGACTCCGCTGAACTACTTCTTCGAGGCACTCGCCATCGCCGCGTTCGTGGTCGAGGCCTGGGCATTCATTGACGCGATACGCCGGCCGGCCCGCGCGTACCTGGCGGCGGGCAAGCAGACCAAGCCGCTGTGGCTCATCATTCTTGGCGTTTCTACCGCGATTGGCCTTGGCTACGCTGTCTACGTGCGGAACCTGTCGGTGATCCAGATCCTTCCGGTCGCCGCGTTCGTTGCCGCCGCCGTTTACCTGACCGACGTCCGGCCCAAGGTCAAGGGTCTAGGCAGCGGCGGCAGCTCAAGCTCCGGGCCCTACGGCCCCTGGTAACCACGCAGGGTTTGGTCACCAAGTTCGAGCCGGCGCGTTCGCCACTGAGTCTCGCCCACCGACGCAGCCTACTGCGGGGTCCGGTCTGCCCGATCGGGATCAGAGCGGGATCACGAAGAGCGCGGCGGGCACCACGACGAGCAGCACCGCACTGCACCAGATCGCGATCCAGAGGGGCCGAGACAGGCCAGCCTGAGGTTCGAGCAGCCGGGCGACCCGCGTTACCACCTCGCCCTGGCCGCCGGCGTGCGCGGCCGCCAGGGCACCGGACGGCGGCGCCTGCGCTCCCGCGACGCCGAATCTCATCAGCGCCGAGGCCAGTTCCCTTGCCGGGCGCGCACGGCGTGCCCGGTCGTCGGCCAGCATCTCGACGAGCAGCGCAACGGCCTGATAAGCCTGGAGCGCCACCCCAGAGCGAGGAAAGGCGCGGCACAACGCGGTGAATGGCAGCAGCACCAGATCGTGCCGCTCCCTGACGTGCGCCCGCTCGTGCGCGAGCACGGCCGCGAGCTCGGCCTGATCAAGCAGGTCCAGCGTCCCCGCGCTGATCACGATGCGAGACCGCAGCCCAGGCACGCAGTACGCCGCGGCCGCCGGGTGGTCAAGTACGAGAGCCCCCGGTACCTTCGGATCACCGCGGGCCAGCAGGGCGAGCAGGGCACGGTGCCTGCGCCGCGTCCGCAGCGCCGTGGTGCACGCCGCGGCCAGGACCCAGCAGAGCAGGGCGAGCAGCGCGACCGCCATGGTCAGCGAGGCCAGCCGGAGCGCGGTGAGGACGAGAGGCTGCCTGGCCGGGACCGCCGATCGGGTGACGGCGCCGGCCGCGAACGCGAGCACTCCGCCGGCCACGCCGCCGTGTTCCGGCCTGGCCGCCAGGGCGGCCAGCGCGCCGACGGCCGCAAGGCCCCAGCCGAGGCCGAGTGCCTGCCACAGCACGATCGCGGCTGCGGGCGCCCGCCGTGGCCACTTCGCCGTCGCCAGCATCGTCGCGGTAGCGACGGCTGTCATCGCGACCCCGGCGAGAAGAAGGACCGTGGCGAGCACTCCGGACTCAGCTCCCGGAGCGGTCTTCGAAAGCCTCAAGCGCGCTGCGCAGCGCGCGCGCCTCAGAATCCGTCACGGAACGGGCAAACCGGGTGAGCGCGGCCTGCCTGTCCCCGGCTGCCTGGTCGAGCGCGCTCAGCATCAGCTCCGTGACGTATGCCTCCCTGCTCGCGGCGGCCTGGTACTGCCACGCACGGCCATCGCGCTCGCGCACGGCGAAGCCCTTCTTGGCGAGCCGGTCCAGCACAGTCATCACGGTGGTATGCGCCAAGTCTCGTTCGGTTAGCCGCTCGCTGACCTCACGGACGGTGAGCGGGCTAACGGTTTCCCAGAGAACATCCATGATCGCGCGTTCGAGCTCACCGAGTCGGTTCACGTCATTACTGTATCTTTGCGATCCCGGTGCAGGCCAGGGCCTGCCCGGCGGGGAGCCGTCCCAGGACCGCCGTGAAGTGTCTCAGCCTGAAGCGGCACCGTCCACCGCCTGCCTCCGTCATTCGTGCACCACAGTACGCCGCTGCCGGCGGCCATGCCCCGCCATCCGGTTTTGAGCTGGACGAACTTCCAGCCCGTCCCGGCGCCGGTGCCAACCGCGGGCTGCCGCGGTCGGCGCCGCGGTCGCCCGGGGTGCAAGACTGGCAGGGCTGGACGCTGAGGTTCCTGGAGGTCAATGGTGCCCGCAGAAACGCCGCGCTTCCGCTCGGTGCTGGATCGCTTTGCCGGCTACAAGCCAGGGCGGACGACGTACGCCCCGGACGGCCGGTCGTTCAAGCTGTCGTCCAACGAGTCCCCGTTCGGACCGCTGCCCTCGGTCCTAGACGTGATCGCGACGGCAGCCGGGGAAGTCAACAGGTACCCGGACAACGGGGCGGCGGCGCTCATCGCGGCGATCGCCGCCCGGTTCGCCGTACCGCAGGAGCACGTCGCCGTCGGCTGCGGCTCGGTGGGGGTGGCCCAGCAACTCCTCGCGGCGGCAGCGGAGCCGGGCGCGCAGGTGCTCTACGCCTGGCGGTCGTTCGAGGCATACCCCGTGCTCGCTGACCTGTCGGGGGCCGAATCGGTGCGGGTGCCACTGCGCGCCGAGACGCATGATCTAGCCGCGATGGCTGACGCGATCACCGAGCACACAAGGCTCGTCTTCATCTGTAACCCCAACAACCCCACCGGCACCGTGGTGCGCCGCGCTGAGCTGGCGGAATTCCTGCGCCGCGTGCCGCCGGACTGCCTGGTGGTCCTCGACGAGGCATACCGCGAGTACGTGCGCGATCCCGCCGTGCCGGACGGGCTCAGCCTCTACCGCGACCAGCCCAACCTCGCGGTGCTCCGCACGTTCTCCAAGGCCTACGGGCTGGCCGGGCTGCGAGTGGGCTTCATGGTGGCGCAAGAGCCGATCGTCGCCGCGGCCCGCATGACGATGCTGCCGTTCAGCGTGAACCATGTCGCCCAAGCCGCGGCGATCGCCTCGCTCGCGGCCGAGCCGGAGTTGCTCGAACGGGTCGATGCGGTGGTCGGGGAGCGGGCACGCGTCCGCGCCGCGCTGCTCGGCGATGGCTGGACCGTGCCGCCCACCGAGGCTAACTTCGTCTGGCTTCGGCTGGGCCGCGACACCGCCGACTTCGCCGCCGAATGCGAGGCCGCCGGGGTCAGCATCCGTCCGTTCGGCGCCGAGGGTGCCCGGGTCTCGATCGGCGATCCGGAGGCGAATGAGGCCTTCCTCGCAGTCGCCAAGGCCTACCCCAGACGTCATTGATTTTGCCGAACGGCTGGCGCCGGCCAGCCGCCGCCGCTACCGCGTCAGGGCTTCCAGGGCGCGGTCATATCGCCGTTCCCCCGCTACCTGGCCGGCTTGCGGTCCAGTTTTTCCACGATCAGCCGGTAGAACTGGCGCGGGCGGCCGGGCTGGGGCGTGCGGCTCGGCGGCAGCGGCCAGGCGAGCCCCTCGTCCACCAGGGTGCGCAGCAGGCGGCGTGCGGTCCGCGGGGTCACGCTGAGCAGCCGGCCCGCCAGCTCCGCGTCGACGACGAGCGCAGCGTCGTCCCCGGCCAGCTTGTCCGCGAGCCGGGAGAGGGTCTCGATCCCCTTTGGCCTGCCCTGCTGCGGGGGGAGGGTCGGCTGGCGCGGCGCGGGGACAAGCGCCCTGCCTTCCCTGTCCAGGGCGAACATGCCGGCTCGCTGGCCCGACTGCGAGCGGCCGAGTGCGGCGCGGGCATGCGCCTCCGCCTCCTGCGCGGTCCTGCCCATCCCTACGCCGACGTCCAGGGCTATGGCTAGTCCTGCGCGCGCTCGTTCGGTAAAGGGCGGAACCCGGAACCCGTCGGTCGCGGGGTAGAGCGAACCGCGGGTGGCCGTGACGTGGAAACAGTGGTCGCCCATCGGGCTGACCGTGGCCTGGATCCGCTGGGCCTCCTGCACGAGGAACCTGTGCACGGTAAGGCGAAGTTCCTCCCGCGACTGCCGGGGAGCCGAACGTCGCTGAGTGTCCCTGAGCGTCGGCACCTCGACGACGACGACGGCCAGCTGTGCTTCTTCAAGCCTGCGCTGGGTGCCGAGCAGCGTGGCAGTCCGCAGCCCGGCACGGATCGCGCTGATGGTAGGCCGGACGGTGATCACCGAGACGCCCGCCGCCGACAGCCGCTCAGCCACGGAATTCAGGCAGGTGAGCGCTAGTGAGGTCTCGTTCCTGCGCCAGAGGCGCTCATGGAATGCGGCGAGCGTCGCGGCGCTGCCGGTCTCCTCGCGTACGTGCACGCTATGCGCTGTAAGCCCGAGCTCGGCGTATGCCTCCTCCACGTCACTGCGGCTGAGCACGTCCACGCTGACCCGGGCCAGGTCATATGTATCGCCGTGGCCGGCCCGCAGCAGCGCACCATACAGGGCGCTGCCGTTCAGCGGGACACAGGTAGCAGGCCCGGCGAGCGCTCCGGCCTTCCGTGCGTACTCGTAGGGGACAGGACTGGCGAACAGGCAGACGTCAACCACCGGCCCGAGCCGGAGAACCTTGTCCGCCGCCTCCTGCTCGTCCCGGTACGCGGCGGCAACCAGCCGCCTGGCTATCGCGCCCGAGCTACCCGTACCTCCGCCGGCGGTACCGGGAAGCGCGGTCGCAGCGGGGCCGGCCGCCGAGGTGCCGGACAACATGACCCGCTCCACCAGCTCGTGCGGACCCACGACGCCAATGGTCAGGTCGCCTGCGGACTGCCGTTGCATGCTCAACGCAGCTCACCAGGTGCCGCAGCGGCTTGCGCAGTGCGCACGCCGACCCATCCCCGCACCGGCTGAGCTGCCAGGTGCGATGTACATCCGCTAACCGTCTCCCCGTTTGCGGTAGCGATCTTCTTCCGAGCACGCAATGTCCGACCCATCTACGCGGAGCGACTGCCCGATTCTACATTCTGTAACCCGTCAGGAAGATCGAAAACAGGAGTCCTGGCAGGTCGGCGGGGAGTGCGCCTGCTTGGGTGCTCGCCGCGGTCAGCCTGGATAACGGCTTCCGCGGCCGGTCAGTCGTCGGTCTCCGCCGTTATCTGCGCACCGAGCGCGGTCAGCCGGGCCGCGATCGCCGCGTGACCCCGGTCGATCGGATAGCCGGGACTGACCACGGTTTCGCCGTCAGCGGCCAGCCCGGCCAGGATGAGCGCTATGCCGGTGCGCAGGTCATGCGCGATCACCTCGGCGCCCTTGAGCGTGGCGGGACCGTGCACGATGACGGCGTTGGAGTCCACCTCGACCTTCGCGCCCATCTTGCTGAGCTCGCCGACCAGCGTGTAACGGCCGTCGAAGATCGTCTCGCGGATATAGCTGGTGCCATCGGCGAGGCAGCTCAGCGCCATGATCGGCGATTGCAGGTCGGTGGCGAAACCGGGGTAAGGGCTGGTGATCACGTTGATCGGCCGCAGCGGATGCTCCTGGCGCACCTGTAGCACGGCGCCGTGGGTGGCGAACTCGACCCCCATCTGCTCCAGCTTCCAGCGAACCACGCCGAAGTGCTCGAGGGACGCGCCGACCAGGCTCAGCTCGCCGCCGGTGATGGCCGCCGCCATCGCGAACACGCTGGCGTCGATCCGGTCCGGCATGACCGTGTGCTCGACAGCGGTGAGCTCGCTGACTCCCTCGACGGTGACGAAGCCCGTGCCGCCGCCGCTGATCCTGGCGCCCATCTTGGTGAGGAACGCGATCACGTCGAGCACCTCGGGCTCGAGCGCCGTGTTGTCGATCACGGTGGTTCCGGGGGCCATCGAGGCCGCCATGATCAAATTCTCGGTGCCGGTGTGCGACGGGGTGTCCAGGTACAGGTGGGCGCCGCGAAGCTGCTTCGCCTCGATGTGGATCTGGCCCTCGCCCTCATGCACGATGGCGCCGAGCCGGGCGAAGCCCCGGTAGTGGAAGTCGAGGTTCCTGCTGCCCAGGTTGCATCCGCCGACGCCCTCGATGACCGCCTCGCCGAGCCTGTGCAGCAGGGCGGGCACGAACAGCACCGACGCGCGGAACCTGCGCGCGATCTCGGCGGGCAGCACCGGGCTGGTGAGCCGGGACGCGTCCACTACCAGGATGCGCTCTGCCTCGTGGAACTCGACCAGCGCGCCGACCGCCTGGGCCAGCTCGACCGCGCGGCGGACGTCTTCGATGACCGGTACGTTCCGCAGCACGGTCCGCCCCTCGGCGGCGAGCAGCGAGGCCGCGATCATCTTGAGCGCGGCATTCTTAGCGCCCTGGACGAAGACGGTGCCCTCTAGCGGGTTGCCCCCTCGCACGCGGTAGCGGGTCGTCTCGGAGCCCATGGTCATCTGGCTGCAACTCCTGTCCTATGGTGGTCGGCGGCCCGGCCTGCGACCGGGTGGACTGTGCGCCTGGGCTCTGCCCGGGGCGGCTGCGTCACAGGTCGCAGCCGAAGGACCCGATCCAGTATTCCATCGCGAGCCCGGTGCGGCAGACACCTCGGCCGATCCGGCCAGGCTCGCCGACGACGTCAGGCGAGCCGCCGCAGCCGGTCGAAGACCCCCCCGAGCCGCTCGACGTAACGCTCTGGCCTGCACGCATCGTCAAGCCGCGCCTCATCGAGCACGTGACCACGTGCTGTCGCACGGTCACGTAGCGTAGCGCGAAAAGGGGTACCGGTGTCCCAGGTGTCCATTGCGGCCTCTTGTACGAGCGAGTACGCATCCTCCCGGGTCAGGCCAGCCCGGACAAGCTCGAGCAGTGCCGCCGAGGTGTAGATGAGCCCGCCGGTGGCATCCAGGTTGGCGCGCATCCGCGCCGCGTCCACGGTGAGCCCCTCCATCAGCCCGGTGGTCAGCGCCAGCAGGTAGTCGGTGGTGATGGCGGCGTCAGGCAGCGCCACGCGTTCCACGCTCGAATGCGAGATGTCCCGCTCGTGCCACAGCGGGATGCCCTCCATCACCGGCGTGATCTGGGCCCGGACCACCCGGGCGAGCCCGCAGATCCGTTCTGACCGGATCGGGTTCTTCTTGTGCGGCATCGCCGAAGAACCCTTCTGCCCCTTCCCGAACGGCTCGGCCAGCTCGCGCAGCTCGGTCCGCTGCCCGTGCCTGACCTCGAGTGCGACCGCCTCGCAGACGGAGGCAGTGAGCGCGAGCACGCTCACCCACTCGGAGATCCCGTCGCGCAACACGACCTGGCTGGCCACGCACGCAGGCCGCAGCCGCAGGGCGGTCATGACCTGGGCCTCGATGTCAGGATCAATGTTGGAGTAGGTACCGACGGGGCCGGACAGCTTGCCGACGGCGACCGCCTCGCGGGCCCGCAGCAGCCGGTCACGGCAGCGGGCCATGGCAAAGGCGAAGTCAGCCACCCGGTGACCCCAGACGTCGGGTTCGGCATGGATGCCATGCGTCCGGCCGACCCGCAGCGTGCCGCGGTGCGCGAGCGCGTGGTCGCGGAGCACCGCAACGAGCGTGCCTGCCTTGGCGACAAGCAGGTCTGTCGCCTCGGTGAGCTGAATGGCGAGCGCGGTGTCGAGCAGGTCGGATGAGGTCATGCCGAAGTGCACGTAGGCGGCCGCCTCGCGCGGTGAGGTGTTGTCCGCCCAGGCGGTGAGGAAGGCGATCACGTCGTGGTCGGTCACGGCCTCGGCAGCAGCGACCGCCTCTGGCGAGGGCGGCGGTGCCTGCCTGACTGGCTCGACGCAGTCGGCGGGCACGGTGCCCGCGCGGGCATGCGCCTCCAGAACGAGCGTCTCCACCCGGCTCCACAGCTCGTACTTGTGCGCCTCGCTCCAGACGCGCCCCATCTCGGGCAGTGTGTACCGGTCGATCATGCTGTCAATTCTCCCGCACGCGCCGGCCTGCTTGTCTCCCGCCCGCGCTGGCACACGCTCGCTACGGGCTGGCCTTGGCCAGCCGCCGCGCTTGCTAGGAGTCGGCCGCCGCGTCGGCCGCGGCCCGCTCGGCGATGTCTTTGCGGTACCAGCCGCCGCGCATCCGGATGCTGGCCGCCGCCCGGTAGGCCGCCGCCCTGGCGCCGGTGAGGTCAGGCCCGGTGCCGACCACGTCGAGCACTCTGCCGCCGGCCGATACCACGCTGCCGGTCTCGCCGCTGGCGGTTCCCGCGTGTAGCACGTAGCTGGCGCCTGGCCGTTCGGCATCATCAAGACCTTCGATGACGTCGCCGCTGACCGGCTTTTCCGGGTAGCCCTCCGCCGCGATCACCACGGTCACCGCGGCCCCGGGGGTCCAGCGCGGCGGCGGCGCCGCGGCCAGGGAGCCGGTCGCGGCGCCGTACAGCAGCCCGGCCAGCGGCGTGGCGAGCCGGTCGAGCACGACCTGGATCTCCGGATCGCCGAAGCGGGCGTTGAACTCCACCACCTTGATGCCGCTGGCGGTCAGGCAGAGTCCGGCGTAGAGCACGCCACGGTAGGGGGTGCCGCGGCGGCGCAGCTCGCCGATGGCGGGCTCGACAACTGTGTCCATTACCTGTCCGGCCAGGTCGTCGGGCAGCCACGGCAGCGGTGTGTAGGCGCCCATGCCGCCGGTGTTTGGGCCGCGATCGCCGTCGCGGGCGCGCTTGAAGTCCTGGGCGGGCAGCAGCGGGATGGCCGCGGCGCCATCGCAGAGCGCGAACAGCGACAGCTCGGGGCCATCAAGGAACTCCTCGATGACTACCTTGCCGCAGTCCTCGGCGTGCTGCCTGGCCGCCGCCGCGTCGGTGGTGACGAGCACCCCCTTGCCGCCGGCCAGACCGTCGTCCTTCACCACGTACGGCGGGCCGAACGCCGCCAGCGCAGCCGCTGCCTGGTCCGCTGTGACGCAACTGTGCGCGGCCGCCGTGGGGATGCCCGCGGCCGCCATCACGTCCTTGGCGAACGACTTCGAGCCCTCGATCATGGCCGCGCCCGCGTCAGGCCCGAAGCACGCGATGCCTTTCTCGCGAAGGGCGTCCGCCACGCCGGCGACCAGCGGCGCCTCCGGGCCGATGATTACCAGGTCAGCGCCCAGCCTGGCGGCGAGGGCGGTGACGTCGTCCGGGTCGGTGGCTGTCACCGGGTGCAGCTCGGCGAGCCGGGCGATGCCCACGTTGCCCGGAGCCGCGTGCAGGCTCGTGACTTCTGGATCTCTGGCAAGCGCCAGGGACAGAGCGTGCTCGCGGCCGCCGGACCCGATGACAAGGACTCGCACGGCCGCGAGCCTACCCCTGCCTGGCCGTCGCCCTGGTGGCCGCGGCGCGCTGCCGCCGGGGGCGGCGATGCCGGGCCCTGATCAGCGGGACCTCAGCGGGACCTCAGCGGGACCTCAGCGGGCCACCGGTATGCCCGCGGGATCGGCGCAGCTCGGTCAGGCTAGCGGGCGGAGCTGGAGGGTCTGATCGCGGCGCGGGCCGACGCCGATCGCGCTGACCGGCGCGCCCGCCATGTCCTCCAGCGTCTTGACGTAGGCCTGCGCGTTGCGGGGCAGGTCAGCGAACTCCCTCGCCGCCGAGATGTCCTCCCACCAGCCGTCCAGGTACTCGTAAACGGGCCTGGCGTGGTGAAACTCGGTCTGGGTCATCGGGATGTCGTCGTATCTGGCGCCATCGATGTCGTATCCGACGCAGATCGGCACCTTGTCCAGGCCGGACAGCACATCCAGCTTGGTGATGAAGTAGTCGGTTATCCCGTTGATCCGGGTCGCGTACCTGGCGATCACCGCGTCGAACCAGCCGGTGCGGCGCTCCCTGCCGGTAGTGACCCCGTACTCAGCGCCGGTCTTGCGGAGCCACTCGCCTTGTGCGTTGTCCAGCTCGGTGGGGAATGGGCCAGCACCCACCCGGGTGGTGTAGGCCTTCAGTATCCCGATCACCTTGGTGATCCTGGTCGGGCCGATGGCCGAACCCACGCAGGCGCCGCCCGCGGTGGGCGAGGAGGACGTCACGAACGGGTAGGTTCCGTGGTCCACGTCGAGCAGCGTGGCCTGGGCGCCCTCAAGCAGGATGGTCTTGCCGTCATCAAGCGCCTTGTTGAGAACCAGCCCGGTGTCGGCTGTGTAGGGCCGCATGCGCGCGCCGTAGGCCACGTACTCTTCGGCCACCGCCTCGGCCTCGATGCCGCGGCGGTTGTACACCTTGGCGAGGACCTGGTTCTTCTCGCGCAGCACGAGATCAAGCTTCTGGCGCAGAATGCCGGGGTCGAACAGGTCCTGTACGCGGATCCCCATCCGGGCCACCTTGTCGCCATACGTGGGCCCGATCCCGCGGCCGGTGGTGCCTATCCGCGCGCTGCCCAGGTAGCGTTCGGTCACCTTGTCCAGTGCCCGGTGGTGCGGCATGATCAGGTGCGCGTTCGCCGAGATCAGTAGTCGCTCGCAGGAGATCCCCCTGGCCCGCAGGCCGTCGATCTCCTCGAAGAGCACCTTCGGGTCAATCACCACGCCGTTGCCGATGACCGGAGTCACCTGCGGTGAGAGCACTCCGGAAGGCAGCAGGTGCAGCGCGTAGCTGTCATCGCCGATGACGACCGTGTGCCCGGCGTTGTTTCCGCCCTGGTAGCGGACCACGTAGTCAACTTGGTCCCCGAGCAGGTCAGTTGCCTTGCCCTTGCCTTCGTCGCCCCACTGGGCGCCGACGAGCACGATGGCCGGCATGGGCCAACCCCTTCCTTGCGCATGACGGGCCGCACCGCAAGAGACTGACGGCGCGCCAGCCTCATGGGGGTCCCCGCCCGCGTGACCGGCAACCCCCCGCACGCTCGGGCTTGGAGCGTGGTGGGGCCCGTGCGTTCCGAGGCTACCGGAACGCGGCCCGCCGGCCCGGCCGGCGCCGCGCGACATGCGGTCGCCGGCCCGGCCGGGGCTGGTCCGGCGGGGCTGGTCCGGCGGGGCTGGTCCGGCGGGGCTGGTCCGGCGGTCGCTGGTCCGGCGGTCGCTGGTCCGGCGTGGTGGCTGGCTGGCGGGCGTGGTGGCTGGCGGGCGTGGTGGCTGGCCCGCGTGCCAGGATGCTCTGGTGATTCCCGGCGATGACGGCGCGGCTGCCCGACCTGTCGAGGCGCGGGGCGGTCCGTCCCTGGTCATCCGTCGCCGGAACGAGAGCGAGCTCGATGAATGCGTCAGGGTTCTGGCCGAGGTCCATCGCCGCGATGGGTACCCGATGCGCTGGCCAGCCAGCCCGGTCGGCTGGCTGGCGGAACCCGCTCTCTTTACCGCCTGGGTGGCCTCGCTGGACGGGCGGCTGGTAGGCCACGTTGGCCTATCCAGGGCCGAGCACGGGGATACGGCGGCTGCGCTGTACGGCGAAGACGCGGCGATGGTGAGCCGCCTGTTCGTTTCTCCGGCAGCGCGCGGTCACGGGACCGGGACTGCGTTGCTGAAGGTAGCTGTGCGGGAGGCGCGGCAGAACGGGCTGCGCCCCGTGCTTGACGTTCTGGCCACTAGCGTCTCGGCGGTCGCCTTGTATGAACGCCTGGGCTGGCGTTTGCTGGGCACCGCCGATCGGCAGTGGGGACCGGACCAGGTGGTGGTTCGCTGCTACGCAGCACCCGCGTGACGGCTGGAACCACGGGCGCGTCGCCGGCTCGCCGCGTCATGGCACAGCTCGGCGGCTTCATCAACCTTTCCAGGACGTGCAGCTAGCCGTCGAGCTCCGCTGCCGCCTCGGCGCTGCTATCACGCAGGAAGCCGCTGCACCGCTCGGCCTCGTCGTCTTCACCGATCGCAGCCGCGGACTCACCCAGCATGTGCAGCGACCGGAGGAAGCCACGGTTGGGCTCGTGTCCCCAGGGAATCGGCCCCTGCCCTCGCCATCCAGCGCGGCGCAGCTGGTCCAGACCGCGGTGGTAGCCGGTACGGGCGTAGGCGTAGGCCTGCACGACCTCCCCGCTCTCGAATGCCCGCTCCGCCAGCGCTGCCCAGGCAGCCGATTCGGCCGGAAATCTGGCCGCGACCTCCGTTGGGTCGGTGCCGGCGATCAGCAGGGCGTCGGCTTCGGCATGGGCGGGCAGGTACGTCGCCGGAGGACCGGCGATCAGGTTTTCGTGGTTCATACGCCCATCTTGCCGCTACTCCCACCCGGTCTTGCCGCTACTCCCACCCGGTAAGGCCTTATCCGCCACCCGGCAAGGCCCTACCTGCGTCACATCGGCCGCCCCTGTCACATCAGCCCCGCCCGTATACCCAACGCCCGTGTTCTAAAAAAATGGATGTGAATCTACCCCCAACCGGTGGGGGGTAGATTCACATCCATAGGCTGTCCGCGGGTGCGGCTCCGCCGAAGTGAGTTGAAGCCGCGCCTGGCTGTAGTGCCTCTCGAGGCGCTGGCCCGCGCGGGTCAGCCGAGGCGCTTGCCCGTCGACATCAGGTCCTCGCACGCCTGCGTTACCCGGGCCGCCATCGATGCCTCGGCAGCCCTTCCCCAGGCCCGCGGGTCGTAGGCCTTCTTGTTGCCGACATCGCCGTCCACCTTGAGGACGCCTTCGTAGTTGGTGAACATGTGCGCGGCTACCGGCCGGGTGAACGAGTACTGCGCGTCGGTGTCCACGTTCATCTTGATCGCGCCGTACGAGATCGCCTCCCGGATCTCCTCGAGCGCGGACCCCGAGCCGCCGTGGAACACCAGGTCAAATGGCTTGTCCTTGCCGTACTTGGCGCCCACCGCGTTCTGGATGTCGTTCAGCACCGAGGGCCGGAGCTTCACGTGGCCCGGCTTATAGACGCCATGCACATTTCCGAACGTCGCGGCCAGAATGTATCGGCCGCGCTCGCCAAGTCCGAGTGCCTCAGCGGTCGCCAGCGCGTCCTCCGGCGTGCTGTACAGCTTCTCGTTCATCTCGCCGACGATCCCGTCCTCCTCGCCGCCGACCACTCCGATCTCCAGCTCCATCACGGTCCGAGCCTTGGCGCACTCGTCCAGGAGCTGGGACGCTATCCGCAGGTTCTCGTCGAGCGGCACCGCGGACCCGTCCCACATGTGGGACTGGAACAGCGGTTCAGCACCGCGGGCGACCCGCTGCTGAGACAGCGTGACGAGCGGGCGCATGAACCCGTCCAGCTTGTCCTTCGGGCAGTGATCCGTGTGCAGCGCGATGTTGATCGGGTACTTCGCCGCGACGACGTGAGCGAACTCGGCAAGGGCGACCGAGCCGGTGACCATGTCCTTGACACCCGCCCCGGATAGGTATTCGGCACCTCCGGTGGATACCTGGACGATGCCGTCGCTCTCCGCCTCGGCGAATCCGCGCAGGGCGGCGTTCAGCGTCTGGCTGGACGTCAGGTTGATCGCCGGAAAGGCGAAGCCGTGCTCCTTGGCCCGGTCAAGCATCTGTGCGTAGACCTCTGGAGTTGCGATAGGCATGGCGGTCGCTCCCTGTTGTGGTTGTGCCGCCCCTAGTATCTCCCGAAGCTGCGGGCCGGCGACTCGGCCTAGTCCAGGCCCAGGTCGGATAGTTCGTAGGCGGCACGGTAGGGCAGCCCGGATTCGCTCACCCGCGGCCTGGCTCCCCGTTCGACCACCACCGCGACGCCGACCACCTCAGCGCCGGCCTCACGCAACGCGGCCACGGCAGTGAGCACCGAATTTCCCGTCGTTGACGTGTCCTCAACGGCGAGCACGCGGCGGCCGGCCACGTCCGGCCCCTCGATCCTGCGCTGTAGGCCGTGCGCCTTGTCCGCCTTGCGCACCACGAACGCGTCGAGCGACTGCTGGCGCTGGGCCGCGGCGTGCATCATGGCGGTCGCCACCGGGTCGGCGCCCAGCGTGAGGCCGCCGACGGCCTCATACGACAGGTCCGCTGTCACGTCGAGCATCACCCGGCCCGCGAGCGGAGCGATGCGACCGCTCAGCAGCACGGAGCGCAGATCGATGTACCAGTTCGCATGCTGTCCGGAGGACAGGACGAAGTCGCCGTGCACGATCCCGTGCTGTTTTATTTCCTGAAGCAGTTCCTCGCGATCACCCACGAAACGCGAGCCTAGGGCAGCGACGGCGTAGCCGTCGACGGCGCGCTGGATCCAGCCGGCGAGGTCGGCCCGCGCGCTCAAGACCTGAGCGAAGGGGCCGGCCTCGCCGGGCCGGGACCGTCTGCCGGCGGGCTAGCAGGTGCTGGGCGCCGGCTGGCCCGCGAACCGGGCCTCGATGTAGGCGATGGCGCCGGGTAGGCCTTCAGCCTCCGCGGTGATGTGATCAGCGAGGGGGAACTCGATGTACTGGATGGCCTCGCCGGCGGCGCAGTAGCGGTTCACCAGGGTGGTCACGTCGGGGGTGACGACCAGTTCGTCAAAGGTGGCCATGTAGACCTGCATGGGAATCTTGGGCACTCCGACCACGCCCATGGTGTCGTCGGCCGCGACCTGCTGGATGACCGGGTCGTCGAGCGGGTTGAGTCCGCCCTTGGTGTAGCTCTCGATCCGCTGGAACGCGTAGGTCGCCGCGAACTGCACGATGCACATGCCGGAGATGGCTTTCTTCATCTGCTTGCCTGCCGCAGTGAGCAGGGAGTTGATTTTGATCTGCGGGTACGCCCTGGCGATGCCGACGGCGGCCGCGAAGTAGACCCCGGCGAACAGGCCCCCGTCGGCCTTCGCGGCGATGTGGGCGATGTCGACCGGCAGGCCGCCGATGGCGGCGCCGACAATGTTGAGCTCAGGCGCGTAGGTCGGCGCTTCCTCGGCGGCGAACTCCGACGCCTGGGATCCGCCGGAGTATCCCATCAGCCCGACGGGCGTCTGGGCCCCGATGAGATTCAGTGGAGCGAAGTTTTCCGCGGCGCGGATGCCGTCCAGGGTCCCGTAGCCCGCCTCGAGCCCGGCGGTCCACTCGTTGTGGGGCCCCTCGAAGTTCGGGATGACCACCGTGTAGCCGAGCGAGGTGCCAGTGGCCACCGCCGCGAACGACTCCAATCCCCCGAGCGACTCGTATCCGAGGACGGCCGGCGGCTGGGTCAGCACGTACGAAGGCTGGCAGTTTGGCGAATCGCTGTCGATGGCCGGCTGGTAGGACAGCAGCCGCGGCGGCAGGTTCGGGGTCGTGGGCTTGACGACCGTGGCGACGTCGGCCTGTAGTGCCCCGGTCGTGTTCTCGGAGACGTACTGGATCTGCCAGGCCTTGTAGGGGACCGAGAATCCTACGGCCTGGATGGTCACCGGGTGAGATTTGAGGATCTGGCCAGGGTGGTCACCGGAGAGGGACGCGGGCTGGGTGAAGATCGAATTGGCCGGGGATCTGGTGGCAGTCCGGGTTGTGCTCGCGGATGCCGGTGCAGATGCTGCCACCACCAGCGTCAGTGAGAGGACTCCGGCTGCGAGGTTGCGAATCGGGCCATGGCGCATAGCGGCTCCTAGCGGGCGGCGATGGCGGCTAGCAAA
Organism: Actinomycetota bacterium; assembly: GCA_003168255.1. GTDB lineage: Bacteria > Actinomycetota > Actinomycetes > Streptosporangiales > Streptosporangiaceae > PALSA-505. The sequence goes on from PMSU01000130.1 coordinate 28,927, forward strand.
GTGGTACATGTGCACCACTAAAGTGGGACGAGAGTACGACTTTTTGGTAGCATGTGTCAATGGTCACATCGGCCCTTCCTTCGCAGGAGCGCAGCCGGGCGCGGCGCGACGCACTCCTGCGAGCAGCGGTCGCGCTGCTCGCCGAGGGTGGCGTCCGAGCCGTTACCCACCGCGCCGTCGCATCGCGAGCCCGGGTGCCCCTCGCCGCGACCACCTACTACTTCGAATCGATTCGGCACCTGACCGAGGAGGCCCTGCGCCTGCATGTCACCGAACGGGTGAACGAGCTGCAGGGGCTGGTGGAGGGAGCCGCCAGCGGCTCTCGCTCTGCCGATCAGGTCGCCGAGCGCTTCGCCGAGGCGCTGCTCGCCCGCGATCGCGATGCGACCATCGCGCAGTTCGAGGTGTACCTGGAGGCGGCCCGCAACCCGGCGTTGCAGCGGGCCGTCGCCGAGTCACTCGACGCCTTCGAGAAGCTCGCCTACCTCGCCTTGTCGGCACTGGGCGCTCGCCGGCCGGCTGAAGCCGCCGCCGCCTTCGTGGCGGTGATCAACGGGTTCGCGCTCAACGGGCTGGCCCGGCCGCGGTCACCCGAAGCCGACGGCGCAGCCTTGCTCGACACCATGCGGGCGCTCTTCATCGTCCAGATCATGGACGACGACGAAGTCGCCCGCTGGAGTGATCGGCTTCGCGAACCCATCAGCGATCTCCAGCTTTGAACCGGTACAGGTAGGAATTTGAACTGGCACGGGTAGGAACCGGCACAGGTAGGAAAGAGTGCGGGCCGCCGGCGCCGGTCCCGACCCCTCCACGGGACGCGCGGCGCCGGCGGCGTCAGCGGGCCAGCCCGTCGAGGAGGCGCAGTGCTTCCTCGTGCTGGGCGGGCGGCTTGAGCAGCCGGAGCCGGGTGCCGTGCGCGGCGGTCAGGCTGCGGCGCAGGCCGGTAGCGCGAAACGGGAGTTCCGGGACGGCGCGTACCAGGGCGATGGCGCGGCCGGATGCGGCAAGCGACAGCGTTTCGCCGCCAGGAAAGGCGGCCCTGAGGTCATTGCTGACGAGAAGGATCACCGACAGGCGGTCCCACGGGTCCAGCCGGTGCGGTAGGTCCGCGACCAGGAGCCGGTGGGAGTCGGCTGCGCAACTGCCCGCCTGCCGTGCCTCGCGGTACACCTCGCCAAGGCGCGTTCGCAGGTAGGGCATGGTGGCAAGACCGGTGAGCGGGTCCTCGCAGGTGCCCTCGGACATCCTGGCCAGCCCTGCTTCCGCCCACCCCTCGGCCAGCGGCCTGACAAGCTCGCCCGGCGGTTCCCCGCCATCCAGCACGAAACACAGCGCGGCCAGGTCCGTCAGGGTCTCGCCGATCCCGACCCCGGCCCGCGCGCGTTCCCGGCCGAGCATGCCGCAGGCAGCCGCCAGCCCGGTGCCGCGCCAGGCAGCAGCCGCGACCGTGTCGACCGCGGTCACTTGCCAGTCGTCGTCGGCGGCCCAGCCGCAGGCCATGCTTTGCCGCCGCCACGCCTCGCAGAGTCGGATCACGCCAGGTACGTCGCTGAGACGGATGCCCGCGGTAGCGCCAGCGCGTATGCTGCGCTCCCAGTCTGTGCGACCGGCGTCGTCCGACGTCATGGCAGCCCGACCCTCCTCATGCCGAGCCTCTCGGCTAGGCGGTAGCTCAATATTTCGATGGCGCGGCGGCAGCCGCCCCGGCCGAACCGAAGTCCAGGCATCCGTCTCAGGCCATGACGGAGGCCTGGACATCGGCCCGGCCGGGGCGGCACGCCGACCGCCTCACCGGTGGTAGGACCCGCCAGCCCCGGTGATGGCAGGACCCGCCGCCAAACTGATGACGGCGAAGTAGTGTCCGCATGACGCGGAATACGGAATGATTTTCCGTAGCTTCCGGCAACCGGTATGGGACGGTGAGTAGTGGGCGACCCGGAGTCCGGGCAGACGCTCATCAGCGATGCCGAGTTGATCGCTGCGATCAAGTCCGGCGACATGGCGGCGTACGGAGACCTCTACCGCCGTCATGTGGCCGCTGCGCAGGGCCTGGCGCGCCAGCTCATGCGCGGTCCTGCCGAGGTGGATGACGTCGTAGCCGAGACTTTCTCCAAGGTGCTCGACCTGATGCGGCGCGGCGGCGGGCCGCAGGATGCGTTCCGTCCGTACCTGCTCACATCCGTCCGCCGGGTGGCCTACGACCGATACCGCGGCGAGCGCAGGAACGTCGTAACCGACGAGATTGAGGCATTCGACCCAGGCCAGCCCTTTATCGACCCCGCCGTGGCTGGCCTGGAGAGGTCCCTGATCGCTCGAGCGTTTCTTTCCTTGCCCGAACGCTGGCGGGCTGTCCTCTGGCACACCGAGATCGAAGGCGCGAAACCAGCAGACGTCGCGCCGCTACTCGGGCTCACCGCCAACGGTGTCGCGGCACTGGCCTACCGGGCGCGGGAGGGGCTGCGGCAGGCTTACCTACAGATGCACCTGTCTGGGGTTGCCCGCCAGGAGTGCCGTCCGATAGTCGACAAGCTCGGTGCCTTTGTCCGCGGCGGACTGTCCGCCCGGGAGGCGAAGGCGGTCTCCGACCACCTGGACGGGTGCGAGGACTGCCGCGGCGTCTATGCCGAGCTTGCCGATGTCAACGTGGCGCTGCGGGGCCTGGTGGCACCCATATTCCTGGGCCCGGTTGCGGCCGCGTACCTCGCTGCCATGTCCGCGAAGGGTGGCGCGGCCGTCGCCTGGATTGTCACTAAAGTGCTCTGGATTCGGCACGCGCCCAAGCAACAGCAGGCTGCGATGGCCGGCGGGGTGGCCGCGGCGGCCGCGGCGATCGCGGTGGCGCTGGCACTGGCCGGGCACGGCATGCCCGCTGCGGCCAGGCATCATCGGGCGGCCGCCCCGGCGTCGCCCGGCAGCACTCCTGTCGCGGCACCCGCGCCGGGCAGGCACGTCCCGCCCGTCCCGGCTGCCAATGTGCCGCTCCAGGCGCACGTCTCGCCCGCCAAGCCCGGCAAGCCCGGCAAGCCAGGAAAGACGCCCCCGCCGTCATCCACCCCGCCGCCCTCGCCCGTGACGCTCAGCACGCAGGTAGCCCCGGTTGGCGCCCTGCTGCGGGGCACGACAGGAATGCTCACCTTCACGGTGACAAACACCGGCAGCCAGAGCGTCAGTGACCTGTCGGCCAGCATCAGGCTGCCGTCCGGAGTCTCATACCTGGGCGGCGGGAGCCTGGGCATGGACGCGCCGCTGGCCGCCGCGGCCCCGGGAGGCTGGAACTGCGGTGCCACTGCTGCGGGGGCCGGCTGCACGCATGGGCCGCTCGGGCCTGGCCAGACGACGAAGAGCTACCTGGAAGTGGCCGTCGGCCAGGACGCCGCGTTCGGCGTGCCGCCAACGATCTCGGTGAACTTCGGCGGGCGAAGCGTGACCGCCACCGCCGCAAGCGGCGTGGTGTCGTCGGGCCTGCCAGCGCGGTTCGCGGCCAACGGCAGGCTGGACACGATCGTCGCGGGCAACACGCTGCCGCAGTGCTGGTGGTGGGATTTCGGCTGGCATCCGCCATCGAGCTCGGCGGAGGTCGCGGTCACGGGAAACGTACTCTGGGCGGGACTGTACTGGTCGGGTTCCGGATACCAGTCGCACCCCGAGATCGACCTCAGAGGTCCTCGCGGGGGCTCCTACCAGGCGATCGGCGCGAACGACGCAGGCAGTGCTTATCTGGACGGCTATCCCGTCTACCAGGCGTACGCGAACGTGACCAGCATGGTTCAGGACAATGGCGGCGGCGCATGGCAGGCGCAGGTTCCGACGGATGAGTACGATCCTGCCGCCGATTCCGGCTGGACCCTCGTAGTCGTTGCCGAGGATCCCGCCGCCCCTGTTGGCCAGGCTGTGGTGGTGGACGGCGCGCACGCCGTCAGTGCGGCGGATCCGTGGTTCAACGTCCCGCTCAATGGCTTGCTCCCGGCGGGCGCGGACGCCGGCATACAGGTCGTGACCTGGGATGGCTTCGGGTCCAGCAGCGATCCCACTCTCACATCGCGGCACGAGACGCTGGCTGCGGAGCCGGCCGTTGAGCTGAGCGCGAGCGGCGAGCCCTACCTGGTGGGGGTCGTCGCAGCTACCACCTCAGCGGACAGCACGCAGAGCGGCCCGCCCCCCAATGGCGGCTCGGCCGACCTGTGGTGGGATCGCGGGCGGGTCGGCGCGGCGGGAGACGCCGCCCGGCAGGACGGCGCGGCGGGAGATACCGCCCAGCAGGTTGGCGTGGCGGGAGACGCCGGTAAGCAGGTTGGCGTGGCGGGAGATGCCGGCTGGCCGGTCGGCGTTGCCGGGTATCACGGCTGGCCGTTGGCTGGATGTAGCTGGTTCGGCGGCCGGTCGCCCGCCGGGCCCACGGCCGTAAAGAGCGTTAGCGGCAATTCGAACGACAGCGCCCCGGCCGACGGCTCGAACGGCACGTCAGGGGCGGGTAGCCCGACTGGCCACCAAGCTGGCAGCAGTGGCAGCGGCGGCTCAAAGCCCGGCCAGGATCCGCCGCTCCCGCACCGGGTCAAGCCCGATCCCTGCCCGCTGTGCAAACTCGCCCACTGGCTGGGCTTTGGCGGCAGCGTCGCGGTACAGCCAGCGCCAGGTGTCCCGGACGGTGTCGGCCAGCGGCCGGTATCGCAGCCCGGCCACCCTGGCGCGCTCACCGGAGGCCTCCCAGATGCCCGCCAGCTCGGGGATGTCAGGGGCCCACATAGGAAGCTCGGTGTTGGGCTCAATGCCCGCGGCAAGCAGCACGTCGTCGGGCGCCCAGACGAGCTCGGCGATCACCCCGGAGTTTGCGCGGACCGCGTCGACGCAGGCGTGCAGAAGCTGGCCGAACGTACATCCGCGAGGCCCGGGAACATTGACGATCCCGGCGATCCCGCGCCGGATGCTGTCCACCATCCAGGCCGCGAGGTCGCGGGCATCGGTCAGCCGGACCGGTCTGCCGGGATCGCCGGGGGCCAGCACGCGGCCGCCGCGTGCCAGCCTGGCCAGCCACCACGGCAGCCCGCCCACGTCGTCGTGCGGGCCCGCGATAATGCCAGGACGCACTAGGAGATGCCTGCCGGGGAAAGCCGCAGCCACGGCCCGTTCGGAACCTGACTTGACCTGGCCGTACCCCAGCGATTCCACGTCGCCCTGGGCGTCGGGGGAGCAGTCGTAAGTCGGCGATCCCTCGGTCACCGGCTCTCTCGGACGGCCGGAATACACCGCCAGGCTGGACACGTAGGTGTAGTGACCCACATGGCCTGCGAGCAGCCTGGCGGATGCGGCCACGTGCGCCGGAGCCAGCACCGAAGTGTCGATGACCGCGTCCCAGCCACGGTCAGCCAGCGCGAGCATGTCCTGCGGTCGGGTCCTGTCCCCGTGCAACGCCTTGGCGCCAGGCCGGGGCTCGCCGTGCTGCCCTCTGGTGAAGGTCGTCACGTCGTGTCCGCGCGAGACTGCCTGATCGACGATGGCTGGTCCGACGAACCGGGTGCCTCCCAGCACGAGAATCCGCATGGAGTGACATTCTGCCGATCCTCGTCGAATTCGCGGAACGGCTTACGCCGTGAGCGGACTTGAATACCCTGGAGATCGCCCACAGGCCGCAACCCAGACCCGCGGGATGGGCGGGCTGGGGCACTGGAAGCGTCTCGCATCGAGGAAGGACGGTGTCGGGTGGACCGCTGCGCGCTGTTCGTGGACGCCGGCTATGTACTCGCCGATGGTGCGATGGCCGCCCACGGAACCAGCCACAGAGAGTCCGTTGCCTGGGACTACGCCGGGCTGCTTCAGTTCTTCGCGGGCATGGCCGCTGACCGGACCGGGCTCCAGCTGCTGCGCTGCTACTGGTATGAGGCGTCCGTTGACGGGCGCCGGACCTCCGAGCACGACACGCTCGCCGACCTGCCCGGCCTCAAGCTGAGGCTTGGCAGGATGCGGCCGGGAAAGCGCGAGGGAGTCGAGACCGAGATCCACCGCGACCTCACCACCCTGGCCAGGAACCGCGCCATCAGCGACGTGCTGCTGGTCAGCGCCGAGGAGGATCTCGCGCAGGTCATCGCGGATGTGCAGGACCTCGGTATCCGGGTAACCATCGTGCACATCTCGGTGGACGGTAACTGGACGGTCTCCCGCTCGCTCAGGCAGCAGTGCGACGACATCGTGGAGATCCATGGCGCGCAACTGCGGCCGTATGCGGAGCTGGTCCCCGCCACGGAGACTGCCCGCTACAACGAGCAGTACGCGGCCAGCGTCTACGGCGGCAGGCCGCTGTCCAACGGGCATTCCGCCAGCGCGGGCGGGGGGAGCCACCAGGCGCTGTCCGCGGGCTCCAGCGGGACGCACCCGGCGCCTCCGGCGATCTACACGGCCCCGGTCGTCGCCGAGTATCAGCCCCCGGCGCCATCGACCCCGAGGCGACAGTCGTCGCCGCAGCAGCCTGAGCCCGCTCCGGCCATTGACACCGGCCCGGCCGATCCAAAGCCGCGCGGCCTGCACGAGAGCCATGCAGCGGACAGCCTGCCGCCGTCGACACCCCAAGGACCCCCGTCACGGCCGACCCCCCCGCGGTCGCTGCCGCCGGCCTCCCCGCGGTCGCTGCCGTCGGCCTCCCCGCGGTCGCTGCCGCCGGCCTCCCCGCGGCCGCTGCCGCCGGCCTCCCCGCGGTCGCTGCCGCCGGCCTCCCCGGGATCTCAGTCCCCCCTAGGGCAGCCCGGGCAGTCGCGGTACCCGGCACCCGCCACGGCATCCTTCCGTGAGCCAGCCCCGCAGGCCCCGCCCCCTATGACAGCCCCGCCGCCCACGCCGGACGTGTCGGCCGCGCAGGGTCCGCCCGGCCCGGCCGCAGCATCACCTCCGGCTCCGTCAGGCCAGCGCGCGGCCGCTCCGCGGCCCTCGTACGAGCCCTCGCATCCGGGGACCTTCGCTGACGCAGCGGGCGCACAGTTCTCTCCCGCTCCGCTCCCTCCCGCTCCACCCGACCCGTTCAGCAGCGCGCCGGAGAGCCTGCCGACCCGCCGCGGTTTGCCGGCCCGCGGTTCGCCGAGCCATAGTTCGCCGAGTCATAGTTCGCCGAGCCATAGCTCAGCGGGGCACAGCTCGCAGGCGTACGGCCCGCAGGGGCAGCGCGGCCCGCAGCCGCCCCGCCCGCAGCAGGCACCACGCGGTCAGCAGGCGCAGCGGCCCGTGTCGGCTCCCGGGACAGGAAGCTATGTTCCGCAGCAAGGCCCGTACAGCGCAGCTCTGCCCGGACCATCCGCCGGCTCGTCAGCCGGGGCGGCGTCGCTCACCGGCACCGTTCAGTCCGCTCACGCTGAGGGCCTGGAGTTCGGCGAGTCGGTGGCACGTGACGCCCCGGCGCTCTGGCTGGAAGCTGTCCTCGCCAGGAAGCCGCGGATGCCAACGGATCTGGAAGCGCGTCTCCTTCAGGGTTCCGCGCTGCCGATCGATTCCCTCCTACACGACGAGGTGCGGCTCGCGCTGCGCCGCGGGTTTTGGGATGCCCTTGAGCGTTCTCGCAGGTAGACACCGTGCCCGCCTGCCGCTCTTGCAGGCTCGCTCATTACCCGGCATTACGACCGGCCTGGAAGGGTACTTTCGCACCGTGGCCCAGCTGTCCCGCGAGGAGTTCGACGCCATCGAGTTCGGCGCCGCCCGCACCGGCGATCATCGTGGTGCTGCGCTGCGGATGAGCCGGCTTGCCGCGACCTGTATCCAGACCGGCGAGATGTCCCACGCCGAGGCACATCTACGGGCGGGCGAGCAGTGGCTGCTCGCCGACGACCCGGCAGCCGCGGCGAACGGTTTCCGGCGGGCCCTTGCGGATGGCGGCGGGACATTCGTCGATGCTCGTGTCTCTCTGGCCCGTGCGCTTTTCCTGCTCGGCGAGCCGGACGAGGCACGAGGGCTGATCAGGCAGCTTGAGGCCGACGGGCGCCGTGACCCGAGGCTGTGCGACCTGGTCGCGGAGCTACTTGTCGAGCAGTCAGATCTGATTGGCGCCCTTGACTGGGCCAACACGGGGGTGGAGCTCTACCTGCCCCTGGACGCTCGTACCGGGCTACCGGTCCCGGCCGCTCCGTCCGCGCCATCGGCTCCGTCCGCATCGGTGGGCACGCCCGTCGCGGCCGCTCAGTCCGCCCCAGCTCCCGGGGGAACGCTGAACGCGTGCGCCACCGACGCGACCGAAGCCGCCGTGCCCCGGCAGGTCCCGCCGACCGTAGACCGGGCCGAGCTGCGCATGCTGCTGAGCCTCCGCTACCGGATCCGTAACGACCTGGGACTGGCAGAGGACGGCTACGACAAGCTGCTCGACGAGTTCTAACCGGGGGCAGACCGACGTGGTCACCCGACCCTGGCTGCCGGGCGGACGGTCAGTGCGTCGGCGGTCTCGTCCCGGTCTACCTCCACCCGGTCCCCGTCGCTGATCTCGCCCGCGAGCAGCGCCTTGGCCAGCTGATCGCCGATGGCCGACTGCACCAGCCTGCGCAACGGCCGCGCGCCAAACAGCGGGTCGAACCCGGTCAGCGCCAGCCACTCCCGCGCCGCCGGTGTCACGGTAAGCACCAGCCTGCGGTCGGCAAGCCGCCTGGCCAGCCGGTCCACCTGCAGATCGACGATCTCGGCGAGCTCCGCAGTGGTCAGCGAGTCGAAGATGATCACATCATCGAGCCGGTTGAGGAACTCAGGCTTGAATGTGGCACGGACCACGGCCATCACGGCGGCCTTTTTCGCGCTCTCGTCCAGCGCCGGGTCCGCGATGAACTGGGATCCGAGGTTGGAGGTGAGGATCAGGATGCTGTTGCGGAAGTCCACGGTCCGGCCCTGCCCGTCGGTGAGCCTGCCGTCGTCGAGCACCTGGAGCAGGACGTCAAAGACCTCCGGGTGGGCCTTCTCGACCTCGTCGAGCAGCACCACGCAATACGGCCTGCGGCGGACGGCCTCGGTCAGCTGGCCGCCTTCCTCGTAGCCGATGTAGCCGGGCGGCGCGCCGACCAGCCTGGCCACGGAGTGCTTCTCCCCGTACTCGCTCATGTCGATGCGGACCATGGCGCGCTCATCATCGAAGAGGAACTCGGCAAGAGCCTTGGCCAGCTCGGTCTTTCCGACGCCGGTGGGCCCGAGGAAAAGGAACGAGCCGTCTGGCCGGTCGGGATCGGCCACGCCGGCGCGTGCCCGGCGTACCGCGTCCGACACCGCCTGCACCGCGCTGGACTGGCCGATCATGCGCTTGCCCAGCTCGGATTCCATCCGGAGCAGCTTGCCCGTCTCCCCCTCGAGCAGGCGACCGGCCGGGATGCCAGTCCACGCGGAGACGACGTCCGCGACGTCGTCCGGCCCGACTTCTTCCTTGACCATCGGCGCGCCGTCTCCGCCGACGGCGTCGCCCCCCGCAGCCGCGGCCTCGGCCAGCTCCCGCTCGAGTGCGGGGATCTCTCCGTACATGAGCCTGGATGCCGAATCAAAGTCCGCGTCCCGCTGTGCGCGTTCGGCCTGGCCCTTGAGGTCGTCAAGGCGCTTCTTCAGCTCGCCGACCTTGTTGAGGTCGGCCTTCTCCCTGTCCCACCGTGCCACGAGGGCGGTCAGCTGCTCCTGCCGGTCGGCCAGATCCCGGCGGAGCCGCTCGAGCCGCTCCTTGCTCGCCGCGTCCGCTTCCCGGCCGAGGGCGAGCTCCTCCATCTTCATCCGGTCAACGGTCCGCTGCAGCTCGTCGATCTCGACCGGTCGCGAATCGATCTCCATGCGCAGCCGGGAAGCGGCCTCGTCGATCAGGTCGATCGCCTTGTCCGGCAGGAACCTGGCGGTGATGTAGCGGTCGGACAGCGCGGCCGCCGCGACGAGCGCGGCGTCAGAGATCTGCACCTTGTGGTGCGCCTCGTAGCGTCCCTTGAGCCCGCGGAGGATCGCGATCGTGTCCTCGACCGAAGGCTCGCCCACGAAGACCTGCTGGAACCGCCGCTCCAGGGCCGGGTCTTTCTCGATCCGCTGACGGTATTCGTCGAGCGTGGTCGCCCCGACCATGCGAAGCTCACCGCGGGCGAGCATCGGCTTGAGCATGTTGCCGGCGTCCATGGCGCCCTCGGCCGCACCCGCCCCGACGACCGTGTGCAGCTCGTCGATGAACGTGATGACCTGGCCTTCGCTCTCCTTGATCTCGTTCAGCACCGCCTTGAGCCGCTCCTCGAACTCACCGCGGTACTTCGCGCCGGCGAGCATGGCGCCAAGGTCGAGCGATATCAGGCGCTTCCCGCGCAGCGACTCTGGCACGTCACCGGCGACCACGCGCTGGGCGAGCCCCTCCACGACCGCGGTCTTGCCGACTCCGGGCTCGCCGATGAGTACCGGGTTGTTCTTGGTCCGCCGGGACAGGACCTGGATGACCCGCCGGATCTCGGCATCGCGGCCGATCACCGGGTCGAGGCCGCCAGCCCGGGCGCGTTCGGTCAGGTCGATTCCGTACTTCTCCAGCGCCTGGTAAGTGCCCTCGGGATCCTCGGAGGTGACACGGGCGTGCCCGCGCACCTTCCCGAACGCCTCAACCAGCGCCTCGGGCCCGGCTCCGGCCCGCTTGAGCAGGCTGGCCACCTCGCCGCCGCTGGTGGCGAGGCCGACGAGCAGATGCTCGGTAGACACGAACTCGTCACCTAGCTGCCGGGCCTGCTCCGCCGCGGTATTGATCGACGCCAGCAGCGGACGGGAGGTCTCCGGGGCGCTCGCGGTCGCGCCCGCCACCCGGGGCAGCCGGGCGAGAAGTTCCTGCGTGTCGCGCAGGACATCGGCCGGGTCGGCGCCGACGGCCCGCAGCAGCGGCGCCGCCGTACCGCCGGCCTGCTCGATCAGGGCGGCGAGCAGGTGCGGCGGTCCCACCTGCGGGTGGCCGTCCGCCGCCGCACGCCGCACCGAGGCGGTCAGCGCTTCCTGGCTCTTGCGAGTGAGCTTTTCGTCCATGCTTCCTATGGCTTTCCTTGATCTTGCGGTGCCGGTGGCGGCACCCAGTGGGTTATCTGCGACGAGCGAACGGGAACGAGGTCGGCACCTGTCGGCCGGCCTCTCCTCAGCTCGGCAAGCCGGGCAGCGACTGCCCGGGTGGACTCGAGCTCGGCGCGCAGCACGGCGATCTGCGCATGCAGCTCCACGACGAGCTTGTGGGACCGCTCAAGTTCGCCGCCCAGCTCGAGGATTCGCTTGATCCCGGACAGGTTCACTCCCTCTTCCTGGGAGAGTCGCTGGACCTCGCGCAGAGCAAGGATGTTGCGCATCGAATAGCGGCGGCCCCGCCCGGGGGTCCGGCCGGGCGAGACCAGGCCGAGCCGGTCGTAGGCGCGCAGCGTCTGCGGGTGCAGGCCGGCTAGCTGGGCAGCAACGGAGATGACGTACACAGGCGTGTCGTCGGACAGGCGGTCGAACGGGCTCGTCATGTCAGCTCCTCCTCACCCGATAACCTCGCAGGTCGTGCCCCTCCGGGCCGCCTGCTCGTCCGGCTCACCGGTCAGCTCCTTGCCCGCTGCAGCAGGTCCCCGCGCGGATCATCGCCCGCGGTCGCCGCGCGGAACGACTCCAGGGCCTCGCGGGCCTTGTTGTCCAGCTTGGCCGGGACCACGACCTCCACGGTGACGAGCATGTCGCCGTTGAGCCCGTCCGAGCGGCGGCGGACGCCTCTGCCCTTGACCCTGAAGGTGCGCCCGTTCGGAGTGCCGGGAGGGATGCGTACCGTGACCGGCACGCCCCGGTGAGACGGCACCTTGATCTCCGCGCCCAGCGCCGCCTCGGTGAAGGCCACGGGGACGCTGACGGTCAGGTTGTCGCCCGACCTGCCGAACACCTTGTCCGGCGTGACATGCACCTTGACATACAGGTCACCTGCCGGGCCGCCGCGCTCGCCTGGTGCCCCCTTGCCCTTGAGCCGGATCCGCTGGCCGTCCGCCACCCCGGCCGGGATGCGCGCCTGGATGGTCCGGGTACTCATTGCCCGGCCGCTGCCGGAGCACACCGTGCAAGGATCGTCGACCACCATGCCGCGTCCCCGGCAGGTGCGGCATGGCTCAGACAGCGCGAACCCGCCCAGGTTCCTGCTGGCCTGACCCGTTCCCTCGCAGGTCGGGCACACCCGGGGCACGGTGCCGGCCTTGGCGCCTGTCCCGTGGCACACTCCGCACGGCCCCTCGCCCGCGAGCCGCAGCGAGACGGTGGATCCCTCGATGGCGTCGGTGAACGCGAGCGTGGTCTCCGTCTCTATGTCGGCACCGCGCCGCGGCTTGGCCTGCGTTCCGCGACCGCCGAACATCCCGCCGAGCAGGTCGCCGAGCCGGGCGCCGGTGGTGTTCCCGCTACCGAACAGGTCGCCCAGGTCATAGCCGCCCTGGTTGCCCTGTCCGCCGCCGCGCGGCATCCGCAGCCCCCCGCTACCGAACAGGGACCGCGCCTCGTCGTACTCCTTGCGTCGCTTCTCGTCAGCCAGGACGGTGTGTGCCTCGGAGATCTCCTTGAAGCGTTCCTCCGATGAGGCATTGCCCTTGTTCGCGTCTGGGTGGTATTTCCTCGCCAGCTTGCGGTAGGACTGCTTGATCTCATCGGCGGACGCGTTCTTGGAGACGCCGAGGGTCTTGTAGTAGTCCTTCTCGAGGAAGTCCTTCGTGCTCACTGGTCCCTCCTCGTCCGGCTTCAGCCGCCGCTATCCGCAGGTGCCTCCTGCGGTGAAGTACTGCCCCGCTCGTCGGCCTCGCCCGGGACCTGCCCGGCGGCCGCCTCCGGCGCGCCACCTTCGCTCTCACCGGCACCCTCGCCGCCCGGCTCTGCGACCGCGACCCTGGCTGGGCGCAGGATACGGTCGCCTATCTTGTATCCGGGCTGCAGGATCTGAACTGCTGTAGGCAAGCTCACATCACCGGAGTAGGAGTGCATCAGAGCCTCGTGCACCACCGGGTCGAAAGGTTCCCCCGTCTCTCCGTAGCTCACCAGGCCGAGCTTGGCGACCGCCGACTCCAGCGACTCCGCGACGGACTTGAACCCGCCGGATAGCTCGCCGTGGTCCCTGGCCCGGCCGATGTCGTCCAGGGCCGGGAGCAGCTCGACCAGCACGTTAGCGAGTGCCAGCTCGCGGACGGCCGCCCTGTCGCGCTCCACGCGCTTGCGATAATTGGCGTACTCCGCCTGGAGCCGCTGTAGGTCAGAGGTCCGCTCCGCAAGCTGGGCGAGCGCTGCCGTCGCCTCGGGGTCGGCAGCGGCAGCAGCGGGCCGGCTGTCCGGCGAACCGGGCTTACCCTGCCCGGCAGCCGGATGCCAGCCGGACCGGGGCTGGCCGGCCGCCGTTTCCCCTGCTGTCTGCGCAGGGCCGGCTGCCCCACCGGACCGGCCAGGATCCCTGACCTGTCCGGTGGTCGGGTCGATGCGCCTGTGATCGCGGATCACCGGCCCTGTGTTGATGTCCTCGGAAGAACCCATCAGGCGGCGCCGCCCTCCTCTTCAGCAGGCTTGCCCTCATCGACGATCTCGGCGTCGACGACTTCCTCGTCCGCTGCCGATTCGGCTGTCTGCGCATCGCCGCCTGCGTCGCCACCCTGGGCATTCGCGTTCTCGGCCTGCGCCTGCGCGTAGATCGCCGTACCCATCTTCTGGCTGACCTGAGCGGCGTGCTCGCTGGCCACGCGGATGGCCTCGGTGTCGGTGCCCTCCAGCGTCTTCTTCAGGTCAGCGATCGCGGACTCGACCTCCGACTTGACGTCGTCAGGGACCTTGTCGGTGTTCTCGCCGAGGAACTTCTCCGTCGTGTAGGCGAGGGTCTCCGCGCGGTTGCGGATCTCCGCCTCCTCCCGGCGCTTGCGGTCCTCTTCGGCGTACTTCTCCGCGTCGGCCATCATCTGCTCGATGTCTTCCTTCGGCAGCGCGGAGCCGCCGGAGATGGTGACCGATTGCTGCTTGCCGGTGCCGAGGTCCTTGGCCGCCACGCTGACAATGCCGTTGGCGTCGATGTCGAACGTGACCTCGATCTGCGGAATGCCACGCGGCGACGGAGCCAGGCCCGCCAGCTCGAAGGTGCCGAGCTTCTTGTTGTACGCGGCGATCTCGCGCTCACCCTGGAAGACCTGGATCAGCACCGAAGGCTGGTTGTCATCCGCGGTGGTGAAGATTTCCGAGCGCTTGGTCGGGATAGTCGTGTTGCGGTCGATGAGCTTGGTGAAGATGCCGCCCTTGGTCTCGATGCCGAGAGAGAGCGGGGTCACGTCGAGCAGCAGAACGTCCTTGACCTCGCCCTTGAGCACGCCGGCCTGCAGGCAGGCGCCCACCGCGACGACTTCGTCCGGGTTCACGCCCTTGTTCGGCTCCTTGCCGCCGGTGAGCTCCTTGACCAGGTCAACGACGGCGGGCATCCGGGTGGAGCCGCCGACGAGCACGACGTGGTGCAGGTCGCTCATCTTGACCCCGCCGTCCTTGATCACCTGCTGGAACGGCCCCTTACAGCGGTCGAGCAGGTCAGAGGTCATCTTCTGGAACTCGGCGCGGGTGAGCTTGGCGTCCAGGTGCAGCGGGCCGCTATCGGAGTGCGTGATGTAGGGCAGGTTGATCTGCGATTCGCTGGAGCTGGACAGCTCGACCTTGGCCTTCTCCGCGGACTCGCGCAGCCGCTGCAGCGCCATCTTGTCCTTGGACAGGTCAACGCCGTAGCCGTTCTTGAAGTCCTTCACCAGCCAGTCGACGATCCGCTGGTCCCAGTCGTCGCCGCCGAGGTGGTTGTCACCGCTAGTGGCCTTTACCTCGACCACGCCCTCGCCGACCTCGAGCAGCGAGACGTCGAAGGTGCCGCCGCCCAGGTCGAAGACCAGGATGGTGGCCTCGCTCTCCTTATCCAGGTGATAGGCGAGCGCCGCGGACGTCGGCTCGTTGATGATCCGGAGCACGTTCAGCCCGGCGATCTGGCCGGCCTCCTTGGTGGCCTGCCGCTGCGCGTCGTTGAAGTACGCCGGGACAGTGATGACCGCGTCGGCGATCTTCTCGCCCAGGTAGGCCTCCGCGTCCCGCTTGAGCTTCTGCAGGATGAAGGCGCTGATCTGCTGGGCGGTGAACTTCTTGCCGTCGATGTTGACGGTCCAGTCGGTGCCCATCTGGCGCTTGACCGATCGGATCGTCCGGTCCACGTTGGTGACGGCCTGCCGCTTGGCGACCTCACCGACGAGAACCTCGGCGTTCTTGGCGAACGCCACGACGGACGGTGTCGTCCGCGAGCCCTCGGCGTTGGCGATGACCGTGGGGTCCCCGCCCTCGAGGATGGCGACTACCGAGTTGGTCGTCCCCAGGTCAATACCTACCGCACGTGCCATGTGTCGTCCCTAATGATTGAGCGTTGGATAAGTTGAGCGCTGCCCGCGCAAGGTTGCCAGATCAGTCTATGCAAGTCAAATGACTTGAGCCGAACGGGCTCAACTTTAGTAACACCCGGTCGGCCAGCAACATTCCGGCTCTGCCGAGACTGGCATCTTCCCTGGTCAGCCACCGGATAAGCCGCGTGGACCGACCTTACGTGCCACCTGCGCCGGTCTCGTACCTAGCCGGGGTTCCCGCGGGATGCACGGCGGCGGGGCTGGCAGCCGGCCGACCGGTCCGCGACCGCGGGATTGCCCGCCAAGCGCACCCGGCGCGGCACTCTTGACGAAATCTTGGCGCGGAGTAAGAATGATCCAATCCCAAGTTGGAATCGCTTCCAACAGGGCGGCGCCGCTCAAGGGGAATGCCTGTGCGCACTTCGGCCCGGCCGACGATGGCCGACGTTGCCGCAGCCGCGGGAGTAGGGATGGGCACTGTCTCTCGTGTGGTCAACGGGGGCGTGAACGTCAGGGAATCGACCCGCCGCCAGGTCCTAGAGGTCATCGAGCGGCTGGGATACCGGCCGAGCCACCTCGCGGCTGCCCTGTCTCGCGGTACGCCGCGCACCGTCGCCATCCTGGTACCGCACCTGACCAGGCCGTCGACCGTGGTGCGGCTGGCGGGCGCGCTCGCGGTGCTGGACGAGCAGGGCTACGACACGATCGTCTGCAATGTCGATACGCCGGAGCAGCGCGATCACCATCTGACTGCCCTGACCGTCAGGCACCGGGCCGACGGCGTGATCATCGTGTCGATCCCCGTTGCCAAGCACCGTATCGCGGCATTCCTGCGCGGCTCCATCCCGATAGTGACCGTCGATGCGGTCGCCGCCGGGGTACCGCAGACGATCATTGATGACGTGGCGGGCGGACGGCTGGCCACAGCGCACCTGCTGAGCCTCGGCCACCGGCGGATCGGGTTCGTCGGCGATCCCGCGACCCGCGAGACGGAGCAGGATCTGGGCTTCACCTCGTCCAGGTTCCGGCTACAGGGATACCGGCGGGAACTCACCGAGGCCGGGATCGACTTCGACCCTGAGCTTGTCCGGCTTGGACCGCACAGCGCGGCGGTGGCGGCTGACCTGGCCGGCTGCCTGCTCCGGCTGCCCGATCCGCCAACCGCTATCTTCGCCGCCTCCGATACGCAGGCGATGGGCGTACTCAGCGCCGCGGAGCGCTGTGGCTTCCCGGTGCCGGACCGATTGTCAGTCGTGGGCTTCGATGACATCGAGCTCACCGCGCTGCTCAACCTCAGTACCGTGCATCAGCCGCTCGAGCACAGCGGAGCCGAGGGCGCCAGGCGGCTGTGTGCCCTGCTGGATGGTGCCAAGGTCAGGCCGCTGCGCCAGCAATTGCCGCTCCGCATGGTCCAGCGGACAAGCTCTGCCCGGCCAGCCCGGGCCGGATCAGGCGGCGGCAGGTCTCATCTTCTCCCGGCGGGCGCCGACCGCCGGGAGCGTGAACGCGGCAAATTCAGCCCGCACGCCTGGCGGCGGGTAACCGATGTCAGGCTCCCCAGGCGCAACGACTACTGCGCCGAGGGAGTCGTGTAGTGGCCTGCCCCGCGCGGATCCCGCGTCCCGCACTAGCTGCGGGCAGGCCGGGCATTCACCGATTCGCCGGTACCGCCGCCGTCCGGGCGCATGCCCGTGCCCGGTGTGCCAGCGCCAACCACGCTCTGGAGGAACGATGAGCAATCGCGGTCGCCAGCGGAGCAATTCCGAGCGTCGTGCCCGGGGGCGGCCGGGCGCCCGCGCCTGGCGCCCGGTCATCGGGCTGGCCGTCGCGGCGCTCGCCGCGTCGGCGCTCGCCGCCTGCGGCACCGCCGGCGCGTCCACCGGGCCGGTCACGCTGAATTTCTACTTCTACCCGGACACCTCCCACGCCACCCAGGACTCCATCAACAACTGCAACAACCAGAACGGCGGCAAGTACAAGATCTCCTACCAGCTGCTGCCGCAAGGCTCTGATGACCAGCGGCAGCAGCTGGTCCGGCGGCTGGCCGCGCACGACGACACCATGGACATCCTCGGCCTCGACGTGACCTGGGAAGCCGAGTTCGCCCAGGCAGGCTGGATCGAGCCGTGGACCGGCGCGTACAAGGCCGAGGCCGAGGCCGGCACGCTCGTGCCCGCTCTGGACACCGGGATATGGAAGGGCAAGCTCTACGCGGTGCCGGACAACAGCAACACCCAGCTGCTGTGGTACCGCTCCGACCTCGTGCCGAACCCGCCCACGACCTGGGCCCAGATGTTCGCCGACTCGGCGCGGCTGGCCAGGGAGGGCAAGCCGCATCTCATCGAGATCCAGGATGCGCAGTACGAGGGCGCGACCGTCTGGTTCAACACGATGGTGGCTAGCGCGGGCGGCACCATCCTGAACCCGGACGCGACCAAGGTGACACTCGGGGCGCCCGGCCTCAAGGCCCTGTCTATCATGAAGCAGCTGGCCACTGGCCCCGGCGCGGACCCGTCGCTGGATGTGCAGATGGAGAACCAGAACCGGATCGCCATGGAGGGTGGCTCGGCAGCCTTCGAGCTGAACTACCCCTTCGTGTATCCGTCCATGAAGGCCGACAACCCGGCGATGTTCAAGACCTTCAGGTGGGCGCTCTACCCGGAGGTCACCCCCGGCGTGCCGGCCAAGGTGACGATCGGCGGCACGGACCTCACGGTCAGCGCGTACTCGCAGCACAAGGCGCTCGCCTTCCAGGCCGCGCTGTGCATACGCGACAGGCAGAACCAGATCATCAACGCCGACGTCGGTGGCGTCCCGCCCACGATCACCAGCCTCTACAACGACCCGGCGCTGTTCGCCGACTACCCGTTCCACGCCGACATCCTGAAGGAGCTTGAGAACGCGAGCGTCCGGCCGAAGTCACCTGTCTACCAGGTCGTGTCCATCGACATCTCGCACCTGATCTCACCGGCGTCCGGCATCAACCCGGCGGGCACAAAGAAGTCGATGATCAGCCAGCTCAACGACGCACTGCAATCGAAGGGCCTGGTCCCGTGAGCCGCCGCGCAGCAGGCGGCGGGCAGGCCGCGAGGGAAGGAAGGGGCCGATGACCGCCAGCACCGATACGGTCACCAGCGACCAGACAGCAAAGCCAGGAAAACGCAAGGCGCCGCTGTCGGAAGGCGCACGGGCCGAGCGCAGGCTTGGCTGGATACTGTGCGCCCCGGCCGTCATCGTGATGATCGCCGTGACCGCCTACCCGGTCGGGTACGCCATTTACCTGTCGCTGGAGCGCTACAACCTGGAGCTGCCGCAAGCCGTCAAGTTCATCGGCTTCTCTAACTACGCTGCGGTGCTCAGCTCCCCGTACTGGTGGCAGGCGCTGAAGGTGACCCTGATCATCACGGTCTTCTCGGTCGCCATCTCGCTGGTGCTCGGCATGCTGCTGGCCCTGCTCATGCACCGGACGCTCTTCGGCCGGGGAACGGTCCGCACCGCGGCCCTCATCCCTTACGGAATCGTCACAGTCGCCGCGGCTTACGGCTGGCAGTACGCATGGACGCCAGGGCAGGGTTACCTGTCGGCGGCGTTCAACAACAGCGCTCCGCTGACCTCCGAAGTCAAGGCCATCGCCGTCATCATCCTGGCGGAAATATGGAAGACCACCCCGTTCATGGGGTTGCTGCTGCTGGCCGGGCTGTCGCTGGTGTCCGAGGACCTGCAGAAGGCCGCGAAGGTGGATGGCGCGACCGCCTGGCAGCGCTTCACCAAGATCACGCTGCCGCTGATGAAGCCGGCCATCCTGGTCGCGCTGCTGTTCCGCACGCTCGACTCGTTCCGGATCTTCGACAACATCTATATCCTCACGGACGGCGCCAACGGCACCGGATCCGTTTCGATCCTCGGCTACGACAACCTGTTCAACGCCCTGAACCTGGGTATCGGATCCGCGATCTCGATCCTGATCTTCATCTGCGTGGCGATCATCGCCTTCGTGTTCATCAGGCTCTTTGGCACCGCGGCCCCCGGCACGGACATCGGGAAGAGGTGACCCGCTGATGGCTGCTGTTACGACCACACCACGCCAGAAGGCTGGCTGGGGGACGGCCAACTTCGTCGTCATCGCGCTGGCGATGATCCCGGTGCTCTGGCTGGCCTCGCTGTCCTTCAAGACGCCGGCGGCGGTCCTCGACCCGTCCTTGATCCCGAGCCAGTGGACCTTGGGAAACTACTCCCAGATCCTGAAGACCTCGCAGTTCATCAGGCCGCTGATCAACTCGATCGGCATCGGCCTCATCGCGACGCTGATCGCCGTCCTGTTCGCCTCGATGGCGGCATACGCGGTCGCGCGGCTGCGGTTCCCCGGCAAGGGCGTGCTCATCGGGATGTCGCTGCTGATCGCCATGTTCCCGGCTATCGCGCTGGTCACCCCGATGTTCAACATCGAGCGCTCGCTTGGCCTGTTCAACACCTGGCCAGGCCTGATCATCCCTTACGTGGCGTTCGGCCTGCCGCTCGGCATCTACACCCTGTCGGCGTTCTTCCGCGAGATCCCCTGGGAGCTGGAGAAGGCCGCCAAGGTCGACGGCGCCACGCCATTCCAGGCATTCACGAAGGTCATCGCCCCGCTCGCCGCGCCGGGGATGGTGACCACGGCGATCCTGGTGTTCATGTTCTGCTGGAACGAGTTCCTGTTCGCGATCTCGTTCACCTCGACGATCGCCTCCCGGACAGCGCCGGCCTCTATCGCCTACTTCAGCGGCAGCTCCCAGTTCACCGTTCCCACCGGCCCGATTGCGGCCGCCGCGGTGGTCATCACCATCCCGATCATCATCTTCGTGGTGTTCTTCCAGCGCAGGATCGTGGCCGGCCTCACCTCCGGCGCGGTCAAGGGCTAGCGGGCAGTACAGACGGGCTAAAGGAGAAAAAACAGTGGCCGAAATAGTTCTGGACAACGTGACCAAGCGCTACCCCGACGGGGCTCTCGCGGTGGACAAGTTCAGCATGGACATCGCCGACGGCGAATTCGTCATCCTGGTCGGCCCCTCGGGCTGCGGGAAGTCGACCACGCTGAACATGATCGCCGGCCTGGAGGACATCACCGAGGGCGAGCTGCGCATCGCCGGCAGGGTGGTGAACAACAAGTCGCCCAAGGACCGCGACATCGCGATGGTGTTCCAGAGTTATGCGCTCTACCCGCACATGACCGTCAGGCAGAACATGGGTTTCGCCCTCAAGCTGGCCAAGACACCGCAGGCCACCATCGACGAGAAGGTCAATGAGGCGGCGCGGATTCTCGACCTGACCCAGCATCTGGACCGCCGGCCGGCCAACTTGTCCGGCGGCCAGCGGCAGCGGGTCGCGATGGGCCGGGCGATCGTCCGTGACCCGGCGGTGTTCCTGATGGACGAGCCGTTGTCCAACCTGGACGCCAAGCTGCGCGTGCAGACCAGGACCGAGGTGTCCAGGCTCCAGCGCAGGCTCGGCACCACGATGGTGTACGTCACCCATGATCAGACCGAGGCCATGACCCTGGGCGACCGGCTCGCTGTCATGCGCACCGGCCTGCTCCAGCAGATCGGCTCCCCGCATGAGCTCTACGAGAGCCCGCTGAACCTATTCGTGGCCGGCTTCATCGGCTCGCCCGCGATGAACTTCATGGCCGGCACGCTGGCGGAAGGCAGTCTGCAGACCGCCATCGGCAACCTTCCGCTGACCCCTGCGCTGCGACAGGCCCTGGAGCGCGCCAACGTCGGACGGCAGGTCATCGTCGGCATCCGACCGGAGAACTTCGAGGATGCCTCGCTGGTCAAGCCGGAGCTGCGCGGCCACGGAGTCACGTTCCACGCCACCATCGAGGTGGTCGAGTCGATGGGCTCGGATGTCTTCGTCTACTTCACCCAGGAGAGCGGCCTGTCGGCAGGTGTCGATCAGCTCGCGGATCTCGCCGAGGACTCCGGCAAGGCCGACACGGGAGCCAGCGACGAGACGGTGACCGCCCGGCTGGACGCGGCCACCCAGATCCGCGAGGGGGAGAACGCCGAGCTGTGGGCTGACGTCCGGACGATGCATGTCTTCGATCCGAAGAGCGGGCAGAACCTGTCGCTGGAAACGGAGACGGGCACACCGGCCGCGGCGGCTACCTGATCTGTTTGCGCAGCCGGTCGATGATCTCGTCGTTCCACTCGTGAGTCCGGATCAGCCGGTACCGTTCACTGGCTATGCACATGTAGGCCTCGGCCTCGCTGCGCGAACCGATCAGGTCAGCGGCGGCGAGCATGCGGACGACTGGCGTGTACTCCTCGGTGAACCACCGGCGGGCGACCTCGGCCCGGTCCAGGAAGCGGTGCTCATCCTGCATGCACCGAAATCCCCAGGCCTCGACGCCTTCGCCGAGCAAGGCATACGACCACGGATCGGTGCAGGTGATCTTCGCGTAGGCATGCTCGGACAGCGGCACCCGGGATCTAAACATCCGCTCATAGCTCTTCACGAGCAGATCACCGCGGCGGCGGATGCCCGCGGCGGGCGTCACCGTCTGTACGTCGGTGACATAGGCGTCGATCGTCTTCTGGCCAGTCGCCAGCGCGATCGACACCCGATGGTGGCCATCCTTGACGAAATGCATCCCGCCGACGCGGTACACGTCGATCGGCGGGATCGACTCGCCGTGCCGCTGCGCCAGGGCCAGCCGTTCCCAGCGTTCCCGCACCCGGCCAGAGGTGGGCCGGAACTTCCGGTCGAAATCGCGCCGTGAATCGACGGTTCCGACCACGGTATCCAGCCGGATGCTCTGTAGGCCGAGCGATCGCTCGCCCCGCCGGCCCAGGGCCTCGATGACGTCATCGAACGGGAGGATCAGGTTGATGTCGTCCGGCCCCCTGCGCAGCCGGCTGGCGATCCGGGCCAGCACCTGGCGACGGCGCGCGCGGAGGAAGTCGTTCTCGACGTCTGCCCGGGGGAACCCGGTGTCAGCGGGCACGGCAGAGGCCTGGCAGCGGCTGCACGGCACTGCCGCCCGGCTGGATGTCGAGCATGTGCCGCCCGGCAATATTCCGAACGGCCGTGCGGCCAAGCTGCCGGCCAGGGGCCGTAGCGTCGCATCGGAGCACGTGCCCGTGCAGCAGTACGGTCGGCTGAAGCGCCGCGACCAGTCCGTGCAGGGCAGTGAATCCCCGGTGCAGCGGGTCGGCGCCATCGCCGACGCCCCGTGGCGGAGCATGGGTCAGCAGGATGTCAACCGGCGGCCCACCGCGCCGTCGCTGCCGCCATGCCTGGCGGCGCAGCGATCGGGCCCGGCCCGCCAGCTGCCGGTCGCTGTACTGGTTGGGCCCGCCGCCCGCTGCGCGGCAGCCGCCCAGGCCGGCAAACCGGAGGCCCGCGACATCGACGATCCTGCCGTCAGCATTGACCGCGCCGTCCGGCCATGGTGCCCGCACCGGCATCCCGGCGCGCAGCGTCAGGCCAGCCCGGGAACACCGGTATCCAGACAGGTCAGGGTCATGGTTGCCGGGGACGAACACCAGCGGCACGTCGAGGCCGTTCATCAGGTAGCCGAGGTACTCGAACGGCAGATCCCCGCAGGCAACGACGACCTCCGCGGCACGCACCGGGCCGAGGTCGCCGTACAGTCCTTCATCGACCTCGTCGGATACGGCGAGCACGCACACCACATCGTGATGGTACGCCGGGGTGGGCCCGACGGGCACCTGGTGCTCAGCGGGCGGCTGCCTCTCGCACGTCGAGGCCGCGCTGCCGCAGCGCCGCCTCCACCCGGTAAATCTCCGTCAGCGGTGCCCGGTCGCCGCCAGGCGGAGGGGGGACATCCAGCCGTTCGCAGGCCGTCGACAGTACGTCAACGTAAGCGCCTCGCAGCGCCTTCAGGCGCACGTTCTTGGCGGGAACGCCAGATCGGGTCTCGGTCGCGTCAAGCTCAGCGCGCAGCCGGCAGAGCCTGGCGCCCAGCCGCTCGATCGGCTCGGCTGTGACGTCCATCCGGTGCCGCCATATGTGCCAGCGCTCGGAAGACCAGCCGACACCGCGGAATCCGCCAATGAGGGCATATCCCGCCACCGTGGGAAGCAGGACAGCGATCACCAGTTCAATAACCGGGCTCACGCCTCCTATTGTCGGTGCCGCCCCCGGCAAGAATCAAGGCGGGCCGGGTTTGGCTCCGCCGCCAGCCGCAACTGATCAGGAGACCAATGAACAGTAATGTCGCCCAGCACCGCTGGTGGCACGGTGCAGTGCTCTATCAGCTGTACGTCCGGTCGTGGCTGGATACCAACGGCGACGGCTATGGCGACCTCGGCGGCGTCATCGACAGGCTCGACTACCTGTCCTGGCTGGGCGTTGACGGCATCTGGCTATCACCGACGATGCCGTCACCAGACGACGACTGGGGCTATGACGTATCGGACTACCTCGGCGTCCACCCCGACCTGGGCACCATCGATGACATGGACCGGCTGATCGCCGAAGCCGGGAAGCGCGGCCTGCGAGTGCTGCTTGACCTGGTGCCAAACCACACCAGCTCGGCGCATCCCTGGTTCGTCGACGCGACTGGCAGCCGCGGCGCCGGGCACAGGGACTTCTACGTATGGGCCGACCCGGGTCCTGGCGGCGGCCCGCCGAACAACTGGCTGGACGCTACCGGCGGCAGCGCCTGGGCCTGGCATGAGCCGACCGGGCAGTACTATCTGCACAATTTCCTGGCCAGCCAGCCGGACCTGAACTGGTGGGAGCCAGCGGTCCATGCGGCCTTCGACGAGATTCTCCGGTTCTGGCTGGACCGGGGGGTCGCCGGATTCCGGATCGACGTTGCGCACGGCCTTTACAAGGACGCGAAACTGCGCGACAACCCACCGGAGACCGCGACAGGCCCGATGGCCGGGAAATTTGGCCAGAAACCCGTCTACAACGCGAACCAGCCGGAGGTACACGCCGTCTACCGGGACTGGCGGCGGATTGCCGCCAGCTACCCAGACGCACGACTGCTGCTCGGCGAGACCTGGGTGGGGGACTTGAGCCTGCTCGCCCGCTTCTACGGCGACGACGACGAACTACAGCTGGCGTTCAACTTCCCGTTCGTGTTCGCCGCCCTTACCGCGCCGGACCTGTCCGGTGTGGTGGCGGAAACACTGGCCAGCCTCCCGGCCGGGGCATGCCCGGTGTGGACCGCGTCGAACCACGACGTCGGAAGGTTCCCGAGCCGCTGGTGCGGCGGAGACGAGCGGAAAATCCGGCTGGCCCTGCTTGCGCTCGCCACGCTGCCAGGGACGATGGTGCTCTACTACGGGGACGAGATCGGGATGACCGACGTGGATGTCCCGCTTGAGCTACAGCAGGACGCGATGTCACGCGGCGCAGGCAACGGCTGGCGCGGCAACAGGGACCGAGCCCGCACTCCGATGCAATGGGATTCCGCGGCCACCGCGGGATTCACGGCGGAGCAGGTGACGCCGTGGCTGCCGGTGGGCGACAACGCCGCCGTCAATGTGGCGAGCCAGCGGGATGATCCCGGGTCGGTGCTCCGCTTCTGCCGTGGCCTGCTCAGCCTGCGGCAGGCTGAGCTCGGTGGCCAGATCGCCGGCTACCAGGCCCTGCCCGGTCCGCCGGGGCTGTGGGCCTACCGTTCCGGGAGCCTGACTGTGCTGGGCAATTTCTCTGGCCGCCCAGTCGTATGTCCGCACCCGGTTGGGGCGGTATTGCTGTCGACAATCGGGCCGGCCCAGCCTGCCGCCGGCGGCATCACCCTCGCGCCCTGGCAGGGCATCATGGCCCGGAACCCCGATGCTGAGCTAGGCGACTGACCTGACGGGCCGGCCGGCCCGCGCGGTGCTGATCGCCCGCTGGCCGGATTCCTGGCATCTGCCCCGGTCAACCGATGGATGAGCCGACCGGGCCTGGTGCGGGAAACCTGGACATTCGCCGGATGTAAGAAAGATGCCGGATCGCTCATTTCAGGATGACACCAGCCCCGGACCGTGGCCGCCAGCCGGCGACACTGGCCGGGCGGTCTCCCAGAGCGAGGAGCGGCACGCCTTGACCGATCCCGAGGCAGTCGAGCGGTTCACCATCCTGCACGACCAGCACCGGCCGCAGGTCTACGCCTACGCGGTGAGCCGCGCGGGTCGCCAGCTTGCCGACGAGGTGGTCAGCGAGGTGTTCCTTGTCGCCTGGCGACGCTTCGCGGACGTGCCGGAACCGGCCCTGCCCTGGCTGCTCGGGGTCGCGCGGAACATCGTGACCGAGCAGTTCCGCGCGGCGGCACGCCAGCAGTCGATCGCCGCCGAGCTGCGCTCTTGGATCACCGACGCGGCGGCGACAGCCACGGATGCGGCAGATCAGGCCACCGAACGGCTGGCTGCGCTCAAAGCGCTGGCAACCCTGACCGAGCCAGATAGAGAGCTGCTCACGCTGGTCGCCTGGCACGGGCTCGCGCCGCGAGAAGCCGCGCAGGTGGTCGGCTGCTCGACGGCCACGTACTTCGTCAGGCTGCACCGCGCCAGGCGCCGCCTGGCGCACGCGATGGATGCTCCGGCGGAATGTCCTCCTGGCGAGCTGCCCGGCGCCACCGTCGGGGTCAGCCGAGAGGGGGTCGGCCCTGACAGCCGGCACCGTGCACTGATTCAAGGAGAGGGGCGATCCAGATGACCCGGATCTCGAACAAGCCGCGCCGCAGGCGCGGACCCGACGTGATGGACCTGCTGGCGCGGGCCCGCCCGGCGAGCCTTGATGCTGGCCCGGGAGCCAGGCAACCGAGCGCGGGTCTCGCGATCGCGGAAATCGCCAGCTTGCCCGACGGCCGGCCGAGGGCCAGCTTGCTTGGTGATCGGCTGGAGTCGGACCTGCTCGGTGAGCTGGGGCGGGAGCTGCCTGGTGGCCGGCCGCGGCCGCAACTGGCCCGGCCGCGGCGGTCGGCCCGGCGCGTTGCGCTGGCCGGGGGCGGGCTGACGCTGATCGCGGGCGCGGCGGCGCTGGCGGTCTTCGCAGCGACGGCTGGCACAGCCGCGGCGCCGTCCAGGCCAGGACACTCCACCGCCTCCGGACACGTGGCGAGGGCGCTGTCGGCGCGGAATATCCTGCTCACCGCGGCGGCGAACGCCGCCGCGGGCCCGGCAGTCGGCCGGTACTGGCGGGTTGAGATGGTCAGCGGCAGCCTCATGGCGGCCGGGCCGAACGCCCATCCTTACGCGGTCGAGCAACGCTGGTCCGACTCCACTAGCTGGGACGCGCGGTCAGCTCGGCAGCGGACCTGGACGTTCCCGGCCGCCGGGTACGCCAGCTTGCCTGCCACGCCTGCCGCCGCTGCCGTCTGGCAGGCGGACGGCTCACCCACGCTCCCGTCGACGCACGGCAAGCAGCAAGCGTGGTGGCAGACCGGCGGTGCTGTCGGCTACTTCGGCAACGAGAACCTGACATTCACCCAGTTCCAGCGGCTGCCGTCCGACCCGGCTCGCCTCGCGGCCGTGGTGCGCCGCGCGGCGATACAGCAGAATCAGACGGCTGACCCGGTGCGCGGCGGCAACCGCGTCCGCTTCTGGAGCATCGGTCCTCAGCCTGCACTTGGCCAGGACATGTTCGGCATCTACGTCCAGTTGCTCAAATGGGATCCGATCACGCCGCAAGTGCGCGCCACCGTCTTCCAGCTCATCGCCGGGCTGGCCGGGGTGCGGTCTATCGGCCGGGTCACCGACCCCCTGGGCCGGACGGGCTACGGCATCGTCATGAGCTCGGGCGAAGCCGCCGGCGAGGAGGAAGTGCTGGTGATCGCCCCCGGCTCGGGTGAACTGCTTGCCGATGAGTATGTCGTCACCAGCCTGCCTGCCGGTGTCCGATCCTCGGCCAGCGGCGCAGTGACCGGGCTCGCCTCGTGCCCGGCGGGCAGCACGCTTATCAAGCGGCAGTCGTGCGTTGGCGGTGTCCGGGTCGCCCGCATCCAAGGTCACCTGGAGATACGCGGGCTGACCGGATCCTCGGGCAAGATCGCGATGGTGGGGCTCGGCCCGAGGCTTGCCCTGGCGCCAGGGCAGGTCGACTCCTACGACGCGGTGATCAGCGCCGGATGGACCAGCGCGTCGCCGCAGTTGCCGCCGCGCTCACAGCAGTTCAGCGTCGTCGCCGACGGCAAGGGATGAGCCCAGATGACGCCGACCGGCGACGTGGATGTGAATCTACCCCCCACCAGTGGTAGGCCACGCCACATTCATCTGGGCGCGCTGGCCCGGCGGGCTGGGCTGGGCTGGGCTGACGGGCGGGCCGGCTGGCCTGACGGGCGCGTTGCGCTGGCCGGACGGGCTGGGCTGGCTGGGCTGACGGGCTGGGCTGGCTGGCGGGGGCGGGTGCCGCCGGCCGGGCGGCCCGGGGGGCCTGCTGAAGTTACTGATGAGTAGGATGCCAGGACGCGGTGCGCGGTCCCGGCCGTGCGCCTTATAGATCACCGGACCCGCCGGGCGTACGCTGGCGGATCAAGCATCGCCGCCGAACACCGCCTCAGGAGGTCGCAGTGGCCCTGCGTATCATCATCGGCCTGGCCCTGACCGCCGTCGCGTTCGCGCTGGCCGGCCGCCGGGTGTGGTGGCTGTACCGGCTCGCGCGCAGCGGCCAGCCCGCGCCCGAGCGGTTCGAGATGGTGCGCAAGAACCCGGGCGGCGACGTCAAGTCGCAGGCCACCGAAGTATTCGGCCAGCGCAAGCTGCTGAAGTGGTCGGTGCCCGGGGTGGCGCACGCCCTGACGTTCTGGGGCTTCATCGTCTTGATCCTGACGATCATCGAGGCGTACGGCGACCTGTTCAGCCGACGGTTCGCGATCCCGGGCATCGGGCACTGGGCGGCGATCGGGTTTATCGAGGATCTGTTCGCTGTCGCGGTCCTGGCCGGCATAGCCGCGTTCGGAATAATCAGGCTTCGCGCCAATCCGAAGCGTGAGGGGCGAGACTCCCGGTTCGCCGGGTCGCACACCGGTGCGGCCTGGCTGGTCCTCTTCATGATCTTCCTGGTGGTCGCCACGCTGCTGCTGTACCGCGGCGCGCAGATTAACACCGGGGTGTTCCCCTACGCCCACGGGGCGTTCGCCTCGCAGATCGTCGGCCACTGGCTGGCGCCGCTCGGCGTACCAGCGAACCATGGGCTGGAGACCGGCGGGATCCTGGCGCAGCTCGCGGTGATCCTGGGCTTCCTCGTGCTGGTCGTGTACTCCAAGCACCTGCACATCGGCATCGCCCCGCTCAACGTGCTGTTCGCCCGCCGCTCTGACGCGGGCCGGGCTGGCGCGCCTGGCGGCCTCGGCGCGTTGCAGCCGATGCGGTCGGGCGGCAAGGTGCTCGATTTCGAGGAGGCGGACCCGGACACTGATGTGTTCGGCCGCGGCAAGATCGAGGATTTCACCTGGAAGGGCCTCCTCGACATGGCCACCTGCACCGAGTGCGGCCGCTGCCAGTCGCAGTGCCCTGCCTGGGCCACCGACAAGCCGCTGTCGCCCAAGATGCTCATTCTCAACCTGCGCGACCACGCGTTCGCCAAGGCGCCGTACATCCTGGCGGCCTCGGACGAGGAGCGGGAGAAGCTGCCCGAGAGCGTCCAGGCGGAGGCGGCGCGGCCGCTGGTCGGCGACGCGGAAGCGAACGGCGTGATCGATCCCGACGTGCTCTGGTCCTGCACCAACTGCGGCGCCTGCGTCGAGGAATGCCCGGTCGACATCGAGCACATCGACCACATCACCGACATGCGCAGGCACCAGGTCCTGATCGAGTCCGCTTTCCCCACCGAGGCTTCCTCGATGCTGAAGAACCTGGAGAACAAGGGCAATCCGTGGGGGATGAGCGAGAACAAGCGGACAGAGTGGATCACCGAGCTCGACTTCGAGGTTCCGGTCGTGGACGGGGTGATCGGCGACGATGTCGAGTACCTGTTCTGGGTGGGCTGCGCGGGCGCGCTGGAGGACAGGGCCCGCAAGACCACCAAGGCCATCGCCCAGCTTCTGCATACGGCCGGGGTGAAGTTCGCCGTGCTCGGCCCGGCCGAGAGCTGCACCGGGGATCCGGCCCGCCGGATGGGCAACGAGTTCGTCTACAGCATGCTGGCCCAGCAAAACATCGAGACGCTGAACGAGGCAAAGGCGCGCAAGATCGTCGCTAGCTGCCCGCACTGCTTCAACACGATCGCGAACGAGTACCCGCAGCTCGGCGGGAACTACGAGGTGATCCACCACACTCAGCTGCTGGCCCAGCTGGTCGCCGACGGCAAGCTCAAGCCGGTCAACCGGGTCGAGGAGAAGGTCACCTATCACGACCCGTGCTTCCTGGGCCGGCACAACCGAATCTTTTCCGCGCCGCGGGAGATCATGGAGCAGGTACCGGGCGTGCAGTCCCAGGAAATGCACCGGTGCAAGGAGCGCGGCTTCTGCTGTGGCGCGGGCGGGGCCAGGATGTGGATGGAGGAGCGGATCGGCAAGCGGATCAACACTGAGCGCATCGACGAGGCGCTCGGCACCGACCCCGACACCATCTCCACCGGCTGCCCGTATTGCATGGTGATGCTGGGCGACGCGGTCAACGCGAAGAAGAGCAGCGGAGAGGCGAAGGAATCGCTTGAGGTGGTAGACGTTGCCCAGCTGCTGGTCCGGTCGGTGCAGCCGCCGGCCGAGAATAAGCAGCCTGCGTCCGAGGAACAGTAACCGCGGCGATCAGAGCTGCTGTTGCGGCGAGGTGGGCCGGGTTGGCAGCCAGACCTGTACCCGCGTGCCGCGGCCGGGCACAGACTCGAGCGCGGCTTGCCCGCCGTGCGCCCTGGCGATCGCCTGGACTATCGACAGGCCGAGTCCGCTCCCGGTCCGGTCGTTCCTGTTAAGCCCGGGCTGGCCGTCGGCCGCCGGCTGGCCGCTTGCCCGATCATCGCCGGAGTTACTCGTGCCGCGGTGGAACCTGTCGAATGCCCGGGCGGCGTTCTCCGCGGACATGCCGGGGCCCGAGTCCGCGACCTCGAGCACCACTCCGTGCTCAGACGCGGTAAGCCGGACCGCCGTGGGCGTGGCCGGCGGGGTGTACGCACGAACGTTGCCGAGCAGGTTCGCGAGAATCTGCCGGATGCGCGGCTCGTCTACCACCGCGACAAGATGCGGCGGTACCTCGGCGTAGACGGGCCTGCTGGGCTCCACCGCCCTGGCGTCCGCGACCGCATCATGCACCAGGAGCGCGAGGTCGGTCTCTGTCAGGTCCAGCGAGGTCATCCGGTCCAGCCTGGCCAGCTCAAGCAGCTCGGCGACGAGCCTGCTCATCCGGTCCGCCTCCTGCTCGATCCGGCGCATCGCGTCCGGCAGCCGATCGGGACCGAGCGCGCCCTGCCGGTAAAGCTCGGCGTAGCCGCGGATGGTGGTGAGCGGGGTGCGGAGCTCGTGTGAGGCGTCGGCGGCGAACTGGCGCACCTTCTGCTCCGAGGCCAGCCGCGCGCTGAACGCCTGCTGAATCCTGTCCAGCATCGTGTTGATGGCCGAGGTCAGCCTGCCCGTCTCGGCCCGGTCGCCCGAGTCCGGCATCCTGGCGGTCAGGTCACCACGGGTGGTGATCTGGTTGGCGGTGGTGGCCATGCGATCCAGCGGGGCGAGACCGCGGCGGATCAGCCACCGCCCGCCGAGCGCGAGCAGCGCGATGAGAACCACGCCGGTGATGACCTCGGCGAGGA
Organism: Actinomycetota bacterium; assembly: GCA_003168255.1. Lineage (GTDB taxonomy): Bacteria > Actinomycetota > Actinomycetes > Streptosporangiales > Streptosporangiaceae > PALSA-505. Next base: position 59,943 of record PMSU01000130.1, read on the forward strand.
TGGCCTCGCGCAGCGGTGCCTCGCGCTGGCTGAGCAGCCTGGCGACGACGATGAGCTGCCGGTCTCCCGACCGAGGCCTGGCGACCCGCCACACGGCGCGCAGCGCCGGACCGCCGTTCGGCAGGTTGATGGTGAACGGAGCCAGCTGCTTTACCTTCGGCGAGGTGCCGATGAGCCCGCTGGAGATCAAGCGGCTCACGTAGGACTCCAGTTGCTGCCCCACCGCTGTGGGAGGACTGATCAAGCCCGCGGCGCCGGTACGCGGCGTGAAGTACACGTCGTAGCTGCCGGCATCGCCCGCCATCGCCGTGATCGGGCGCGCCGCGGCAACCTTGAGTTGTCCGTCGAAGACGCTGCCGAGCCGCTTGCCGAATACGACACCGGAGACCAGGCCGAGGACGATGAGGAAAATGGTCGTGACCGCGATGAGCCCGGTGAGCAGCCGGGCACGCAGCGACAGCCGCAGGTGACGGTTCATCCCGGGCTGGCCGACTCAGGTTCCCGGCCCGGGACCAGCTAGCCGCAGGCTGTAGCCCACCCCGCGCTGGGTGTGGATGATCGGCGGGCCGAGTGGATCGAGCTTGCGCCGCAGGTAGCTGACGTAAGTTTCGACGATCTGCGACTGGCCGGCGTAGTCCCAGCCCCACACGTTCTCGAGCAGCTGCTCCCTGGTCAGCACCCGCCCCTCGTGCCGCATCAGGTACGCGAGCAGCCGGAATTCGGTGGGCGAGAGCTCGACCGGCGTGCCGGCCCGCTGCACCGTCCATCGTGATTCGTCGAGCTCAAGGTCACCGGCCCGGAGTGTCTGGGTGTCGGGGCTGCCCTCGCCGTCTGCCGTCCGTGATGCGCGGCGCAGGACGGCGCGCACGCGGGCGACCAGCGACTCCACCGAGAAAGGCTTCGTGACGTAGTCGTCGCCGCCGATAGCCAGCCCTCGGACCGTGTCTGACGAGGTGTCCCTGGCCGTCAGGAAGATGACCGGTACCTCGTTTTTCGCGGCGCGGAGCCTGCGGCATACCTCGAACCCGTCTAGGTCGGGCAGCATCACGTCGAGCACGATGAGGTCCGGCCGGTCCGACTCGGCCTGCCTGAGCGCGTCCTTGCCGGTGCAGGCCGTGGTCACGGCGCAGCCGTGGAACTGTAGGGCGACCTGGACCAGCTCACGGATGTTTGGCTCGTCGTCGACGACGAGCACTGCGGGGATGTGGTTGCTGTCATTCATGGCTTCTCGCTCATTGTCCAGCATGCCGCGAGCGCCGGGCGCGCCCCGCGGTGGGACACGCCGGCGCTGGCCGGCCCTGGGAGAGGCTCGCCCGTGGGCAGCGCCATGGCCCGCCGGGCCATGGCGCGCAAGGCCGCTCGCGCTGTCAGAGCCCGTCTCCCTCAGGCCGCTGGTGAGCCCGAAGGAGTCGTGGCGGACGATCCCTTCGAAGCGCTCTTGCGGTTGTTACCCGGCCGGATGGCGATCAGCCTGGCGTCCCGCGTGCCGCCGACGACCTGCCCGCCGACGAACACCTGCGTACGGTATGACAGGGCGCTGCTCGCCGCTGCCTTGCCGCTCTCGCGGATGGCCGAGTTGCTCACGATGTTCCAGGTCCACGTCGTCCCGTTCTTGGCACGGACCACCAGGTGACCGCCACTGGACGACAGGACCTCGCCACGCTCGAACGCGAGCGTTTCGGTCCCGCCCTTCGTATTGAAGGCGATCTGCCCGTACATGCCCTTGATCCGGCGCAGCTGGAGGCGGCGGCAGTGCCTCTTGCCGGACTTGCCGCCTGACGTGCTGCTCGATGACGTGCTGCCCGACGCGGAGGCGCATGCGCTGGCTGAACTGCCGGTTGAGCTGAGCGCGGAATTCAGCGCCACGGCCTGCGAGGCGTTGGCCGGGGTCGAACTGCCGCCGCCCAGCTCCAGGCCGGCCAGCGCTCCGCCTGCGCCGAGCAGCACGGCGGCCGTGATCCCGGCAGCCCACCGCAGGGCCTTGCCACGCTTCCTTGGCTGCGGCGGCTGCGGGCCCGGGCCGCCCGGCTGTCGGGCAGGCCCCAGCGGGGCCTGTCCGTGTCCTTGGGCTCCACCGGGCCAGCCTGGCGCGAACCTGAATGGCTGAGTGGGCGAGTGATCTTGCGGCTCCTGCCCGTAAGGCGGGTTCACGTTGTCCATGTCAGCGAGCCTGCCTCCGCGATCTGGGACATCGCGGCGCAGAGCCTGGGATTTTACTGGGAGGTGACGAGGAGCTTGCCGGCTACATACGGTCCGGCACCGGCACCCCGAGCAAGCCGAGGCCGGTGAGCAGGACGCGAAGCGTGAGGGCTGACAGCGCAAGCCTTGAATTCCGAACGGCGCTGCTGTCGGCCTGCAGCACCGGGCATTTCTCGTAGAACGTGGTGAACGCGCTGGCCAGGTCGAATAGGTAACCGCAGAGCCGGTGTGGCTCGGCGGTGTCGGCCACCTGGCGGACGACAGCGGCGAAGCCGAGCAGTCGCAGCGCGACTGCCCGCTCGGCGTCCTCGGTGATCAGGATCGGAGCCGTGGCGTTGCCGGGATCAAGCTCGGCCTTGTGGAAGATGGAGCGGATCCGCGCCGTCGCGTATTGCAGGTAGGGGCCAGTGTTCCCGGTTAGCGCCAGCATCCTGTCGAAGTCCAGCGCATAACTGCTGTCCCTGGCAACCGACAGGTCCGCGTACTTGAGCGCGCCGATCCCGACCGCCTCGGCGATCTGGTGGCGCTCCGCGTCGTTGTCGTACCGGTCGGCGATGACCTTCTCCGCCCGCTCGACCGCCTCCTCGACCAGCGTGCTCAGCTTGACCTGCTCGCCGCTCCTGGTCTTGAGCCGCTGCCCGTCGGGGCCGGTTACCAGGCCGATGGTCGCGTGCTCCGCGCTGATCTCATCGGTCAGCCAGCCGGCCTGGCGTGCGGTCGCGAAGAGCATGGCAAGGTGCAGAACCTGCTCAGAGCCGACCACGTAGATGATCCGGCGCGCGCCGAGGTCGCGTATCCGGTACCTGATCGCGGCCACATCGGTCGTGCTGTAGCCGTATCCGCCATTGCTCTTGCGCAGGATGATCGGCAGCGGCCTACCGTCGCGGCCGGTGAAACCGGGCGGGAAGGCGCAGAGCGCACCGTCGCTGATGGTGGCGACGCCGGAGGATTCGAGCTCGTCGCAGACGTCGGCAAGCATCGGGTTGTAGAAGCTCTCCGGATCCATGTCGGCATCCGTGAGCGTGATGATGAGCCGGTCATAGAGCCGGCGGAGGTACTTCATGGACTCGCCGACCAGCATCCGCCAGACCTGTAGCGACTCCTCGTCTCCTGCCTGCAGGCTGACCACCCGCTGCCGCGAGCGTTCGGCGAATGCCGGATCGGCATCGAATTTCGCCCGCGCCGCCTGGTAGAACCCGGTGAACTCGCCGCTGTTGAACTGCTCGCGCGTGGACTGTTCACCGATCTCGAGCGCATGCTCGATGAGCATGCCGAACGGGGTGCCCCAGTCTCCCAGGTGGGCGGCGCGGATCACCTGGTAGCCGAGGTGCTCGAGGACCCGGACGACCGCGTCGCCGACCACCGTCGCCCGCAGGTGGCCGACGTGCAATTCCTTGGCGACATTCGGCCCCGAGTAGTCAACGACGATCTTCTCAGGCTGGCCCGGCTGCGGTGAGCCGCCCGCGGCCAGGTCATCGGGCGCCTGCGCGCCGAGCCGTTGCTCATCAAGCAGCGCTGACGCCCGGGCGGCGATCCAATCGTCGCGCAGCGTGAGGTTGATGAAGCCGGGCCCGCTGATCTGGGGTTCCAGGCACAGGTCGGCCACGTCAAGGTGATGGCTGAGCTCGGCGGCGATCTCCCGCGGCGGGCGGCCGAGCCGCTTGCCGAGCGGCAAAGCCACGTTGGCCTGATAGTCGGCGAACTGCGACGGCCTGATCACGGGATCGTCGTCGGCGTGCTCGGGTCCGAAGGCTGCAGCAAGGCCAAGGCGCACACGCTGCGCGAGCACCTGTTGCGGATCGGTCATGCACCAAGCCTATCCGCAGCATCGCCAGGGGCAGGTCTGCTTTCCCCTGGCGGGACGCGGGCCCTCAGTGGGGCTGGCGGGACGCCGGCCGTCAGTCGGTGTCTTTTTGATGGCTTAGCGGACGGCGCAGGAAATGCCGCGCTGAGCCCAGCCGCTCCTTGATCTTTTCGGTGATCTGATGCTGCTCGAGATCGGCGGCTAGCAGGCACGCTGACGTGATGCCCCGGGCCCGGCTCCCGCCATGCGCGATCACCACCGTCCCGGCCAGGCCGAGCAGGACGGCACCGCCGTACGTCTCTGAGTCAACGAGTTCGGCGAACTCGCGCAGTTTCCTGCGCTGGAGCAGGGCGCCTGCCCGCGCGGCTGGCGAGCTCGACGCGATCTGGCGCAGCTGATCGATCGCGAATCTCACCGCGCCCTCGAGCGTCTTCAGCGCTACGTTCCCGGCAAAGCCGTCGGTGACGGCCACGTCCACCTTGCCGGTGAGCAGGTCGCCGCCCTCGATGTTGCCGACGAATCCGATCGGCATCCCGCCATGCGGCGGGTCCTCGGAGAGCAGCTCATATGCCCGTCGGGTCAGCTTGTTCCCCTTGCCAGGCTCTGCGCCGATCGTTAGCAGGCCCACCCGAGGCTCGGCCACGCCATGCGCGAGCTGCGCGTAGGCGACTCCGAGCTGGGCGAACTGGACGATCATCTCGGGCTTGGGGTCCGAGATCGCGCCCGCGTCGATGAGGATGGTCGGGGTAGGCCGGCTGGGCAGCACGACCGCAAGCGCGGGCCGCAGGACGCCGGGCAGCAGCCGCAGCCGCATCCGGGCGGTCGTCACTATGGCGCCGGTCGATCCAGCGGACACTACCGCCGACGCCTGCCCGCGCCTCACCAGCTGGCAGGGCACGGCGATACTGGACCGCGGGCGGCGCCAGGTGGCCATCCCGCCCTCTTCCATGCCCGGGGAGTCGTCCGCCGCGACAATGCGGATCTCGCCGGTGGCATGGTGGTCGGCGAGCAGCGGCCGGAGCTGGCCGGGGCGCCCGGCGAGCAGCACGTGAACCCCGTGCTGGCGAGCCGCCGCGACCGCGCCCGCCACGATCTCGTCCGGTGCGTGATCTCCGCCCATGGCGTCGACGGCGACGACCGGCCGACCGGGCTCGGCGATGGGTTCCTGGTCCGCCGCCTCTTGCGGGCTGTCGCTGGAGGTCAGCCTGACACCGCACTGGTCAGCGCCATGACGGGGGGCCATGGCGAGGGGAACGAACGTATGAAAACGGCCCGCATGGCCTAAGCTTCCCACCTCAGGGTCGCGTTGGGGATCACCGGCGTGATCCAATCGCATGAGCCAGCGCCCCCGCGGTCAAGAGATGGTCGGCGGGAACCTCGCTCTTTACCTCTGCGTTTCATAGGTGTGACCTCATCGCGAGGGTCACGAGCTGGCTCTTGCGCCGCCGACGGCGGGCAAGAGTAACCAGACGCAGCGGGGTGTCTTGGCAGCCATATTGGCTGATTCGCGTCCACGCACTGAAGCATGGACGTGACCAACCGAGAGGAGTTGCGTGACTGGATTTCAGCAGTCTGAGCCCGCACGGCCCACGGGCCCCGTGGTGCCGATAGCAGGCCGCCGCTTCCACGCGTACACGGCAAAGCACCTGGACGAGCTCACGGCGCGAGCCGGGCTGTCCCCAGCAGAGCGCCTGGCGGTTCGCGCGGTCGCAACCGTGCTGCCCTTCAGGACCAACGCCTACGTCGTTGACAATCTCATCGACTGGGATGCCGCACCGGCCGACCCGATCTACCGGCTGGTTTTCCCCCAGGCCGACATGCTGCCCGAGGTTGATGTCGGACGGATGGCCATGCTGCTGGCGCGGGAGGCGCCAGATGCCGAGGTACGTGCCGCGGCGCACGAGGTGCGGATGGGGCTGAATCCGCATCCGGCGGGGCAGCTCGCCCTCAACACGCCAGCCCTCAATGATGAGCCGCTGCCCGGATTGCAGCACAAGTACCCAGAGACCGTGCTGATCTTCCCCAAGCAGGGGCAGACCTGTCACGCCTACTGCACCTACTGTTTCCGGTGGGCGCAGTTCGTAGACGAGCCAGATCTGAAGATGTCGATGGGCGATGCCGGCCTGCTGGTCACGTACCTCCTCGGGCATCCAGAGGTGACCGGCGTCCTGGTGACCGGCGGGGATCCCATGATCATGGGCGCTCCGGTGCTTCGTCGGTACATCGAGCCGCTGCTCGACCCGCGGCTTGACAGCCTCGAATCGATCCGGATCGGAAGCAAGTCGCTTGGGTACTGGCCGCAGCGGTTCGTCACCGACCCGGACGCGGACGACACCCTGGCGCTCTTCGAGGAGGTGGTGGCTTCTGGCCGGTGTCTCTCTTTCATGGCGCACTTCTCGCATCCGCGGGAACTCGAATCACCGATCGTCGCCGAGGCGGTGCGCAGGATCCGGGCCACCGGCGCGGTCATCCGTACCCAGGCGCCGCTCATCCGGTCCATCAACGACGATGCGGCGATCTGGGCAGACATGTGGCGCAGTCAGGTCCGGATGGGCATGATCCCGTACTACATGTTTGTGGAGCGCGACACCGGTCCGCAGGATTACTTCGCCGTGCCGCTGGCCCGCGCCCATGAGATTTTCCGGGACGCCTACCAAAATGTCTCTGGCCTATGCCGCACGGTCCGCGGGCCGTCCATGTCGGCGACGCCTGGCAAGGTGTGCGTGGACGGGATCGCCGAGGTGGCCGGGGAGAGAGTGTTTGTCCTGCACATGATCCAGGCACGTGATCCTGGGCTGGTGGGCAAACCCTTCTTCGCCAGGTTCGATCCGGCCGCTGTCTGGCTGTCCGACCTGGAGCCGGCCTTCGCGGGAAGGTTCCCCTTCGAGCCCGACCACGAGGAACTGCCCGGTCTGTGGTCGCAGGAGTTGCTCGAGCCGGTTAGCTGAGCCGGCCGGCTGGTTCCCCGGTTCTCCGGGGAACCAGGGTTCTCCCGGCTGTACCCCCGGCCTAGCCCGGAAACTCGGGCTAGGCCGAAGTCGTCGCCTCTGCCACTGCGGCGGGAGCCTCGCTGCGCGGGCGGCCGCGCCGCTTGATCGCAAAGCAGCTCACCGCGGCAAGCAGCAGCATCGCCACTGGCACCGCCATGGTCCAGCGCATCGCCGCCACGAAGCCATGGGTGAAGACATCGCTTCCGATCAGCTGGATCCGGTGCGATAGCCCGGCGGGCGCGCCAGCCGGGAGCTTGATCGCGACACCGCTCTGACCCGACCCGACCTGTAGTCCGCTCTTGGCCGCGTTGCGGAATCCCGACACGAACTGGGCGCGCACCGGCGCCGGCAGGCCGCTCGTGCGCTTCGTTGCCTCGGCGGTCCACGAGGCAACCAGCCTGTTTTGCAGCAGGGCTCCCACCGCGGCCGTGCCGATCACCGTTCCGACCTGCCTGACCGTGGTGATCACGCCGGCTGCCGCGCCAGCCATCCGGGGCTCGACGTTGCGCATGGCTGTCGTGGTGAGCGGCGCGAATGTGCAGCCCATGCCCACTCCGGCCACGAGCAGGGCAGGCAGGAAGTCCTGCCATCGCGACGTGGTCCGCGCGATCAGCACGGTCCAGCCGATCCCGGCGGCGAACAGCGTCAGGCCGGTGATCAGGATGTACTTGCTGCCGATCCGGTCGGTCATCCGGCCGGCCACGGGCGCTACGAACACCGAGATCAGGGAGGAAGGCGCCAGCGTCAGCCCGGCCTTGTCGGGGACTTGGCGCTAGGCCGCAGGCGGCCGAGGCGGCGGTGAACACGGTTATGCCCGCCGCGAACAGGGTCCGCGGTCCCACCAGGTCGCCGAGCCGGCCGGCCGTGATGACAAGCACGGCGAGTACCAGGGCATACGCGTTTATCACCCAGAGCACGTCGTCGAACGACGCGTGCAGCTTGGTGATCATGTTGGGGATGGCGATGTTGACGATCGTCAAGTCGAGCAACGTCATGAAGAATCCGAGCGAGATGACCACGAGCACTGCCCATGGGTTCCCGCGGAACCTCCGCATGCTGTCTCCTCGCCGTCAGGTACTGTCGCTTCGGCGCGGCGCGCAGGCCGTGACCTGCGGCATGAAGGGTTTGACTGCGACCTGCGCCAGGCCGCTGAAGACAGGCTAAACCGGGGTGCCGACAGTCACTGCCCGCCGTGCACGGGCGCTGGTCGCGCGCCGACAAAACCGAACCCCGTTCGGTCGCGGCCGCCGGGGCCCAAGTATGCTCCCGCTCATGGAACTTAACGGAACCGCAGCGATCATCTCAGGGGGAGCGAGCGGCCTCGGCGAGGCGACGGCACGCGAACTCGCATCCGCAGGCTCCCGTGTCGTCCTCGCCGACCTGAACGAGGAGCGCGGCAAGACGATAGCCAGCGAGCTTGGCGGGCTGTTCGTCAAGACCGACGTCTCTGACGAGCAGTCAGTGCAGGCGGCGGTGGAGGCGGCGGCAGGACTCGGGGTGCCGTTGCGGGTCGCCGTGAGCTGCGCGGGCATCGGCTGGGCCGCGCGTACCGTGGGCCGCGACGGCACGCCGCATGACCTGGCCGCCTTCCGGAAGGTCATCGACGTCAACCTGATCGGCACGTTCAACCTGATGCGGATCGCCGCGGCCGCGATCGCCAGGACCGAGCCCGCCGACGCGGACGGCCAGCGCGGCGTGATCATCAACACGGCGTCGGTCGCGGGAATCGAAGGGCAGACCGGTCAGGTCGCGTACTCCGCATCCAAGGGCGGCATCATCGGGATGACCGTGCCCGCCGCCCGTGATCTCGCGGCCATCGGCGCGCGGGTGAACACCATCTGCCCGGGCATCATCGACACGCCCATCTACGGGTCCGGACCAGGTACCGAGGACTTCAAGGCCAAGCTGATAGCGCCGGTAGCGTTCCCCAAGCGGCTGGGAACGTCGGCCGAGTTCGCCCACCTGGTGCGGTCGCTGATCGAGAACGACTACATGAACGCGGAAGTCGTGCGGTTCGACGGCGGCATCAGGTTCCAGCCGAAGTAGGCCAGTCTCATGATCACGAAGACACAGGCGTGTTACCACACGTCAAGATCTTCGGGATCATGAAGTACGCGGACAAGTCTTCGCGATAACGAATTACTAATGAGGCTGGAGGGGCTGGCGTGGCGGACGAGGTTCTCATTGAGGTTGACGACGGGGTTGCCGTCATCACGATCAACCGCCCTGAGGCACGGAACGCGGTCAATGGCGCGGTCTCGGCCGGCATCGCCGCGGCCATCGAGGACCTGGATGCCCGCAAGGACGTCCGCGTTCTCATCCTCACCGGGGCCGGCGGCACGTTCTGCGCGGGGATGGATCTGAAGGGGTTCCTGTCCGGCGACAACCCGCTGGCTGGCGGCCGGGGGTTCGGCGGCATGACCCAACAGCCGCCCGCCAAGCCGATCATCGCGGCGGTCGAGGGATATGCGCTGGCGGGCGGCTTCGAGCTCGTGCTCGCCTGTGACCTGGTCGTGGCCAGCGAGGAGGCGAAGTTCGGCCTGCCCGAGGTCACCCGCGGCCTTGCCGCGGGGGCGGGCGGGCTGCTCAGGCTGCAGCACCGCATCCCCTACCACCAGGCCATGCGGATGGTGCTGACCGGCGAGCGCGTCCCGGCCAGCGAACTGCATGAGGCCGGCCTGATCGCCGCGGTCGTTCCCGCCGGGCAGGCGCTCGAGGCGGCCCGCGAGCTGGCCGGCCGGGTGGCGGCGAACGCGCCGCTCGCCCTCACCGCGTCAAAGCGGGTGGTTGTCGAGTCCGCCGACTGGCCGGCTGATGAGGAGTACGCCAGGCAGGGCGAGATCATCGGCGCGGTATTCGGGTCCGCGGATGCGATGGAGGGAGCCGTCGCGTTCGCCGAGAAGCGCCCGCCGGTCTGGCGCGGCGAGTAGCGGTTCGCGGCCAGCCGACAGTACCTCGCCGCCGTCGGCCGGGGGTCTGGCCAGGTGCCGTAAGCAGGTCAGGCGTACCTTGCCCCGCCCGTAGGATCGGTGGGCAGACGTTGCCTGCGATCGGCCGAGGACGAGGATGAGCGGAATTACCGGGAGCCTGGCCTTGGGGCCGGGAGCCGAGCCCGACGAGCGCTGGGTGCGTGCCGCAACGGGCCGTATCGCGCACCGCGGACCCGATGACCGAGGCTTCTACTGCGACTCCGACATCGCCCTGGGCTGCACGCGGCTTGCGATCATCGACCTTTCCGCCGGCGGCCACCAGCCGATGTGCTCGTCGGACCGGCGGTACTGGATGGTCTTCAACGGCGAGATCTACAACTACCCGGAGCTGGCTGAGAGCCTGCGTGCCCGCGGCGTCGAACTGCGCACCAGTTCGGACGCGGAGGTGCTGCTCGAGGCGTACGCACTGCTCGGCAGGGATGTCGTGCGCAAGCTCCGCGGCATGTACGCGTTCGCCATCTGGGACACCTGGAAACGTCAGCTCTTCTGTGCCAGGGATCCGTTCGGGATCAAGCCGTTCTACTACGTTATGGCCGGACCCGTGTTCCGCTTCGGCTCGGAGCGCAAGGCGCTGGCGAGCCCTGGCGACCTGACCGCGCTGGACCCTGACGCGCTCCGCAGGTACCTGGCCTTCCAGTACGTTCCCGCGCCCGCGACCATCACCCCGCCGGTGCGGGTACTGCTGCCAGGTCACGCGATGATCGTGCGGCCCGGACGCGCGGTCAACATATATCGCTACTGGCGCGCGGAGCTGCACGCGGCCAAGGGCCCGTCGGCCGAGACGCCGACCAAGATCCTTGACGTGATGCGAGAGTCCATCGCGGTCCACCTCCGCAGCGACGCGCCGCTTGGCGCGTTTCTCTCCGGCGGCATCGACTCGGCGGCGATCTGCGCCCTTGCCGCCGAGCACCGCCCTGGCCTGCTTACCTTCACGGTGGGGTTCGAGACGGCGGGCTACAGCGAGATTGACCGAGCCCAGGAGACGGCGGCTGCGCTCGGCCTGAAGTCCATCCCGTATGTGATAACCGCCGAGGAATTCTTCGCCCAGCTGCCGCGAATCGTCTGGCACCTGGACGACCCGATGGCGGACGCCGCCGCCGTGCCGCTCTGGTTCGCCGCCAGGCAGGCGAGCAGGCAGGTCAAGGTGGTGCTGTCCGGCGAGGGCTCTGACGAGCTGTTCGGCGGTTACGCGGTCTACCATCAGCCCAGCGTGGTCCGCGCGGTCAAGCAGCTCCCCGGCTGGGGCAGGGCTCCGCTGCACCGGGCCGCCGCGATGCTCCCGGCCGGAGCCAAGGGCAAGGGCCTGCTGGAGCGCGCCGCCACCCCGCTGGGCCGCCGCTACATCGGGAACGCGCATGTATTCGTGGATGGCCAGGCCGACCTGGTGCTGCGGCCCGGCAGGGCGACTGCCTATGAGGTGACCGATCCGGTCTACCAGCAGGCCGCCGAGGCCGGCCTGGACGACGTCTCCACCATGCAGCTCGTGGACATCAACACCTGGCTGGCCGGGGATATCCTGGTCAAGGCGGACAGGATGACGATGGCGCACGGCCTGGAGCTCCGGACGCCTTTTCTCGACCGTGAGGTGATGGCCGTCGCGGCCCGCCTCTCCCGCGAGGAGAAGACGGCCGGCGGTACCACCAAGTTCGCGCTGCGCGAGGCAATGGGCGAGGTCCTTCCGCAGGCGGCGGCGGAGCGAGCGAAGCTCGGGTTTCCGGTGCCGGTCGGGCCGTGGCTGTCCGGCGAGTGGTTTGGTTTCGCCGACCAGCTGCTGCGCGAAGCGCAGACCGACCGGTGGGTCGACCGCGAGGCGGTGCTCGGCATGCTGCGCCGCTACCACGCGGGTGAGCCCGACGTGAGCTGGCGCCAGCTATGGGCCCTGATGGTGTTCTCGCTCTGGCACCAGATCTACGTCGAGCGCGTGTACGATCCTGTGCTCCTCGGGTGGGAGATGCCCGCCCGCTGATACGGTACGTCAGGCGCAGGCCTGGTCGGCCTGCTCATGGGTGGAGGGAAAAGCGAGGTGGCAGTTCCGCGCGTCAGCGTCGTGGTGCCGTTCTACAACAATTCCGAAACGCTCGCTGACTGCCTGAAGTCCATCGCGGCGCAGACCATGCCCGACCTCGAGGTCTTCATGGTGGACGACGGCTCCACCGACTCCGGCGCCGAGATCGCCGCGGCGCAGGCGGCGGCCGACCCGAGGTTCACGCTCATCCAGGTGCCGCACGGCGGCAGCCCGGGCTACGCGCGCAACCATGGCATAGGGCGGGCCACCGGGGAGTTCCTCGCCTTCGTCGACGCCGACGACATGATTGTGCGCAATGCCTATGAGGTGCTCCTGCACACGCTGGAGAGTTCAGGCTCCGACATCGTCTCAGGGAACGTGCTGCGGATAAGTTCGGAAGGAATCGGGCAATCCGCCTTGCACGCCCTGGCGATCAAGGGTCGTCGTATCGGCACGCACATTACGAAGACGCCGTCGCTGCTCTATGACGTGTCAGTGTGGAACAAGCTGTTCAGGAAGAAATTCTGGGACGACAACAAGCTCTCTTTCCCAGAGGGCGTGGTCTGGGAAGATCTCCAGCTCATGGAGCGGGCTCACGTGCTCGCCAAGTCGGTCGATGTCATCACCGACGACATTTACTACTGGCGGCATCGCGGGCAGGGCGAGCTCTCCATTACCCAGAGCCGCACAGATATCGCCAACCTGCGCGACCGCATCACGGCGCTGCTCAACATCGACAGCTTCCTCGCGGAGCACGCTCCGGCCAAGCTGCTCAGGCAGCATCAGCGCAAGGCGCTGGTGAACGACCTCTGGCTGTACGTACGTGACCTCTACAAGGTCACCGACGATTACCAGCGGGAGTTCATCGACCTGACAAACTCCTACCTGGCCCAGGTCCGGCGGCAGGTCTATCGCACGCTGCCGGCCACCCACAAGCTTGCCTACTACCTCATCAGGGCCCGGGATCTGAAAAGGCTGCTCGAATTCGTGACCTGGCTGCTCGACCAGCCGGTCCAGACCATTCCGGTGGTACGGAAGTTTGGCAGGCTGCGCGCCGATCTACCTTGGCGCCGCGATCCGGCTGCGCACATTCCCGGCAAGGTGTACAAACCGTACTGGCGGGACCTGGACCCGTTCGTTCAGGTGGAAGGCATCGGCTGGCGGCGTGGCCGGCTTGTCATCTCGGGGTGCGCGTACGTCCCTTCCATCGACATCAGCAAGCGCAGGTACACCTCGAAGATCGTTATCCTGCGCCCGCGACGCAGGATGCGCCCGCCGATCGTGGCGCTGGCCACTTCGTTCCCGCACACACAGGCGACCGCACAGTCCGGCCAGGAGCGTTACAGCTACGACTGGGCGGGGTTCCGGTGCGAGATCAGCTCCCGCTGGTTCCGGATAGCCGGACACTGGCTGACCGGCGACTGGGATTGCTTTGTGCTGGTCCGGGCGCACGGCGTGTGGCGGCCCGCCCGGGTGCACAGTCCCGCGCTCGGCGCGGCAGAGCGCCCGGACTTCCTCCAGGCCACGCCGGGCCTGCGAGTGCGCCCTGAATGGGTCGGGCGGCACCTGCACATCGGCGTGGTGCGGACTCCGGCCCGGCTGGCAGGATTCGGGCAAGAGGGTGAGAACCTCCTGGTGGAGGTCGACTGCGACCTTCCCGAGCAGGCCCAGCCCGGCCAGCCGAAGAAGGCAGGCGAGCTGGTCCTCGTCCGCCAGGGCGGCACGGCCACGCAGTATTTCCCGGCCGAGTCGGTGCCTACGGCCGGCCCGGCTGCCCGGCTGCGTGCCGCGGTGCCCGTTGACTGCCTCCCGGCCAGCATCGACCCGGCCGACCCGATCGCGGCAGGTTCGGCGAGGGAGAACGACGGCACCGAGTGGGCGCTGCACGTGAAGGTTCCCGGCGGCGGCCGGATGCAGGTGGCCTTCCCCGCGAGCCTGGCCGAAGCCAGCTACCCCCGGGGCACCCGCGAGCTGGCGGTTTCGAGGTCCCGCTACGGCAACGCCGTGGTCGCTGAGCGCGCTGTCCGCGCCGTGATCCATGAGCACGCCTGGGATGCTGACGGCAAGCTGCTGCTGACCGGCCGGTACCCGGGTCCGTCCGGTGAGGCCGTCCAGACAGTGCTCCGCCGCCGTGACTCCGGCGATCACCACGTCGCTGCGCTGCGCCGGGACGACGACCGGTTCTCCATCGAGATCGATGTGGCCGCGATGCCAACGTTCGGTATAGGAATGCCGTTGCGTGACGGCGTCTGGGATATCTCGGCCAGAACGCAGGACGGCGGCCGCCCGGTCAGGCTCCAGTACGATCACGCGCAGCTGGCGGGCATCACGCATAAGAAGGTGGGCGCCGGGCCCAAGCTGTACACGTTCTCCACGGCGGGCTACGACGCACCCATCATCACCGCCGAGCCCAAGCTTCGCCTGACCGAGCAGGGCAACTTCAACCAGCGGCTGCTGCGCAGGGCGCTCTACCCAGTTCAGGGCAAACTGCCGCTGCGGGAAGCGATCCTGTTCGTCAGCTGGAACGGCAAGCAGTGCAGCGACAACCCCCTCGGCATCGCCGAAGAGCTGCGCCGCCGCGGCGATGACCGCGAGCGCATCTGGGTGGTGAACGACTGGTCGGTGCCGGCTCCGGCCGGTGACACCGTCGTGCTGTCGGGCACGGAGGAGTATTACGAGGCCTTCGCCCGCTGCCGGTACGTGATCTCGAACGACGACATGCAGGCGCACTACCGCAAGCGGGACGGCCAGATCTACCTACAGACCTGGCACGGCACGCCGCTGAAGCGGATCGGGTTCGACATCCAGCGGCCGCAGTTCGCCAGCGGGACCGCCTACTTCGGCCACCTGTCGCAGGACGTGGCCAAGTGGGATCTGCTGCTGTCGCAGAATGCCTTCAGCACGCCCATCCTGCGCCGTGCGTTCAAGTTCGATGGCGAGATCTGCGAGTACGGCTACCCGCGCAACGACGTGCTCTGCCGCGGCGGCTCGGCAGCGGCCGCCGCCCAGGTGCGCAGGAAGCTCGGCCTGCCCGATGGCAAGCGCGTGGTGCTTTACGCCCCGACCTGGCGGGACAACCAGTTCTATGCGTCCGGTAAGTACCGGTTCGACCTTCGGCTCGACCTGGAGAAGGCATGGCGCACGCTCGGCGATGACTACCTGATCCTGGTCAGGGGCCACCACCACCTGGCCGACGACGTGCCGGCCGGGATGCGTCCCGGGTTCGCGCTCAACGTCACGGACTACCCCGACATCTCCGAGCTCTTCCTGATCAGCGATGTCCTGATCACGGACTACTCATCGGTGATGTTCGACTTTGCGAGCACCGGCAGGCCGATTCTGTTCTTCACCTATGACCTGGACAAGTACCGGGACACCCTGCGCGGTTTCTACTTCGACCTCGAGGCCGAGGCGCCGGGGCCGCTGCTGGCCACGTCCGACGAGGTGCTAGCGGCGGTGCGGGACATCGATGCGGTGGCGGACCGGCATCGCAGCCAGTACGAGGCGTTCGCTGCCAGGTACTGCCCGCTCGACGACGGCAAGGCGGCCGCGCGGGTATGCGATCGGCTGTTCGGCTCCTGATCAGCCCGGCGCTGCCGCCAGGCCGCGTTTCACCGCGGACAGCGCAAGCCAGTCCCGGATCCGGCCACGACCGTGGTGCAGGCGAGAGGCGACCGTGCCGACCGGCGTCCCCATGATCTCCGCTATCTCCTTATAGCGGTAGCCCTCGACGTCCGCAAGGTAGACCGCAAGCTTGAGCTCGTCGGGCAGGTCGCGCAGGGCACAGAGGATGTCGGATTCGGGCAGCCTGTCTAGGGCCTGCGCCTCCGCCGGGTAACGCGGGCCGCGCGGCTGCGCGCCGGCGGCTGCGAATCTGATGCAACGCTGCTGTGCGTGGTCGCTGACACTCATCGTCGCTCCAGCCTGTTGGACGCTCCTAACCCATAGACGTTCCCGGACGCTGATTCAGCTAGGAGAAGTTGGTCACAATTTCGCGACGTGGCGAGCCGGCCGCCCGCCGGGCGGCCGATGGTGAACGCGAGCAGGATGGACACCGTGAATACGACATCCGGCTCCAGGCCGGCCGCCGAGCGCTTGGCCGTGCTGATCAAAGCGGCGTTCGGCCTCGGCGCGGAGCAGGTAGCCGGCCTGTCCGACGCGGAACGGGAGCTCGCCGCCGGCCCGGCGGCCGACCTGGAGCCGGATACGGTCCTCGACGCCCTGCGCGAGCGAATCGCCGCAGGCCGCGACCCGCTCGGTGACGCGCTCTGTGCAGCCAGGGGAGCAGTCGGCCGCAGGCAGCTTGGCCAGACGCTCACCCCCAGTCCCATCGTGGCGAGCATGATCGAATGGGCGGCACGCCAGCCCGGCGACGCCGGTCCGCGCCGGGTGATCGACCCGGGCACGGGGTCGGCGCGGTTCCTTGTCGCGGCCGGCCGCCGCTGGCCGCAAGCCGAGCTCATCGGTGTCGAGACCGATCCGGTTGCCGCCCTCATCGCGCGGGCTAATCTTGCCGCAGCCGGCCTCGCGTCCCGGGCAACGGTGATACGGGACGACTACCGGTCAGTGCGGATTCCGCCGGCCAGCGGCCCGACCCTGTACCTGGGCAACCCGCCCTACGTGCGCCATCACCAGATACCGGCGGACTGGAAGCAATGGTTCGCCGGCACCGCGCGCCGCCGTGGCCTGGCCGCAAGCGGCCTGGCCGGCCTGCACGTGCATTTTTTCCTCGCCACCGCGCTGCACGCGGCTCCTGGTGACATCGGGGTATTCATCACGGCCGCCGAATGGCTCGATGTGAACTACGGCAGCCTGGTCCGGTCGCTGCTGCTCGGCGACCTCGGCGGCCAGTCGGTGCACCTGCTTGAGCCGGCTTCCCCAGTCTTCGCCGACGCGACCGTGACGTCGGCAATCTCGTGTTTCCTGCCGGGCAGCAAGCCGGACTCGATGCGGCTGCGGCTGGCTGCCAGTCCCGACGAGCTCGGTGCGCTCAGCGGCGGCCAGCCGGTATCCCGCGCCAGGCTGACGCAGGCGCGCCGCTGGGGACCGCTGGTGCGCGACCCGGCCAGGCCGTCGGCCCGGCTTCCGGCCGGTCATGTCGAGCTCGGCGAGATCTGCCGGGTCCATCGCGGCCAGGTCACCGGGGCGAATGCGGTCTGGGTCCGCGGTCAGGCCGACGCCGACGTTCCGCTTAGGTTCCGGTTCCCCGCGGTTACCAGGGCACGGGAGCTGTTTGGTGCCGCTGAGGTGCTCGCCACCGCCGCGTCGCTGCGGGTCGTCATCGATCTGCCCGCCGAGCTCGACGGGCTGGCCGACCCGGAGCGCGAGCTGGTCCGCGCGTTCATCGCCAGCGCGGCCCGGGCTGGCGCCGCGGATTCCTACATCGCCAGGCATCGCCGTCCCTGGTGGCGGGTCAGGCTGGCCGAGCCCGCGCCGATCCTGGCCAGCTACATGGCCCGCCGCCCGCCCGCCTTCGTCCGCAACATGGCCGGCGTCCGCCACCTGAACATCGCGCACGGGCTCTACCCGCGGGACCCCCTGCCCGGCCAGGTTCTCGACCGGCTCGCCGGGTACCTGCGGCGCTCGGTCGGGCTCGGCCAGGGCCGCACCTACGCCGGCGGGCTGACGAAATTCGAGCCGGGCGAGATGGAGCGGCTGCCGGTCCCCTGGGAGCAGATCCGGGACTGACGCGCCGCGGTCAGATCCAGGTGCTGAACCACATTCTGGCCAGCCAGGAACTGTACGGGATCACCTTCGCCGCGAGGACCGGGTACAGGTAATAGAAGTTGAGCAGCACGGCGAGCAGGTACGCGCCGGTAACGGCCGCGCCTATCACACGGCGCGCGGGACTTGCCCGGGCCGAGCCGATGAGCAGGCCGAGGCACAGGGTAATGGAAAGCACCAGGAACGGGTCGAAGGCGACGGCGTAGAAGTAGAACTTGGTCCTGTTCAGGAACAGGAACCAGGGCAGCAAGCCGGCCGCGACGCCAACCAGGACGGCGCCCGCCCGCCAGTCCCGCTGCGTCAGCCACCAGGCAATGCAGATGAGCAGGGTGGCGATGGACACCCACCAGATCATCGGCGTGCCGATAGCCAGGACTTCCTGCGAGCAGTTCGCGACGTGGCAGCCATCCTGGCCGAGCTTGGAAGGCGCGTAGTAGTACGAGACGGGCCTGCTGATCACTAGCCAAGACCAGGGCTGCGACTCGTACGGGTGGTGCACGGACAGGGTGGCGTTGAAGTGCAGCATCGCCTTGTTGTACTCAAACAGCGAGACCAGCGCCGAGATCACCGGAGTGTGGATGCCGTGCTGCGCGGCCCAGTCCCTGTCATAGCCGGTGTTGGTGAACAGCCAGCCGCTCCAGGCGGTTATGTACGTGACGAGCGGGATGGCGGCGAGGGAGGCGAGCACCCAGCGGCCGTCACGCACAAGCCCGCCGTAGACCCAGTGCGATACCCCGGCCGCACGCCGGGCGCCGGCATCCCAGGCGAGGGCGAGCCCGCCGAACGCCGGGATATACCAGACGCCGTTCCACTTGGAGGCGCAGGCGAGCCCGAGGCAGACGCCGCCCAGCACGCGCCACCAGCGCACGCCGAGGTGCGGTCCGCCGTCGTCGGGCCGGCCGCGCTGCATGGCGTTGGCCAGGCGTTCCCTGGCCTGGTCGCGGTCGATCACAAGGCAGCCGAACGCGGCAAGTATCCAGAACATCAGGAAGATATCGAGCAGCGCCGTGCGGCTCATCACGAATTCCAGGCCGTCAAGGGACAGCAGCAGGCCTGCGACACAGCCGAGCAGCGTGGATCTGGTCATCCGGCGGGCGATCCGCGCGGTCATCAGGATGGCAAGCGAGCCCACGACAGCGACCGCGAATCGCCACCCGAACGGGTTAAGCCCGAACAGCCACTCGCCCGCCGCTATCATGATTTTTCCGAACGGCGGATGGGCGACGAACTCGCCGCCGGGAGCCCAGATGTGCGGGTCGCCCCGCGCGAGCAGGCCGTTGCGGTTACTTATGTAGTTGTGCTCGGTTCCGTACTTGAGGATCCCGAGGGCATCGGGTACGTAATACGTCTCGTCAAAGACGATCGATGGTGGGACCGAGAGCCTGTTGAACCGCAGGAACGTACCAAACGCAGTGACGAGCAGCGGGCCTATCCAGCCCCAGGCCCGGCTCCCCGGCATCGGCGGACAGAGCCTGACTGCAAGCGCGGATAGGTGCGGGCGCCTACGCGTGGTTGCCGCCTCCGCCTGGGATGTCGTCATCGGTTGCCATCGTATTAGTGCGGGGACGCTAGCGTGAGTCACGGCATGAAAGACAACTCACCAGGAACCCTGACCGTCGCGGCGGTCCCGATCGGCTGCCTGGATGACGCATCACCCAGGCTCACCGCGGCTCTCGCGCAGGCGCGGATAATCGCGGCAGAGGACACCAGGCGGCTGCGCAGGCTGGCCGCGGGCCTCGGCATTTCGCTCACCGCCACGGTCGTGTCGTATTACGACGCCGTGGAGCAGCGCAAGGTCGCCGGGCTCATCGATGAGCTGGCCGCGGGCCATGATGTGCTGCTTGTTACCGACGCCGGCATGCCGAGTGTCAGCGATCCCGGGTACCGGCTGGTGTCGGCGGCGGTGTCGGCGGGCGTCCGGGTGTGCGCACTGCCGGGGCCGTCCGCGGTCACGGCGGCGCTCGCCGTGTCCGGCCTGCCCTGCGACCGGTTTTGCTTCGAAGGGTTCCCGCCCCGGCGGGCCGGCGAGCGGTCGCGACGGCTGGCCGAGCTGGCTGGGCAGCAGCGGACCATGGTGTTCTTCGAGTCGCCGCGCAGGCTCGCGGCGACGCTGGCGCAGCTTGCCGGGGCGTTCGGCGAGCTGCGCAGGGCAGTGGTGTGTCGCGAGCTGACCAAGACGCACGAGGAAATCCGCCGCGGCACGCTGGCCGAGCTTGCCGGCTGGGCCGCTGCCGGTGTCCGCGGCGAGATCACGCTCGTCGTGGCGGGCGCGGCCGCACCCGAGCCCGACGAGACGCGGTCGGCCCTGGCCGCCGCGGCCGATGAGGCGGCCGAACTGGTGGCGGCCGGCGCGTCACGCAGGGACGCCATCGCCTCGGTGGCCCTGTCCCGCGGGCTGCGCAGGCGCGCGGTCTACGAAGCGGTGGTGTCCGGGGTCGCGGGCGAACCAGTGGCGCCTGGAGCCGCCAGCGGACCAGCAGCGGCGCCGCCAGGCCGTAGCCTGGACGTCGGCCCAGAGGAGACGACGTGGAACTGACCGTGGTGATGCCGTGCCTCAACGAGGCGGAAACGGTCGCCACCTGCGTTCGCAAGGCAGCCGGGTTCCTTGCCGCCCATGGCGTGGACGGAGAGGTCGTTGTCGCGGACAACGGCAGCACCGATGGCAGCCAGGCGCTGGCCCGTGAGGCAGGGGCACGAGTCGTTCCGGTGCCGGGCAAGGGCTATGGCAATGCGCTGATGGGCGGGATCCTGGCGGCCAGGGGCAGTTACATCATCATGGGCGACGCCGACGACAGCTACGATTTCGCCGAGCTGATGCCGTTCGTGCTGGCTCTGCGCAATGGCGCCGACCTGGTAATGGGCAACCGGTTCGCCGGCGGCATCGCGCCGGGGGCCATGCCTGCCCTGCATCGCTACCTGGGCAACCCGGTGCTGAGCTTCATCGGCAGGCTGTTCTTCCGCAGCAAGATCGGTGACTTCCACTGCGGGCTGCGCGGGTTCCGCAGGGACAGCGTGCTTGCCCTCGGGCTACAGGCGAGCGGGATGGAATTCGCCAGCGAGATGGTGGTGAAGGCGACGCTGGCCGGGCAGCGGATCGCCGAGGTGCCGACCACGCTGGCGCCGGACGGCAGGAGCCGGCCACCGCACCTGCGGAGCTGGCGGGATGGCTGGCGGCATCTTCGGTTCCTGCTGCTGTTCAGCCCGCGCTGGCTGTTCCTCATCCCCGGACTGGTGGTGCTGGCGATCGGCCTGGTGATCGGCGTGGCGGTGGTTCCCGCACCGTTCAGCGTCGGCACCGTCAGGTTTGACGTCGATACGCTCGTCGCCGCCGCGGCGATGGTGGTGATCGGTTTCCAGGCCGTGCTGTTCGCGCTGTTCACCAAGGTCTACGCGAGCGCAGAGGGCTTCCTGCCTGAGGATCGCTGGCCGCAGCGGGTGCTGCGGACCTGGACCCTGGAGCGAGGCCTGGTGGCTGGCGGCCTGCTCGGGCTGGCCGGCCTGGCCGGTACCGTGACGTCGCTCGTCGACTGGCAGACACACGGGTTCGGGCCGCTACAGCCCACCCACGTGCTGCGGCTCATGGTGCCGTCGGCGACCGCGCTCATCGTCAGCTGCCAGGCGATCTTCGGCACGTTCTTCCTCAGCATCCTGGGCATCAGGCGTAGCCAGCACCCCGGCGAGGGGGCGGCGCACGGTCAGTCGGCCGCGGCCGCGGATGCGGGGATGCCAGCGGCAGCGCCGGCCGCCGCAGCGGATGCCGCGGATGCGGGGATGCGAGCGACAGCGCCGGCCGCCGCAGCGGACGCCGGGATGCCGCAGACAGCGGAGGTACCGCCGGCCGGGCGCGCTGCCAGGTGAGCTAATGGGCCCGGCGCAGCGCCGGCGGCCAATAGGCTTTCCCCATGCCTTCGTCGAGCCGCCATATCCTTGCCGCCCCCGCCTGGCCTTATGCGAACGGCCCGCGCCACATCGGGCACGTGTCCGGGTTCGCACTGCCCTGCGACATGTTCAGCAGGTATCAGCGGATGTCGGGAAGCCAGGTGCTCATGGTCAGCGGCACCGACGAGCACGGGACCCCGATCCAGGTGCAGGCCGACGCGGAGGGCGTGACCGCCCGGGAGCTCGCCGACCGCTACAACCGGATCATCGCCGAGGACCTGACAAACCTGGGCATGTCCTACGACCTCTTCACCCGTACGACTACCCGCAACCACTACGCGGTGACCCAGGAAATCTTCACCGGGCTCTACAACAACGGCTACATCTTCGCCAAGACCGCCATGGGCGCGATCTCGCCATCCACCGGCCGTACGCTGCCGGACCGGTACATCGAGGGAACCTGCCCCATCTGCGGATATGACAGCGCGCGCGGCGACCAGTGCGACAACTGCGGCAACCAGCTGGACCCGGTGGACCTCATCAACCCGCGATCGAGGATCAACGGCGAGACGCCCAAGTTCGTCGAGACCGAGCACTTCTTCTTCGACCTGCCGGCCTTCACCGAGACGCTCGGCACGTGGCTCCAGTCCAAGAGCGGCCAGTGGCGGCCGAACGTACTGAAGTTCTCGCTCAACTTGCTCAATGACCTGAAGCCGCGCGCCTACACCCGTGACTTCGACTGGGGCGTACCGGTGCCGCTCGACGGCTGGCGGGACCGGCCGGACAAGCGGATCTACGTCTGGTTCGACGCGGTGGTCGGCTACCTGTCCGCCTCGATCGAGTGGGCCAGGCGGTCCGGCGATCCGGACGCATGGCGGGCCTGGTGGCAGGCGCCCGACGCCGAGTCCTACTACTTCATGGGCAAGGACANNCGAGATCTGGCCGGCCATGCTGTTCGGCTACAGCGGTCAGGGTGGCAAGGGCGGCACGCCTGGCTCCCTGGGCGCGCTGAAGCCGCCGACAGAGGTGGTGTCGAGCGAGTACCTGACGATGGAAGGCCGCAAGTTCTCCTCCTCCCGCAACGTCGTCATCTACGTGCGCGATTTCCTTGACCGCTACGACGTGGACGCGCTGCGCTATTACGTCGCGGTCGCCGGGCCCGAGAACCAGGACACCGACTTCACCTGGAGTGAGTTCGTCCGCCGCAACAACGACGAGCTCGTCGCCAACTGGGGGAACCTGGTGAACAGGTCGGTCTCATTCGCGGCACGCAACATCGGGTCGATCCCGCCGCCAGGCACGCTGACCGAGCAGGACGTGGCGATACTTGAGCACTCCCGTCAGTCGTTCGGCCTGGTCGGCGACCCGCTTGCCAGGTGCAGGTTCAAGGCGGCCGCCACCGCCGCGCTGCGGGCAACGTCGGAAGCCAACAAGTACCTCTCCGACCAGGCACCATGGAAGCTGCGCGAGACGGATCCTGAGCGGATGCGCACCATCTGCCACGTGGCGCTCCAGTTGGTAGACGACGCCAAGACGATGCTCAGCCCGTTCCTGCCGCGCTCGTCCCAGCGGGTTTACGAGATGCTCGGCGGCACCGGCGAGTGGTCTGGCATGCCGCGCATCGATGAGGTGGACGAGGATGGCGGGCCGTCCTACCCCGTCATTACCGGTGACTACAACGTGGCGGCACGCTGGGAGCACATGCCGATCCGGCCTGGCACGCCGCTACAGCCGCCTACCCCGCTGTTCGCCAAGCTGGCACCCTCGGTGGTCGATGAGGAGCTTGCCAGGCTGGAGGGGGCGTGACGCCGGCGGACCTGACCGCCGCCGCGCTGCCGGCCGAGGCGCTGGACAGCCACTGTCATCTGGACATCATGAATGTTCCGGTCGAGCAGGTGCTTGCCGACGCGCACGCAGTGGGCATCCGGCGGCTGGTGACCATCGGCTGCGACCTGCCCTCGTCGCGCTGGGCGGCGGAATGCGCCGCCGCGCACCCGGACGTCTACGCAGCGGTGGCCATCCATCCGAACGAGACGGAGGCAGCCGTATCAGCCGGACCGGATCGCGGCGGTCCCGCGGCAGCGGCGCCGTCAGCGCAGGCCGTGCCTGCCGAGGCGGTGCTTGCCGAGGCGGTGCTTGCCGAGATTGAGGCACTCGCGGCCTTGCCGAAGGTGCGGGCCATCGGTGAGACCGGCCTCGACTACTACCGGGACCGCGCCGCGCCGCCGGTGCAGCAGGAGTGGTTCCGTGCGCACATCGAGATCGCCAAGCGGACGGGCAAGGCGCTGGTGATCCACGACAGGGAGGCGCACGAGGATGTGCTGCGCATTCTTGACGAGCAGGGCCCGCCGGAGAAGGTGGTGTTCCACTGCTTCTCCGGTGACGAGCGGATGGTCAAGCAGTGCGCTGAGGCCGGCTACGTGATGAGCTTCGCCGGGAACCTTACGTTCGCCAACGCCCAGCCGCTGCGGGCCGCGGCCGCGGCCGCCCCGGCCGGCCTGCTGCTGGTGGAGACCGACGCGCCCTTCCTCACGCCGGTGCCGCACCGGGGCAAGCCCAACGCCCCGTGGCTGGCGGCGCACACGCTGCGCAAGCTGGCCGAGCTGAAGGCAATGGACATCGCCGAGCTCTGCGGACAGATCACCCGGACCGCCGAGCGGGTCTTCGGCCCGTGGTGAGAACCTGGCACCGGTGATCGTGGCATCCCACCGGCTGCTCGGCGCGGCTGACGTCCGCGAGATCGCGGCCAGGCTGGACTTCCGGCCGTCGAAGCGGCTGGGCCAGAATTTCGTCATCGATCCTGGCACCGTGCGCCGGATCGTGACGATCGCCGGCGTCCAGCCCGACGATCATGTGCTCGAGGTCGGCCCGGGACTCGGCTCGCTCACCCTGGCCCTGCTCCCCGCTGCCCGCCGGGTGCTGGCGGTCGAGATAGATCCGGTTCTCGCCGCTGAGCTGCCGCGAACGGCCGCATCGATGGCGCCCGGGCTGGCCAGCCGGCTGGAGGTGGTCACGGCGGACGCGGCCCGGGTACCGAGCCTGCCAGGCGAACCAGTCAGCGTGCTCGTCGCCAACCTGCCATACAACGCCGCCGTTCCGGTGCTGCTGCATCTGCTCGACACCGTGCCCTCGCTTGTCCGGGGGGTGGTCATGGTGCAGGCCGAGGTTGCCGCCCGGATGACCGCGCCGCCCGGCAACAGGGTTTACGGCGTGCCGACGGTGAAGCTGGCCTGGTTCGCCCAGCTGCGCCGGGCCGGGCCGGTGCCGCGCACCGTGTTCTGGCCGGTGCCGCGGGTGGAATCCGGGCTGGTCGCCTTCACTCGCCATGAGCCGCCAGTGCCCGAGGTGACCAGGCAGCAGCTGTTCGCCGTGATTGATGCCGCGTTCGCGCAGCGCAGGAAGATGCTCCGTTCGGCAATCTCATCTTGGGCAGGCTCACCCGCTCGCGCCGAGCGAATCCTGCGGGAGGCCGGCGTAGACCCCGCTGCCAGGGCCGAATCGCTCGGGGTCGTGGAGTTCGCGGCCATCGCGCTGGCCGGTGCCCAGCCGGGCTAACGGCCGCCGGCGTGCCGAGCGGGCAGGCCGCCCGGCGGGTACGATCATCGAATCGTGACAGCTGTGACCGTGCGGGTGCCCGCAAAGGTGAACCTCCAGCTAGCCGTGGGACCGGCCCGGCCGGATGGGTATCACGAGATCGTCACGGTATTCCACGCGGTATCGCTCTACGACGAGGTGACGGTCAGCCATTCCGACCGCGGCAGGGTCACGGTCACCGGCGAGGGCGCGGACAGCGTCCCGGACGGTGACGGCAACCTCGCCATGCAGGCGGCTTCCGCGCTCGCCAGGGCGGCTGGCCTCCCGCCGCGGCGCATCCCGCGGGTCGCTTCGGATGCCGCCGCCGATGGGGCCGGTGCCGTGGCGGCAGGCGTCGCGATCGAGATCAGGAAGCGGATACCGGTTGCGGCCGGCCTGGCGGGCGGTAGCGCCGATGCGGCAGCGGCGCTGGTTGCGTGCAACGAACTGTGGCGGGCCGGCCTTAGCCACGCCGAGCTCGCGGAGGTTGCCGCGGGGATCGGAAGCGACGTGGCGTTCGCCCTGGTCGGCGGGACATCAGTGGGTCAGGGACGGGGTGAGCGGCTGACTCCCGCGCTGGTGGCAGGCCAGTACCACTGGGTGCTCGCCTTCGCCTCAGGCGGGCTGTCTACCCCTGAGGTGTACAAGGCGTGCGACCGGATCCGGGCCGCCCGCGGCTTCACCGTGTCGCCGCCCCGGCCGAGCGCCGGGCTCATGGCCGCGCTGCGATCCGGCGATCCGGCCGAGGTCGGGCCGCTGCTCGGCAACGAGCTTCAGCCCGCCGCGATATCGCTGCGGCCTGAGCTGCGCAGGACCCTGGCGGTCGGCCGGGAGTACGGGGCCCTCGGCGCGGTGGTCTCCGGCTCGGGGCCCACCTGCGCGTTCCTTGTCACCGATGCGAAGCGCGCCGTGGACCTTATCGTCGCGCTGACCGGCGCCGGGGTATGCCGGTCGGCCGTACGGGTAGTCGGCCCGGCTCAGGGCGCGGTCGTGGTCAGCCCTTCCGAGATCAGCGGGTGATCTGCCGTTACCCCCGCTGACCGCGGGCGTCGTACGGCGCGAGCAGGACCCGCAGCAGGCCCGCCAGCTCCTGCCGCTGGCCGCGGTCCAGCCCGGCCAGCAGCGCTTCCTCGCTGCTGAGCAGGTCCGCCAGCGCGGCGTCCACCCGGCTGCGGCCTTCGGCGGTAAGGGTGACGAGCACGCCTCGCTTGTCCTGCGGATCCGGGTGCCTGCTAACCAGTCCGGTGGCGGTCAGCCTGTCGATCCTGTTCGTCATGGTGCCCGATGTAACCAGGGTCGCCCGGAGCAGGGCGCCAGGACTGAGCTGGTAGGGCGGCCCCTGCCGGCGCAGCGCGGACAGCACGTCAAATCCCCAGGAGTCCAGCCCGCGGGCGGCGAACGCCGCTCTCCTGGCCCGATCCAGGTGCCTGGCCAGCCGTGAGATCCGGCTCAGCACCTGCAACGGCGATGCGTCGAGGTCGGGACGTTCTGTCCGCCACGCGGCGACCAGGTCGTCGACCTCGTCCCTGAGCTGCTCCGTCATGATCCTGAGCATATCTCTTGACATCGAGAGGCTTGGTCCGGTAGACAAGGTCCGGTAGATATCTTGATGTCAAGAGAAATGTGGTCGCATGTGGGATCCACGGCAGTACCGGCGGTTCGCCGACGAGCGGGGACGGCCCTTCACCGACCTGCTTGCCAGGGTCGGAGCCCAGGACCCGCGGCTGGTGGTGGACCTGGGGTGCGGTCCCGGCGAGCTGACCGCCACGCTGGCCGAGCGCTGGCCGGGTGCGACGGTTGTCGGGGTGGATAGCTCCGCGGCCATGATCGAGGCCGCGCGGGACGGCAGGCTGGGTGACGGCGGGCTGGGTGAAGGCGGGCTGGGTGACGGCGGGCCGGGCGGTGGCAGGCTGTCCTTCGTTCTAGGGGACGTCAGGGACTGGGAGCCGGCGGCGCCGGACG